>DATGZH010000064.1:0-300808 GCA_035297265.1 Acidimicrobiales bacterium | reverse complement strand
CAGGTGACCGACGGGTTCGGCAACCCGGTCCCCGGCGTCACGGTCACCTTCAGCGCCCCGGGCGCCGGCCCGACCGGGAACTTCTCGGGCAGCCCGCAGGCCACCGTCACGACCGACGCCGACGGCCTGGCCACCGCCCCCACCATCAGCGCCGGCGACGTCGCCGGCAGCTACCAGGTTCTCGCCACCGCCGACGGCGTGGCCACCCCGGCCGCCTTCGAGGCCACCGACACCGCCGGCGCGCCGGTCGGGATCGCCGCGGTCTCGGGCGGGGGCCAATCGGCGAAGGTGGGGAGCCCCTACGCCGAGCCGTTCGTGGCCCAGGTGACCGACCAGTTCGGTAACCCGGTCCCCGGCGTCACGGTCACCTTCAGCGCTCCGGGCGCCGACCCGACCGGGAACTTCTCGGGCCGCCCGCAGGCCAGCGTCACGACGGACGCCGACGGCCTGGCCACCGCCCCCACGTTCAGCGCCGGCGACGTCGTCGGCACCTACGAGGTTGTCGCCTCGACCGAAGGTGTCGTCATCCTGGCCACCTTCGGCGCCACCGACACCGCCGGGACGCCGGCGGCCATCGCCGTGGTCTCGGGCGACGGGCAGTCGGCCACGGTCGGCACCGCCTTCGCTGATCTCTTCGTGGCCGAGGTGACCGACGAGTTCGGCAACCCCGTCCCCGGCGTGGTGGTCACGTTCCGGGCCCCGGGCACGAACCCGACGGGGACCTTCTCGGGCAGCTCGCAGGCCAGCGTCACCACCGACGCCGCCGGCCTGGCGACGACCCCCACCTTCATGGCCGGCGAGCTGGCCGGGTCCTACCAGGTCCTCGCCACCGCGGCGGGCGTCGCCACCCCGGCCGCCTTCGATGCCACCGACGCGGCCGGAGCGCCGGCCGACGTCGCGATCGTCTCGGGCGACGGCCAGTCGGGCGTCCGGGAGTACACGTTCGCCTCGCCGCTCACCGTCGTGGTCCGGGACCGGTTCGGCAACCCGGTCCCCGGGGTCGCGGTCACCTTCAACGCGCCCGCCCACAAGGCGACGGCCAAATTCGACGGCGAGCACACGGCGCTGGTGCCCACCAATGCCGCGGGCCTGGCCATCTCGCCGACCGTCACCGCCGGGACGGTCATCGGTTCGTACAACGTGTCGGCGTCGGTCTCCCCGACGGTCACGCCGGGCGAATTCACGTTGAGCAACGTGGCCGGTTCGGACCTGCGGGTCAGCGAGAAGGCCCAGTCGGGCCCGGCGCCCGGCACGGCCTCCATCGTCCTCACCGCCCGCAACGGCGGACCGAACGGCGACACCAACGTGGTCATCACCGACGTCGTGACGACGCCCGGGCTCAAGCTGCTCAAGCCCAACTCGAACGTGTGCACCGTCGCGGGCAACACGGTCACCTGCCACCGACCGACCTTCGGTCGCCAGGGCGTCTTCGTCATCGTCATCGCCGTGACCGGCATCTCCGGTGATCCGGTGAGCGCCCACGGGTCGATCACCGGGGCCCTCCCCGACCCCGTCCTCTCCAACAACCAGGTGACCGCGTCCACGACCATCCTCTGACCGGGCCGGGTCCCCCGGCGAGTAGCGTTCCACCGTCCCGACGTCAAGGGCCCGGCGCCGCCGAGCAGCGCGTCAACCGCATGAGCGAACGTCACCACCGCCCGTCGAGGAGGTGCCCACCGGACCTCCGGTGAGCGGCACCACGAAGTACCGCCCGGGCGACCTCCGCCGCCGACGGCGGCCGGGCCCCCACCCGTGCTGGGACCACCTCATGGTGGCGCCGCTCTGGGTGGCCTACGAGGCCAACCTCGGCACGCTGCTGCGAACCTGTGACGCCGTCGGCGCCTGCGTGGCCGTGCCCCGCACCGCCCACTACCGCCGGGCCCTCAGCCGGGGCAACACCCTGCGCCGGCCGCCCTGCCTGCACTGGGTCGATGGCGACCGGGTGGCCTGGCTCGAGGCGGCCCGGGCCGAAGGCCGGCGGGTGATGGGCGTGGAGTTGGCCGAGGACGCCGTGAGCCTGGCCGAGCTCCCGCCGGCCCGAGATCGGACGATCGTGTGCCTCGGGCACGAGCACTTCGGGCTGCCCGAGGAGGCCTGGCCCGTCCTCGACGGCGTGGTCGAGATCCCGATGGTCGGCGCCGGGGCCTCGCTCAACGTGGCCGTGGCCGGGTCGCTCGTGCTCTACCGCCTGGCCGGCCTGCTGTGAGCATTCCTCCAGGCCAGGGAGCCGGTCGGACCGGGGCGCCAGGCTACGGGACCCCGGCGTGGGGCACACTGGTGGGGTGGTGCCGGGAGGGAACGTAAAGGGCGTGGCGCCGCCAGACCCGCCCATGCAGGTGTACGTGAAGTTCATGGACTCCGTCCGCGAGTACCTCGGGGGCCGCTACGGCGGGGCCTGGATCAACAACTACGACGACGGCACGCGGTCGTTCACGATCGCCGTCGTCGAGCCCACCGACACCGACCGCAGCAAGACGGCCACCCTGGCCGGCAAGTACCACCACTCGGTCGAGCTGGTCCAGGTGAAGTACGCCCGGGAGGACCTGCTCGTCTGGCACAAGCAGATCTCCAACAGCTTCATGGGCACGCCCCGAGACCCCGGCACGAGGACCCTCGTGGCCACGAACAACGGCTTCTACGTGTTCGCCGGCATCGGCTGGGACCCGAGGCAGAACAAGGTGGTCATCTGGACGGCCGGCAAGTACGTTCCCGAGCAGTCGGTGGACTCCTCGCCGATCGTGGCCGAGGTCCCGGCCAGCGTCCCGCCCGATGCCTACGTCATCGACACGAACCGGGTGGTGAGCATCTTGTCGCCGGCCCGCTGATCCGGTCCGGCACGAGCGGGCGACCCGTCGGGGAGGCCCAAGGAAGGGGGGCGGGACCTTGACGCCCGAGGACCTCGTCGACATCGAGGCCATCAAGCAGTTGAAGGCCCGGTACTTCCGGCTGATGGACACGAAGCGCTGGGACGAGTGGGCCGACGTCTTCACGCCCGACGCCGTCATGGGCACCGGGCGCCGCCGGGTCGAGGGCCGCGAGGCCATCGTCGACTTCGTTGCCAACCTGCTCCTCGACTACACGACCGTCCACCACGGCCACATGCCCGAGATCGAGATCACCGGGCCGGAAACGGCCACGGCGATCTGGTCCATGTACGACCGGGTGGAGTTCCCCGACCCGAAGGGGATCGAGGGCTACGGCCACTACGTGGAGGACTACGAGCGGGGGGCCGACGGGGCCTGGCGCATCAAGCGGCTCGACCTCACCCGCTTGAAGATCGTCCCCATCCCGCCGGCCGGCTGAGTCAGGAGCCGGCCGCCGGGCCGTCCTTGTCCTCCACCACCCGGTTGGTGAGGACGCCGACGCCCTCGACCTCCACCTCGACCACGTCCCCTGGGCGGACCTCGGGCGGCGCGTCGGGGGTGCCGAGGGTGACCACGTCGCCCGGCGAGAGCGTGAGGAACCGGGAGAGGTAGCTCAGCACCTCCTCGGGGGCGAACTTGTAGCGGCGGGTGGTCCCCTCCTGGACCCGCTCGCCGTTGACCCGGCAGACGATGGCGAGGCCCGCCCGGATGTCGGCCGGGTCGACGTCGGTCACCACCCACGGGCCAAGGGTGGCGAACGTGTCGATCGACTTCGAGAGGTAGAACTGCGGGAAGAGCTCGGGTGCGGTGACGTCGTTGCAGCACGTGTAGCCGAAGACGCCCTCGGCCGCCTCCTCCGGTGAGGCGCCGCGCAGCGGCCGGCCGACGACGACCGCCAGCTCCGCCTCGGCCATCACCGTGCGGCAGAACGACGGGAAGACGATCTCGGCCCCGTCGCCGCCGACGGCCGGGACCACCTTCGGGACGAGGAGCGGGTCGGGCCGCGGTCCCTCCGGCGGCCCCTCGGGCGGGTGGAAGCCGCCGAGCACGGCGAAGAGCCGGTGGGGGTCGGTCGGGCTGAGCGGCGTGAGCCCACCCCGCTCGAGCGCCTCGCCGCTCGGCCGGGGCTCGCCGAACACGTCGCCCTCCAGCGGGACGAAGCGTTCGCCGTCGACCTCGCCGAAGGTGGGGCGGCCGGCGACGAGGGCCCGGGCGATCCTCACGCCGCCCCCGCCAGGCGGGCCAGGTCGGCCTCGTCGGGCCCCTCGATGCGGTAGAGGGCCGCGGCGTTGTCCCAGAGGAACTTGCGCCGGACGTCCTCGGTCGCCCCGGCGAGGCCCCGCTCGATCGTCTCGTCGATGTTGCCGTAGAGACAGGCCGTGTGGGGGAAGTCCGTCTCGAACAAGATGTTGTCGAGCGGCAGGTCGTCGAGGAGCCGGTGCGGGGCCACCTGCTCGAACCAGTAGGTGACGTACACCTGGCGGGCGAAGAGCTCGGAGGGCAGCAGTTCCTCGGTGCGCTGCCGGCCCTTGCGGAAGGCCCCGAGGTAGCTGTAGTCGGCCGTCTCCAGCATGAACGGCACCCACCCCGTCCCGCTCTCCACCGACACGAACTTCAGGTCCGGGTAGCGGGGGAGGACGCCCGAAAGGATGAGGTCGGCGCACTGGATGCCGTTCTTCAAGAAGAGGTCGACCGCGGCGTGGGCCGTGGCCCCGGGGTGGCCCTGGACGGGCAGGCGGTCGGTCATCTCGCTCGAGTCGTCCTCGCCGCCGCCGATGTGGAAGTGGATGGGCAGCCCGGCCTCCTCGGCCACCGACCAGAGCGGGTCCCAGTAGTGGTCGGCGAGGAACGGGAGGCCGAAGCGCTGTGGCTCGCCGGTGAAGAGGATCCCCCGGAAGCCCCGGCCGGCCACCCGCTCGACTTCGGCCACCGCGGCGGCGACGTCCCAGAACGGCACCGACATGACCGTGACGAAGCGACGCGGGTCGACCGAGGTCCAGTCGCAGAGGAAGTCGTTGTAGGCCCGCACCGCCCAGCGCTTGGCCTCGTCGTCGGCGATGGCGAGGAACTGCTGGCTGCCGAAGCCCCCGATGTTGGGGTAGAGGGCGCAGGCCCAGATGCCCGTCTCGTCCATGTACTCGAGGCGGGCCTGCCCGTCGTAGGCCGCCGGGTGGCAGTCCTCGATCGTCGGCGGGAACTCGGGCGGCCAGTTCGGCCAGCCGGCCGGGGCGGTGACCCCCGCCCGGTAGATGACCTGGCCGCCGAGCATCCAGACGTCGACGCCCTTCTCGTTGCGCACGAGGTGGGGCATCTGGCCGACGAAGCGGGCCGGCACCCGGGAGGTCCAGACGTCACCGGGCTCGGTGATGTGGGTGTCGGCATCGATGATGAACGGCGCGACCATGGTCCTCCGAGAGCCGCCGGTCGTAGCCACGTTACCGCCGGGTCCCCCGCCGCCCCCCGGCCTGGCTGCTCAGGCGAGGCCGAGGAGCCGCCTGGCGTTGCCCCGGGAGATCTTGTCCACGGTGGCCTGGTCGAGGTGCCCGAACAGCTCGGCCGCCACCTTCGGCGTGTGGGGCCAGGTGCCGTCCATGTGCGGGTAGTCGGTCTCGAACACCACCTGGTCGGGGCCGATCTGGTCGAGGAGGCCGATGCCCACGTCGTCCTTGAAGAAGGCGCTGAAGATGCGGCCGGGGTAGTAGGTGGAGGGCAGCTCGTGGCGGTCCTCGTCGTGGGCCCAGAGGTGGGTGCGCCAGGCGTCGTCGGCCCGCTCGAGCACGAACGGTATCCAGCCGATCTGGCACTCGGCGTAGAGGAGCTGCAGGTTGGGGAAGCGACCGAGCACGCCCGAGCACAGCCAGTCGACCATCGACGCCGCGCTGTTCATGAAGATCGTCACGGTGCCGATCACCGCCGGGGCGTCGGGGGAGGTCTTCACGGTCTTCGTGCCCGAGCCGATGTGCATGCAGAGGACCGTCCCCGTCTCGTCGCAGGCGGCGAAGAGGGGGTCCCAGTGGCGGGTGTGGATGCTCGGCAGCCCCAGCCAGTTGGGCAGCTCGCAGAAGGCCACCGCCCGCACCCCCCTTGCCGCGTTGCGCCTGACCTCCGCCGCCGCCAGCTCGGGGTCCCACAGCGGGACGAGGCAGAGCGGGATGAGCCTGCCGTCGCTCCCCGCGCACCACTCCTCGACCATGAAGTCGTTGTAGGCCTTGACGCAGAGGAGGGCGAGGTCGTGGTCCTCGGCCTCGTAGAAGATCTGCCCGCAGAACCGGGGGTAGTTGGGGAAGCAGAGCGACGCCTCGACCCCGTTCAGCGTCATGTCCTCGAGCCGGGCCTTCGGCTGCCAGCACCCCGGGCGCATGTCGTCGAGCGTCACGGTCTTGCTGTCGTCGTGGCTTGGCGGGTAGCCGGCCGAGGCGATGTAGCGGATGACCGGGTAGTAGCGGTCCTCGTAGTGCCACCAGTTGCCGGCCGGCGCGCTGCCCCCGGGGTTGGCCACGTAGCGCCCGTCGCGCAGCACGAAGGCGTCGCCGGCGTGGGTCTCGAGCCGCGGGGCCACGTCCTTGTACCTGGCGGGCACCCGGTCCTGCCAGACACCGGGCGGCTCGATGAGGTGGTCGTCGAGGCTGACGAGCGGGGGGATGGTGCTCACGGTGCTCCTTCGGTTGGCGCCCCGGTCGGCCCTTCGGCCGAGAGGAGCTGTTGGAGGTCCTTGCGCAAGAGCTTGCCGGTCGGGTCCCTCGGGAGGGCCTCGACGAGGCGGTAGGCCCGGGGTCGCTTGTTGCCGGCCAGGCGGGCCGCCGCCAGGCCCTCGAGGCGGGCGAGGAGCTCGACCGGCTCGACGTCGTGGGCGGGGACCACGAAGGCCACGACCTGCTCGCCCCGCAGCGGGTCGGGGGCACCGGCGACGGCCAGGTCGGCCAGCCCGTCGGTGCCCGACAGCTCGGACTCGATCTCGGCCGGGTAGATGTTCACGCCCGAGACCACGATGACGTCGGCCGTCCGGCCGGTGACGTAGAGGTACCCGTCCTCGTCGACCCGCCCGATGTCACCGACGGTGAAAGCCCGGCCCCGGTGGGCGGCCGAGGTCTTGGCCTCGTCCCCGTGGTAGTGGAACGACGAGCCGTCGGGGGACTCGAAGTAGATCGTGCCCTCTCGGCCGACCGGCAGCTCCTCGTCGTCGGGGCCCACGATGATGATCCGCCGACCCCGCACCGCCCGGCCGACGGTCCCGGGGCGGGCGGACCAGTCCTCGGGGGTGGCGACGGTCATGCCCCCCTCGGAGAAGCCGTAGTACTCGGTGAAGACCGGCCCCCACCAGTCGACCATGGCCTGCTTGAGCGGCACCGGGCAGGGCTCGCCGCCGTGGGCCACGCGGAGCAGGGGGGCGGCAAAGCCCGCCCGGGTCTCTTCGGGGAGGGCGAGGAACTGGCGGAACATCGTCGGCACCATGCAGCTGGAGCTCACACCGTCTTGGAGGAGGACGAGGGCGTCGGCGGCGTCCCAGGTCCGCATGATCCGCAGCGCCGCCCCTCGGGCCAGCGCGGCCAGGCCGAACGTCAGCGGCGCCCCGTGGAACAGCCGGGACACGAACAGGTGGGTCCCGTCGCGGGGGAGACCGATGGCCACCGCCTGGCCGGTGCTCGCCACGAAGGCCTCCGGGAACGGCGCTCCGCCGGCCCCGGCGAGGACGACGCCCTTGGGCCGCCCCGTGGTGCCCGACGTGTAGGTGAGCTTGCGGCCGGCCCGCTCGTAGGGGACCGGGCCGTCGTCCGCCTGGGCCACCCAGCCCTCGAAGTCGTCGTCGAGGTCGACGACGGGGAGGCCGGCCGCGGCGGCCGCCGCCCGGCCCCCCTCGACGTCGGTCACCACCAGCGTGGTGCCGGCGTCGTCCAGCACCTTGGTCACCTCGTTGGCCTTCCAGTTGCTCTTGACCGGCGTGTAGACGAGGCCGGCCCGCAGGCAGCCCAGGGCCACCTCGATGAACTCGGTGCGGTTGTCGGCCACGAGCGCGACGTGGCGGCCCGGGCCGCCGGCCAGCGCGTCGAGGCCGTGGGCGAGGGCCCGGGTGCGCCGGTCGAGCTCGCCCCAGGTGTCGGCCCGGACGCCGTCGTCCACCGCCGGGTCGTCAGGTCGGCGGTCGGCGAGCTCGAAGAGCGGCGGCTGCCAGCGCGCCGTCATGCCGGCGCCTCCTGCAGGGCCGGGGCGCCGGCGAGGGCGCCGAGATGACGGTGCGACGGGCCGAAGAGGTGCTCGGTGACCCAGGCCCGCTTCAGGTAGAGGTGGGCGTCGTCCTCGGCCGAGCACCCGGCCGCGCCGTGGTTCTGGATGTCGTCGGTGGCGTTGTGGATCGCCGCGTCCACCGCCACCACCTTGGCCGCCGCCACCTGGAGGGGGGCGTCGGGCTCGGCCGCGTCGAGCGAGAGGGCGGCGAAGGAGACCTGGCACGTGGCGGCCTCGGCCCGGATGGCCATCGCCGCGCACCGGTGGGCCACCGCCTGGAAGGTGCCGATGGGCCGGCCGAACTGCTCACGGGTGCGGGCGTGGGCGGCCGAGCGGTCCCGGGTGGCCTCGGCGAGGCCGGCGGCCAGCGCCGCAGCGAGGAGTGTGCCCTCGAGGAACGGGCGGTCGCCCTCGGTGCCGGCCAGGGCCGGGCGCGCCAGCTCGGTCTCGGCCATGGGCACGAGGGGGTCGAGCCCGTGCCGGGCGACCGGCGTGGTCCCCCCGGTGGGGTGGAGCGTGGCTCCGGCCGGCGTGACCACGAGGACGAGCGGCGCCCGCGGGTCGTCGAAGACGAGGAGCCGTCCCTCCGGGGCGGCGCGGTCCACGGGTTGGGCGAGGGCCACCGGCCGGCGGCCGGCGGCCAGCTCCTCGGCGAGGTGGTCGTGGCCACCCGCCGCGGCGAGCCGGACGGCGAGCGCCGTGCCGAGGTAGGGCCCGGTCGCCAGGTGGCGGCCGAGCGTCCGGCCGAGCAGCGAGAGCTCGGTGAGGGAGGCCGCCGGAGCGAACAGCCCCTGTCCCGCCCAAGCGGCGAAGCGGACCGCCGGGTCGGCGTCCCCCGACGAGAGGACGGCTTCGGCCGCGTCGACGAGGGCCTGCTGGGCGGCGTCGGGGAGCAGGTTCACCGGCTCAGCGGCTCCGGGGCAGCCCGAGCAGCCGCTCGGCCACCGCGTTCAGCTGGACGTCGCTCGTGCCGCCCCCGACCGTCTCGGTCATGCTCCAGAGGTACTCCTTCGTGAGCCCGCGCTCGTCGAGGTCGAGCATCGCCGGCCCGAGGAGGTCGACGGCCAGGCGCCGCACGTCCTGGCTGAGCCGCGCGTGGTAGAGGCGGCCGAGGGAGCCCTCGGGTCCGGGTGTGCCGTCGCGGGCCACCCGGGAGAGCTCGGCGTAGGTCATGGCCCGCAGCGCGGCGACCTCGGCCCGGGCTCGCCCCAGCCGCCGGGCCAGCTCGTCGTCGGCGAGGGCCGGCCGTCGGCCGTCGGGCCCGGTCACCTCGCCGGCCAGCGCCACGAGCTGCTCGACGACGTGGGCCAGGGCCACCTGGTCGGCGATGCGGCCGGTCCCCCGTTTCAGGTAGAGGCTCGAGGACACGACGCCCCAGCCGCCGTGCAGCGGCCCGACGACGTGGTCGAGCGGGATCCGCACGCCGTCGTAGGTGACCCGGCAGAGTCGGTGGATGCCCGAGATGGACTCGATGGTCGAGACCGAGAGCCCGGCCGGCCGCGGGTCGAGGTCGCAGATCACCCAGCTGATCCCCTGGTGCCGCTCGGCCTCGGGGTCCGTGCGCACCAGCAGCTCCTGGTGGTCGGCGATGTCGGCGTAGCTCGTCCAGATCTTCTCGCCGGTGACGACGAGCTCGTCGCCGTCGACGACCGCGCTCGTCGAGAGGGCCGCCAGGTCCGAGCCGGCCCCGGGCTCGGAGTAGCCCTGGGCCCAGATGGCCTCGCCGCGGAGGATCGCCGGCAGGTAGGCGGCCTGCTGGTCGGGGCGCCCGTGGAGCATGAGCGTGGGGCCGGCGTCGTTCAGGCCGACGAACTCGGTGCCCACGTTCGGGGCGCCGGCCCGGGCGTACTCCTCGTGCCAGATCATCTGGTGGAGGAGCGACAGCCCCCGGCCCCCGTACTCGACGGGCCAGGAGATCCCGGCCCAGCCCGCCTTGAACTGGGTGGCCTGCCAGGCGAGGTCGTACGCCCGCAACGCCGGGCCGTCGTCGGGTGGACGCTCCTTCGGCACGTTGGCGTGGAGCCACTCGCGGGCCTCGTCCCGGAAGGACCGGTCCTCGGCGCTCCACTCGAGGTCCATCGACGGGCTTAGCGGGTCCGCCCGTTGCCCGCTCGTGGCTCTGCGAGGTGGGCGCCGAGGACGGCCATCGTCATGTCGACGTAGCGCCGACGCATGGTCGGGGTGTCGCCGATGCGGGTGAAGCTCACCCCGTAGGCCAGCCACTGCGCGGCGAAGGCCACGCTGCGGGCGCTTCTCGCGTCGAGCTCGGGCCGGGCCTGGCGCAGCGCCTTCACCCACAGGTCGAGGAAGGACCGCTCGGTGGCCACCGAAGATCCGAGGTCGACGGCGGCCATGTTGGGCTGTTCGGCCACGGAGATGCCGATGAGGGCCCGGTGGTCGAACACGTGCTCGACGTGCACGACGGCCAGCCGGCGGAGCACCTCGGCCGGCTCGTGCCCCTCAACCGTGACGGCGAGGGAGGCCTCGTAGAGCTCCTCGGTCAGGCGGGTGAGGACCGCCGCGAGGAGCTCGTGCTTGGTCCGGAAGTAGTAGTAGATGGCCGGCCCGGTCACCCCGGCCGCCGCGCCGATGTCGTCGATCCCGGTGCCGGGGAAGCCGTGCTCGGTGAAGAGCCGTTCGGCGGTGACGAGCACCTGCTCGCGCCGCGAGGGCTTGCGGGCCGCCCGGACCGCGGCGCGGCGCGTCGTCCCGGCCGGCGCCGGCGCGCTCGTCACGCCGCCGCCTGGCGGAGGAGGCGGCCCGGTCGTGCGCTGGTCGGCTGCCCGTCCTCGTAGGTGCGAACCCCTCTCACGAGCGTGGCCCGGTAGCCGCTGGCCCGCTGGACGAGGCGGCGGCCGCCCCCCGGCAGGTCGTGGACCATCTCGGGCGGGTGCAGCGCCAGCCGGTCGAGGTCGACCACGTTCACGTCGGCCCGGAGCCCCGGCTCGAGCCGCCCCCGGTCGGCCATGCCGTAGAGGTCGGCGGGGTCGGCGGTCAGCATGCGCACGACGAGCTCGAGGGGGAGCCGCGGCCCGCGGGTGCGGTCACGGGCCCAGTGCGTGAGCATGAACGTCGGCTGGCTGGCGTCGCACACGAAGCCACAGTGTGCCCCGCCGTCGGCCAGGCCGAGGACCGTCCGCCCGTCGAGCAGCATCGTCCGGATGCTCTCCATGTCGCCGTCGCCGTAGCCGAGGAGCGGGAAGTAGAGGAGCTCGCGGCCCTCCCGGCCGAGCAGGAGGTCGTAGGCCACGGCGGCCGGCGGCCGCCCCTCCCGCTCGGCCATGGCGGCCACGCTGGCCCCGGGCGGTGGCTCGTAGTCGGGCGGGTCGCCGAGCCGGAACAGCTTGTCGAAGGCGGTGGCGTAGAGGCGGGCCGTCGCGCCGCGGGGGAGCGGCTCGTCGAGGATGCGCTGGCGCACGTCGGGGTCCCGCATCCGCCGCACCCGCTCGGGCAGCGGCAGCGGCGCCAGCTCGAGGTAGGCCCGGTTGCGGAAGAAGGGGTGGACCGTGCCCTCGAGGCCCATGAGGATGCCCGTGGGCCGGCCGGCCACCTGGGGCACGAGGCGGGCCCCCTCACGGTTCGCCGTCTCGGCGGCCGCCAGGAGCCGTCGCCACTGCTCGGGGTCGTCGTCCCGCTGGACGAGGGAGAACGTCACCGGCCGGCCGCTCAGCCGGGCCAGCTCGACCATCCACCCGAGCTCGCGCTCCTCGTCGTCGAAGTCGGTCGTCACACCGAGCACGCCGGCGTCGGAGGCCGGCAGGGCCGCCCCGATGCCGAGGAGCTCGTCGGGCTCGGCGTAGGTGCCCGGCACCGGTTCGCCGTCGGCCGCCCGGTGCACCGGGGTGCGCGACGTCGTGAAGCCCACGCCGCCGGCGAGGAGGCCCTCGCGCACGAGGCCCGCCATCTGCTCGATGTCCGCCGGCGTGGCCCGCTCGTTCCTCGCCCCGCGCTCACCCATGGCGTACGCCCGCACGGCGCCGTGCGGCAGCTGGGCGGCGACGTCGAGGGTCCGGGGCAGGCGGTCGAGGACGTCGAGGTACTCGCCGAAGGTCTCCCACCCCCAGTGGAGGCCGGCGGAGAGCACCTCGCCGGGGATGTCCTCGACCCCCTCCATGAGGCCGACGAGCCAGGCCCGCCGGTCCGGTCGGGCCGGGGCGAAGCCGACCCCGCAGTTCCCGAGCACGGCCGTGGTGACCCCGTGCCAACCGGAGGGCGAGAGCTCGTCGTCCCAGGTGGCCTGGGCGTCGTAGTGGGTGTGGGGGTCGATCCAGCCCGGCGTGACGAGGCACCCCTCGGCGTCGAGCGTCGCGGCGGCCGGGCCCAGCCCTTGGCCGACCGCGGCGACGTGGCCGTCGCTGACGGCCACGTCGGCCCGGCGGGGCGGCGCCCCCGTGCCGTCGACGACGGTGCCGCCGGCGATCAGGAGGTCGTGCATGGCACTGGTCTACCGGGCTCGGCGACCGGCGTCAGATGGGCAGCCGGTCGGGGATGTGGTCGAGGCCGTAGAGGGCCTTGGCGTTGTCGTGGGTCATCTTCTTCACCTCGGCCATCGGCATGCCCCGGAAGTTGCGGTCGAGGGTGACCCGTGAGTTGGGCCAGTCGGTGCCGGTGTGGGGGTAGTCGGTCGACCACATGAGGTGG
Organism: Acidimicrobiales bacterium; assembly: GCA_035297265.1. Classification (GTDB taxonomy): domain Bacteria; phylum Actinomycetota; class Acidimicrobiia; order Acidimicrobiales; family RAAP-2; genus DATGZH01. The sequence continues at coordinate 288,080 of DATGZH010000064.1, read as the reverse complement.
TCGATGTTCAACCGGTGCCGGAGCTCGAGGCCGACGCTGTCGATCATGAACGTGGCCCAGAAGTGGCGGTGGAAGATCTCGCTCGGCATCGGCGTCATCTTGCTGACCGCGTCCGTGAACCACCGGTAGCGGAGGTACATGTCGTCGGTCTGCTCGAGGAGGGTGGGGATCCACCCGATGTTCGACTCGACGAGGACGACGAAGAGGTGCGGGAACTTCTCCCAGATGCCGGCGAAGATGAAGTCGGAGGCCACCGGGATGGTGTGGCCGCCGGCCTTCGAGGCCCCGGCCGAGCCCAGCATGGCGAGCTCGTCGGAGCGCCGGAAGACGAGGTTCGGGTTGTCGCGGAGGAAGCTCCCGATGTGCACCGCGACGGGCATGGCCGCCTCCTCGGCCAGGCCGAAGAACGTGTCGTCCTCGGGGGAGACGTCGAAGCCGCCGTTGGGCATCCGCGACAGGATGACGCCGCGGTGGCCGTGGTCGAGCGCCCAGTGGAGCTCCTCGAGAGCGTCTTTCGTCCCGGTCGTGGGGACGATGGCCTGGGGGACGAGCCGGCCGTCGGACTGCTCGCAGAACTCGGCCAGCCACTCGTTGTAGGCCCGCACGCAGAACCGCTGCAGGTCCGGGTCGTCGGCGTAGGTCTTGGCCCCGCCGAGCGTGACGCTCGGGTAGAGGACCTGCGCGTGGATCCCGTCGATGTCGAGGTCGGCGAGTCGGGCCTTCGTCTCGAACATGCCCGGCCGGAGGTCCTCGTAGCGGAGGCCCTCCCGCTGGAACTGGAGGTAGCTCTTGCCGGCGCAGGCCGTGAGGCCGAGGCCGGCCTCGCGGGTGCCGCCGTCGAACAGCCAGTAGTCGCCGTCCTCGCGGTGCTCGACCCTCGGGACCCGGTCCTTGATGGAGGCCGGCGCCCGTTCGACCCAGAGCTCCGGCGGCTCCTGCACGTGGGCGTCGGCGTCGATGATCGGGTAGTCGATCGAGCGGAAGTCGTAATAGAGGTCGGTCACGACAGTCCTGCCTCCTGTCCGGATGGCCGGTCCCCGAGGGGCGGCCTCGTCCAGCCCACCGGGCCGCGTCCCCAGAATTTAAACGAGACTAAATATTTTGACAAGGCCGGCCCGGCTCCTTTCACGTGCCGGTGAAATCGGGCGGCCGCCGCTCCATCATGGAGCTCACCCCCTCTTTCCGGTCGTGGGTCTGGGAGACGAGGGCGGTGGCCGTCACCTCTTCGGCGAAGGCCGTGGCCATGTCGCTCACGAGCGAGCGGCGGTAGAGGCGCTTGGCCAGACCGAGCGAGCGGGTGGGCCCGGCGGCCAACCGGTCGGCCAGCTCGCCCGCCGTGGCGAGCACCTCGGCCACGGCCACGAGGCGGTTGACCACGCCCCACCCGGCGAGGACCTCCGAAGTGACGGGCTCGGACAGGAGCGCGATCTCGTTGAGCCGGTGGAACGGGAGCACCCGCGGCAGGAAGAACGGGTCGCCGGCGTGGGGCACCATCCCCCGACGGGCGAAGGCGTGGGTCCATCGGGCGCCCTCGCCCGCCACGACGAGGTCGGCCAGGAGGGCGAGCATCCAGCCGACGCCGGCCGTCGTCCCGTTCACCGCGCTCACGACCGGGGTCTCGAGCTCCCAGTAGGTCTGGAACAGGCGGTGCCAGGCCGGGAAGTGGCGCCGGTAGTCGATGGCGAGGGTGGGCGGCGTGCGCGCCGCGTCGGGCGAGCCGGCGGGCATCAGGTCGGCCCCCGTGCAGAAGTCGGCGCCCTTCCCGGTCACGACGATGGCCCGCACCGCCGGGTCGGCGTCCGACGACAAGAAGAGCTCGGTCAGCTCGTCACGCATGAGGCTGTCGATGGCGTTCCGGGCCTCCGGGCGGTCGAGGGCGATCTGGAGGACCGCCCCGCGCCGCTCGAGGTCGAGTGTGGTCGGCCCGCTCCCGCTCACGAGACCTCCTTGACCGGTCCGAAGGTCGGCACCGTCACCCCGTCCTCGCGCCGTTCGAAGACCATCTCGACCGGCATCCCGATCACCACCTCCTCGGGCGGGCAGCCGGCGAGCCGGGCCTCGAGCCGCGGGCCCTCGGCGAGTTCGACGACGGCCACCGTGTAGGGCACCTCGGCGCCGAAGGAGCCGAGGTCGTTCACGTAGATCGTGGAGAACGTGTACACCCTGCCCCGACCCGACGCCTGCTCCCAGGTGAGCGCGGTGCTCCAACAGTAGGGGCAGAAGCGACGGGGGTAGAGGTGGAGCCGACCGCAGGCCTCACAGCGCGGCACGAGCAGCTCGCCCTCGCCGAGGGCGGCCCACCACTGCTCGGTGGACTCGTCGACCTGCGGGGCCTCGGGCGCCACGTCAGTCCCGCCCGAGGAGCATCGTGGCGCTGGAGGAGAACCAGCCGCCGGTCCCGTTGACGACGGCCACCTCGGTCCCCTCCACCTGGCGACCCTCCGCCTCGTGGCGGAGCTGGCGCACCGCCTCGACGAGCAGGAACATGCCCCGCATGCCCGGATGGCAGTGGGACAGCCCGCCGCCGTCCGTGTTCGTCGGGAGGGCTCCGCCCACCCGGAGTCGGCCGTCGGCCACGAACGGCCCGCCCTCGCCCCGCTCGCAGAACCCCAGCCCCTCGAGCGTGAGGAGGACGGTCGAGGTGAACGAGTCGTAGAGCTGGCACACGTCGACGTCGGCCGGTCCGAGCCCGGCCCGGGCGTAGGCGTCGCGGCCCGACCGCACGCACGGAGACTCGGCGGCGTCCTCCCACTCGGACATCGTCGTGTGGCTCGTCGCCTCGCCCGAGCCGAGGATGAAGACGGGGGGGCGGGCGCAGTCGCGGGCCCGGTCCTCGGCGGCGAGGACGACGGCCCCGCCCCCGTCGCTCCTGATGCAGCAGTGGCCCTTCGTGAACGGCGAGGCGATCACCGGCCCGCTGTTCACCTCCTCCACCGTGATGGGGTCGCGGTAGTAGGCCTCGGGGTTGAGCGAGGCGTTGTAGCGAGCCGACACGGCGATCTCGGCCAGCTGGTCGAGGGTCGTGCCGTACTCGTGCATGTGGCGCTGGGCGGCCATGCCGTAGCGGCCGATGAGGGTCAGGCCGAGCGGCGCCTCGAACTGGGCCGGACCGCGTTGGCCGAGCGAGACGTTGGCCGTCGCCCGACGGCCCTTCTTCAGGTCGGCCCTGGTGGTCGAGCCATAGGCGAGGAGGACCACGTCGACGAGGCCGGCCGAGATGGCCGTCGCGGCGTGGGCGGCCATGAACACCCAGGCCGAGCCGCCGACCCCGGTGCCGTCCACCCACGACGGTCGGAGGCCCAGGTACTCGGCCGCCTCCACCGGGGGGAGCTGGCCGGTGCCGGTGCTGGCGAAGCCGCCGACGTCGTCCTTCGTGAGTCCGGCGTCGGCGAGGGCGCGGGCCGAGCCCTGCTGCACGAGCTCGAAGTCGGTCTTGTCGTCGACCCGGCCGATGTCGGACAGCGCGGCGCCGACGATGGCCACCCTTCGCCCCGGCACCGCCTAGCGCCCCTGCCAGTGCGGCGTCCGCTTCTCGATGAAGGCCAGCGCCCCTTCCTTGGCGTCCTCGCTCCCGAAGACCTCGGCCAGCTCCTCGGGCGTGCCCCATCCCAGTTGCGGGTCGACGGCCACCGCCCGTCGGGTGAGCCGCTTGGTCACCTTCACCCCGAGCGGGCCGTTGGCCGCCACCTCGTTCGCCAGCTCGAGCGCCGTCTCGAGGAGCTTCCCGGCCGGCACCACCCGGTTGACGAGGCCCCAGGCCGCCGCCTCCTCGGCGCTCACGTAGCGCCCGGTGAGGGCGACCTCGAGGGCCAGGTTGAGGGGGATGCGGGTGCCGAGGAGGGTGCCGCCGCCGGCCGGGAGGAGGCCGCGGCGCACCTCGGGCAGCCCGAAGCGGGCGTGGTCGGCCGCCACCACGAGGTCGCAGCCGAGCACGAGCTCGAAGCCGCCGCCCACCGCCGAGCCGTTCACCGCGGCGACGACCGGCTTGTCGTAGCCCTCACGCAGGAGCGAGAACGGCGGGCCGCCGGCGGCGTTCCTCGGCTCGTCGCCCGACGGCTCCTCCGCCCGGCGCTCGCTGAAGGCCCGGAGGTCCATGCCGGCGCAGAAGGTGCGGTCGCCGGACCCCGTCAGGACGAGCACCCGCACCTCGTCGTCGTGAGCGAGCTCCTCGAAGGCGGTGGAGAGCGCCGTCAACAGCTCGGGGTTCAAGGCGTTGGCGGCGTCCGGCCGGTTGAGGGTCAGCACTTCCACGTGCTCGATGCGCTCGCGTTCAAGGATCATGGGCCTCGTCCATCCCCGTCGTCGGGGCCACGGTAGTGGTCGGCGGGCCCGGCCCGACATCCCGGGCGGACCCGCGCCGTCGTCGGGCGGCGGGCACCGAGCGGTGCCAACCTGGGGTCACCCGCCCGACGGGGTGACCGAGCGAACCGAGGAGCGACCATGGCCGAGCCGACGCCCCTGCCCGCGCACGACGACACCCCGGTACCCGACTTCGCCTCGTTCCTGCGGCTGGACGGCCGGCGCTTCGTCGTCCTCGGCGGGGGCTACGGGATGGGCCGCCAGGCCGCCCACGCCCTCGCCCAGCAAGGGGCCCGCCTGTTCGTGGTCGACGTGGTCGAGGACCGGGCCCGCCACGTGGCCGGCGAGATCGGCGGCGTGGCCGGCTCGGGCGACGCCACCCGCCGTGACGAGGTGGAGCGCCTCTTCGCCGAGGCCACGGAGTCCCTCGGCGGACTCGACGGGCTGGTCGACGTCATCGGCCTCGCCGAGTGGGGGAGCGTGCTCGACCTCGACGAGGCCACGTGGGACGCCCAGCTCGACATCACGCTGCGGCACGCGTTCTTCTCCCTCCAGGCCGGCGCCCGGGCCATGGTCGCCGGCTCCGGCGGGACGATGGTCTTCGTCTCGTCGGTCTCGGGCCTCTTCTCCTCGGCCAGCCACGCCGCCTACGGCGCCGGGAAGGCGGGGCTGCTTTCCCTCGTCCGCTCGGCCGCCGAGGAGCTCGGGCCCGAGGGACTGCGGATCAACGCGGTGGTGCCCGGTTCGGTGTCGACGCCGCGCATCGTGGCCCTCCGCGAGGCCGGGCTCCTCGCCCCGTGGGAGAAGCACCCGTCGCCGATCGGGCCGCCGGCCGAGACGGCCGACATCGCCGCAGCCATCCTCTTCCTCTCGTGCGACCTGTCGAGGAACGTCACCGGTCAGGCGCTCGTCGTCGACGGCGGCCAGAGCATCCGCACGCCCTTCCAGGCGGCCCGCTCGAACACGACCACGCGGCTCTGAGCAACGAAGTCGGGACCTTCGGCTCCTTGCGGCCCGGGGGACCCGTCCCTAACCTGTAAAGGATACGCGGGCCACGCCACGGGCTCCTCCGGGGCCGTGGCGTGGCGGACGTACGAGGGAGGCACCCATGCTGAGGCCCGAGGTCAAGCTGATCTCCGTCGACGACCACGTGGTCGAGCCGGCCCACACCTTCGACCGGCACATCGACCCGAAGTACCGCGACGTCGCGCCGCGCATCGTCCAGAGGGAGCCGCGGGTCCAGGGCTGGGAGTGGGAGGGCCGCTTCTACCCGCTCATGCTCCAGGGCAACGCGGCCACCCGGCAGTTCCGGAAAGGCGAGGCCGGGCACGGGGACGACCTCTTCTCCCGCTGCTACGAGGACATGGTGCCCGCGGCCTACGACGTCCACGAGCGGGTGAAGGCCATGGACGAGGACGGCGTCCACGCCGAGCTCCTCTTTCCCCAGTTCCCCCGCTTCGCCGGCACGGCCTTCCTCGAGGCGAAGGACTGGGACCTGGCCCTCGCCTGCGTGCGGGCCTGGAACGACTGGATGATCGACGAGTGGTCGGCCACCTACCCCGACCGCTTCGTCCCCCAGACCCTCATCCCGCTCTGGGACCCGCAGCTGGCGGCGAAGGAGATCGAGCGCTGCGCGGGCAAGGGCTCCCGGGCCGTCCTCATGACCGAGAACCCCGACCCCCTCGGCCTGCCGTCGTTCCCGACCGGGCACTGGGACCCGGTCTTCGCGGCGTGCGCCGACACCGGCCTCCCGCTCTCGATGCACATCGGGACCTCCTCGGGCCTCCTCGTGAAGCCCTCGGAGGAGGCGACGCCGTCGGTCGGCATCGCGCTCTGCGGGGTCAACTCGATGGCCGCCCTCGGCGACATCATCTTCTCGGGCGCCCTCAACGACCACCCCAATTGCCGGATCGCCCTCTCCGAGGGCGGGGCGGGTTGGGTGCCCTACGCCCTCGAGCGCCTCGACTACACCTGGGAGCGCAGCCGCTACGAGGGTGTGAACTGCAACCAGAGCCCGACAGAGGTGTTCCAGCAGCACTTCTGGGTCTGCATGATCGTCGACAACTACGCCATCGCCAACCGCCATCTGATCGGTGTCGACAAGCTGATGTGGGAGGCCGACTACCCCCACAACGACTCGAACTACCCGAACAGCCGCAAGCTCCTCGCTGAGGCGCTGGTCGACGTGCCCGACGACGAGGCACAACGCATCGGTGAGCAGAACGCCCGCGACTTCTACAACTTCTTCTGATCACCCTCTCGTAGCGAGGCTCCGGTCGGGCCCGGCCCGATGAGCGGTCGCGCCCCGCTCACCGGCCTCTACGTCGTCGACCTCTCGAGCGGGGTGGCCGGGGGCTACTGCACGAAGACCCTGGCCGACGGCGGCGCCGAGGTGGTCAAGCTCGAGGCGCCCGGCGGCGACCCCCTCCGCCGCTTCGCCCTCGGCGGGGAGGTGGTCCCCGGCGAGGACGGCCCGCTCTTCGAGTTCCTGGGGTGCTCGAAGCAGAGCGTCGTGCTCGACCCCGACGTCCCGGCCGACCTCGACCGGGCGGAGGCGCTCGTGGCCGCGGCCGACGTCGTCGTCTGGTCGAAGGGGTCCGCTCTGGCCGGGCACCCGCGCCTCGCCCCCGACGCGCTCCGCCACCTGGCCCCCGGGGCGGTGGTGGCCACCATCACGCCGTTCGGCCTCGAGGGTCCCTGGGCCGACCGGCCGGCGTCGGACCTCACGCTGCAGGCCTCCGCCGGCGGGGTCTTCTCCCGGGGCGCGCCGGACCGGGCCCCGGTGCAGATCGGGGGTCGTCTCGTCGAGTGGCTCGGCGGCATGTTCTGTGCCGTCGGGGCCCTCACGGCCTGGCGGCGGGCCCGGGAGTGCGGGACCGGCGAGCTGGTCGACGTCTCGCTCCTCGAGTGTCTCGTCGTGACCGAGCAGATGTACGGCACGATCAAGCAGACGATGACCCCGCCCTCGGGGGTCCGGCCGCCGGAGCGCCAACCGACCCGCTCCGTCCTCATCCCGGCCATCTACGCCACGAAGGACGGCTGGGTGGGCTTCATGGTGGCCACGGCCACCATGTGGGAGTCGTTCTGCATCATGGTCGAGCACCCCGAGTGGCTGGAGGACGGCCGGCTCTACGCCTACGCCGGCCGCCTGGAGCGCTACGACGAGCTCGAGGGGGCCACCGCCGAGTGGTGCGGCCGCCGGACGACCGACGAGGTGCTCGAGCAGGCCGACCTGCTCCGGGTCCCCGCGGCGCCGGTCGGCGACGGGGCCTCGGTGACCGGCTTGGATCAGTTCGTCGAGCGCCGCTTCTTCGTCCGCAACCCGCGGAGCGGCCGGCTCCAGCCGGACACGCCCTACACGCTCGGCGCCGGGGCGGCCCGCCGGCCGACCGGTCCCCCGCCGCGCCTCGGGGAGCACAACGACACCGTCGACCCGGGCGCCCGCCCACCCCGCCCGGCCCCCCCGGCACCGGGGCCGACCGGCCCCCTCCCTTTCGCCGGCCTGCGGGTGGCCGACTTCACCGCCTTCTGGGCGGGGCCGATCGTCGGGCACTTCCTCTCGATGCTCGGCGCCGAGGTCATCCACGTGGAGTCGGTCAAGCGCCCCGACGGGATCCGCGGCCACACCATCCTCACCACCGAGGACGACCGCTGGTGGGAGTGGACCCCCAACTTCCACGGCTCCAACACCAACAAGCGCGACCTCACGCTCGACATGAGCACCGAGGAGGGCCGGGCACTGGCCCGTCGGCTGATCGAGCGGTGCGACGTGGTGCTCGAGAACTACGCCCCCCGGGTGATGGACCAGTGGGGCCTCGACGGGCCGACCGTGCTCGGGCTGCGGCCCGACGTGGTCTTCGTCCGGATGCCGGCCTTCGGCCTCTCGGGTCCCTGGCGGGAGCGCACGGGTTACGCCCAGAACATGGAACAGGTCTCGGGCATGGCCTGGATGACCGGCCACGCCGACGACCGCCCCCTCGTCCCGAACGGCATGTGCGACCCGGTGGCCGGCACCCACGCCCTCTTCGCCCTCCTGCTCGCCCTCGAGCACCGGCGGGCCACCGGCGAGGGGATGCTCGTCGAGGTCTCCATGGTCGGGGGCGCCCTCAACGTGACCGCCGAGCAGGCGCTCGAGTACCAGGCCTTCGGGCACCTCATGACCCGCGACGGCAACCGGGGTCCGACCGCGGCCCCCCAGAACCTCTACCGCTGCTCGGACGCGGAGGACGACGGCCGGCTCGACATGTGGGTGGCCGTGGCCGTCGAGACCGACGAGCAGTGGGCCGGCCTGCGTCGGGCCCTCGGCGACCCCGCCTGGGCGGCGGCGCCGGAGCTGGGCTCGGCCGCCGGCCGGCGGGCGGCCCACGACGAGATCGACGGGCACCTGGCGTCGTGGTGTGAGGGCCGGCCGGCCGACGAGGTGGTCGAGGTCCTGGCGGCGGCCGGGGTCCCGGTCGGGAGGGTGCTCGCCCCGGCCGAGGTGCAGCACCTCGAGCAGCTCGCCGCCCGAGGGTTCCTCGAGACGGTCGTCCACCCGCTCACCGGTCAGGCCGTGCACACCGGCTACCCCGTCCGCTTCTCGGCCGGGCCCCGCCGCCTCCACCACCGCCCGGCCCCGACGCTCGGGCAGGACAACCGGGAGCTCCTGACCGAGCTCCTCGGCGTGTCGCCCGAGGCGTACGCCCGGCTGGAGGCGGCCGACGTGATCGGCACCCGGCTCCTCGGCGAGCACCGGGCCCGATGAGGGGCCCGACCGGCGAGGCCTTCGACGAGGTCCTCGTCATGCAGGAGAGCGCCGTGGCGGCCGGGGTGCCCTGGTCCGGGCCGCCCGAGGTCGGCCGGACCGACGTGGCCGTGGCCGGCCGGCGGATCAGCGCCGTCGTCTGGGGGGCGGGCGACGACGCCGAGGTCGTCCTCCTCCACGGCGGCCAGCAGAACGCCCACACCTGGGACCTCGTGGCCCTCTCGCTCGACCGTCCCGTCGTGGCCGTCGACCTCGCCGGCCACGGTCACTCGGACCCGGTGGCCGGCTCCTTCGACCCGCGGCACCACGCCGAGGACCTGGCCGTGGCCCTGCCGCGGCTCGCCCCGAAGGCCCGGCTCGTCGCCGGGATGTCGCTCGGCGGCCTCTCGGGTATCCGCCTGGCCGCCCTCCACCCCGAGCTCGTCGGCGGCCTCGTGGTGATCGACGTCACCCCGGGCGTCGTGCACGGCCGGCGGCACAACGAGGAGATGTACCGACTGACCCAGGTCGAGAGCTTCGACTCGTTCGAGGCCATGGTGGACGAGGTGGCCAAGGCCAACCCGGCGCGCTCGAAGGACGCCCTCCGCCGCGGTCTCCTCTTCAACACGAAGGAGCGCGACGACGGCCGCTGGGTCTGGCGCTGGCAGTGGGGGTCGTCGGGGGGTGACGGGGACGGCTCGAACGTCGGGCCCTACGTGTCGCTGTGGGACGACCTGTCCCGGCTCCGCTGTCCGGTCACGCTCGTGCGCGGCGAGCGGTCGCTCGTCGTGACCGAGGTGGACGAGGCCGAGTTCCTCCGCCGGCGACCCGAGACCGAGGTGGTCGTCATCGCGGGGGCCGGGCACAGCGTGCAGGGCTCGCGCCCCGTCGAGCTCGCCGCGCTGCTGGCCGACCGCCTCGACCGGGCGGCGCCGTGACCGCCGGGCCTCAGTCCGACGACGGGAGGGGTCGGGCCTCCTTCGAGGGGATGGGCTCGTCGCCGAGCGACAGCGAGCCGGCCCCACCCTTCGTGCACAGGAGCTCCACGTCGGGGTCGGCCAGGGCGTACCGCTTGCCGAGGAGGGTGCCCGCGTCGTGGCCCGCCGCCGGCCGGCCGTCGGCCGGCCGCTCGTCGTCGAAGGAGAGGAGCGGGGCCCCGCCACAACGCAGGTCGACGTCGGACGCCGGCGCCCGGATGACGATCACCTCGGTCTCGCAGACGGCGCTGCGCAGTCTCGTGCCCGGTTTGACGGTGCTCACGGCTCACTCCTCGACGTCGCTCCGCCCTCCCCCGGCCGGGGGTCGGACGCGGCGAGAGCATAGAGGCGGCTGCCGGTGATCAAGGACCGAACGGCCATCGTCGGGATCGGGCAGACCGCCTTCGCCAAGTCGCTGCCCGAGACCGAGACCGAGCTCGCCCTCATGGCCATCACGGCCGCCCTCGACGACGCCGGCATCGAGCCGGGCGAGGTGGACGGCCTCGTGTCGATGACCCTCGAGAGCACCCCCGAGGTGGTGATCGGCCAGAACCTCGGACTCGGGGACGTGACGTTCTTCGGGCAGGTCGGCTACGGCGGGGGCGCCGGGTGCGCCACGGTGGGCCTGGCGGCGCTGGCCGTGGCCGAGGGCCAGTGCGACGTCGCGGTGGCCTGGCGGTCGAGGAAGCGCGGCTCGGGCGGCCGGCCGTGGGTGATGGCCGGGTCGGGCGCGCCGGCCGGGGGCGGGTCGGTACCCCGGGTGGCCGACTGGTACCGGCCCTGGGGCCTGCTCCGCCCGGTCGACCAGATCGCCCTCCTCGCCCGGCGCTACTTCTACGAGACCGGTGCCACACGCGACCACCTGGCCAACGTGGCCCTCGCCGCCCGCTCGCACGCCAACCGCAACCCGGCCGCGGTCATGCACGACCGGCTCCTCACCCGGGAGGAGTACTTCGCCTCGCGCTGGGTCTCCGAGCCGCTCTGTCTCTTCGACAACTGCCTCGAGAGCGACGGCGCCCTCGCTGTCGTCGTCGTGTCGGCCGAACGGGCCCGGGACTGCCGCCAGCCCCCGGCCTACGTGCACTCGTTCGGGCAGGGCTTCGGGGCCCAGCACATGACCATGACCAACTACCACGGTGAGGACCCGCTGCTCGGGCCGTCGCACGCCTGCGCCAAGGCCCTCTGGCGCCACTCGGACTTCACTCCGGCCGACGTGCCGGTGGCCCAGTTCTACGACGCCTTCACCCCGCTCATCCCGCTCTCGCTCGAGGGCTACGGCTTCTGTGCCCGGGGCGAGGGGGCCTTCTTCACCGAGGGGGAGAACCTCGCCTGGCCCGACGGTGCGCTCCCGATCAACACCTCGGGCGGCGGGCTGTCGGAGGCCTACGTGCACGGGTTCAACCTGATCACCGAAGGCGTCCGCCAGGTGCGGGGGACCTCCACGTCCCAGGTCGAGGGGGCGCAGTGCTGCCTCGTGACGAGCGGGGAGGGGGTGCCGACGAGCGCCCTCCTCCTCCGCCGGTGAGTGGGTCCCCGGTGGCCGGCTGGGTCCCCCCGATGCTCCCGGCCGAAGAGCCGCTCACCGAGGGCTTCTTCGCCGGGGCCCGCCGGGGCGAGCTCTGCGTGCAGGCCTGCCTGGCCTGCGGGCGCCTCCGCCATCCGCCCCGCCCGATGTGCCCCTGGTGCCGCTCCACCGACTCGACCTGGCGGGGGGTCTCGGGCCGGGGGACCATCTGGTCCTTCGCCGTGCCCCACCCGCCCCTCCTGGCCGGCTTCGCCGAGCTCGCCCCCTACAACGTCATCATCGTGGCCCTCGACGACGACCCCCTCGTCCGGCTGACCGGCAACCTCGTCGAGGCGGCGGGGGGACCGCCCAACGCCGTGGACCCGGCCACCCTGGCCATCGGGGAGCCCGTCCGGGTGGTCTTCCACCTGGTCGAGGACGTGGCCTACCCCCAGTGGGTGCGGGCCTGAAGGTCCTGGCCACCGGCCCGCCGACCCGGGTCGCGCCGGCCCGGGGGCCTTTCTTCTCCATCCTGTAGACATTTCGCCCGCGTTTAGCTAATGTGACGAACGCGAGACAAACCACCGGGGTGCTCGACAGGGCGGGGACCGGGGGCTGATCGAGAGGACCACGGTTGGGCGCGACGTTGCGGCCTCCAACCTGGTGAAGGGCGTCGAACCCGGGCAGGACCAGGTCCGACGCCGCAGGCACAGCATCAGAGACGCAACAAAGGGGGCCAGCAAGGGGGGATACGGCAGGTAGGCGCTAGGACCGCCCCGTCGCCGCCGACGCTCACCGTCGATGGTCGGCGCGCCGTCACCGACGGCTCCTCTGACCACCCGGGAAGCTTCCGCACCGACGGCCACCGTGGTCGACGAAGGCAGCAGGCAACTACGAAAGGGGAACACCCAGTGAAAGGTTTCTGGCACCGCCTGAGCGCGGTTGGTGCATCTGTGTTCATGGCAGCGGGCTTGTGGACGCTGCTCAGCGTGAGCGGGGCGGCGCCGGCGAGCGCGGCCGCGGTCATCAACGTCGGCTTCGAGTGCAGCTGCACCGGCGCACAGTCGTCGAGCACCGAGGTGGCCAAGGCTGGCGCCCTCGCCTGGGCTAGCCAGGTCAACGCGGCCGGTGGCGTCGACGGCCACCAGGTCCACATCATCTACGAAGACGACCAGAGCAACTCGGGGACCGGCCTCGCCCAGGTCGAGACCATGATCAACCAGGACCACGTCGTCGCCATCCTGGACGCCGCCGCCTCGGACCCCGCCTGGGCCTCGGTCGCTACCGCGGCCAGCGTCCCGGTGCTGGGTGGAGGCTCGAGCCAGATCTACGTGACCAACCCGAACTTCTTCGCAGTCGGCGGGACGCTCGACGGCTATTTCGACGTCTTCGTCGACGCGGCCAAGAAGGTCGGGGCCAAGAGCGTGGCCGAGCTGTACTGCGCCGAGTCGCCGATCTGCCAGCAGGCGGTGACGCCGCTCAAGATCGTGGCGGGCAAGCGAAACATGCCGGTGGACTACGTCACCTCGATCTCCTACTCGGCGCCGAACTTCACGGCCCAGTGCCTCGCGGCCAAGCAGGCTGGCGCCCAGGCGCTGATCATCGCCGACGCAGTGGCTGTCGTGGCCTCGGTCATGAACTCCTGCACGCAGCAGGGCTACACCCCGTGGGAGATCTCGCTCGACGGCGCCATCTCGGGGTCGTTCACGAAGGACCCGGGCCTCACCAACAAGCTGATCGGTGCCGAGCCGGACATGCCGTTCTTCCTCCACAACTCGGCCACCGCCTCCTACGACTCGGCCATCAACAAGTACCAGTCGGCCGTGCTGAAGGACCCGAACTACGGTGAGGAGACCCTGCAGTACTACGCGGCCGGCGAGGTTGTGGCCGCCGCGATCAAGGCGGCGCATGCCGGCCAGAACGGCGCCACGGTCACCGCGGCGGAGACGAAGGCCGGTCTGTACGACCTGCACGGCATCACGCTCAACGGCCTGGTGCCGCCGCTCACCTACCACAAGGGAACGGTTTCGCCCGTCGACTGCTGGTACTGGGTCCGCACCCAGGGCGGCAAGTTCACGACGCCCTACGGCACGGCGCCGTTCTGCTTCAAGCCGACGCCGCTCACGTAGTCCGTCAACTCGTCAGGCGTCACCCCGGGTGGCGGTCGGCTCCGGCCGGCCGTCATCCGGAGGCGGCGCTAGCGTCTCAGCGATGTCCGAGCGCCCGACCGTCACGGCCGTGGCGCTCGGTCGCGTGAGGGCCCGTGCCTGACCCGGCCGCTGTCACCGTCGTCACCGGGGCGGCCCGGGGCATGGGCCTGGCCTGTGCCGAGCGGCTCCACGGCGACGGTCCGCTCGTCCTCGTGGACCTCGACGAGGGGATCGGCGACGTGGCCGCGGCCCTGGCGGGCCGTTCGGCGGCCACCGGGTCGGTCGAGGGCCTCCGGGCCGACGTGGCCTCCGGTGACGACGTGGGCCGGCTGGCCGACCGGGTCGGGACCCTCGGGCCCCTGGGGGCGCTCGTCCACGCCGCCGGGGTGTCGCCGACGATGGGCGACTGGCGCCGGATGTTCGAGGTCGACCTCGTGGGCACGGCGCTCGTGGTCGACGCCCTGTGGAGCCTGGCCCAGTCCGGCTCGGCCGCCGTCTGCTTCGCCTCGATCGCCGCCCACCTGAGCGGGCCGGCCCCGCCGGGCCTCGAGGCGGCGCTGGCCGACCCGCTGCACCCCGACTTCTTCGACCGGCTCGCCGCGGTGGCGGCCGAGCACCCGATGGACCAGACCGCCTACAGCTGGGCCAAGCTCGGCGTGATCCGGCTCGTCGGCCGGGAGGCGGCGGCCTGGGGGGCCCGGGGGGCCCGCATCGCCTCGGTGTCCCCGGGCATCATCGACACCCCGATGGGCCGCCAGGAGTTCGACGCCCAGGAGTTCATGGCGGTCATGCTCGACCACACCCCGCTCGGCCGGGAGGGCCGGCCCGAGGAGGTGGCCGCGGCGGTGGCCTTCCTCGTCTCGGACGCCGCCAGCTTCGTTTCGGGGTGCGACCTCGTCGTCGACGGCGGCGTGGTGCCCACCCTGCAGGGCCTGGCCGGACCACCGGCCTGAACCACCGGCCTGAACCACCGGCGGGGCGGCCCGTGCCGCGGCCGGCGGGGATCGGTACACTCGCCCGCATGCGAGTGGTCGTGGACTGGGATCTGTGCGAGTCGAACGCGTTGTGTATGGCCGCCGCGCCCGAGGTCTTCGAGGTGCGCGACGACGACCTGCTCTACGTGCTGCAGGAGGAGCCGCCCGAGGAGCTGCGCGAGAAGGTGGAGAAGGCCGTGCGCTCCTGCCCGAAGACCGCGCTCAGCATCGTCGACTGACCGTCCGCTGGTGACCCCCGGGCCGGTCTCGGACCTCGTGCCGGCGGGGCTCGACGCCCTCTCGTACGAGCCGCTCACGCCGCTCGCCTTCCTCGACCGGAGCGCCCTCGTCTTCGCCGACCGGGTGGCGCTCGTCGACGGGCCGCTCGTCTTCACCTACGCCCAGCTGCTCGACCGCTGCACCCGCCTCGCCGGTGCCTGGCACGAGCGGGCGGCCGAGCAGCCGGTGGCCGTCCTCGCCACGAACTCCCACGTGGCTCTGGAGTCGCACTACAGCGTGCCCCTGGCCGGGCTCCCGCTCGTGGCCCTCAACTACCGGCTCACGCCCGAGGACCTCGGGTGGATCGTGGGCCATGCCGGCTGCGGCCTGCTCGTCTACGAGGCGGCCACCGCCGAGGCGGCGGTCCGCGTGGCCGAGCTGGTCCCCGGCCTGCGACTGGTGGCCGCCGACGACGGGGAGTACGAGGAGCTCGCGGCGTCGGCCCCTCCCTACCGGGCGGACCTCGAGGACGAGCGTTCGCTCCTGTCGATCAACTACACGAGCGGCACCACCGGGCTGCCCAAGGGCGTCATGTACCACCACCGGGGCGCCCACCTCCAGGCGCTCGCCATGGTGGTGGCGGCCCGGCTGTCGCCCGAGTCGCGCTTCTTGTGGACGCTGCCGATGTTCCACTGCAACGGCTGGTGCTTCACCTGGGCGGTCACCGCGGCCGGGGGCACCCACGTCTGCCTGCGGGCCGTCGACCCCGCCCTCGTGTGGGAGCAGCTGCGCACCTCGAGCATCACCCACTTCAACGCGGCGCCGACCGTCCTCTCGTCGCTCGCCTGGCACGCCGCGGCCGAGCCCCTGTCCGGCCCGCCGGTCCGGGTGGCGACCGGCGGGGCGCCGCCGAGCCCGGCCCTCCTGGCCCGGCTCGGCCAGCTCGGGATGGACGTCATGCACGTCTACGGGCTGACCGAGACGTACGGGCCGGCCATGCTCTGTGAATGGTGGCCCGAGTGGGACGAGCTCGACGAGGAGCGCCGGGCCGTGCTGCGGGCCCGCCAGGGCGTGGGCAACGTCGTGGCCTGCTCGGCCCGGGTGCTCGACGCGGACGGCCGGGACGTGCCGGCCGACGGGGGGACCCAGGGGGAGATCGCCCTCCGCGGCAACAACGTCATGCTCGGCTACTTCAAGGACGACGAGGCCACCCGGCGGGCCGCCCCCGACGGCTGGTTCCGCACCGGGGACGTGGGCGTCCTGCATCCCGACGGCTACGTCGAGCTTCGCGACCGCTCGAAGGACGTGATCATCTCGGGCGGCGAGAACATCGCCTCGGTGGAGGTGGAGCAGGCCGTGATGTCGCACCCGGCCGTCCTCGAGGTGGCGGTCATCGGCGTGCCCGACGACCGCTGGGGCGAGGCCCCGGCCGCCTATGTGGTGCTGAAGGACGGAGCGACCACCAGCGAGGAGGAGATCGTCGACCACGTGCGGGGCCGGTTGGCCCACTTCAAGGCGCCCCGCCACGTCGTCTTCGGCCCGTTGCCCAAGACGGCCACGGGCAAGATCCAGAAGTTCAAGCTCCGCGAGGAGGCCTGGGCCGGCCGGGACCGCCGCATCGGCTGAGTCCGTGAGCTTCGAGATCGACCTCACGGGGCACCGGGCCCTCGTCACCGGGGCCGGCCAGAACGTCGGGCGGGCACTCGTCCTGGCCCTGGCGCGGGCCGGGGCCGAGGTGGCGGTCAACGACGTCGTGGCCGAGCGGGCCGACGCCGTGGTCGGCGAGGTCGCCGAGGCCGGGGGCCGGGCGGTGGCCGCCCCCTTCGACGTCACCGACTGGACGGCGGTCGAGGCGGCGGTCCCGGCGCTCGGCGTCGACATCCTCGTGAACAATGCCGGCAACGTCGGGACCCAATCGCCGGCCACCATGCTCGGGAACTTCGTCGAGACCTCGCCGGCACAGTGGGACGCCACCCTCAGCGTGAACCTCTACGGCGTCCTCCACTGCACCCGGGCCGCCCTGCCGGCCATGGTGGCCGGCGGCTACGGCCGGGTCATCACCGTCATCTCCGAGGCCGCCCGCACCGGGGACGCCGGGCTGGCCGCCTACTCGGCCGCCAAGGCCGGGGCGGCGGCCCTCATGCGCTCGGTGGCCAAGGAGGTGGGACGTCACGGGGTCACGTGCAACTGCGTGGCCCTCGGCACGATCGACGTCTTCGGGCTGATGGACCAGGCCGAGCCCGAGGCGCAGCGCCGCCGCCTCCAGCCCTACGCCGTGAAGCGCCTCGGCCGGCCGGACGACCCGGCCGCCATGGTGGTCCTCCTGGCGAGCGACGCCGCCTCGTGGGTCACCGGCCAGACCATCGGGGTGAGCGGGGGCTACCACATGGGTTGAAGGCGGTGCCCTACCTCACGGCTAGCGGTCGTCGGCTGGCGGGAACCCTTGCACGTGCCAGGTGAGCCCCCCGTCCGACGTCGACGCCAACAGCACGTCGCGGTTCGAGGCAGTGCCTTCGCTCACACAGTTCGAGGCGTTCAGGCACGCGACGTCATCCGGCACGAACACGCCACCGAGGATCGGGGCGGCGTGCCAGGTGGCGCCGTGGTCGTGAGTCGACACCGCCAAGGCCCTACCCGAAGTACCTTCCCCAACGGCGACGCACGTGTTCGAGGAGGGACAGGCGAGGCCCCGGAACACCTTGACGAGCGGGATGGCCCCGTCGTTCGTCCAGCCGACGCCGCTGTCCATCGTCTCGAGCAAGTCCACCGGTGCCTGTCCCGACACTGAGAAGCCGATCGCGTAGCACGCCAGTCCGGCGCAACGGACGGCACCCATGGCCCCGAAGCCGGGAGGCCCAGGTCGCTTCGTCCACGATGCGCCACCGTCGCTCGTACTCTCGACCAGCGGGGTCTGGGCGGCCGTCTCCCCGACCACCAGGCAGTCGAGCGATGTCGCGCATCCGGCACTGTTGATGAAATTGAAGCTGACCAGACCGTGTGCTGGTGGCGCCGCTGGCGTCGGAGGCAACGTGAAGAACGGCCGCCACGTCGCACCGCCGTCGTCGGAGGCGAAGACGGTGGTCCCGGTGATGACGAGGCAGCGAACATCGTTGCACCTGATGCCGGGCAGCGAATCGGCAGACGATGCGAGTGTCGTTGCCGGGGACCAGGTGGGCCCCCCACCTTCGGTGTGCCAGGCCACGAGTTGAGGAACCTTCCCGAAGACCGTGCGAGACCCCACGGCGACGCACGACGCCGGCGTGCACGAGACCGAGGCGGGCGCTGCTCCTCCGGGAGTGGTGTAGTTCATGGGCCTTCCAGCCCCCCAGGTGCCGTTGCGAAAGTCGGCCGACCACCATCGGAATCTGGTCGACAGTGTGCTCTGCCTCGTGATGGCCCCAGTCGCGACGGCTAGACATTCCCGGTCGTTCTCGCACCCCGCTCCGGCGGCTTCCCCAGGCGCTCCCGTCAATGCTGTTCCCGCCGACCAGAAGCCGACCGTCAGCGGAGGCAGTATCTGCCCTCGGGGGGCGCTCGCCGAGTACTGCCACTCGATCGCGTTGATCGGTGGCCATGTCAGGGCAACAATTGCGGTCGCCGAGATGACGGCGGGCACCGTCGACCACGGCAGCCGCCGCCGCCGCAGCTCGGCGAGCCAGAGCACCGTGCCGAGCCAGAGGAGAAGGCCCGCGGCATCGAGCAGGTAGAGCACCCAGCCTGGATACACACGGAGGTTCCAGTCGGGCCCGTCGAAGAACTGCGGGTGTGACGAGGCGCGCCATCCCCAGAGCAGCGTCGCGATGGCCACCACCGGCTGCGCTGTGCAGCCCATGACGACGACGAGGCGCGAGACCCCCGACGGCGCCGTCGCACGGCGGTGAAAGACGAGCAGAACGATGCCCGTCCAGGCGAAGAGCCCGCCGACGAGCGCGATCGGGACCAGGTATTCGGCCGCCCGCAGCCAGTCGAAGTGGATGACGAGCACGATCGTCGGCCCGGTGAGGAAGTTCTCCTGTTCGAACGCTCGCGCCTGAGCCGTGATCTCGTAGATCGCGGTGGCGATGAGCGTGACCGCGACGCCGGCCTCGAGCAGCATGACCCAGGCCAGGGGTAGCAGGCCGCCCGTACCCGGCAGCCGGAGCTCGCGATGCCAGATGCTCGTCGAACCGGCGTCCGCCGACGGCTCGGAGAGCGCCACCGGCCCAAGATCTCCGTCCATCGGACCCCTCCTCCGCGCCGACCGTAGCAGGGGTCCGGTCGCTGGTCAGCGCGTTATCCCTGGCCGGGAGGTTGTCCGGAGCCAGCGCCCGGCCGTATCGTGGTCGCGGGGACTGTGGCGCCCGTCGGCGCGTTCGGCAGGCGGCGCGTCACACACCGAACCGAGGAGAGCCGACGTCGTGACCGAGTTGAACGCCGACCTGTTCCTGCCCGACCCGCTGGCGCGGGAGGTCAAGTACACGGTGATCTCGGTCGACGACCACGTCGTCGAGCCGCCGGACACGTTCGAAGGCCGGGTGCCCAAGGCCCTCGCCGACCGGGCCCCCCGGATCATCGAGACCACGGAGGGCCACCAGGTCTGGTCCTTCGAAGGGGAGATCCACACCCAGGTCGGCATGAACGCCATGGCCGGGCGGCGGAAGGAGACAGTGAAGGTCGAGCCGTTCCGCTTCGAGCAGATGCGCCCGGGCTGCTACCAGATCGAGCCCCGCATCGCCGACATGGACCTGAACGGCGTCTGGGCCTCCGTGAACTTCCCGTCGTCCATCACCGGCTTCTGCGGCCGGGTCTTCTTCAACGCCAAGGACCAGGAGCTCGGCCTGGCCTGCGTGCGGGCCTGGAACGACTGGCTCTACGAGGAGTGGTACCAGGCCTACCCCGAGCGGATCATCCCGCTCGGCATCACGTTCCTCGCCGACCCCGAGCTGGCGGTGGCCGAGATCGAGCGGATGGCCGAGCTGGGGTTCGTGTCGGTCACCTTCCCGGAGCGGCCCCACATGATCGGCCTCCCCTCCCTCTGGGACCGGGCGCACTGGGACCCGATCATCGCGGCGTGCGTCGACACCGACATGGTGATCTCGCTCCACGTCGGCAGCGCCGGCGACATCATCTACCCGCCGAACGCGCCGATGATGCAGATCGGGGCGACGCTCTTCGGGCAGCAGTCCCTCGGCGCCTGCACTGAGTGGCTGTGGTCCGGCTACGGCCTCAAGCACCCGACGCTTAAGATCGCCATGAGCGAAGGCGGCATCGGCTGGGTGGCCATGCTCCTCGACCGACTCGACAACATCGTCGACCGCTCGGGCTACGGCCTCGGGTGGGACGTCCGGCCGGCCGACGTTCTCAAGCGCAACTTCTGGTTCTGCACGATCGACGACCCGTCGACCATCGACACCCGCTACCGCATCGGGGTGGACCACATCATGGTGGAGGTGGACTACCCGCACGGCGACAGCACATGGCCGGACACCCAGCTCGTCATCGAGAAGGCCTGGGGGCACATCCCGCCGGCCGAGCTCCGCAAGATGTGCTCGGAGAACGCGGCGAAGCTCTACCGCCACCCCCTGCCGTCGGTCGTCCTGCCCAGCGACTGAAGGCCGCCGCTCAGCCGGCGGACGACCACTCGTAGAGGCCGCGCTCGGCCGCCAAGGGCTGGGCCTCCACGTCGATCGGGAGCCCGGCCGCTTCGTCGGCGGTGGCCAACCAGGTCACGACGGCGCCGATCAGCTCGGGTGGGGCCCAGCCCGGCCCCCCGAAGCCGAACTCGCCCATGTCGGCCTTGATCCGTTCGGTGAGGATGGGTCCGGGCTGCACGTTGAAGAAGCGGAGGCCGCGGTCGGGGTGCTCGACGGCCAGCACACCGAGCACGCGCTGGACCGCACCCTTGCTCACGGCGTAGCCGAGGCCCCAGCCGCCTGATCCGGCCGGTCCCGGGGGGTCGCTCGTCCCCGCCCCCGACGTCATGGTGACCAGCGTGCCGCTGCCGCGCTCGAGCATGCCCGGGAGGACGAGCCGCAGGACGTGGAGCGGGGCGATCACGTTGGCCGCCAGGTGCCGCTCGATGATCTCGACCGGCGTGTCGAGGAAGTGGTCCATGTGCCCCGGGCCGACGTAGCGGCCGTTGTTCACCACGACGTCCACCCGCCCCCAACGCTCGAGGACGGTGGCCACGGCCGCTCCCACCGAGGCGAAGTCGAGGAGGTCGGCGGCCACGGGGAGGGCGCGCTGCCCGGTGGCCTCGATGGCCGCGGCCGTCGCCCCGAGCGAGCCGGGGAGCGGCGAGGTGTCGCTCCGCTGGATCGTCGAGGAGTGCTCCCGGGCCTCACCTTCCTCCACGGTGCGGGCAGTCACCGCCACGTCGAAACCGGCCCCGGCGAGGGCCACGGCTACGGCCTTCCCGATCCCCCGGGAGGCCCCGGTGACGAGGGCCACCCGCCGGTCTCCGTCGCTCGTCGCCACGTCGCGCCTCCTCGTTCTCCCGGGACGGTCCCGCCCCTAGGGTCGGTCTAGTGTCGCGCCGGCGTCACCGCCCTGGTGTCGGCCGGCTCCTCCCGTTCTTCGGTCGAGGTGCGGCCACCGGGCGGTGCCGTCGACCGAGGCCAACGACGGCAAGGAGCACGAGCGCGTGACCGACGACCTGCCCCGCAGCGTCCTACCCATCCCGGAGCGCAAGCACGTGGGGCTCACCACGTACGACGCCAAGGACCCCGAGACCGCCTTCCCCCCGATCA
The DNA here is from genome assembly GCA_035297265.1 of Acidimicrobiales bacterium. Taxonomy (GTDB): domain Bacteria; phylum Actinomycetota; class Acidimicrobiia; order Acidimicrobiales; family RAAP-2; genus DATGZH01. The sequence goes on along the minus strand of DATGZH010000064.1, from coordinate 266,506 downwards.
CGCCGCTCCGGCCCCCCGCCGGCGCCCCCAACGTGCTGATCGTGCTGCTCGACGACGTCGGCTTCGGTGCCGCCAGCACGTTCGGTGGCCCCTGCGCCACGCCCACCGCCGATCGTCTGGCCGACGGCGGCCTCCGCTTCACCCGCTTCCACACGACGGCGCTGTGCTCGCCAACGCGCGCCGCCCTCCTGAGCGGGCGTAACCACCACACCGTCGGGATGGGAGGGATCACCGAGCTCGCCACCTCGGCCCCCGGGTACAGCTCGATGCGTCCCGACGACACTGCGCCGCTGGCCGAGACGCTCAAGCTCAACGGGTACGCCACCGCCCAGCTCGGTAAGTGCCACGAGGTGCCTGTGTGGGAGACGAGCCCGATGGGGCCGTTCCGTCACTGGCCAACCGGTAGCGGCTTCGAGTACTTCTACGGCTTCCTCGGCGGCGAGACCAACCAGTACTTCCCGGCCCTCTACGACGGCACCGTGCCCGTGGAGCCGCCGACGACGCCCGAGGAGGGCTACCACCTCACCGAGGACCTCGCCGACAAGGCGATCGCCTGGGTGCGCCAGCAGAAGGCGCTGATGGGGGACAAGCCCTTCTTCTTGTACTTCGCCCCGGGCGCCACGCACGCGCCGCATCACGTGGCGCCGGAGTGGTCGGCCAGGTACCGGGGGCGCTTCGACGCCGGCTGGGACGTCCTGCGTGAGGCCACCCTGGCCAGGCAGAAGGAGCTCGGCGTGGTGCCGCCCGACGCCGAGCTCACGGCGCGGCCGACCGAGATCCCGGCCTGGGACGAGATGCCCGATGACCTGAAGCCGGTGCTCGCCCGCCAGATGGAGGTCTATGCCGGGTTCATGGAGCACACCGACCACGAGGTCGGCCGGGTCATCGATGCCCTCGAGGAGCTCGAGGTGCTCGGCGACACGCTCGTCTACTACGTCATCGGCGACAACGGGGCGAGCGCCGAAGGGACCGTGCGAGGGACCTACAACGAGCTCCTCATCTTGAACGGAGCAGCGCAGTTCGAGACGACCGAGATGATGGCCTCCCATGTCGACGAGTTCGGGACGCCGTCCGCCTACAACCACTACGCCGTCGGGTGGGCCCACGCCATGTGCGCCCCCTACCAATGGACCAAGCAGGTCGCCTCCCACTGGGGCGGCACCCGGAACCCGGCCATCGTCCACTGGCCGAACGGGTTCTCGAGCCGCGGCGAGGTGCGCCACCAGTTCCATCACATCATCGACGTGGCTCCGACCATCCTCGACGTGGCGGGGCTCACCGAGCCGGTTTTCGTCCACGGGATCCAGCAGCAGCCCTACCACGGGGTCTCGATGCGCTACTGCTTCGACGACCCCGACGCCGCCGAGCGGCGCGAGACCCAGTACTTCGAGATGTTCTGTAACCGCGGCATCTACCACAAGGGCTGGACCGCGGTCACCCGCCACTCCACGCCCTGGGACCCGACGGTCCCGATGCCCTTGTTCGACGACGACACGTGGGAGCTCTACGACACCAACACCGACTGGACCCAGGCGCACAACCTGGCGGCCGAGCACCCGGATCGGCTGGCGCACCTCCAGCGGATGTTTCTGATCGAGGCGACCAAGTACAACGTCTTCCCGCTCGACGACCGGCGGGTGGAGCGGTTCAACGCCGAGACGGCCGGGCGGCCCCAGCTGATCACCGGTTCGAAGCAGCTCCTCTACGGGGGCATGGGGCGGCTCACGGAGAACTCGGTCCTCAACACGAAGAACAGGTCGCATGCAGTGACCGCCCAGCTCGACGTGCCCGAGGGCGGAGCCAACGGCGTCATCGTGGCCCAGGGCGGGGCGTTCGGCGGATGGTGCCTCTACGTGAAGGACGGTACGCCGCACTACGGCTACAACCTGCTTGGCCTGGCCCATTTCGACGTGGCGGCGCCCTCGCCACTGCCCCCCGGGGTGCACCAGGTCCGCATGGAGTTCACCTATGACGGGGGCGGCCTGGCCAAGGGCGGCAGCGTGGCACTCTTCGTCGACGGGCAGCAGGTAGCCGACGGGCGGCTTGAGGCATCGGTGCCGATGATGTTCTCGGGGGACGAGACGACCGACGTCGGCTACGACAGCGGTTCGGCGGTTTCCGACCAGTACCCGACGGGGGACAACCGCTTCAACGGCGAGATCGCCTGGGTGCAGCTCGACATCGGTGACGACGTCTTCGACCACCTGATCACCCCCGAGGACCGGTACCGGGTGGCGATGATGCGCCAGTAGCTTCGCCGCCAGGGAGTTCCGTTCATCCCACGGCGTGCCAGAATGGACCGGTCCGACCTTGCCGTGCCGGAAGGCACCGGTGTTGGTCGCCTCCGGAGGAGTGCGAGAGCGGACGAATCGGACGGTCTCGAAAACCGTTGTGGTCTTTGGCCACCGTGGGTTCGAATCCCACCTCCTCCGCCCATGTGATGTCGCGCGACATGGTTCGCACCTGTCGCGAGACGTTGTTCCTCAGCCCGACTGGGGCTGGCAGTTCCTCTCAGGATCGGTGAGATCTCAGGCGCTCGGCGCGGGCGGATGGTGGTGGGTATCGGGTGGGCGGTTCGAGGGCCTGGGATTCGCGGTGGGGAGGGTGGGGTTCGGTTTGACGTCAAGGCGGTCCGGCCAGAAGGGCCGGTGCGGAGTTCATAATGCGGTTGTGGGCGCCACCGAGCGCCCGCAAACCTGCGCGACTTCAGTGAAGAACGCCCGGTACTCGGGCTCTTCTTCGGCCTTGATGTACGTGATGAGTGTGTTGCCCCGGAGTTTGAACTTCTTCGCCATCTCGTACAGCGGCTGGTCAACATTCTCGGAGCCGATGGTAATTTGCACGTTGTTCTTGCGGGCGGGCTGCGCATGAACGACTAACCAAGCCAGCGGAATCCGCCGGGCGCCCTGGGTCTTTGGGACAGTGACCTCAAGCACGTCGCCGTCGACCTTCATGATGAGGTCTTCGCGAATGAACTCTGGTCGTTGCCCTCCTGATCGGCTACCACGCCTACGAACAGGTCCAGCCGATCAGTGGCGGCCAGACGACGACGGGCTCGGTGGTGTCGGTGACGATGGGGCAGACGTGCGGTCGCAATGGCTGCTCGACGTATTGGACCCCGGTCATCGCCTTCACGGCGAACGGACACTCGTACGAGTTCACGGGTCCCCAGTACAGCAGCGACATCGTCACGGGCACGGTCGTCAAGGTGTCCTACGACCCGCAGAACCCCACGGACGCGCACGACATTTCGGCCTCGGCGAACCGTGGGCTGTTGGAGATGGGTGTCGGCGTGGTCCTCATCGTGATCGCTCTCGTCAGCCTCCTCTTCGGGTTCCGCAGGGCTCACGGGATCTTCGGTCTCCCGTCGGCCCGGGAGGGCACCGGCTGGGTCGGTCAGCGCCACCTGCACTCGGTGGCTGGCGTCGTCGTCTCGGTGGTGCTCCTCGTGACGCTCCTCGCTATCACCTTCGTCGTCCACTGAGGCCACGCCGCCTTCGGCGTCGGGTGCCGAAGGCCGGCGAGGTTCAGGTTCAGCCCTCGATGGGGAAGTGCGCGGTGGCTTGCGTGTCGAGGGGGAACCCGAAGTCCTTCCACCTCTGTCAGGGGCAGCTGTTGGGACGGTCGCTCCCGTCGACCCGCCCGACCCGAGGACGGGAGGGAGCCACGAGGCCCAAGACACCGGTTGACCACCTGGTCGGGCGGGAGGGGGCGACGGCACACTGGCTGGGGTGGGGGGAGTGCCCGGGCACAGCCGGGGACGGGTTGAGCAGCGAGGTGGGCAGCCTGGTGGCGAGGGGTAGAGGGCAGTGAGCTGGGACGTCCTCAGGGTCGCCTGGTACCGCTGCCGGACCACCTACCGCCGCCGTCTGGGCGGGTATCTCTCGATCGTCCTCCTGCTCGGCCTGGTCGGCGGCCTGGCCATGGGCTCGGTGGCCGCCGCCCGGCGCACGCAGTCCTCCTTCCCTGCCTATCTCGCCAGCACCAACCCCTCTGCCCTGTTCGGCGTCACCGCCGTCCTCGACCCGCTCATCGGATCGCACCGGGGCTACGACCCGGTCATCCTCCGGAAGATCAGCCGGCTACCCCACGTGCAACGGGTCAGCAGCGAGTCGGGGCTTGACGTCATCCAGCTGACCCGGGACGGAACCCCGATCAACAACGTGTTCCCGCCGGCAGCCGGCAACGGGCTCGGGAGCGACAACGGCGAGGACTTCGACCAGGACCGGGTCACCATCGTCCAGGGGAAGATGGCTGATCCGCGTCGGGCCGACCAGATGGTGATGGACGCTTCGATTGCCGCCGTCGCCCATCTCCACGTGGGCGAGCGCGTTCGCGTCGGCGTCTACACCAACGCCCAGACGCTCCTGCCCGGGTTCGGTACGGCCAAGGTTCGGCCCTACCGCGTCGAGGAGGTGACCCTCACCGGCTTGGCGATCGAGCCTCACAACGTCGTCGAGGACGACATCGACAGCACGGCCTCATGGGGGCTCTTCACTCCGGCCTTCACTCGGCAGTTCCTCGCGTGCTGTTCCAACTACACGGCCACTGGCGTCCAAGTCGACACGCCGGGCGACGCCGGCCCCGTCCAGAACGAGATGCAGCGGCTCTTCCCGAAGGGCTTCCCTGAGGCCGTCCTCGCGTCATCGATCACCGCCAAGGCCGAGCGGGCCATCAAGCCCGAGTCCATCGCGCTCGGCGTCTTCGGGGTCATCGCGGCACTGGCCGCGCTCCTCATCTGTGGGCAGATCATCGGTCGGCAGACACGACTCGGGGTGAACGATCTCGGGACCATGCGGGCCCTCGGGGCCAGCCCCGCGATGACCTCGGTCGACGGGCTGATCGGGATACTCGGGGCGGTGGTCAGCGGCGCTGTGCTGGCCGTCATCGTGGCCTTCGTACTCTCCCCCTTGGCGCCGCTTGGCCCAGTACGCCCTGTCGACCCGACCCCCGGGCTCTCGGCCGATTGGGCGGTGTTCGGCGCGGGCGTGCTGCTCTTCGTCCTCGTGTTAGGCGGCGTCGCCGCCGTGCAGGCCTACCGGGCCGAGCCGCGCCGAGCGGCGGCGAGACGGGCGCATGTCGTGGGCAGCCCCCCGGGGGTGGCCACCGCCACCGCCTCGCTTTCGCCCCCGGCCGTCCTGGGCGTCCGCTTCGCGCTCGAGCCCGGTGCCGACCGGAGCACCGCCCCCGTCCGATCCGCCATCTTCGGAGCGATGCTCGCCGTGACGGTGTTGGTCAGCACCGTGACCTTCGGCGCCAGCCTGGACACACTGGTCTCGCACCCGGCCCTCTACGGGTGGAACTGGTCCAACATGCTGAGTTCGGGTGGGGACATACCGGCGGGTCCGGCAACCCGTCTGCTGGATGCCGATCGCGACGTGCAGGCGTGGTCCGGGGCGTACTACGGGTACCTCCAGTTCAACGGCCTCTCCGTGCCGGTGCTCGGCGAGGCTCCGGGCGCCCGGGTGCAGCCACCGGTGCTCTCGGGCCATGCGCTGCAGACTCCCGACGAGGTGGTCCTTGGCGCGAGCACGTTGTCCCAGCTCCACGCGCACGTGGGTGACGAGGTCACGGTCACCGGACCTCCCGGCGGGCCCAGGGTGCTCACGATCGCCGGGACGGCCTCGATGCCGACCATCGGGATGGGCGGAGTCCCCCACATGGAGATGGGCACGGGAGCGCTGCTCGCCTACCGCCTCATTCCGGCGGCCTCGCGCAACCCGTTCGCCAATCCGGTCACCGGGCCGGAGAGCGTCTTCGTCGATCTGCGCCCGGGCGTCGATGCCCAACGGGCCCGTCAACGGCTGCAGGGCATCGCTTCCAAGCTGACCAACAACTTCAATTTCGGCGTCACCGTCGTCAACGTCCTGCATCCAGCCGAGATCGTGAATTATCGCTCCATGGGCACGACGCCGGCCATCCTCGGTGCCGCCCTGGCCGCAGGGGCCGTCGTGGCCCTGGCTCTCACGCTCCTCGCCTCGGTTCGCCGTCGTCGCCACGATCTCGCCCTTTTGAAGACGCTCGGCTTCACCGGCCGCCAGCTGCACTCGATCGTGTCGTGGCAGTCGATGGTCTCGGTCGGACTCGGTGCGTTGTTCGGGGTACCACTCGGCATCATCGTGGGTCGCGCCCTCTGGACGGTCTTTGCCGACGAGATCCATGCCGTACCCCAGCCAACGGTCCCTGCGCTGACCGTGACGCTCATCGCGCTCGGGGCGCTGGTGCTGGCCTGGGCGGTGGCCGCGGTGCCGGGACGGCTGGCCGCCCGGACGCCGACCGCGCTCCTCCTGCGAGCGGAGTGATCGGCGCCCCGGCCGCCGCGCCGGGGAGAAGGGCTAACCTCACCGCCCGGTGAGCAACCGCCCCCTGCCAGCTCTCACGCCCGAGCAAGAGTTCTTCTGGACGAGCGGCCAGGACGGCCGGCTGCGGTTCCGCCGCTGTCAGTCCTGTGGCGCGCTGCAACACCCGCCGGGCCCCGTGTGCCGGTCCTGTGGCTCAGAGGAGCTGGCGGTGGCCGAGGTCGGGGGCACGGGTGTCGTGGCCGGCTTCACGGTGAACCACCAACCCTGGCTTCCGACCCTCGAGCTGCCCTACGTCATCGCCATCGTGGCCATCGACGACGACCCGAGGGTCCGACTCACGACCAACATCGTCGGTTGCGACCCGGCCGACGTACGCGTCGGCATGCGGGTCGAAGTGCGCTTCGAGCAGCACGAGGACGTGTGGCTGCCGTTCTTCGCCCCGACCGACGACGCCTCCGACGGGCCGGTGCCCGACGACGAGCCCGCGGCGCCGTACGTGCGACCGATGGTCCGCCCCGAGAAGTTCGAGGCGCAGGTGGCGCTCACCGGGATCGGTCTCTCCCGGGTGGGGCGACGCCTCGGGGTCGATCCGCTGAGCCTGACCGTCGCCGCCTGCCGGCAGGCGGTGGAGGACGCCGGGCTCACCATGGCCGACATCGACGGTCTCTCCACCTACCCCGGGGGCGGTCCGGCCGGCGGGCACGCCGAAGGTGGGATCACCGCGGTCGAAGAGGCGCTGCGGATTCGGCCCACCTGGATCAACGGCGGCATGGAGCTACCAGGCCAAGGGGGATCGGTCGTGGCCGCCATGCTGGCCGTGGCCGCCGGCTTGTGCCGTCACGTGCTGTGTTTCCGCACGGTCTGGGAGGCGACCTGGGCCGACCGCCTGCGGAACCGCCCGAGCTCGGGCGGGTCGGGCGGCGGCCGGGTGGAGGGTGACTTCATGTCCTGGCGGGCGCCGTTCGGGGCGATGAGCGCGGCCAACTGGATCGCCATGTTCGCCTCCAACCACTTCCACCGCTACGGGACGACGAGGGAGACGCTCGCCACCATCGCGCTGAACGCCAGGCAGCACGCCTCGCTCAACCCCGCCGCCATTTACCGCGAGCCGCTCACCGTCGACGACTACTTCGGCGCCCGGATGATCACGACGCCGTTCGGCCTGTACGACTGCGACGTGCCCTGTGACGGGTCGACCGCCATCGTGGTCTCGGCCATCGACGCTGCCGCCAGCCTCCGGCACCGACCGGTGCTCGTCGAAGCCGTCGGGACCCAGATCACCGAGCGGATCAGCTGGGACCAGAGCACCCTCAGCCACGAGCCCCAGACAGCCGGACCGGCCGCCCACCTCTGGTCTCGCACGGACCTCCGGCCGGCCGACGTCGACGTGGCTCAGCTCTACGACGGGTTCACCTTCAACTGCCTGAGCTGGCTCGAGGCCCTCGGCTTCTGCGGGGTGGGGGAGGCGAAGGACTACCTGGCCGACCCGAAGCGGATCGCCCTTGGTGGCGAGCTCCCGCTCAACACGTTCGGTGGTCAGCTCTCCGCCGGGCGCACCCACGGCTACGGGTTCCTGCACGAGGCGGTGGTCCAGCTGCGCGGCGACGGCGGCGACCGCCAGGTCGACGGGGCCGAGGTCGTTGTGGTGAGCACCGGCGGCGGCACCCCCGGAGGGTGCTTCCTCTTCACGCGGGCCCGCTGAAGTCCTCGGGTCGGAGGTCGAGCCATGGCGACCGACGGCCCGTTCCCTGAGCTCCGCCAGGTCGTGCTGGACGCCACGGATGGCCGTGGGCTGGCCGAGTTCTACCGTCAGCTCCTCGGCTTGGCCTACCGGCCCGGCGACGAGAGGCCGCCGGCGGGTGAGGCCGACGACAAGGGTGGGGAATGGCCCCTCACTGCCTCTTCGTTGTCCCGAACCCGGCGCAGCGCGTGCCCCGCCGGCTCAGCTCCCTTGCGCCAGGCCGGCCGGATCGGGACACTGGTGCGGCCGGCCACTCGCTCGGAGCCGGGAGGGAGGGTCAGATGACCACGGTGGTACTGGTGCACGGCGCGTTCCACGGACCTTGGTGCTTCGAGTACGTTCGCCGCGGTCTCGAAGAGCGCGACGTCCGGGTGGTGGCGCCCGAGCTCCCGCTCACGGGGGCGGGCGACGACGCGGCGGTCGTGGCCGAGGCCCTGGAGCGGATCGACGACGACCAGATCGTCCTCCTCGGCCACTCCTACGGCGGCGCGGTGATCAGTCGGGCGGGCGGTGCGGATCCCCGGGTCCGCCATCTCGTCTACCTGTGCGCCATCATGGTCTCGGGCGACGATGCCGTTCCCATCGGCACGGACCCGGACTCGGCGATCGTCAAGGCCCTCGTGACGGGGGACGGCGTGATGTCGGTCAACCCCGAGTTCGCCGCCGCGGCTTTCTACGGCGACTGTGACCCGGACATGGCCCAGGCGGCGGTGGCCAAGCTCCGGCCCATGGTCGTCGGCGACACCCCCGACATGTCGTCGGGGGACCCGCCGGCCTGGCGGTCCGTCCCCTCCACGTACGTGGTCTGCATCGAGGACCGGACCATCGCGCCCGACGACCAACGAGCCATGGCCGCCAACGCCACCAACGTCGTGGAGTGGCCGACCAGCCACTCGCCGTTCTTCTCCCAGCCCGACCTCGTGGTGGACCTGCTCGTCGACCTGGCCGAGGCGCCCTGAGTCAGGGCAGACGGAGCGCCGGCAGGAGCTCGTCGACGAGTCGGCCGACGAGGAGCTCCCGCTCGCGGTCGTCACGGCTGGCGGGGGCGATGACGAAGTGGCGGGCGCCGGCGTCGACGTACTCCTGGAGACGCGTCGCCACGTCGGCCGGGGTGCCGGCCGCACTCACGCGCTCGACGAACGCCGAGAAGTCCTGCCGGTAGGTGCCGCCGAGGAACGCCGCCGCCTGCTCGAGGGCGGCCGGACGGTCCTCGGCCACCGCCACAAAGAGGAAGACCATCCACTCGAACGTGGCGAGGTCCCTCCCAGCGGCCTGGGCTGCGGCCCGCACCTGCCCCACCGATTCGGCGTAGCGGTTGGGTGAGTAGAGATAGGGCATCCAGCCGTCGCCGAGCGTGCCCGCCCGCCGCATGGCCACCGGCTGGCGCCCGGCCACCACGATCGGCGGACCTCCCGGTTGGAGCGGCGGCGGGTGCAGGTGGACGCCGTGCATCGGGTAGAAGGGGCCGTCGTGGTCGACGGGCGCATCGGCCCAGAGGCGTCGCAGGAGACCGATGGCCTCGTCGGTCCGGGGCCCTCGTTCGGCCACCGGCACCTGGCAGGCGTCGAACTCAGCCGGGTACTCGCCCCCCACGCCCACCCCGAGCGTGACCCGGCCGCCGGCCGCTCGGTCGAGATCGGCGACCTGCTTGGCCACGATGGCCGGAGGGTAGAGGGGGAGGAGCAGGACGGCGGTGCCGACGCGGGCCCGCTCAGCCACGGCCACCAACCGGGCCAGATGGTTCATGGCCTCGGGCGTCGGGTTCGGCGCGGCGACGTGGCCACCGACCCAGAGCGACTCGACGATCGGGAAGGCCTCGAGCGCCTCGACGCTCCGGCGTGAGGGGTCGGTGACGAAGCCGAAGCGGAGGGTCTCGGCCATGGCCCGGTCATCGTAGGAAACGTCCGGTACGGTCGCGCGCCATGACCGTCACCGAGCCGACCGCCGGCGCGGCCCTGCGTTGCGCCGCCTGGGCCCGTGAGCAGGGGCTCGACCCGATCGGGAGTGCCGGCACCTACACCGGCTACCTGCTCGTCGAATGGCCGAACCCCTGGCCGAGGGACCTGGCCGAGGTGTCGGAGCTGGCGGCGCTGCGCGGCGAGCTGGAGGGCACGGGCCTCCGCCTCCAGGGCCTCCTAGCCGACGCCACCGGGCCCGAGGCCCGGGTCGCGCTCTACCGCAAGCCGGAAGGTCCGGGCTTCGCTGGCTTCGCCCGGGCCGAGCGTTTCGTGACCGCCCGGGACGGGGCGGCGGTCGCCGAGGCGGCGGCGGCCCTTCTCGCCCTGGCGCCCGACGAGCTCGACCCGCCGGGGACGTTCCCGACCGAACTGCTCGTCTGTACGCACGGCCGGCGCGACCGCTGCTGCGGGTCGCTCGGGACCACCCTGGCCCTGGAGCTCCTGGCCCGGCCGGATCTGCTGCCGGGCTCGGTCCGCCTCTGGCGCACCAGCCACACCGGGGGCCACCGCTTCGCCCCCACGGCCATCGTCCTGCCGGAGGGCACGGTGTGGGGGTTCCTCGACGCTCTTCTCCTGGCCCGGGTGCTCGGTCGCGAGGGCGACGTGGGTGACTGTCTCCCCCACTACCGGGGGTGCGCCGGCCTCACGTCGGCGCCCGTGCAGGCCCTCGAGCGGGCGGTGCTCGGCGAGGTCGGCTGGGGCCTGCTCGACTGGCCGCGCTCGGGCACCGAGGAGGACGGCGGCTTGGTCCGGCTCGGGGCGATGCGGCCCGACGGCGGGCAGGTGACCTTCGAGGGCACGGTCGGCGTGCGCCGGACGGTCCCCGTGCCCGACTGCGGCTCGCCGATCGAGCAGGCCAAGAAGTCCGAGCCCGAATGGGAGGTCTCCGACCTCCGTCGGGTCGACTGACGCCTCAGTCGGCGACGAACGAACGCCGGGTGAAGAGCCACTGCCCGTCGACTCGGCGGAGCTCGTCCTCGTAACGGCCCGAGATGGTCAGTTGCGACGTGGGCGGGTCGCCGACCTTGGCGTACATCTGGATGTAGGCCCGCAGCGTCGCTTTGTCACCCTCGCCGTCCACGAGGATGTTGGTGGCCACGTGTCGGGGGGTCATCGGCGTACCGCCGAAGCCGTTGGCGAACTTCTCGAGGGCGGCCCGGCCCGCGGTGCTGTTGCCAACGGCCTCGAGGACCCCGTCATCGGTGAAGGTCGAGGCGAACGTGGGTCCGTCACCGCTGTCGATGGCGTGGTTGTACTTGGCGACGAGTTGTTCGATCGCCACGACGTCGTCGGTCGTGAGCGCCATGGGCAACCCCCTTTTCCGATCGTGCGGCCCGTCCGTTGCGTGCCGATCGGCGAAATGATAGTCCTCAGGGTTTCAGGAGCTACCCGGGCGATCAGGGGGCCGAGCGGTGTCCGATGCCACTCACCGGAGGGAACCGACGCTGGGCGAGCGCGTCGCTGCGCTGGTCGACGTGCCCCACCGCCCCGGCGACGGGCCGTCGCCGGAAGCGCCCAGGACCGCCCCCGACGAGGTGTTCGACGTCGTGGTGGCGGGCAGCGGCGCCGGGGCGATGGCCGCGGTGGCCGGCGGACTCGCCGCCGGTGCGTCCGTGCTCGTGCTCGAAAAGGGCCCGGTCCACGGGGGCACCACCGCGACCTCGGGGGGCGTGGCGCACATCTACAACAACACGATGATGCGGGCTGCGGGCATCGAGGACCCCCGCCCCGATGCGCTCGCCTACATGGCCCGGGTGTCGTACCCCGGTGCCTACGACCCCGAGGCGCCCGACCTCGGACTCCTCCCCGCCGACTACGCGCTGCTCGCCGCCTACTACGACCGGGGCTCGGCCGTGATGGAGGAGCTCGGCCACCTCGGGGCGGCCCGGATGGAGGCGCCCTGGCTGGCCTGGGACGGGCAGTTCTACCCGGACTACTACGAGCACGAGGAGAACAAGGCCCTCCGGGGCCGGGGCATCCAGGCCAAGACGGCCGACGGCCTCTCGGGGAACGGCGACGAGCTGATCGCCCAGCTCCTGGCGTTCGCCAGGGACCGGGGCACCGAGGTGCGTCTCGGCCAGCGGGTGGTCGACCTCGTCGAGAAGGAGGGCCGGGTGGCCGGGGTGGTGGTCGACGACGGCCGACACCGGCGGCGGGTCCGGGCCCGGGGCGGTGTGGTCTTCGGCACCGGCGGCTTCACCCACGACCCCGAGCTGCGCGAACGGTTCCTCCGCGGCCCCGTCGTCGGCGGGGCCGGGACGCCGACCAACACCGGTGACCTCGTGCGCATCGCCTCGAGGGCGGGCGCCGCGTTCGGCGGCACGCAGAACGCCTGGTGGAACCAACAGGTCCTCGAGGCGGCAGACGACTACGCCAACTCGATCCTCGACGTGTGGGCCATCCCCGGGGACAGCATGCTCTGCGTCAACCGCTTTGGGGTCAGGGCGGTCGACGAGAAGCGCGAGTACGCCTCCCGCGGGCGCGTGCACCACATCTTCGAGCACGACGAGTACCCGAACCGCGTGCTCTTCATGGTCTACGACGAGCGGACGGCCGACGTGTTCGGTGGCCGCTATCCGCTGCCGCCGCCGGGCGCCGTCGCCGACCACGTGGTCTCGGGTGTCGGTGTCGACGGCTTGACCGTCGCCATCGACGAACGGCTCACCTCGCGGACCAGCAAGGCCATGCCGGCCGGTATCGCCCCGGTGAGGCTGGCCGACGGCTTCGCCGACCGCCTCAGGACGACGATCGACCGGTTCAATTCGCTGGCCGAGCAGGGGGTGGACGAGGACTTCGGCCGGGGCTCGAAGGCGGTCGAGTTCGCCTTCCACGGTCCGCCGGGTCGCGGCCACGACCGGCCGAACTCGCTCATGTACCCGCTCGCCACCTCCGGGCGGCTCTTCGCCATCTTCTTGGTCGGGACGGCCTTCGAGACCAACAGCGGCCCGCGCACCGACGAGGACGGCCGCATCCTCGGGGCCGGCGGCGCCCCCATCCCCGGTCTCTACGGCGCGGGCAACTGCGTGAACAGCGTCTTCGGCGAGGGTTATCCAGGTGGCGGCTCGACGATCGGCCCGGGTCTCGTCTTCGGCTTCCTGGCCGGCCGGGACGCCGGCCAGGCCGCGGTCTCGGGGGGTCGGCGGTGAAGCTCGCCTACCACGACGTCGCGGCGGGTGAGGGCCGGTGCGACGTCGTCGTCCTCCACCGCGACGTCGGGACCCCAACCGAGCCCCTCGACCTGATCAGGGCCACGGGGCGGGCCCGGCGTCTGGTGGCGCCGTGGGGCGACTACGCCGTGTACCCGAGCGGCATGGAGATCGGCGGGGTCACCTGGTACCGGCTGCTCCGGGCGAGCACGGGCACCGACGCCATCTCGTTGGCCAAGGCCGTCGTCCAGGTTGCCGACCTCCTCGACGACCTGGCCGAGGCGTGCCCCCGGCCGGCCCTCGTCGGGTGGGGCCAGGGCGGGGTGGTGGCCGCGGGCGTCGGGCTGTCGTTCCCCGACAAGGTGGGGTCGGTGGCCTGCGTCGACGGGCCGTCCGCCGACGTGGCCGCACTCCCGCCGTCGGGCGAGGGGGCGCTGCCGCCGTTCCTCGTCGCCGCGGCCGACGCCGGGGCGACCGGGGACGTCGAGCCCATCGAGCGGCTCCTCGGCGCCCGAGGGGCGAGCGTGGCCACCTGGTCCTTCGACGGCGACGGCGCAGCGGGTGACGCGCTCGTGGGGCGCCTGGGCACCTGGCTGGACGACCCCACCGGCTGAGCCCGGGCGGGCCCTCGGCGGCCGCGTGATGTTGACAGGCCCCACCGGGTGCCGGAAAATCGCCCAGGTCCTCACGGGTACCGATGCGGGGGGTGACCATGACGACGACGCTGCGGCCCGAGACGGAGTCGCCGCTCGACGTCCCCGAACGGTGGCGCCTGGGCGAGGCCTTCGTCCCTCGCGGCCGCTACATCGACCGTGAGTTCCTCGAGCTCGAGCTCGATCGCCTCTTCCCCCGGACCTGGCTGAACGCCTGCCGGGTCGACGAGGTCGAGCGGGTGGGCGACTACGTCGACTTCGAGATCGGCGACCAGTCGATCGTGGTGGTCCGGACCGAGACGGGACTGAAGGCCTACTTCAACGCCTGCCGTCACCGGGGCACCCGACTGGTGAGCGGCCAGGGCCGCATCGGCGAGTTCCGGTGCCCCTTCCACGCCTGGCGCTGGCACCTGGACGGCTCCCTCAAGTACCAGGCCGACGAGGAGAACTTCGACCCCCGCCCCGCCTCGGAGCTGTGCCTGCCGGAGTGCCGAGTCGACACCTGGGGCGGTTGGGTCTTCATCAACATGGACCCCGAGGCCGAGCCCCTGCTCGACTACCTCGATCCGCTGCCCAGCCGGCTCGAGGGCTTCAAGCTCGAAGAGATGCGGATCGCCTGGTACAAGCGGGTACTCCTCCCGGCCAACTGGAAGACCTCCCTCGACGCCTTCATCGAGAGCTGGCACGTCCCCGGTACCCACCCGCAGCTCCTGCGGCCGGACAAGCAGAACTCCCCGCCCACCGTGGAGGAGTCGAAGAACTACGGCTTCACCTACAACGAGCTCTTCCGGTACCACTCCCGCCACGCCGATTTCTACCGCTACGGCCCCGAGGGTGACCCGAGGAGCCCCCGTTCGACCTACGGCGTGAGCCCACAGGCGCTCTTCACCAATGCCGAGTACTCGCTCCGTGAGCTGCGGGCCCTCTACCTGAAGACCGATCTCCTTGCGGCGGGGGAGCTGCTCGCCACCGAGGGGGCCGACGGGCCGGAGGGCGCGGCGCTCTACGGCCAGCTGCGCAAGAAGCACGCCCGGGCGGCGGGTATCGACGTCCCCGACATCGCCCCCGAGCAGCTCCGCCAGGCCATGTACGACTGGCACCTCTTTCCCAACACCGTGTTCCTGCTCGATCTCGGCTGCGTCCTCTGCTACCGGGCCCGTCCCTACGGCCTGGACCCGGACCGCTGCATCTTCGACGTATGGGCCTTCGAGCTGCCGCCGTCGAGCGGGCTGCCGACCGCCAAGCCCGAGTTCCACGAGGACTGGCGGGAGGCCGACATGGGCGAGATCCTGGGACAGGACTTTGCCAACATGTCGGAGGTCACCCGGGGCCTGCACTCGCGCCACTACGACGGCCACCGCCTGAACCGGCTGCAGGAGATGACGATCTGGAACTACCACCGGGCGATGGACGGGTTCCTGTTCGATTGACCGGGCCGGGAGGTCCGGCACCCCGCGGTGGACCGCCGTCGGGCCGACCGAGAGGGAGCACATGGCCGAAGCGTCCACAGCGCAGGTGACCGCCAGGCTGCCCGACGATGCCGCCCTGCACATCTTCCGCACGATGGCGACGATCCGGGCCATGGAGGACCGCATCAACCGAGGGCTCAACGCCGGTGAGTTCCGGATGACCTTCTACCCCGTGCGGGGCCAGGAGGTGATCCCCGCCGCGGTGTCCGAGCACCTGCGGCCCGAGGACTACATGGTCACCACGTACCGGGGAATGCACGACTGCATCGCCAAGGGCATCCCGTTGACCGAGCTCGTGGCCGAGATGCTCGGTCGCGTCGGCGGCACGTCCAAGGGCAAGGGCGGGCCGATGCACCTCTCGGACCCGCGCTCGGGGCTGATGGTCACGACCGGCGTGGTGGGCGGGGGCGTCCCGATCGCCGTGGGCCTTGGGCTGGCGGCCCAGCTCCGGGGCACGGACCAGGTGTCGGTCGTCAACTTCGGTGACGGGGCCACGAGCATCGGGGCCACCCACGAGGCGGCCAACATGGCCGCACTGTGGCAGCTCCCCGTGGTGTTCGTCTGCCAGCACAACGGCTACGGCGAGCACACCGCCTTCGCCGACTACACCCGGACCGAGCACCTGGCCGACCGGTTCCGCCCCTACGGGATGGCGGCGGTGACCGTGGACGGCAACAGCGTGCCCGACATGTACGCCGCGGCCGGCGAGGCGGTCGCCCGGGCCCGCAGCGGCGGCGGGCCGACCTTTCTCGAATGCCTGACGTTCCGCCTCGAGGGTCATTCCTTCGGGGCGAGCACCGAGTACGTCGACGCCGACCGTCTGGCCCAGGCCCGGGCCGACGAGCCCCTCGGCCGTTACCGGGCCTGGCTCGTGGCCGAGGACCGGGCCACCGAGGAGCAGCTGGCCGAGGTGGAGCGACAGGTCGACGAGGCCGTCGAAGCCGCGGTCGCCGAGGCCCTGGCCAGCCCGGCCCCGGGCCTCGAGGAGCTCCAGACCGACGTCTTTTCGAGCGACGAGGCGGTGCCCCGATGACCACGGTCGAGGACCCCGTCCACACCCTCTCCGAGGGGGTCAACCAGGCGCTCGACGAGGCCATGTCCGACGACGAGACCGTCTTCTGCCTCGGCGAGGACATCGAGGACCCCATCGGCGGCGTGATGCGGGGCACCCGGGGGCTCTCGACCAAGTACGGGCGGGCCAGGGTCCGCAACACGCCGATCGCCGAGCAGGCCATCGTGGGCTGCGCCATCGGCGCCTCCCTGGCCGGCATGCGGCCCGTGGCCGAGGTCATGCTCATGGACTTCTTCGCCGTGTGCATGGACCAGGTGGCCAACCACGCGGCCAAGCTCCGCTACATGTCGGGCGGCCGCACCAACGTGCCG
Organism: Acidimicrobiales bacterium; assembly: GCA_035297265.1. Classification (GTDB taxonomy): domain Bacteria; phylum Actinomycetota; class Acidimicrobiia; order Acidimicrobiales; family RAAP-2; genus DATGZH01. The sequence continues at coordinate 249,854 of DATGZH010000064.1, read as the reverse complement.
ATCACCATCCGGACCTCGGTCGGCGGCGGCGCGCAGTTCGGGGCCCAGCACTCGCAGTCGCTCGAAGGCTGGATGATGCACATCCCCGGCCTCAAGGTGGTCGTGCCGAGCACGCCGCGTGACGCCAAGGGGCTGCTGTACTCGGCCATCTTCGACGACGACCCTTGCATCCACATGGAGACGATGTCCCTCCTCTTCACCCGGGGGCCGGTGCCCGCCGGGCACTTCGCCATCCCGCTCGGGTCGGCCGAGGTCAAACGGCCCGGCACGGACGTCACCGTCATCGCCTGGGGCAAGGAGGTCCCCGAGGCGCTCGCCGCGGCGGAGACCCTCGCCGGCGAGGGCACCGACGTCGAGGTGCTCGACCTGCGCACCCTCGTGCCGCTCGACCGGCAGGCCATCCTCGACAGCGTGGCCAAGACCCGCCGGGCGGTCGTCGTCCACGCCGCCACGACCTTCGCCGGCCCGGGGGCGGAGATCGCCTCGCTCGTCTCCCACGAGCTCTTCGGCGAGCTGGCGGCCCCCGTCGAGCGGCTCGGTGCGGCCTATGCCCCCATCCCATTCGCGGCCGAGCTCGAGACGGCGCTCTACCCCGACCGCGGGCGGATCGCCGAGACGATCCGGGCCATGGCCTGAGCCGCATGGCCGACGAGGGCGGGGTCACGATCCGGATCCCCCAGGCCGGCGTGGCCGTCACCGAGGCCACGATCGTCGAGTGGTTCGCTGCCGAGGGCCAACTCGTCCAGGCCGGGGCACCGCTCTACCGGATGGAGACCGAGAAGGTCGAGATGGACGTGGAGGCTCCGGTCAGCGGGGTGCTGCACATCGGTGGGCGGCCGGGCGAGACCTACCCGGTGGGGGAGGTGATCGGCGTCATCGCCGAAGCATGATTGCTCGAAGAACGACCTTCTCATGTGCTCACGGGCGCGGAGCGGGCGGCGATGACAGAATGGTCTTAATGATGGAAGCGATAGCGGCCCGACGTGGCCCAGCCAGGGCCTCCGACGTCCGTGGGCGGGGTACGCACCGCCGCCGATCGTGAACTAACCAGCACAAGGGGGGCCGGCGAACAGTGTTCTGGCAGGACTTGTTGCCGTTCATCGTCATCGGGGTCACGACCGGCGCCGTCTACGGCCTGGCCGGCACCGGCGTCGTCCTCACTTACAAGACCTCGGGCATCTTCAACTTCGCCTTCGGTGCGCTCGGTGCCCTCGCGGTCTTCATCTTCTATTTCCTCCACGACCAGCACAACTGGCCGTGGCCGCTCGCCGCGGCACTGGTCCTGGTTGTCATCGCGCCGATCGGCGGACTCGGCTTGGAGCTCCTCGCACGCTCGCTCGAGGACGCTAGCGACACGTTGAAGGTCGTGGCCACGGTCGGCCTCATCCTGATGATCATCGGCATCGGGATGCTCTGGTACGGCGGGACGGTGGCCGGCTTCCCCCAGTACCTGCCCAGCAGCACGGTGCGCTTCCTCGGCGTCAACGTGGCCTGGTACCAGATCATCGTCATCATCATCTCGGTCGTGGCGACGGCCGTCCTCTACTACTTCTTCCGCTTCGTCCGGATGGGCGTCGCCATGCGGGGGGTGGTGGACAACCCCGATCTCGTGGCGATGACCGGCGAGAGCCCCATCCGCGTCCGCCGCTGGGCCTGGGTGATCAGCACGGTCTTCGCGGCGATGGCCGGATTGCTCCTGGCCCCGAGTCTGCCGCTCGACGCGCTCATCATCACCCTGCTCGTGGTCCCGGCGTTCGGCGCGGCGGCCATCGGCTACTTCAACAACCTGCCGCTCACCTTCCTCGGCGGCATCCTGATCGGCATCGCCGGCTCGATCTCCAGCAAGTACGTGGTCTCGATCCCCTGGCTGAGCGGGTTCCCGACGGGCCTGCCGTTCATCGTCCTGTTCGTCGTGCTCTGCGTGACGCCGCGAGCCAGGCTGATCTCACGGCGGGTGATCCACACGCTCCCTGTGCGCAAGCCTTGGTACGCCCCGCCCCGGGTGCGCGGTGTCATCTTCGCGGTCTTCCTCGCCTTCATGTGTCTCGTGCCGAACTTCGCCGGCGACCAGCTGTCGGTCTGGTCGAACGGACTGGTCGAGATCATCCTGATCCTGTCCCTCGGTCTGCTGGTCCGCACGGCGGGCCTGATCTCGCTCTGCCAGTATGCGTTCGCGGCCATCGGCGCCGCCGCCTTTTCCCACTTCACGGTCGACTACCACGTCCCCTGGCTGCTCGCCGTGCTGCTCGGCGTCCTCATCGCCGTACCGGTGGGAGCGCTCGTGGCCATCCCGGCCGTCCGGCTCTCCGGCGTGTTCCTCGGCCTCGCCACGCTCGGTTTTGGCATCTTCTTGGAACAGATGATGTACACGACCGGCATCATGTTCGGGCCGACCAGCAACGGCATCCCGGCCCCCCGCCCGGATGCCTCCCTCGGTTTCTGGCACTTCGGCACCGACCGGGGTTTCTACTTCGTGCTCCTGGTCTCGACGGTGCTCGTGGTAGCCCTCATCATGGCCATCCAGGGCGGCCGTATGGGTCGGTTGCTCGGGGGCCTGTCGGACTCTCCCACCGCCTTGGAGACCTACGGCGCCACGACCAACGTGATCCGCGTGATGGTCTTCTGCGTCTCGGCGGCCATCGCCGCCTTCTCGGGGATCCTCTACGCCAGCCTCTTCCACTACAGCGTCGGCGGCAACTACGCCTCCTACGCCTCGCTGATCCTCGTGGTCCTGGTCGTCATCACCATCGGCGGGGTGCCCTGGTACGCCATCATGGCCGGGATCCTCTTCACGCTCTTTCCGGCCTACGGCATCTGGCCGCTCTCGTTGTGGATCAGCTTCTTGAAGCCGTCGTCGAGCCTCACCACATGGCTCTCCATCAGCTTCGGGTTCTTTGCGGCCACCTACGCGGTCTTCGAGAGCAAACAGGCTGGCGTGCCGCTCGGACTTCGCAACTTCCTGGACAGGATCGGCGGCCGCGCTCCCGAGCCCGAGATCGGGGCGACGGAGGTGGCGGCGGCAGTGTCCACAGCGACAGCGGCCGAGGAGGCCGCCGCCGCCGCCGACCGCGAGCTGGTCGCCGCTCCCACAGCGGCCGTCGTGGCGAAGAGGAGCGGCCTCGAGGTCGAACACCTCGTCGTGCACTTCGGCGGGGTGCGGGCGGTGGAGGACGTCAGCCTCAATGCCCCGATGGGTCGCATCACCGGTCTGGTCGGCCCCAACGGGGCCGGCAAGACGACGACGTTCAACGTCTGCTCGGGGCTCGTCAAGCCGACCGGCGGGCGGGTCATCCTCCACGGCGGGGATGTCACCAAGCTCGGGACGTCCGGTCGCTCCCGCATGGGGCTCGGGCGGACGTTCCAACGCTCCGAGCTCTTCAACTCCCTTACGGTCCGGGAGAACGTCGTCCTCGGCCGGGAGGCTTCCATGGCCGGTGGCAACCCCCTCACCCAGCTCTTCAGCCGGCGGGGCGAGAAGGCCCAGGTCAAGGGGGCCGCAGACGAGGCCATCGCCCTCACCGGGCTCGGCCCGCTGGCCAGCCTCCAGGCGGGGCTGCTGCCGACGGGGCAACGACGCCTGGTCGAGCTGGCCCGGGCACTGGCCGGACCCTTCGACCTCCTGCTCCTCGACGAGCCCTCGGCCGGTCTCAACGCGGCCGAGACAGAGCGCTTCGGCGACATCCTGACGGGCGTCGTGCGGGAGCGCGGCATGGGCATCCTCCTCGTCGAGCACGACATGTCCCTCGTCCGCCAGGTCTGCACCCACATCTACGTCCTCGACTTCGGCAAGCTCATCTTCGAGGGCAACGCCCAGGAGATGCTGGCGAGTGAGGTGGTGCGGGCGGCCTATCTCGGCTCCGAGGGAGAAGGCGGCCCTGAGGACGAGGTGCTGGCTGACCCGGACGGGGCGGTGGCCGTCGGGGAGACGGCCGGGACGCAACCGGAGCTCACGTGAATCTCAGACCACCGCGCCGCTTGGGAAAGGTGACCGATGCTTGAGGTGAAGGACGTCACCGCCGGCTACGGCGACACGACGGTGCTCCGTCAGGTGAGCCTCGAGGTACCCGACTCCAAGGTGGTGACGCTGCTCGGGCCAAACGGGGCGGGGAAGACTACCCTCCTCCGTGTCGTTTCCGGCCTGCTCAAGCCGACGAGCGGCCAGATCTTCTTCGGCGGGGAGGACGTGACCGACCGGAAGGCCTTCCACATGGCCCGGTTGGGGCTCTGTTCCCTCCCGGAGGGGCGGGGCATCTTCCCGTCGCTCTCCGTGCGCGAGAACCTCATCCTGCAGTCGCCGAAAGGCAAGGAGGACGAGTGCATCCAGCGGGCCAGCCAGGCCTTCCCGGCACTCGCGCCTCGTCTCAAGCAGATGGCCGGGAGCCTGAGCGGAGGTGAGCAGCAGATGCTCGCCCTCGTGCGGACCTTCGTCACGAGCCCGAAGCTGGTGGTGGTCGACGAGCCCTCCCAGGGCCTCGCACCGATCATCGTGGACCGCATCTTCGACACCCTCCGGCGGATCGCCGCCACGGGCACGTCGCTCCTGATCGTGGAGCAGTACATCAACCGGGCCCTCGAGTTGGCCGACACCGCGTACCTCATGAACCGGGGCCAGGTCGTGAACGCCGGGCCGGCGAAGGACCTGAGCGCCGCCGAGGTGTACGAGCGCTACCTCGGCATCGAGGTCGCCGCCGAGAGCTGACGTCGGCTGAGGGGAGGAGTGTCGAAGTGAGCCAGGTCGGTCGGCACCCGCGCGGCGTGGCCGGGGTGGCGGCGGCCGACCGGGGACGGGTGGCCCTCGTCGAGGGTCACCGGACGATGACCTACGAGGAGCTCGACCAGCGGGCCAACGCGGTCGCCCTCGATCTGGCCGGCCGCGGCGTGGGGGTCGGCGAGACCGTCGGCATGATGCTCCACAACCGGTCGGAGTGGTTCGTGATCACCCACGCCATCGCCCGGCTGGGAGCGCTGTGGGTGCCCCTCTCCTACCGTCTCACCCAGTTCGAGGCCGAGTACATCGTCTCCGACTCGGGGATGAAGGTGCTCTTCGTCGAGGGCTTGGGCCCCGGTGTGGGCGGCGTCCCCGAGATCGACGTCGGGACGCTCGACCAGCTGCAGCCGGCGGCCACCCCGCCGCGGACCGACTTCCTCAACACCCCCCCGGCGATGATGGGCTATACGTCGGGCACCACCGGACGCCCGAAGGCGGTCGAGCGGCCAGCGCCGTCCCCGCTCCCGGTGGCCACCACCACCCCCGTGGCCGCCTTCTGGGGCTACGGGCCCGACGCCGTGTCGCTCATCTGCGGGCCCTGCTACCACACGGCGCCGAGCGCCTACGCCGAGTACGCCCTCTGGGAAGGGGGCCGGGTCATCGTCCAGGACGGCTTCGTGGGCGAGCGCTGCCTGTCGCTCATCGAGCAGCACCGGGTGAACCGGGCCTTCATGGTGCCCGCCCACTTCGTGCGGCTCCTCGACGCCGACTGGGAGCGCTACGACCGCTCGAGCATCCGGATGATCCTCCACGCCGCGGCGCTCTGCCCGGTCCCCCTCAAGTGGCGCATCCTGGACGTGTTCCCGCCGGGAACGCTCTGGGAGTTCTACGGCGCCACCGAGGGCATGGGCACGGTCATCTCACCCGGCGAGTGGCTGTTCAAGCCGGGCAGCGTGGGCCGTCCCTTCCCGGGCCTGCACGTCCGGGTGCTCGACGAGAACGGCGAGGACGCACCGACCGGCGAGGTCGGGATGATCTACATCTCGCCGATGGGCGGCTACCGCTTCGCCTATCGGGGTGACCCCGAGAAGACGGCCGCCGCCTACCGGGGCGACTACTTCACCGCCGGCGACCTCGGCTGGCTCGACCCCGACGGCTACCTCTACATCGCCGACCGCCGGACCGACCTGATCGTCGCCGGCGGCGTCAACATCTACCCGGCCGAGGTGGAGTCGGCGCTCGCCGAGGACCCCGACGTGGCGGACTCCGCGGTCATCGGCCTCCCCGACGAGCGCATGGGCCAGCGGGTGCACGCCATCGTGGCCCTGAAGACCGGCGTGGCCCCGGACGAGGCGGCCATCCGGGCCCGCCTGGCCGAGCGCCTCGCCGACTTCAAGCTGCCCCGGACCATCGAGTTCGTCGACGAGATCCCCCGGGAGCCCACGGGCAAGGTGCGCAAGCACCAGCTGCGCGAGGAGCGTTCCGGTACGGCGGCGCCGTCGTGAGCGGGCCCCTCACCGGTCTGCGGGTGGTCGAGATGGCGGCCATCGGCCCCGTCCCCTTCGCCGGCATGATGCTCTCCGACATGGGCGCCGACGTGGTGCGGGTCGATCGCCCGGTGGCTCGCTACGCGCCGAACGTCATGGACCGGGGCCGCCGCTCGGTCGGCGTCGACCTTCGTCGTCCCGAGGGCGCCGAGGTGGTCCTGCGGATGGTCGAGGGGGCCGACGCCCTCATCGAGGGCTTCCGGCCGGGGGTGATGGAGCGGATGGGCCTCGGGCCCGACGTCTGTCTCGACCGCAACGAGCGCCTCGTCTACGGCCGGATGACCGGCTTCGGGCAGGACGGGCCGCTCGCCATGGAGGCGGGCCACGACGTCGACTACATCGCCGTCGCCGGGCCGCTCGGCATGATCGGCCGGGCCGACCAGCCCCCGACGCCGCCTCTCAATCTCGTGGGCGACTTCGGCGGCGGGGCCATGTTCCTCTGCTTCGGCGTCCTCGCCGGCCTGCTCGAGGCCCGCACGAGCGGACAGGGCCAGGTGGTGGACGCGGCGATGGTCGACGGCAGCGCCCTGCTTCTCACCATGTTCTTCGGCATGGCCGACTGGGTGCACCAGCGGGGCGCCAACATGCTCGACTCCGGCGCCCCCTTCTACGACGTCTACGAGACGGCGGACGGGAAGTGGGTGGCCGTCGGGGCCATCGAGCCCCAGTTCTACGCGGCGCTCCTCGCCGGCCTGGGTCTCGACCCGGCGGAGCTGCCGGACCAGATGGACCGGTCCGGCTGGCCCGAGCTGCGCCGACGGTTCGGCGAGACCTTCGCCACCAAGGGCCGCGACGAGTGGTGTGCCGCCATGGCCGGGACCGACGCCTGCGTGGCCCCGGTGCTCGAGATGGCCGAACTCCCCACCCATCCCCACATCGCCGCCCGGGGCACGATCGTCGAGCGCCACGGCCGCTGGCAGCCCGCCCCGGCGCCCCGGTTCAGCCGCACGCCGGGCGAGATGGCCGGGCCCCCTCCCGAGCGCGGTGCCCACACCGACGACGTGCTCTCGGCCTACGGCTTCGCCGACGAGGAGATCGCCGCCCTCCGGGCCGACGGCGTGACCGGCTGAGCTTCATCCGGCGCGGCTGTGGGCCACGGCTGGGCGGTCCGACCGTCAGTCGCGCCCCAGGATCGTGAGCGTGTCCACGATGAGCTGTGGGATCTGGCCCGCCCCGAACTCGTCGGCCGCCACCACGCCCTGGCGCCGACGCAGGTGCTTCACGATGAGCGCGGTGGCCGCGGCCTCCTTGAAGCGGGTGAGGGCGTGGAACCAGTCGAGGTCGGGGAGCGGAGCGCCCCGGGCCTCGGTGTAGGCGGCGAGGAGCTCGTCGGCCGAGAGCATGCCCGGCGCCGCTTGGCGACGGGCCGCGGGGTGGTGACCCTGGTCGGTGAACATCAGCCACCACGTGACGTCGATGCGCGGGTCCGACGGCGACCAGATCTCCCAGTCGATGATGGCCCGGATCTCCGGGCCGACGCACTGCATGTTGCCGAGGCGGTAGTCGCCGTGGAGCACGACCGACGGGAGGGCGGCGGGCATCGTGTCGTGCAGCGCCTGGGCCGCCTCGTCGGAACGGGGCTTCAGCTCGTCGTCGACGGTGGCGAACAGGCGGACCCAGCGCTCGATCTCGCCGGCCAGGTCGACCTCGGGCTCGCCCGCCAGGCCGATGCCCCGGGGGTCCGCCGCCTGGAGGTCGGCCAGGACCCGGGCGGAGGTCAGCGCCCGGGCCCGGAGGTCCTCGGGGCTCGGGTCGCCCTCGGTGTTCAAGATGGGCTCGAAGGACTCCCCCTCGACGTAGGACATGGCGAAGAAGGGCGGGACGTCGGGTGGGTCTCCCTCGTCGGAGAAGTACACCTCGGGGACCGGCACACCCGGCACGCCGCCCAACGCCTGCAGCACCCTCGCCTGGCGCAGGACGTCGCGGTTGCGGACCGGCGGCACACCGGGCGGGGCCACCTTCACGACGATGACGTCGACCGGCCCGCCCTCGAGGGTCGCCCGGTAGGTGAGGCTCGAGCTGCCGCCCTGGAGGGGCTCGACCGTGCTCAGCGACGATCCGGGGGCGAAGGCCTGCGCGGCTTGGCTGACCCGGGCGAGTAGCTCGTCGGTGTCGACCACGCCGACCGTCCGGCGGGTGTCGTCGGCCATCGGCAGCTCCCCTCTGGTGGTGGTGGTGGTGGTGGTGTGGATCTGGTCAGCCGACCGGCGGCTTCGAGGCGCCGGGCGAGCTCCGGGGGAGGCCGAGGAACCGCTCGGCGAGGATGTTGCGGTGGATGTCGGTGGTGCCGCCGTAGGTGGCGGTGCCCTGGGCGAAACGGTGGGCGTACTCGAGCCAGCCGCCCGCCAGAGCCCCCTCCTCGCCCCGGGGGAGGAGACCCGGCGGCCCGACCAGGCTCAGCAGGTCCTCGGCCACCCGGATGGACATCTCCGACGTGAGGATGCGGCCGATCGGTCCGGTCGAGGTGGTGGCCAGCTCGAGCTCGAGGGCCGCCCGGGCCAGGCGCTGCCGGACGACGTCGTCCTCGATCGGCCGGCGCCCGTCGGGCTCCGACGTGCCCGCCCAGTCGACCGCCGCGGCGTAGGCGTGGGCCCCGGCCACCCCGTAGTTCTCGCCCCCGGTCCGCTCGAGGGGGAGGATCGGCCGCTCGTCGCCCATGGCGTGCTCGGCGTTCAGCGGCCCGAGCAGCACCATCCAGCCCTGGTCGACCGGGCCGAGACGGTACTTGTCGGCGATGCGGATGCCGTCGTAGAAGACCATGTTCGTGCGCTCGCCCCCGAGGGTGTGCACGGCCTGGATCTCCGCGTCGTCGAGCGGGCAGAGGAACATCGTGAGGCCCTTGTGCTTGGCCGCCTCGGGGTTGGTACGGGTCAGCAGGAAGGCGTACTGGCAGTTCTGGGCGCCGGTCGTGAACATCTTCTGTCCGTCGATGACCCACTCCTCGCCGTCGCGCACCGCCCGGGTCTTGGCCGCGGCGATGTCCGATCCCGAGTCGGGCTCGCTGTAGCCGAGGCAGAACCGGGCGTGGCCGCTCGCCACCTTCGGCACCACGTCGGACCGCAGTTCGTCGCTGCCCCATTGCAGGACCGCCGGCAGCACCATCGTCGTCGTGCCGTAGGTGATGTTGGGAGCCCGCCGCAGGTGCAGCTCGTGGGAGATGAGGTAGGCCTGGATGGCGTTCAGCCCGGCGCCACCGTCCTCGACCGGCCAGGTCGGCAGCAGCCAACCTTTGGCCCCGAGGGCCAGGTGGAGCCGGAGATTGAAGCCGTCCCCGGTGCGGTGCTCCTCGTCGTGGAGCTCCTCGGTCACGTACTCGTCGCAGAACGCCCGCACCTCGGCCCAGAAGTCGAGGGTCTCCTGGTCGAGCTCGATGGCACTGAAGTCCATGTCGGTCCGCTCCTCGTCGACTCGGTCGTCCTCGGGGCTCAGCTCGCGGGCCCGTAGAGGGCGTCGGCGATGCGAGCGAGCTCGCCTTTCGGGTCGCCGGCCACGAGCGTCCAGCCCTTGGCCCGGCGGAAATAGAGCTGTTCGTCGCCCTCGAGGGTGAACCCGACCCCACCGAGGACGTGCACGCCGACGGTGCCGGCTTGCATCGCGGTCTCGGTGGCGTGCAGATAGGCCATCGGGACGAGGTGGGGGCGGCTCGCCGGGTCGCGGTCCGCGGTCCAGGCCGCCTTGTGCAGGAGGCGGCGGCCGGTCTCGATGGCCATGGCCACGTCCACGAGCGGGTGGGCCACCGCCTGGAAGGTGCCGATCAGGGCGCCGAAGGCCTCCCGGCTCCTGGCGTGCTCGACCCCGATGCGGAGGGCCCCGTCGGCCAGGCCGATGAGCGCCCCGGCCATGAGGAGCTTCCACTCGCGCACGGCCTCGTGGAAGACCGCGGTGGCGTCGCCGCCGCGGCTGAGGACGGTCGTCTCGGTCCCGGACGCCCCGGGGTCCCACCAGGCGACGGGGGCCGACCCCTGGTTGGCCGGCGCCCGGGGCGGGGCCGACGGCCGGGTCACGACGAGCTCCTCGCCCACGAGACCGACGACGACGTCGGCCACGGCGGCGGCCGGGACGAGCTGGGCCCGGCCCGGGACGGCCGGGTGGAGGGCGAGCGTTGGCAGCTGCTCGCCCCCGGTCACCTGGAAGAGCAGCTCCTCGGGGCCACCGGCCCGGGCGAGGAGCCGGGCCGCGGCGGCCGCCTCGACAAGGGGGACCGGGGCGAGGTGCCGGCCCAGGGCCTCGGTGACGAGCACCAGCTCGGCCAGCCCGGCGCCGTCGCCGCCCTGGGCCTCGGGGACCCCCATGGCCACGGCCCGCAACTCGCTCAGGTGGTCCCACAGCTCCCGGTCGAAGCCGAGGGGCTCGGCCGCCCGCACCCGCTCGACGGGTGACTCCCGCTCGAAGAAGGACCCGAACGCCTCGGCCAGCGCCTGCTGCTCGTCCGACAGGGTGTAGTCGGCATAGCGGAGGGTGTCGACGGTGCTCACCGGCCGATCATACGAGTGGGCCAGGACCCGGGTCCAAGGGGGCCCCCGGCGGCGTCTGGCTCCGTCGGTCGGGGCACTCTCTTAGTATGCGGCCGGCACGAGGAAGGAGCCCCCGCCGATGATCACCGTCCCGCTCGAAGAGGGCATCCCGAACGGGACGCGGCTGCACCAGGTGGCCGAGGAGCGGCCTGACGACGTGGCCCTCGTCTTCGTGGCCGAAGACGGCGGGGAGGCGGCGCTCACGTTCGGCGAGCTCGACCGGCGCTCGAGCCAGCTGGCCCGGGTCTTCGCCGCCCGGGGGCTCGGTGTGGGCGACCACCTCGCCGTCTGCCTCCGGAACTCGCCGGAGCACCTCGTCGCCGATTTCGCCGGCTGGAAGGTGGGCGCCGTCGTCATCCCGATGCGCTGGGACCTCCCCGAGTGGGAGCTCGGCCGGCTGCTGTCGGTCATCGAACCCCGCCTCATCGTGGACGCCTCGCACCCCGACCTCTTCGACGAGGCGGCCGACGAGGACGACGGCCCGCTTCCCGACGTGGTCCCGCCGCACGGCTGGGGGGTGTGCAGCTCGGGTTCGACCGGCTCGCCCAAGGTGATCGTCCAGAAGGGTCCGGGCGTCTACTACCCGTCGGGCACCTACACGTCGACGGTGGTCGAGTACTACGGGCCGCTGCCCCGGCCCCAGATCGTCCTCCTGCCGGCGCCGCTGTACCACACCAACGGGTTCACCGCGACCCGCAACCTCATGGCCGGCGACGAGGTCGTCCTCCTCGAGCGCTTCAACGCCCCCCGCATCATCGACCTCGTCGAGCGCCACCGGGTCACCGGGTTCATCGGGGCGACGCCCATGCTGCAACGCCTGGCCCAGGTCGAGGGCGTCACCCGACGCGACCTGTCGAGCCTCGACTGGGTGCAGCAGGGGGCCGCCCCGCTGCCCGAGTGGCTCGGCCGGTTCTGGTGCGACCTCATCGGCCCGGAGCGGTTCTTCTTGAGTTACGGCTCCTCGGAGGCGGCCGGACTCATCGTGTGCCGCGGCGACGAGTGGCTCGAGCACCCCGGCACCCTCGGCCGGGGCTTCCCGCCGACCGAGATCAAGATCCTCGACCCCGACGGGTTGGAGCTGCCCCGGGGGGAGATCGGCGGCATCTACACGAAGATGCCCGACGGGCCCGCCGCCACCTACATCGGCGACGTGCCCCAGCTCGCGCTGACCTCGGACGGCTTCGTCACCGTGGGCGACCTCGGCTGGATGGACGACGAGGGTTGGGTCTACATGGCCGACCGGCGGGTCGACATGATCGTGACGGGCGCGGCCAACGTGTTCCCCGCCGAGGTGGAGGCGGCGCTGAGCGAGCACCCCGACATCGCCGACGTGGTGGTGGTGGGGCTCCGTGACCCCGAGTGGGGTCGCCGGGTGCACGCCATCGTCCAACGCCGGCCGGAGGCGCCCACCCTCGGCGAGGAGGACGTGGTGGCCTTCGCTCGCTCCCGCCTCGCCCCCTACAAGGTGCCGAAGACGGTCGAGTTCGTCGATGCCCTACCCCGGAGCGACGCCATGAAGCTCAACCGGGCCCAGCTGGTCGCCGACCGGGACGGTCCCGAGCCCGGTTGAGGCCGGCCCGGCCGGCGGTCAGACGTCCCCGTCGCCGTCGCTCGGGCCGCCGTGGTTGTCGCCGTCGCCATCACCGCCGCCGCCCTGGGGGATGCCGGCGTTGTCGGAGCTGGACGGCGCGACCGTCGGGCTCTCCGCGTGCGTTCCGGCCACCTTCGGGGGGACGGGCTTCGGGGGGACGGGCTTGATCGTCGACGAGATCGGGCTGTTCGCCGTCGAGGGCGCGCGACTCGTGCCCCCGTGCAGCGCCAGCACCAGCACCGCTGCCACGACCACCGTGGTGGCCAGGAGGATCGTCAGTCCGCGTCGGGTCATGGTCACACCTCGTCGTTTCGCCGTCCGGCCCGCCGGGCCGGTCGGGGCGTCCGGAGGAGGTGGACGCCGTCGAGGTGGTGGTACGGGACTCGGGCCGACCGGGATTGGCCGATCAGTCCTTGGCCACGGCCTCCGGAGTGATGCCCGCCCCGGAGAGCAGGTGGCGGAGGTCGACCATCTGCTCGGTGGAGAGGTCGTGACCGTGGCCCTTCGGCAGGTCCATGGTGATCGTCGACGACTGGATCACCACCCGGAACTTCCCCTTCCTCGTCTCGGTGACCGTACCCACCGCTTCGAGGAGGGACAGGACGTCGTGCCACTCGAGGTTGTGGGTCGTCGGGTGCTCGAAGAGCTTCTCGAGCGTCGCCCGGTGGTGACTGTCCAGTTTGATGTCGCTCGCCATGCCCGATCTCCCTCGCTCGTGCGGCCCGGTCGGGGCCGGCCCAGGTTACGATGCCGCCGTGCCGTCTGGAGGTCCTTCCTCCGACCGCCGTCGCCCTCGACCCGCAGTGCGCCCGGCCGGGTGACCCCCGTGGGCGGTCCGCGCCGGGGCGCCACCGTCGAGCTCGACGGCCACGCCGTCTTCTACGAGATGGAGGGCACGGGCCGACCGATCGTCCTCCTCCACGGCGGTTTGGCGGCCAACGACGGCTGGGCGGCCCAGTTCGCCGGGTTCTCGCCCGTGCGCACGGTCGTGGCCCCCGAGCGCCAGGGCCACGGCCACACGCCCGACCGGGACGGCCCGCTCACCTACCAGGGCATGGCGGCCGAGACCGCGGCCTTCCTCCGAGCGCTCGACCTCGCACCGGCCGACCTCGTCGGCTGGAGCGACGGGGGCATGGTCGGTCTCCTCGTGGCGATCGAGGAACCCGAGCTCGTGCGCACCCTCACCTGCTACGGGAGCGGGTTCTCGAGCGCCGGCTACGTGCCCGGTGCCGTCGAGGACCTCGTCGCCCGCCCCGCCGACGACGAGGAGCTGGCCTGGATGGCCGACGCCTACCGGGCCGTCTCGCCCGACGGCCCCGAGCACTTCGCCTCGGTCTGGGAGAAGATCCGCACGCTCTGGGCCGAGCCCTTCGACTGGTCGGACCGGCTCGACCGGGTCGCCGCGCCGGTGCTCGTCCTCGTCGGCGACGACGACTTCGTCACGGTGTCCCACGCCGATGAGTTCGCCCGTCGGCTACCCGACGGGAGGTTGGCCGTCCTGCCCGGTGCCTCGCACCTCGTGGCGGTGGAGCAGCCGGAGCTCTTCAACCGGATCGTCCTTTCGTTCACCGACGAGCCCGCGGTGCGAACGCTCGAACCGATCCGTCGGCGGCCGACCGCCTCGCCGTGACCTCTCGACCGGCCCGGGCCCTCGTCACGGGTCTGGCGGCGTTGGTCGCCGTGCTGTGTCCGTCCCCGGCGGTCGGGGCGCTCTCGGCCACGGCTCCGGTCCACCCGACGGCCACGGTGTCGCCGTCGGGTTCGGTGACGTGGCACGGCGTCCTCATGCCCAGGGTCGCCGATACGTCCTCCGGGCTCTTCCTCGTCTGGGCGACGTCGCCGCCATTCTCGGCTCTGGCGACGGAGGTGCTGGCCCGCCCGTCCGACGGGGTGCTCCTCGCCGTCGGTCCGCACGACTTCTACGCTGTCCTTCTCCCAGGCGGGAGAGGGAGCGAGAGCGTCACGGAGCTGCCCATCCCGGCCGCCTGCCTGGCCGGTTGAGGACCAGGGGCTCGGGGCTCAGCGCGGGGCGCGCCGGGCGGACCCGCCGCCCCCGGGGGCGTCACGCTCGGCCGCCCATTCGACGAGCCGACGGCGCTGCACCTGCATCGTGGCCCCGGTCCGGGGGATCTCGTCGACGATGTACAGCCGGCGGGGGACCTTGTAGGCGGCGAGACGGTCGTCGCAGTGCCGGCGCAGGCCGTCCAGGCTGAGCGACTGACCCGGCTTCACGACGACGAAGGCCGTCACGACCTCGCCCCAGTCGGGGTCGGGCACACCGGCCACTGCGCCGTCGGCCACCTTCGGGTGGTCCTGGACGACCGCGTCGACCTCGACCGGCGCCACGTACTCGCCGCCCGAGCGGATGAGGTCCTGCACCCGCCCGACGATCGAGTAGTAGCCCTCGTCGTCGCACTCGGCCAGGTCGCCGGTGTGGAACCAGCCGTCCTGCAGGGCCTCGGCCGTGGCCTCTTGGTTCCGGAAGTAGCCGGACATGAGGTAGGGGCTCTTCACGAGGAGCTGGCCGGCGTCGTCGAGCCGGCAGTAGACACCGACGCCGGGCGGGCCGACCGACCCGGGCTTGGCGAAGAGGTCCTCGGGGCCGAGCCGGTTGGCCAGGCCGGCCTCGGTCGAGCCATAGGTGATCGTCGTCCGCGTGTTCGGGAACGCCTCGCCGATGGCCGCCAGCAGTTCGGGCGTCGTGGCCGACGTGCCGGTGTTGGCGTCGACGAGCGAGGAGAGGTCGTAGGGCTTGCGGTCGACCTCGAGGATGCGCCGCCACACGGCCGGGATGGCGTAGAAGTGCGCCCCCCGATAGCGGTCGATGGCCTCGAGGAGGGGCTCGGCGTCGGGCCGGGTCACGAACACGACATGCTCGCCCGAGAGCCAGCAGCCGAGGGCCGTCGTCCAGCCCGACATGTGGAAGAGCGGGAACATGCAGATCGTGGCGCCGACCGGGTAGGAGAGGGCCTCCACCATCGAGCGCAGCCGTTCGCAGCGCTGCGAGAGGACCACGGCCTTCGGCCGTCCGGTGGAGCCGCTCGTGAAGAACATGACCTGCGGGTCGTCCTCGTCGACCGCGGTCGCCGGAGGTGGCTCGCCCGGCGTCTCGGCGAGGAGGTCGGCGAGCACCGCGTCGCCCGGGTGCTCGCCGTCGGTGAGCACGAGCGCCGGCTCGGTCAGCTCGAGGAGGGGCCGGGTCTCGGCCACGCCGAGCGCTGGGTTCACCGGCACGAACACCGCACCGAGCGCGGCGCAGGCGAAGTGGAGGGGGATGGCGTCGAGCGTGATCGCCCCCTGCCAGGCCACCCGCTCGCCCCGCCGGATCCCGCGGGCGGCGAGGTTGGCGGCCAGCCGCTCGGTCGCCGCGCCGAGCTGGCCGAAGGTCCGTGTCTCGTCGTCGAGCGTGGCCCCGGGGCGGCCGGGGAACCGGCGGGCCGTCGAGTACAAGATGTCGGCTACGAGCAGCCGGTCCACTGCGGTCCCCTTTCCTCTCGGGCTCAGAACCAGGTACTGCACCAGGGCGCGGGGCCCGCTCGGAACAGCTGCTCGGCTTCTGCGAGCGCCCCCGCCGTCCGCTCCTCCACCCGTCCCGTGGCGGCGAGCGTGTGCAGCGACACGGCGCCCATGTAGACCGAGCCGAGGAGGTCGACGGGGAGCGCCAGCCCGGCCGCCTCGTCGGTGCGGGCGCAGGCGGCCTCGTCGGCCTCGGCCTCGAGGACGTAGCGGCCGCCGGCGAAGCCCAGGGGGTCGGCCACCTCGATGACCACCCGACCCCGACCCCGGTAGCGGCGGGCCGACAGGGCGGCCACCACGTCGAGCACCCGCACCCACACGAAGTCGTAGCGGGCGCTCTGCCGGACCATGCGTCCGTCGTGGAGGAGCCAGGGCAAGAGCTCGTCCACCGGCCGGTCGTGCGCCTCGATCTTGGCGATGAGGTCCACCTCGCAGAGGTAGCGCCAGAGCGCGTGGTAGCCGCGGGGGGAGAGCGCCAGGAGCTCGTGGACGTCGAGCTTGCCGCGCGGCCGCATGCCCTCCCAGTTGGAGGCGGCGCTGTAGCTGACGTAGCCCTCGGCGCCGCCGCCGGGCGCCCGGTAGAGGGCCTGCCACCCCTTCGGCGGGTCGTCTTCCGGGACCTCGACCGTGTGGAGGCGCCGGTCCCAGACGTAGTCGTCGCGTCCGATGGAACCCGGCTGGCCGGTCCGGAACCGCTCGTAGAGGGGCGGGGCCTCCTTGCGCAGTGTCACCCGGTCCACCAGCTCGACCGTGCCCTCGGCCGGCTGCGTGAAGCGGGCCGACTCGGCGTCCACGGCGTAGCGGGCGCCCTCCACCGCCGGCCCGTACCCGAAGCGGCCGTAGATGGGGTACTCCGAGGCGATGAGGATGCCGAGCGGCTCACCCCGCTCGGCCGCCGCCGCCAGGTCGGCGGTGATCATCTCGGTGAGGTAGCCGCGGCGGTGGTGGGTGGGGGCCACGGTGACGTTGGTGAGCGCGGCCGCCGTGACCTCACCGGGCCCGGGCACGGTGAAGGGCGTGGCGAACGAGCGCAGGGTGCCGACGACCCGGTCCCGGTCGAACGCCGCCCAGGTGCGGTCGTAGTCCACGTGCTCGCCGTACTGCTCGGCGAAGGCGGCGGAGGGCCGCTCGTTGTTGAGGAAGCCGACGTCCATGGCGGCCACCCACGCTGGCATCTCCGACGCCCCAATGGTCCGCACCCGCTCGCCCACCGCCGCACGATACCGAGCGTCCGGCGCGGTCGCCTCAGAGGGCCGGGCCGGTGTCCTTCAGCACGCCCACCCCGTAGGCCCCGGCCAGCGTCTCGGCCAGGTAGTCGGGGGCCTCGGTGGTCTCGATGAACCACCCGGTCGGGCACATGGTGAGGATCTCGACGAAGCTGAACCCGGCCCCGGCCGCCTGGAGCTCGAGGGCCCGGTGGAGCATGCGGCGGGTGCGGGCCACGTTGCCGGCGTTGTTGACCGCGCCGCGGGCCACGTAGGTGGCCCCGTCCAGCTGGGCCAGCAGGGCGGCCATGTCGATGGGGTGGCCGTGCACGGCCGGGTCCCGGCCGTCGAGGGTGTTCTTGGTGCGCTGCCCCACGACGGTGGTGGCCGTCATGTGCCCGCCGGTCTCGCCGAAGACCCCGTTGTTGAGCATCACGGCGGTGAACGACTCGCCTCGGGCCGCCGCGTGGAGCACCTCTTGGAGTCCCTCGTTCACCATGTCGCCGTCGCCCTGGACGGTGACCACGATGGTTTCGGGCTTGGCCCGCTTCACCCCGGTGGCGAGCGAGGGGGCCCGCCCGTGCAGGGCCTGGAGCACCTCCACGTCGAGGGTGGCCGAGAAGGCCGTGTAGCAGCCGATACCGACGACGGCGATGGCCCGGCGGGCCAGGCCCAGCTCGTCGAGCACGTCGACCGCCGAGCGGATGGCCACCGGCTCTCCGCAACCCGGGCACAGGTCGTGCTCGCCCTTCAAGATGAGCGGCGGTGCGAAGTCGTCGGTCATGTGGCTCGGCCGCTCGGGGGGCCGGTCCGACCGGATGATCGGGAGCTCGCTCACACCGCGCTCCTCGTCTGGGCGTCGAGGGTGGCGAGGACCCTCGCCGAGATGAGCTCCACGTCGAGCAGGGGGGAGATCCCGAACCCCGACTCGTCGAACGCCACGCCGCCGATGCCGACGACCGGCGCCCGGCCGAGCACGGCCAGCCGCACGTCGTCGATCATCTGACCGCTGTTGAGCTCGAAGACGGCCACCGCCCGGGCGCCCTCGGCCGCCTGCACCACCGCGGCCGAGGGGAAGGGCCAGAGCGTGATCGGGCGGACGAAGCCGATCGGGTAGCCCTCGGCCCGCAGCTCGCCCACCGCGTAGCGGACGTAGCGGCCAGCCGTGCCGTAGGCCACGACGACCAGCTCGGCGTCGTCAAGGCCGCCGGTCTCGACGAGCGGGTCGACACCGGCGGCCATGGCCGCCACGTGGTCGACGATGAGCGCGAGGTGGGTGCCGTGGTCGACCGAGTCGGGGTCGTCGACCTTGGTGGCGGCGATCGAGGACACGAGCCGGGCCCGCCCCGAGCCGCTGGAGGACCCGTCGAGGGCCCAGCTCTTCTCGGGCAGCGGGCCGAAGTCGACCGGCGTCACCTCCAGCGCCTCCTGGACGTGGGCCAGGAAGTAGTCGCCGAGGAACATGACCGGGTTGCGCCACTCGTCGGCGAGGTGGAAGGCCCGCTGCACGAGCTCGACCGCCTCGGCCGCGTCGGCCGGGGCCAGCACGACCGTGCGGTAGTCCCCGTGCCCCCCGCCCCGGGTGGCCTGGAAGTAGTCGCCCTGGCCCCGGGCCATGTTGAGGACCACGACGGGCACCCGGGCGTGGCTCAGCTCGGCCATCGACTCCTGCATGAGCGAGAGGCCCTGGCCCACCGAGCCGGTGGCCGCCCGCACCCCGGTGGCCGCGGCCCCCCACACCATGCCGATGGCCTCGAGCTCGCTCTCGGCGTTCATGCACGTGCCGCCGACCCCGGGCAGCAGCCGGGCCATGTGCTCGAGCACCTCGGTGAACGGCGTCATGGGGTAGCCGGCGAAGAACCGGCAGCCGGCGGCCACCATCGCCTCGGCCAGGGCCTCGGACCCCTCCATGAGCCGCCGGGTCACGCCCCGCCCTCGGTCTCGAAGGTCAGGTGCTCGGGCTCCTCGTACTTCCAGACCTGGAAGCAGAAGTCCGGGCAGATCTGGGCACAGGCCCGACAGCCGGTGCACCCGGGCCGCAGCTCGGGGTAGTGGTAGCCCCGGCTGTTGCGGGCCTCTGACATCGAGAGGACCCCCGGCCGGCAGGCGTCGATGCAGAGGACGCAGCCCTTGCAGGCGTCGACGTCGATGACCACGTGGCCGCGGACCGTGACCTCCGTCGGGCTCACGTCGTCACCCCGGCGGCGAAGGACCAGACGTCCCCCCCGACGCCCTCACCGAGGGCGAAGCCGGCCGCGAGGGCCTCGGCGTTCTTGGCCGCGTGCTGCTGGCGGTAGGGGGGGAGGACCCGGCCGGAGGCCTCCAGCAGGGCCTCTTTGCTCGTGAGCCGGCTGGCCGCGGCGAGGGCCCCGAGGGCCACCATGGAGCCGGCCATCGGCGTGCCGAGCTCGGTGGCCACCCCCGTCGCCTCGATCTCGAGCACGGTCACGCCCTCGACGGTGGCGTCGCCCCGGAAGACGCTGCGGTCGACGACCGCCACGCCGCCCGGGCGCAGGCGATCGGCCACCGGCGGCCAGAACTCGTGGTGCATGGCCAGGGCGCACCAGGCCCGGGGGACGGTCGGCGGGGCGAGGAGGCGCTCGTCGCCCACGATGACCGTGGCGTCGGTGCGGCCGCCGCGCATCATCCCGCCGTAGCTCCCGAAGACCATCACCTCGCGGCCCTCGGCCATCGCGCTCTCGGCGAGCGTGCGAGCGGCCAGCTGGATGCCCTGTCCGCCGATCCCGGTCAGCAGCGTCTCGATCTCCACGGGGCCCCCCGTGCTCGGCACCTCCGGGCAACGTACCACGGGGCAATTCGCGCCCCGCCGGGCGGGTGCTCAGTGCCAGCGGAACTGCGGCGCCCGTCCCTCGGCCTGTGCCCGCCGGTGCTCCGCCGCGTCCCCGGTGGCCAGGGCCAGGATCTGTCCCCGGGCCTCGAGCTCGATGGCCGCCTCCAGGCTCTGGCCGTCGATGCCGGCCCAGAGCGCCGACTTGGTCAGCCAGGCGCCGAGCGTGTGGAAGGCGTTCACGAAGCGGGCCGAGCGGCCGGCGAGGCGCAGGTCGGCCCCGAGGGCGAGGGCGTAGCCCCCGCCGGCCACCGGCCCGTTGACCGCGGCGACGACCGGCTGGGGCAGGCTGCGGAGCGCCGGCACCACCTGGGCCCACCACCGTTGTTGGACCAGGTTCGACGGGATCGTCCCGAGGTCGTCGGTCAGCCACGACGGCGTCGAGTGGTCGGCCACGTCGTGCCCGGAGGAGAACGCCCGGCCGGCGCCGGTCAGCACCACCACCCGCTGCGAGAAGTCGGTCCGCAGGCGGTCGAGGACCTGGAAGAACTCCTCCAGGGTGGCGTTCGTGAAGGCGTTCAGGGTTTCGGGCCGGTTGAAGGTGATCCGGGCGACGCCCTCTTCGGGCGAGTCGACGAGGAGGTCGGGCATGGGCCCTCCGATCAGGTTGTTCACGAGGGGCGTGGCCGCCCGCAGCTCGGTCCGCCCGCCAGTCTCGCCCACCGTCGGCCGGGCTCGGCGGGAGGACGGGATGGTCGGTCCCCGCGCGGCCGACTAGCGTGGTCCGACTGGCACGTCAGACAGGGGTGCGGCGTTACAGGCCGAGACAGACCGCCGGACGCCGCAGCGAGAGGAGCAGCAGGACATGCCCGAGTACAAGTACGTGACCTACGAGGAGCTCGACGAGGGCAAGGTGGCCCGCATCCTCCTCAACCGCCCCGACTCCCGCAACGCGCAGAACCGGGGTCTCCTCGTGGAGCTGGACGAGGCCTTCACGCACGCCGAGGAGGACGACAAGGTCCGGGTGGTCATCCTGGGCGGGGTGGGTCCTCTCTTCTCCTCGGGCCACGACCTCGGGTCGAAGCAGGCGATGGAGGAGCGCACCCCCGGTCCCAACCAGCACCCGACGGCCCGCATCAACGGGGCCACCCGCAAGGGGGCCGAGGGTCGGATGCTCCAGGAGTGGCACTACTTCTTCCAGAACACGCTCCGCTGGCGGAACCTGCGCAAGATCACGGTGGCCCAGGTCCAGGGGACGGTGTTCGCCGCCGGCCTCATGCTCATGTGGGCCTGCGACCTCATCGTGGCCGCCGACAACGCGCTCTTCGCCGACGTGGTGGGCACGCGGCTCGGGATGTGCGGGGTCGAGTACTTCGGCCACCCCTGGGAGTTCGGCCCCCGCCGGACGAAGGAGCTCATGCTCACCGGCGACGCCCTCGATGTTCAGGAGGCGCACCGCCTCGGCATGGTCTCGAAGATCTTCCCGACCGACGAGCTCTCGGAGCGGACCCTCGAGTACGCCAGCCGGATCGCCAAGCTCCCGACGATGACGGCTCTCCTCATCAAGGAGTCCGTGAACCAGTCGGTCGACAACATGGGCTTCTACAACGCCCTCCAGGCCTGCTTCACGCTGCACCAGCTCAACCACGCCCACTGGGCCGAGGTGCACGAGAACCGGATGCCCGCGGCGCTCCCCGAGGACGGCATCACGCCGTGGAAGGAGGCCCCGCCGGTGCGCATCGCCGTGCCCGACGCCGTGGAGGGGCCGGTCCCCGCACGCTGACGGGCGGCGGTCCCGCGGTGCCCGACGACGACATCCTCCTCGTCGACGTGGCCGACAAGGTCGCCGTCGTCACCCTCAACCGGCCGGAGCGCCGCAACGCGCTGAGCCGGGCCCTGGTGCGCCGGCTCATCGAGGTGGTCGGCCGGCTGGACGAGGATCCCGACGTCGCCGTCCTCGTGCTCACCGGCACCGACCCGGCCTTCTGCGCCGGGGTCGACCTGAAGGACGTCGGGTCAGGTGGGGCCGGCGCACCGGTGCACCGGGACCCCTGGTTCGGGCCCCTCCCACCGCGGCGCAAGCCGATGATCGGGGCGATCAACGGGCCGGTGGCCACGGGCGGCCTGGAGCTGGCCCTCCACTGCGACTTCCTCGTGGCCTCGGAGCGGGCGGCGTTCGTCGACACCCACGTCAAGGTGAACGTCATGCCCGGCTGGGGGCTCACCCTCCTCCTGCCCCAGCGGGTGGGCCTGGCCCGGGCCAAGGAGATGAGCTTCACCTCCAACTTCGTGGACGCAGAGACCGCCCTCGTCTGGGGCCTGGTCAACCACGTGGTGCCCCACGAGGAGCTGCTGCCGACCGCCTGCCGCCTGGCCGCCGACTGCGCGGCGCAGGAGGAGGCGCCGCTCGTGCGCATCCGCCAGACCTACGACGAGGTGGCCGCCACCACGCTGGCCGAGGCCTGGCCGCTCGAGCTCGAGGTGAGCAGGGGCTGGGAGGCCTCCTACGACCTTGCCTCGCTGGGAGAGCTGCGCCAGCACCTGGTGGACCGGGCCAAGACCCAGCTCGGGCCCGGTTCGGAGGACGAGGATCCCGACCGCTGAGTCCGGCCGGTTGGGCCCGACCGGCGACGGCTGTGCCAACATCGTCGGCCGACGACGCGGCGAGGTGACCGATGTACCCAGGCACGTTCCGAACGACCCAACCCGATCGCAAGGCCCTCGTGATGGGTCTCACGGGGCAGGTGGTGACCTTCGGCGAGCTCGACGAGGGCTCCATCCGCTTCGCCCGGCTGCTCCGAGACACCGGGCTGCAGGCCGGCGACCACTTCGCCGTGATGATGGAGAACAACCCCGTCTACTTCGAGCTGGCCTGGGCGGCCCTCCGCTCCGGGCTCTACATCACCGCCATCAACTCGCACCTCACGGCACCCGAGGCCGCCTACATCGCCGACGACTGCGGCGCCCAGGTGCTCGTCACGAGCGCCCTCCTGCACGATGTGGTCGAGGCCGTGGTGCCGCTAACCCCCAAGGTGCGTCGGCGGCTGATGGTGGGCGGCGCCCCTTCTAGCCACGAGTCCTACGAACGGGCGGTCGCCGAGTTCTCGTCGGACCCTCTCGAAGACGAGCGACGGGGCACGGTCATGCTCTACAGCTCCGGCACGACCGGCCGGCCCAAGGGTGTGGAGTTCCCGCTCCCCCAGGGCGACGTGAGCATCGGCGAGGGGGAGATCGCCGAGCACAGCCGGGGGGCGTACGGGTTCCGCGATGAGATGATCTACCTGAGCCCGGCCCCGCTCTACCACTCGGCCCCGTTGCGAGTGTCGCTCGCCGTGCAGAGCCTCGGGGGCACGGTCGTCGTCATGGAGCGTTTCGACCCCGCCCAGGCCCTCCGGCTGATCGAGCGCGAGCGGGTGACCCACTCCCAGTGGGTCCCGACCATGTTCGTGCGCATGCTGAAGCTCCCCGAGGAGGAGCGAACCCGTTACGACCTCTCGAGTCATGAGGTGGCAGTCCACGCGGCGGCCCCCTGCCCGGTCGACGTGAAGGAGAAGATGATCGAGTGGTGGGGGCCGATTCTCATCGAGTACTACGCCGGCACGGAGAACATCGGCAGCACCACGATCAGCTCGGCGGAGTGGCTCAAGCACAAGGGGTCGGTGGGGAAGGCCGCCCAGAACGCCATCATCCACATCTGTGACGAGGACGGCAGAGAGGTACCGGTCGGCGACACCGGCACCGTCTACTTCGAGATGCCGACGACCACCTTCGTGTACCACGGGGACGAGGAGAAGACGGCGGGCGTCGCCCACAAGGAGCACCCGACCTGGCGCACACTCGGTGACATCGGTCGGGTGGACGACGAGGGTTACCTCTACCTCACCGACCGCAAGGCCTTCATGATCGTCTCGGGTGGTGTCAACATCTACCCGCAGGAGATCGAGGACGTCCTCGTGGCCCACCCGAAGGTGCTCGACGTGGCGGTCTTCGGAGTCCCGAACGTTGAGATGGGTGAGGAGGTGAAGGCGGTCGTCCAGCCGGTGGACTGGGCCGACGCCGGCCCCGAGCTCGAGGCCGAGCTGCGGCTGTTCTGCGAGGACCGGCTGGCCGGCTACAAGCGGCCCCGCTCGATCGACTTCATGGAGCAGCTCCCGCGCCTCGACAACGGGAAGCTCTACAAGACCGGCCTGCGGGAGCAGTACTGGGCGGGCCACGGGGCCAGCCGGGTCATCTGACCCGGGCGGCCGGTCCGGCGTCCGCCATTACGCTCGTCCTGTGGCTCGCCGCAAGCTGTCCCCGGCCGAAGCCGGCGCCATCATGGCCGTGGTCGTCCTCGTGCTCGTGCTGTTCACGCTGTGGGCGAGGCGCCAGGGCTACAAGGGACTGGGCGGCGACACCGTCGTCCGCTGCCGGGACGGCCACCTGTTCACGACGATCTGGATCCCGGGAGCCTCGGTGAAGTCGATCAAGCTCGGCTGGAGCCGTTACCAGTACTGCCCGGTGGGCAAGCACTGGACGCTCGTCACCCCCGTCAAGGTGACGGAGCTGTCCGAGGACGAGTTGCAGGGAGCCGCGGCGCACCACGACGTGCGCGTGCCCTGACCCGGGCGCCAGTCGGCGCGCCACGCCGTACGGCACCGGCCGGGAGGCGAACGCCCGAGGTCAGGGCTTCGCGGCGAGGCCCATCCCGGAGCTTCGGGTGACTGACCGGCCGCCGAGCCGAGGAAGAGGGCCGCGCTCGACTTCGTGTCGCCAACGGCAGCCCGACCTCGAGCGCCCTCCTCCGGGCCGTCCAGGCTCAGGCCGCTCTCGTCACCGGCACGTTGCTGTAGCCGGCCACGTTCGACATGTGGACCCGACGGCAGCCTGCCTCGTCGACGGTGAACGACGGCCAGCGCCGGGTGAGCTCCTCGACGGCGATCCGGCTCTCCATGCGGGCGAGCGCCGCCCCGAGGCAGCTGTGGATGCCGTAGCCGAGGCCCAGCTGCAGGCCAGGCTCCCGGTCGACGTCGAAGCGGTCGGGCTCCTCGAACTGCCGTTCGTCCCTCGTCGCCGAACCGGTGATGAGGATCGTCGGGTGGCCCGCGGTCACCTTCACCCCGCTGTACTCGGCGTCACGGACCGAGAACCGCCCCTGGTACTGCGACGGCGGCCAGTAGCGGAGGATCTCCTCGACCGCACCCGGGATGCGGTCCGGGTTCTCGAGAACCTTCTGCCACTGCTCGGGATGCCGTGCGAAGAGGACGACCGCGTTGCCCACGAGCTTGGTCACCGTCTCGGCGCCCGCTCCACCGAGCAGGCTGGCGAACCCGGCGATCTCGGCGTCGTCGAGGCGGGTCAGCTCGCCGTCGCCCCGGTCCACCTCCACCTGGGTGAGGCGGGTGATCATGTCGTCGCCCGGGCGCCGGCGCTTCTCCTGCACGAGCTCGAAGAAGTAGCCCCCGGCGGCCAGGGCCGCTTCGACCCCCTCGGGGGTCGGGTCCATCTTGCCCGGCTCGCGGTGCAACATGAGGTCGAGCCAGTGCCGGATCTGTTGGCGGTCCTCGGCCGGGACGCCGAGCATGCGCGAGATGATCTCCACCGGGAAGGGTCCTGAGAAGTCGGCCACCGCGTCGAAGTGGTCGGCGTCGTCGAGTGGCTCGATGAACGACGTGATGACCTCGCGGATCATCGGCTCGAGGGACGTCATGGCCCGGGGTGTGAAGACCCGGCTGACGAGGGCCCGGAGCCGGTCGTGGTCCGGGGGGTCCATCATGATGATGCTGCGGAGCTGCTGGATCAGCTCCGGCGGCGTGGAGAGCGTCGAGAGGTCCACGCCGTGGCTCGACGAGAAGGTCTGCCAGTCCTTGTGCGCGGCGCAGACGTCCTCGTAACGGAAGAGGGCCCAGAACCCGTACGCCTCGTTGAAGTAGACGGGTCGTTCGTCGCGCATCCGCCGGTAGAGGTCGTAGGGGTCGTCGAAGAACTCGTTCGAGAACGGGTCGAATTCAACCGAAGGACTGCCATCAACCGTCGTCATCGCATTCTCCAAAATCCGGTCCTTCCGGGCAGCGGCCGATCGTGCAGGGATCCCGCCGGAGTCAAGAGTGGTTCAGAGCGCGCTGGTGCCTTCTGCTGCGGCCTCGTCGGGCATCACCAAGATCTCGTTCACCCGAGCCCCACTGGCGAGCACCGCCACCACTTGGGCTGCCATCTCCTCGGCCGGCATGGCCGCACCCGCCGGGTAGCCCTCCTTGTTCCAACGTGTGCCCATCTCGATGGCCAGCTCCATGTCCCACTCGTTGGCGAACTCGGTGATCGTCGGCCCCACGATGAAGGTGGTGACCCGCAGCCAGGGACACTCATTACGGAGCCCTCGCGCCATCTCGTGCAGCGCGGCCTTCGTCGTGCAGTAGGGGACGAGCCCCGGATACGGACGACCGACGGAGCTCGAGCCCAGGAAGAGGAGCCGGCCCTGCGACTCGTAGAGGTGAGGAAGCGAAGACTTGGCGACCATCGCGGCGCCGATGAGGTTGGTGTCGATGAGGTTCCGCCAAAGCTCGAGGTCGGCGTCGGCCATCTTGGCGAGGGGCGAGACCCCGGTGGCGTAGACGACGGCGTCCAGGCCGCCGAACCGTGCCGCCGTCGATTCGACGGCCGCCTCGGCGGCGCCGGGCTCGCGCACGTCACAGGGAAAGGCGAAGCTCCGGCCCCCGGCCCCGGCCGCGGCCTCCTCCAGTCGCTCGACGCGTCGGGCCGCGAAAGCCACGTCGGCGCCAGCCGCCGCGCACTGGATCGCCACCTCCCGCCCGATGCCCGACGACGCCCCGATGACCAGGATCCGATGGCCCTTCAGCTCCACCATCGTTGCTTCCTCTCTGTCCTCGATGCCGACGGCCCCCGACTATCGCGCATGCGGCAACGGCCCGCGACCGGTGCCCCGTTTACTGGCTCACGATGGCCGCCCGGACCTCAGCCGCGGCGTCCGCGAAGGGCGGACCTTGGACGTCGACGGTCACCCTGAGCAGGTGACCGCTGAACGGGAACGGTCCTCGGACGGCCTCGGACACCGGGAGGTTGTTGCCGTAGCCGCAGGTCACGCCGGCCCCGGTGAGCGAGAACCGCTCGGGGGTGAACCGCGACAGCTCTGCCTCCCCGACGACGTCGCCGTCGCAGAGGAGGGTGCCAGTACCCCGGTGCTCGCCGGTTCGCTGGAAGCGGAAGGCGAGCTCGTGGTGCCCCCGACCGACGACGGTGCCGGACGTGACGTCGTGCTGTTCGATCGCCCCGAGGTTGTGGGTGTACCGCGGCCGGCCGTCGAGCAGGTAGAAGCACCACCCACCGAGGAACGATCCCTGAGCCAGGAGGACACCCGCTGCCGGTACCTCATCCAGCTCGATGTCGGCGGTGATCGTGTGGCTCCGGTTCCGAACGTTCACCGCCACCACTTCGGGCACCTGCGCCGCTCCGGGGTAGAAGACGTAGCGCTCCCGGGGCGCCACGCTGATCGGCCGGCCGAGTACGAACTCGGACAGCGGTCGGTTGTCGAGCGGGAGGACCTGATTGCGCCCGGCCTCGATCCACCAACGGTCGCTGAGCTCCTTCACCTTGTCGGGTCGCTCGGCCGCGAGGTCGTGGCACTCCGAGGGATCCACCGCCACGTGGTAGAGCTCCCACACGTCGTCGTCGAAGCGCTGGTCGGTCCGGACGAACGGGTGGCTGATCACGGCCTTCCACCCCTCGTGGTAGAGCGCCCGGCTGCCGAACATCTCGTAGTACTGCGTGATGCGCCGGTCGGGCGCCACAGGATCGCGAAGCGCCGCGGCGAAGCTCACGCCGTCGAGCGGTCGCTGCTCGATGCCGTCGATCTCGGCCGGTGCCTCGACCCCCGTCACGTCGAGGACGGTCGGCACGAGGTCGATGGCGTGCACGTACTGCCGACGCACCGCCCCGCCGTCACCAATGCCACTCGGCCAATGCACGATGAGGGGGTCGGCGACGCCGCCTTCATGGACCTCCCGCTTCCAGCGCTTGAACGGTGAGTTCCCGGCCATCGTCCAGCCCCAGGGATAGTTGTTGTGCCACTTGGGGCCGCCGATGACGTCGATCTCGGCCAGGGCCTCCTCGACGGTCTGGGTGGTCCCGTTCCAGCCGTGCAGGATGTTGAGCGACCCGGTGGGGCCGCCTTCCGAGCTGGCCCCGTTGTCCGAGAGGACGACGATCAGGGTGTTGTCGAGATCGCCGGTCAGCGCCAGGAAGTCGATGAGCCGGCCGACCTCGTGGTCGGTGTGGGAGAGGAAGCCGGCGAAGGCCTCCATGTAGCGGGCGTAGAGGCGGCGGGTGTCGTCGCCGAGGTCGTCCCACGCCGGCACCCAGTCAGGGCGCGGCGAGAGCTCGGTCGTGGACAGGAGGAGCCCCGACGCCATCTGGCGGGCGTAGATCTCCTCGCGCCAGGCGTCCCAACCCAGATCGAAACGGCCCCGGTAGTGCTCGATCCACGGGGGCGGTGCCTGGTGCGGCGTATGACAGGCCCCGGGACAGAAGTAGAGAAAGAAGGGCTTGTCCGGGGTGACGACCCGCAGGTCACGAATGCAGCCGATCGCCTGGTCGATGAGGTCCTCGGTCAGGTGGTAGCCGTCCTCGATCGATCGGGGCGGCCTGATGAGGTGGTTGTCCTCGATGAGGGCCGGGGCGAACTGATGGGTCTCGCCCGACATGAAGCCGTAGAAGCGCTCGAATCCCCGGCCGAGCGGCCAGCGGCGCCTGGAGGCACCGGCGTGACACTCGTCTTCGGGCGTGAGGTGCCACTTGCCGATGGCGAAGGCGGCGTAACCGTGTGGCACGAGCATCTCGGGGAGGAAGCCGTTGGACCGGGGGAGGAGGGCGTTGTAACCGGGGAACCCGCTCGCCACCTCGATCACCCGGCCCATCCCGTTGGCATGGTGGTTGCGCCCGGTGAGGAGACAGGACCGCGTGGCCGAGCAGACCGCCGTCGTGTGGAAGTTGGCGAACCGGAGGCCACCTTCGGCGAGCCCGTCGAACACGGGCGTCTCGAGGTCGGAACCGAAAGAGCCCAGCTGGGCGAACCCCACGTCGTCGAGCACCACCATGACGACGTTGGGCGCTCCGTCCGGCGCCCGGACCGGCTCGGGCCACCACGGCTCGGACTCGTCGTAGTAGCGCCCGATCACACCACCGAATTCGACGGCACCCGGCACAGGGCCACCTCCTTGCCCGAAGGCCGGCGTCGGTCCGACCCGGCGCTCTGCACGGTAGGACCTGCGGACGCGGGCAGAGGATCCGGCGCGCCTTCTCCCTGGCCGGAGGGCCGCGCCGGCCAACCTGGGAGCAACCTGGGAGGTTTCTCACCTGTTCCCCGCATCCGGGCCACACTGCCCCGGCGATCGGGGCCGCCGGGCGGTCCTCGAAGGTGACCGGACGTGAGCGGAGGATGCCCCGATGATCAGTCGCACGCGTGGTGGGGACAACGGGCGAGCGAGCGTACGGAGCACGCACGTGAGGACCAGGCTGGCGGTCGGCGGAGCTACCGCGCTCGTCCTCGGCACCGTGGGCTTGGCGGTCGCCGAGCCGGCAGGCGCGACGACCGTAATCAATGCCTGCACCGAGGCCGCGCTGGCCACCGCGCTCGCCGGCGGTGGCACCGTGGACTACGGCCTCAGCTGCAGCGACGTCCCGTTCAGCACGCCGATTACGATCAACATGTCGGGCGCCGTCGATCTGGAGGGCGCAGGCTTCACCGTCAACCTTGACGGCCAACACCAGACACAGCTCTTCATCGTGAAGAAGGGCTCGGTCACGATCAACGGCCTCACGCTCGAGGACGGTGCAGCAACCGGCGCGAACGGCGCCGCCGGATCCGCCGGATCGAACGGCACCAACGGCACCAACGGCGTTGCCGGTCATCCCGACGGCACGAGCGGCGCGGCCGGCTCGCCCGGCGGCAAGGGGGGCAACGGAGGGGCGGCCCAGGGCGGGGCCGTCGACGTCAGCGGGTCGTCGGCCAGCCTCTCGCTCGGCAACGACGTCTTCACGTCCAACGAGGCGGTTGGTGGTGCCGGTGGCACTGGTGGCACCGGCGGCTCGGGAGGATTCGCCGGGACGGGCCTCGACGGCGCCAGCGGTGGCATGGCTGGAGGTGCTGGCGGGAACGGCGGCAACGGGGCCAACGGGGGCAAGGGGGGAGCGGGGGCTGCGGCCGACGGCGGCGCCATCTTCACCCAAGGTTCCCTCACGGTGAGCAACACCACCTTCGAGGACAACGCGGCCGAAGGTGGACGGGGCGGCTCCGGCGGCTTCGGCGGGCAGGGCAGCTCGGGCGGCTCGGGCGGTGCGGGCGGTCCGGGTGCCTTCCTCTCCGGACAGGCCGGAGGAGCGGGCGGCTCTGCGGGCGCGGGCGGCTCGAGTGGCAAGGCCGGCACCGGCGGCGCGGCCGGGGCGGGCGGCGCCGCAGCCGGCGGTTCGATCGACGCCACCGGGTTGGTCCAGCTGAGCCAGGTGACCTTCGCCAACAATCGAGCGGACGCGGGCAACGGGGGCATGGGAGGCCTGGGCGGCACCGGTTCCTTCGGCGGCACGGGTGGGCTCGGCGGCACCGGCGGCCGGGGTGACGACGGCGCCGGTGGGAACCCCGGCTTCGGGAACGGCGCGGCGGGCAAGGGCGGCGGTACGGCCGGCACTGCGGGCAACGGTGGGAACGGCGGCGCGGCGGGCAAGGGCGGCGCCGGCGGCGCCGGCGGTGCGGCGACCGGGGGTGACGTCTTCGCCTCGGGCTCGGTCACCGTCGCGGGCGGCACGTTCGAGTTGGCCGATGCCCGGGGCGGGAGCGGCGGCGGTGGTGGCCAGGGTGGCTCCGGGGGCGGCGGCGGTGTCGGCGGCAACGGCGGTCAGGGAGGCTTCGCCGGCGGTGGAGGGCGCGGCGACCAGTCGGGCGGCGCGGGCGGCGTCGGTGGCGTCGGCGGGCCGGCGACGGCCGGCGGCCTGGCGGGACCGGGGGCCAGCGGGGGGGCGGCCGGCAAGTCGGCGCCAGGTGGCACGGCGTTCGGCGGCTCCCTCGCCGTCACGGGCAGTCTCAGCGTGACTGGTGCGGTCCAGTTCGCCAGCGATGAGGCGATCGGGGGACGCGGGGGGAGCGGGGAGGACGGCGGCGGCGCCGGGTACGGAGGGTTCAGCGGTGCCGGCGGGCAGGGTGGGTACGGCGGTAACGGCGGCGCGGGCCAGGCCGACACGCTCGTCAATCCAGCGACCGGTGAGCCCGGCGGGCCGGGCGGCGGAGCGCAGCCCGGCGCCAGTCCCCAGACGGGCCAGCCGGGTAGCAACGGTGGGGCCGGCGGCTCGGGTGCGGCCGGCGGTGACGCGGCGGGCGGCGCCGTCTATTTCTCGTCGGCCACCGGCACGGCGACGATCAGCGGAGCGATGGCGGAGAATAATTCGGTGAGCGCCGGGGACGGGGGCAGTCCCGGTTTCGGCGGCACCGGTGGCGCAGGAGGCCAGGGAGGCCGCGGCGGCGCCGGCGGCGTTGGGGGTTCCGGTGGGAACGGCAGTCTCGACCAAGGGGCGGCGAACAACGGCGCCCCCGGTGGGTCGGCCACGGCGGGAGCGGCCACCGGCTCGGCGGGCACCACCGGCGCGGGCGGCTCGGGCGGAGCTGGCGGCTCGGCCAACGGCGGAGCCTTCTTCGCCTCGGGTCAGTACTCGATCACCGGGTGGACGTTCTTCGCTGACAAGGCGTTCGCCGGCGGGGGCCAGAGCGGCCTCGACGGCCTCGCCGGCATCGCCGGTACGACGGGCGCCACGGGCGGGACCGGCGGGGCCGGGGGATCCGAGGGCTTCGCCGCCGGCGACGGCGGCAGCAACGGGTCGGCCGGTGTGTCGGCGAACGGCGGGCCGGGCGGCAACGGCAGCGCGGCCGGAAAGGGCGGCGCCGGCGGCAAAGGCGGCAACGGCGGGGCCGCCACCGGGGGCGCCGTCTACGGGGCCAACGCCCCGGTGGCGTTCACCGGCAACAGCTTCAGCGGCGACGGCGTGACCGGAGGCGCGGGCGGTGCGAACGCCTGTCCCGGCACGGGCTGCGGCGGCGCCGGAGCGACAGGTGGGGCCGCGGGAGCTGGTGGTCCGGGCGGCACCGCCGGGATCGGCGGCACCGCGGGGAGCCCGGGCCCCCCCGGTTCGCCGGGGGCCAACTCGGCCGCCGGGAAGAACGGCAAGAGCGGCGTCGCTGGCCTGGCGTCGGATCCCGACAGCAACGTGTGACGCTCCGGTCGCCGGACCCTTTGGCGGGAGGGCGCTCTCCGGTCTCGGTTGGGAGCTCCTTCCCGGGCAAGGACTCGTCGGCACTACCGTCCGCTCCGTGGCCACCGGACGACTGAGGGATCTGGACGACCTGCGTCTCGGGCTCTCGGCCTGGTTGGCCGGCCCGCAGTCGGTGGTACCGGACGCCGAGGTGCGGGCCGTCTCCCGGGCCTCCGCCGGCTACTCGAACGAGTCCCTCGTCGTGGACGTGGACGGACCAAGGGGGCGCGAACGCCTCGTCGTGCGGCTCCCCACCCTCGAACCGTCGTTGCCCGACTACGACCTCCCCATGCAGGCTGTCGTGCACGCCGTGCTGGCGACGGCCGGCATCCCCGTACCCGATCCGGTCACGGTCGTGGACGATCCGTCGTGGGTGGGAACCCCTTTCGTCGTGATGCCGTTCATCGAGGGGCACGTGCTGGGCGAGGTCCCGGCCCTCGACCGCTGGCTGACCGAGCGGCCGGTCGTCGAGCAGCGGCTCGTGCACGACCGGTTCATCCAGCTGCTCGCCCGCGTACACCGGGTCGACTGGTCCACGACGTCGGCCGCCGGCGTCGTGCGGGGTGGAGGTCGGTGTCTGACCGACGAGCTCGAATGGTGGCGCCGGTACGCCGAGCGGACGTCGACCGACGTGCCGTTTCTGCCCCTGGTGGAGGGATTGGACTGGTGCCGGCATCACTGTCCCTCCAACGAGCCGCCGGCGTCGCTCCTCTGGGGCGATCCCCGGCTGGGCAACGTGATCGTGGACGACGACTGCCGGGTCGTGGCCGCCCTCGACTGGGACCTGGCCTCGATCGGGCCAGCGGAGATGGATCTGGCCTGGTACCTCGTCCTCGACGACGTGACCACGTCGGCTCTCGGGAGCTCCGTCCCGGGGTTCCCCGAGCACGAGGAGACCATCGGGAACTACGAGGAGCAGCTGGGGCGGCGGTTGGTCGACTACCGCTGGCACGAGGTGTTCGCCGTTTGCCGGGCCCTCGCCATCAGCAACTGTCAGGCCCGCATCGCCGGGGCGGCAGGTGAGCCCTATGTGTCGCCGGCCGACGAGGGCAACCCGCTCGTCGGGGTCCTCGGGCGGCGTATCGCCGCCTTCGGCTGACTGTGCTCTGCCGCCGCTCTCGTTGAGTAGCAGTTGCGATCGTCTACTTTGGAATAGTTTACTTTGGCGTAGCTTGCGGTAATCCCAGTACAGGCACTGTTTTCCGGCGAGGAACGTCTTTTCAATCACCTCAGCCCGTGAGGGTCCGGGAAGCGACTTCGTTCCACGGCCCGGACAGCGGAGCCGCCGGCCTGAGCGCCTCGGCGCCCGTTGCTCCGGGCGTCATCGGTGGCAAGGCTCCGCAGCGCCGGAGCGACTTCGGAGCTACTCGAGGAGCGAGAATCCCATGACGCGGGCCTTGGCCACCTCGTAGCAGAGGGTGTCATAGGGCTCGACCAGGCCGTAGGCCACCTCGCCGTCGAGCTCGAAGCGGGCGTGGTGCTGGTCGAGGCCGCAGATGCGTCGTCGCACCTCGGGATCGGTGACGTCGTAGGTCTCGCCGGTAACCACGCCGTCGCCCACGGCCATCCCGTGCCAGATGTCCCCCTCGGGTGTGCCGCCGTTCGGCCCGCCGTACATGCCGCAGCGGAGGAAGGCGATCTGGTGGCCGAGGCGCTCGAAGGTCATGGTCTTCACCTCGCCCGTGTTGGAGTGCAGGTCCACCTCGCCGGCGAGGAGGAGATGGGTGTCGGGCTCGAAGCGCAGCCGGTGCGTGCGCCGGCGCAGCTGCCCGCTGCCCGGACGGGCGTCACCGAGCGGGTAGAGGAGGTGGTCGCCCCAGACGCCCACCTCGGCGAACTCCACCCATTCGCCGGAGTGCGGGTGCTGCTGGCCTCGGTACATGGCTGGGCCGCCGACGCCGTCGCGCGTCCCCCAGTGGTGGTCCCGGGTGCCGAGGTGCGTCGTCCGGCCCAGCTCGAAACGCTCGCCGTGGGCCTCGACCCAGCCCTCCTGGGCGCCGAAGCCGTCGTAACCGGCCACGCCGGCGAACGGGCGACCCTGCACGATCACACCCGCACCGAGGAGTCGGAACGTGGCCCGTTTGGTGTCGAACCAGCGGATGTCGAAGGCCGTCCCGTGCTCGTTCTCCTCCAGCTTGAGGCGCCACTCGGCGAACGGCTCCACCACCTCGAAGGAGATGGGACCGACGGCCATGTCGGTGCGGTCGTCCCCGAGCGTGCGGTGGGCCCGGACCGTGGTGTGGCGTCCCCGGACGTTCACGATGGCGAAGGCTTCCGCCGTGCCGAGATTCGGGTAGATGCCCATGCCGCACACGATCAGGAGCTCGCCCACCTTGTCCTGGCAGGTGAACCAGATCCGCTCGTAGGCCTGGAGGTCCGCCGTCCACATCACCCGGACGGGGTGCGGGTAATTGTGCACCAGGTACTCGTCGATCCCCGACATGGGGGAGTGCTCGGGACTGGCATCGAACATAGAGGTGGTCCTACCACGGCCCAGCCGGTACCGTCGGCGCCGTGATGGACGACGTGTTCGGGCTGGGCACGACCGACCCGACGAGCGCCGACTTCTACGTGCGCCCCGACTACTTCGAGGTCCTCGCTCGCCTCCGGGCGGAGGCCCCCGTCCACGAGTTCGCCCCGGGCATGTGGTGCCTCACCTGCTACGACGACGTCCGCCGGGTCAGCTCGCACCCCGAGCAGTTCTGCTCCGGCCGGGGGGCGATCGTGAACGACCCATTGCGGTCGGCCCCTTCCGCCCAGGCCGGCGCACCCTCCATCCTCATGATGGACCCGCCGGAGCATGGCCAGCACCGGCACCTCGTCAACCGGCGCTTCACGCCCCGGGCCGTCGGGCCCATGGAGCCACGCGTCCGCGAGCTCGCCAGGAGCGTGCTCGAGCGGGCACCCGCCGGTGAGGAGCTCGACTTCGTCGAGGAGCTGAGCGCGCCCTTCCCGTTGCTCGTCATCGCCGAACTGCTCGGCATCGAAGAGGGGGACCGGAGCGACTTCCGGCGGTGGTCCGACGCCACGATCGAGACGCCCGACCGGACCAGCGACGACACCATGACGGCGATGACGGAATTCTTCGGCTTCCTCCAGCAGCACATCGCGGACAAGCGGGCGGCGCCGGGTGGCGACCTGGTGTCGCTCCTCGTCTCGAGCGAGGTCGACGGCCGCTCCCTCACGACCGGCGAGCTCTTCTCCTTCCTCCTGACGCTGCTTGTGGCCGGGAACGAGACCACCCGGCACCTCCTGACCGGCGGGGCGGTCGCCCTCTCCGAGCACCCGGACCAGCGGGCCGCCCTGGCCTCGGCTCCCGAGGGGCTCCCGGGGGCCGTCGAGGAGTGCCTGCGCTGGGTGACGCCGGTCCACGCCTTCTGCCGCACGCCCACCGAGGACCTCGACGTGGGCGGAGTGCCTGTCGCCGCGGGGGACTACCTCGTGATGCTCTACGCCTCGGCCAACCGCGATGAGTCGGTTTTCGGGCCGACGGCCGACCGGTTCGACGTCACCCGACCGGTGCAGCCAACCCACCTCGCCTTCGGCTTCGGCGAGCACCTCTGCCTCGGGGCCAGCCTGGCCCGCCTCGAGGCCCGGGTCTTCTTCGAGGAGCTGCTGTCCCGCTACCCGGCCTACGAGGTGCTCGGGCCACCCGTCCGGGTGCCCTCCACGATCGTGGCCTCGGTGGCCGAGCTCCCCGTGCGACTGGTGCCGTGAGCCGAACGACCGACCGGTCCAACCCGGCGACGATCGCCGAGATACTGCGGGCCCGGGCCGACGACCCCGGGACGGCGCTTCTCTTCGAGGAGGCGTCGTGGTCCTGGAGCGAGCTCGTGGCCGAGGCCGAGGCCCGGGCCCGCCTCTTGCTCGCACTGCGCCGTGAGGGCCCGTTCCACGTCGGCGTCCTCCTCGAGAACGTGCCCGAGTACGTCTTCCTGCTGGCCGGAGCGGCGCTCGCCGACGCCGTGGTGGTCGGCGTGAACCCGACGCGGCGCGGGGCCGAGCTGGCCCGCGACATCACCCACACCGACTGCCAGCTCCTCATCACGTCGAGCGAGCACACCGCCCTCCTCGAGGGGCTGGACCTCGGCCTCTCGCCCGAGCGGCTCCTCGTCGTCGACGAGCCGGACTACGCCGAGCGGATCGAGGCGGGCCGGGCGGACCGGTCCGGCCTCCCCGCCGTCGCGTCGGGGGACCTCTACCTCCTCCTGTTCACGGCGGGCTCGACCGGCGCGCCGAAGGCCGTCCGGATGAGCCAGGGCCGGGCGGCCTGGGGGGCGAACGGCTCGCGCTTCGGCGCCGACGACGTCCTGTACTGCGTCATGCCCCTCTTCCACGGCAACGCGCTCTCGGCCAACGTCTTCCCGGCCTTCGCCACCGGGGCCACCATCGCCCTGCGCCGGCGGTTCTCGGCTAGCGGGTTCCTGCCCGACGTCCAGCGCTTCGGCTGCACGTTCTTCAACACCGTCGGACGGGCGCTGGCCTTCATCAACGCCACGCCGCCGACCGCCCACGACCGCGAGCACCGGCTCAAGTACGTGCTCGGACCGGAGTCCTCGGCCAAGGACCGCGAGGAGTTCACCCGCCGCTTCGGTGTCCCCGTCATCGAGGGCTACGGCTCGAGCGAGGGACCCATCATCATGATGCCGGTGCTCGGTGGTCGGGAGGGGACTCTCGGCACCCCCTTCCCCGGTTACGACGTCGCGGTGGTCGACCCCGACACCTCCGAGGAGCGACCGCGGGCCCGTTTCGACGCCGACGGCCATCTCCTGAACCCGACCGAGGCCATCGGCGAGATCGTCGGGCGGAACCGGGCCGGGGCCTTCGAGGGCTACTGGAAGAACCCCGAGGCCGAGGCGGAGCGAACCCGCAACGGCTGGTACTGGTCGGGCGACCTCGGCTACCGGGACGAGGACGGCGTCTTCTACTTCGCCGGGCGCACCGGCGACTGGATGCGGGTGGACGCCGAGAACCTGGCCTGTGCCCCGATCGAGCGGGTCCTCCTGCGTTTCGACGGGGTCACCGGCGCCGCCGTCTACCCGGTGCCCGACGTGCGCACGGGCGACCAGGTGATGGCGGCCCTCGAGCTCGAACCGGGCACCTCCTTCGACCCCGAGGCCTTCGCCCGGTTCGTGGCCGAAGAGCGCGACCTCGGGACCAAGTCGGCGCCCCGTTACGTGCGCATCGTCACGGCCCTGCCGGTGATGGGCACGAACAAGGTCGACAAGCGACGCCTGCGCACCGAAGGGTGGGACTGCGCCGACCCGGTCTTCGTTCGCGAGGGCGAGCGCTATGTTTCGTTGACGGGCGAGAATGTGGCGGCGCTCGGGGCGGAGCTGGCGGCCAACGACCGGAGCCACCTCCTCAAGGTGGGGGGCTGAGACACTGCCGGTCGGCCGCTAGCCCGCTCCACCGGGCCGCGGCGTCGCACGAGCGGATCAGGAGACGACGGCGGAGCCCTTGCCCTTGCCCCCCTCGCCGTTCGTGGCCTTCACGGTGACGACGAGCTTGAAGGTGCCCGAGGCGGCGTAGGTGTGACTGGCCAGCACGTTGTAGCCCGCGCTACACGTCCCGTTGAAGGTGACGCCGCCGGAGGTCTTCTTGGAGCCGTCCCCCCAGTTGACGGTGGCCGAGAAGCTCGCATTGCTGCACAGAGGGTCGACGAAACCAGCGACGTTGTTGCCGAACGTCACCCCGTGGGTGGCATGGATGGTGAGGCCCGTGACCACGAGGGAGCCCGCCGGTGACTGCGTGGTGGCCTGCGCCCCACCGACGTCGTCCGCGGCGACCGTGACGGTGTGGCTGCCCGACTGTTTGTAGGCATGGGTGCCCGACACCGTGAACGGGCCCCCTTGACCACCGGCCACCGTCCCCGCCGAATGTTGGCCGTCGCCCCAGTCGATCGTGGCCGTGAAGTCGGAGGCCGCCGCGCCGGGGTCGGCGTCGGTGAGCGTCGCGACCTGGGCGGTGAAGGTCTTGTGGGCGGTGAAGGTCACGGTCGAGGGGGCCAACGTGAGGGAGGCGTCGGCGACGTTGGCCGAGCCCGTGCCCGTGCCGGAGAAGCCGTCAGTGCCGGTCACCGAGATGCTCGTCGAGTAGGTGCCCTCCTCGGCATAGGTGTGGCTGGCTATGACGTTGTAGCCGGCGGCGCAGGTCCCGTTGAACGTGATGCCACCCGAGCTCTGCGTCCCGTCACCCCAGTCGACGGTGGCCGAGTAGGTGGGGGAGCCGCAGGCCGGGTCGACGAAGGTGGCCACGTTGCCACCGAAGGTCGAGCCTTCCGTCGCCGAAATCGAAAGGCCAGTGACTGATCCCCCGGTTGCCCCGGCCGCCGAGGCCGTCACCCCGACGGCCGCCAACGAAAGGCCGAGGACGCCGAGGAGCCGGGCGGTCGGGACGTGCATGGCGATCTCCTCGTGGGCTTGGGCGGCACTGTGCTCGGGGGGCCGGCCCAAGGTGCCACACCGACGATCCGTTGGCAACGGGAGACGGCAGTCCGGCGTCTCGACGTTGCGGAACCCCGATGACGGTCCCCGTGCGGTCCGGCCCCGAGTTGCCCTGAACGCGCCGGGTCAGATCACCCCCGCCGCCACGAAATCGGCCAACTCGGCTGGTGAAAGGCCGACCAAGCCGCACCAGACCTCCTCGTTGTGCTGGCCGAGTGCCGGGGCGGGCGCAGGGGCGAACGGCGGCTCGCCGTCGAGCCGCGGGTACGGTGCCTGCTGGCGGTGCGGGCCAGCCACGGGGTCGTCGACCACGACGGTGTCGCCCCGGGCGGCCATGTGCGGGTCGGCCAGGATGTCGGCCGCGTCGTAGATCTTCCCGACGGGGACGCCGTGCTCGATGCAGAGCTCCTCGACCTCGGCCGCCGTCCGGGCCGCCGCCCACTCGGCGACGATGCCGTTGATCTCGTCACCCCCCGCCGCCCGCTGGGCCAACGTGGTCCACCTCGGGTCCCCGGCCAGGTCCGGCCGGTCCATCGCCTCGCAGAGACGGGCGAAGTTGGCGTCGGAGCCCCCGACGATGCAGACGTAGCGGCCGTCGGCCGTGAGGTAGTTGTCGATCGGCGCCGAGTTGGCCATGCGGTTGCCCTCGCGGCCTCGGGAGATGCCGAGGCGGTCCTGGCCGGCCACGGTCCACTCGAGGACGCGCAGGATCGAGCCGTAGAGCGGGGCGTCCACCACGCCGCCCTCACCCGTGCCGCCGTCGGGGCGGTCCCGCCGGTAGAGGGCGGCCAGCACGCCCTCGGCCGCGAACACGCCGGTCAGGTAGTCCGAGATCGTGACGCCCGGCCGCACGGGCGGCCGGTCGGGGTACCCGGTCAGCTGGAGCAGGCCGCCGTAGGCGATGCCCATGCGGTCGAGGCCCGGCCGGGCCGAGTACGGGCCGTCCTGGCCGAAGACCGAGATCCGGGCCCAGACGAGCCGGGGGTCGCAGTCCGCCGGGCCGACGTGCCAGGCCTCCAGGGTGCCGGGGCGGAAATTCTCACAGACCACGTCGGCCGTGGCCGCCAGGCGCCGGAACAGCTCCTGGCCGGCGGCCTGGCGCAGGTCGAGTGTCACGCCCTTCCGGCCCCGGCCCTCGACCGCCCACCAGAGCGAGTAGCCGGGGCCGTCGTCGTCGGTCGGCACGAACGGGCCGATCGTCCGCATGAAGTCCCCGCCCCTCGGGTCCTCCACCTTCACCACCTCGGCCCCGAGCTCGCCCAGGAGGCCGGCGCAGAACGGGGCGCCGATGCGGGTGCCGACGTCGATCACCCGCCGGCCGGCGAGCGGCCGTGGTCCGGTCACTCCGGCGGCCGGCGGTGCTCGTCGAACACCTCCTGCATGGAGCCCTTCTGCTTGCGGGCCTCGAGGGCGTTCAGCGCGGTGGCCGTGTTGTGCATCCAGTGATGGGCCATGAAGTGGTACTTCCAGGACTCCTCTTTCCCCATGAGCGTCGCGGTGTTGTTGATCGTGTCCTTCACCACCTGGGCGGTGGTGGGCGGAACCAGGGCGATGCGGTCGGCCAGCTCCTTCACCCGCTCGGCGAGCTCGGCCGCCGGCACCACCCGGTTGACGAGGCCGAGGCGCCAGGCCTCCTGCGCGTCGATCTGCTCGCCGGTCCAGAGGAACTCCTTGGCCTTGCGGATGCCGAGCTCCCACGGCTCGACGAGCAGCTCGACCCCCGCCCCGGTCATGCGGAGCACCGGGTTCTGGAACCTGGCGTCGTCGGCCGCCACGATCAGGTCGCACATGCAGGCCAGCATGAGGCCGGCGGCGACGCAGGCACCGTGCACCGCGGCGATGGTGGGCTTCCTGAACTCGTAGAGGCGCTTGCAGCGGCCGTAGTACATGACCTGCTCGTGGCGGAACTTGCCCTCAGGGGTCTCGCGCATCTGGCGCCAGTGGTCCGCCTCGACCTGGCCCACGATGGCCTTCAGGTCGTGGCCGGCCGAGAAGTGCTTGCCGGCCCCGGCGAGCACCACCACCCGCACCTCGTCGTCGGCGTCGGCCTGGTCGAGCCGGGCGTCGATGCCGTCGATGAGCGCGGTGTCCTGGGCGTTGGCTACGTCCGGCCGGTTCATGGTGATCGTGGCCACGTGCCCGTCCACCTCGTAGAGCACCACGTCCTCGGCCATGTCCTACCTCCTCAGGCGCGCTCGGGCCGCGGCAGGCCGAGCACGCGCTCGCCGATGATGTTGCGCTGGATCTCGTTCGTGCCGGCGAAGATGGACGACGCCTGGTAGTAGAGCCACGACCGCTGCCAGCGGCCGTCCCCGGGGTTGGCCGCCGCCCCCTTCCAGAGGGGGGCGGCCGGCCCGAGCACCTCCATCGCTGTGTCGTGCAGGCGCTTGGACATCTCGCTCCAGTACAGCTTGAGCGCACTTCCCTCGGGCCCCGGTTCGAGGCCCTTCGACAACCGGCTGATGCTGCGGACGTTGTGCAGCTGGAAGAGCCGCACCTCGACGTAGGCCTGGGCCAGCCGCTGGCGCAGTCGGCGGTCGTCGAAGGCGCCGTTGCGCTCGGCCAGGGCGAGCAGCTCTTCCAGGAGCTGGATGTGGATGACGAGCTGACGGGGGTTGGTCCCCCGCTCGTGGGAGAGCGTGGCGTTGGCCACCCGCCAGCCCTCGTGCTCCGGGCCGACGAGCTGGCTGTCGGGCACGAACACCTCGGTGAGGAAGACCTCGTTGAACTCGGCCTCGCCGGTGATCTGGACGAGGGGGCGGACCTCCACCCCCGGGGCGTGCATGTCGACGACGAGGTAGGAGATGCCCTTGTGCTTGGGGGCCGCCGGGTCGCTCCGGGCGAGGCAGATCCCCCAGTCGGCGAACTGGGCGTAGGAGGTCCACACCTTCTGGCCGCTCACCACGAACCCGCCGTCGGTCCGTTCCGCCTTGGTGCTCACCGAGGCCAGGTCGGACCCGGCACCGGGCTCGCTGAACAGCTGGCACCACAGCTGTGAGGCGTCGACGATGCGGGGCAGCCAGCGGGCCTTCTGCTCCTCGGCCCCGTGGGCGAGGAGCGTGGGGCCGGCGAGGTTGAGGCCGATCCGCCCGACCATCTCGGGCGCCCGGGCCCGGGCCAGCTCCTCTTGGACGATGAAGTGCTCGACCGGCCCGGCCCCCCGTCCCCCGTACTCGGCCGGCCAGGCCACGCCGACCCAACCGCCCTCGGCCAGTCGTCCCTGCCAGTCCCGGAGGAAGGCCACCTCCTCGGCGAGGTCGTCGAAGCGCGGCGGCAGCCCCTCGCCGTACGTCCACGGGAGGTTGGCCACGAGCCAGGCCCGCACCTCGGCCCGGAAGGCCTCTTCCTCAGGTGTGGGCGTGAGGTCCACGCGCTCAGCTTCGCACGCCGACGCCGGCTCCCTACACTGCCCGCGTGGACTTCGAGCTGTCGGAGGACCAGCTCGCCCTGCGGGCGGCGGCGGCCGAGCTGCTCGACGACGAGGCCTCGCCGGCGAGGATCCGCGCCCATCTCGCCTCGGGTGCCGCCTTCGACGCCGAGTTGTGGGCGTCCATGGTCGAGCAGGGCTGGCTCGGGGTGTCGCTCCCCGAGGACCGGGGCGGGCTCGGACTCGGGTGGGTCGAAGCCGTCGTGCTGCTCGAGGAGCTCGGCCGGCGTACCGCCCCCGTACCCTTCCTCCCAACCCTCGTGGCCCTCCAGGCCCTCGTCGACGCTGGTCCGACCGGGGACCCCTGGGTCGACCGGCTCGTCTCAGGCGACGCCGTGGGCGGCGTCGCCTGGACGAGCAATCCTGACGACCTCAAGGTGGGTTCGTCGGGTGGCGATGTGGTCGAGCTGACTGGTCGCCCCGGCCTGGTCGAGGCGGCCTCGGTCGCCGACGTGGCGGTCGTGGGCAGCCCGTCGGGGGTCTACCTCGTCGACCTCCGCGCCGTCGGCCGGCCAGTCGCCGAGCCGGCGATGGACGTGACCCGGTCACTCTCGTGGCTCGAGCTCGACCGGACCGAGGCGGTCGTGCTCGGTGGCGAGGAGGCCTCGGCCGACCTCCTCGACCGAGGCGCCGTCGGGACGGCGGCTCTCCTGCTGGGTGGAGCCGACCGCGTGCTGGCCATGGCCACCCAGTACGCCAAGGACCGGGTGCAGTTCGGCCAGCCGATCGGGTCCTTCCAGGCGGTGAAGCACCGTTGCGCCGACATGGTCGTCGACGTCGAGGGCATGCGCTCATCCGCCTGGTACGCGGCGTGGGCCCTCGCGTCCCATGCGCCGGACCGGTCGCTCGCCGCGTCGACAGCGAAGGTGTGGTGCTCGGAGGCGGCCAAGCGGGTGATGGCGTCGGGCCTCCAGGTGCACGGGGGCATCGGCTTCACCTGGGACCACGACCTGCACCTCTATATGAAGCGGTCGCAGTTCGAGCAGACGGCCTACGGCAACGCCGCGTTCCACCGGGACCGCTTGGCCGACCTCCTACGGGGCCGGATGTCGGCTGGCCTCGAGCTGATCTGACCGTCTACAGGGTGGCGAGCACTGATTCGGCCGAGCTCACGTCGAGGCCCGGCTTCTCCTCCACGAAGAGGGCCGTGACCACCCCGTCGTCGAGCACCGCCGCGTAGCGTCGCGACCGCGTACCGAGGCCGACGGCGCTGCCGTCCATCTCGAGGCCGACCTCCTTCGTGAAGGTGCCGTTGCCGTCGGCGAGCATGAGCACCCGGCCGTCGACCTTGCGGTCCTTCCCCCAGGCGCCCATTACGAACGGGTCGTTGACCGAGAGGCAGGCGACCGTGTCGACCCCCTTCTCCTTCAGCTCGTCGGCCCGGAGCAGGAAGCCCGGCAGGTGGTAGTCGGAGCAGGTGGGGGTGAAGGCGCCGGGCACGGCGAAGAGGACCACCCTTCCCTTGCCGAGCACGTCGCCGGAGCGGACGGCCTTCGGCCCTTCTTTCGACATCGTGTGCAGCTCGACGTCGGGGATGCGGTCACCGACAGCGATGGACATGTCCTTCCTCCGGGGCTCGGGTGCGCTGCCTCCGAACCTACCGGCTGCCCGCCGACCTCTGACACCGGGCGGGCTGGTGGGCGCGAAGGGCCCTGCGGTTGACTGGGCCGGTGGGCCACCGAGCGGGGGTACGGCGCCGTTGAGGATCGGTCCCACCTATCGGCATCCCGACGCCGCCGGCTATCGGGCCCCGGGCGGGGCCTGGGACGTGCCGCCGCTCGACGAGGTCCTGTCGGTGCCGGTCACGTCGGGCCCGGCCGTCGTCGACGGCGCCAGCCGGCTGAACGCCGCCACCTTCGCCTCGCTCAGCGACGCGGTGGCCGGGGGCCTGCGCCGGCTCGGGGTGCGGCGGGGTGACGTCGTCGCCTGGCAGCTGCCCAACTGGTGGGAGGCCATGGTGCTCTTCCGGGCCTGCTGGCGGGCCGGTGCGGTGGCCGCGCCGTTCCACCACCAGTTCGGGACGGCCGAGGTGGCCCGGCTGGTCGAGGTCGTCGAGCCGAAGGTCCAGCTCGCCGGGCCGGGCCTCCCGCTCGCCGAGGCCGACGGCGTGATCGGGGTCCGCCAGGGCGACGGGCGCTTCGACGAGCTCCTCGCCGCCCCGGGGCTCGGGCACAACGCCGGCCGGCCGACCGACCTGGCGGTCGTCATCTTCACAAC
Source organism: Acidimicrobiales bacterium (assembly GCA_035297265.1). Taxonomy (GTDB): domain Bacteria; phylum Actinomycetota; class Acidimicrobiia; order Acidimicrobiales; family RAAP-2; genus DATGZH01. The sequence continues at coordinate 205,607 of DATGZH010000064.1, read as the reverse complement.
CGGGTCGACGGGTGAGCCGAAGGCCGCGCTCCACACGCAGCGGGGCCTGGCCTACAAGGCCCTCGGGGTGCGGCAGGCGCACGGGCTCGGCGCCGATGACGCCGTCCTCATGCCGTCGCCCCTGGCCCACGTGTCGGGGCTCCTCAGCGCGGTGCTCGTGCCCGGGGCGGCCGGCATGCGGGCGGTGCTGATGGAGAAGTGGGACCCCGAGGCGGGCCTCCGGCTCGTGGCCGGCGAGCGGGTCAGCTACATGATCGGGCCGCCCACGATCTTCACGGCCATGATGGCCACACCCGGCTACCGCGAGCAGGTGGACAGCCTCCGCGTCGTGTCCTGCGGCTCGATGGGGGTGACACCCGAGTTCGTGGCCGAGGCCACCGAGGCCCTCGGCGCCTTCGTGAAGCGCACCTACGGCTCGACCGAGGCGCCGACGGTCACGACGTGCCCGCACGACGACGACCGCGCCAAGGCGGCCGTGACCGACGGCCGCTCCTTCGGCGAGGCCGTGGTGCGGATCGTCGACCCGCAGACCGGCCGCACGGAGCGGGCCGGCCACACCGGCGAGGTGTGGCTCCGGGGGCCCGAGCTGTTCTGCGGTTACGTCGAGGCCGAGCAGACGAAGGCCTCGGTCCACCGGGGCTGGTTCCGCACGGGCGACCTCGGGTCGCTCGACGAGGACGGCTGGCTCACGATCGGGGGACGGATCAAGGAGCTCATCATCCGGGCGGGCGAGAACATCGCCTCGGCCGAGGTCGAACGGGTCTTGGAGACTCACCCGGCGGTGCGCCAGGCGGTGGTCGTCGGCCGGCCCGACGAGCGGCTGGGCGAGCGGGTGGTGGCCTTCGTCGTGGCCGACCCCGTGCTCTCCCTCGACGAGTGCCGCCGCTGGTGCGCCGAGCGCGGCATGGCCCGCTTCAAGACGCCCGAGCTCGTGGTGAACGTGGACGAGATCCCGGCCCTCGGCATCGGCAAACCCGACCGCGCCGCCCTGCGGGCCCGGGCGGCGGCGAGCGTCCTGCCCGTCTGACGGGCAGGATCGCGACATGGACCTCTCGCTCTCGCCCGACGAGGTGGCCTTCCGCGACGATGCCCGGGCCTGGCTCGCGGCCAACGTCGAGCCGACGCCGTCGTTCGCCACCCTGGTCGAGGAGGTGGCGTGGGGTCGGCGCTGGCAGGCCCGTCTGGCCGAGGCCCGTTGGGTCGGCGTCCACTGGCCCGTGGCCTACGGGGGGCGGGGGGCCTCGCCGGCCGAGGTGGCCATCTTCAACATGGAGTACGCCCGGGCCCGGGCCCCCCAGCCGGTCAACCGCAACGGGATCAACCACGTCGGGCCGACGCTCCTCGTGCACGGCACCGACGAGCAGAAGCGGCGTTTTTTGCCCGGGATCCTCGACGCCAGCGAGATCTGGTGCCAGCTCTTCAGCGAGCCCGGGGCCGGCTCGGACCTCGCCTCGCTCAGCACCCGGGCCGACCCGGCCGAGGACGGCTGGGTGGTGAGCGGCAGCAAGGTCTGGACGAGCTACGCCCAGTTCGCCAGCTACGGGATCGCCCTCGTGCGCACCGACCCCGAGGCGCCGAAGCACCGGGGCCTCTCCTACCTCGTCGTGGACATGTCGTCACCGGGGATCGAGATCCGACCCCTCCCCACCATCACGGGCGAGGCGGAGTTCAACGAGGTCTTCTTCAACGAGGTCTACGTCCCCGCCGATTGCCTCGTCGGCCGGCTGCACCAGGGTTGGGCGGTGGCCAACACCACGCTGGCCCACGAGCGGGGGGCCACGTTCCCGTTCAAGGAGCAGGTGGTGCACGAGGTCTACCTCGACGAGCTCTGCGCCCTGGCCCAAGAACGGGGCGTGCTCGCCGACCCCGAGGTGGCCGACGCCCTCGTCGGCGCCTACGTGAAGCTCCGGGTGCTCCGCCTCCACAACTGGCGGACCCTTTCCCGGCTGGCCAGAGGCGAGGAGCCCGGCCCGGAGTCGAGCGTGGTCAAGCTGGCCTGGGCCGACATGACCCAGGAGCTGGCCGAGGCGGCCCTCCTCGTCGTGGGGGACGGGGCCCCCCTCTGGGCCGGGGCGGCGCACGCCGCCGGCGGCACCTGGCAGCGGCAGTGGCTCTGGTCGAGGGCGGCCACGATCGCCGGCGGCACCTCGGAGATCCAGCGGACGATCATCGGCGAGCGGCTCCTCGGCCTGCCCCGCTGAACCGAGGGTGCGGCCCCGGGCCCGCCTGGGCCAGAATCGGACGTTCACGCACGACCACGGGGAGGCCCGAGTCATGGCAGCCGGCATCACGTCCTGGGGCGTCTACCTCCCCTACTGGCGCCTCGATCGCAAGGCCATCGCCCTCTCGCTCGGCACGGCGCCGGGCAAGGGCACCCGGGCCGTGGCCTCCTACGACGAGGACACCACCACCCTCGGCGTGGAGGCGGCCCGGCGGGCGCTCGCCCTCCCCGGCCAGGCGGTGCCCGACGAGCTCCTGTTCTCGACGCCGGCCCCCGCCTACCTCGACAAGACCAACGCCACCACGGTCCACGCGGCCCTGGGGCTGCCCCAGCGCACCGGCGCCTACGACCTCGGCGGCTCCGTGCGCTCGGCCTTCGGCACGGCCATGGCCGCCTCTGCCATCGGGCGGGGGAGGACGGCCCTGGCCGTCGCGGCCGACCTGCGCACCGGGCTCGCCGGCGGGAGCGACGAGCGGGAGGCCGGCGACGGGGCGGTGGCCCTCTGCTACGGGCCTGACGGGGCGGTGGCCGAGACGCTGGCCAAGGCCTCGGCCACCGAGGAGTTCCTCGAGCGCTGGCGGGTGCCCGGCGACGTCGAGAGCCGCCAGTGGGAGGAGCGCTTCGGCGAGGAGGCCTACGTGCCGCTGGCCCACGCGGCCTTCGCCGACGCCCTGAAGGACGCCGGCCTCGGGCCCGACGGCCTCGACCACGTGGTCGTGGCCGGCCTCCACGCCCGGGCGGTCCGGGTGGTGAAGGCCTCCCTCGGGGTGGCGGCCGAGACCCTCGCCCCCGACTACGGCGCCGAGGTGGGCAACCTCGGGGCGGCCGCCCTCGGCGTGGCCCTCGCCGACGTGCTCGAGCGGGCCCGCCCCGGTGAGACCGTGGCCCTCTTGCTCCTGGCCGACGGGGCCGACGCCGTCGTCCTGCGGGCGACCGACGCGCTGCCCGCCGTCCAGGCGGCCCGGGCCGCGGCCGGCCTGGCCACCGTGGCCGAGCAGGTGGCGGGCGGTCGCAAGGACCTCCCGTACGCCAACTTCTTGACCTGGCGGGGCCAGCTCGACCGGGAGCCCCCGCGGCGTCCCGAACCGGAGCGCCCCGGTGCCCCCAACATGCGGCGCTCGGAGCTCTGGAAGTACGGGTTCAACGCCAGCCGCTGCCTGAACTGCGGGTTCCGGCACCTCCCCCCGGCCCGGGTGTGCCTCAAGTGCAAGAGCATCGACCAGATGGCCTACGAGCGGCTGGCCGACGTGGAGGGCACCGTGGCCACGTTCACGATCGACCGGCTGGCCTTCAGCCTCTCCCCGCCGGTCGTGGCGGCCATCGTGGACTTCGACGGCGGCGGGCGCTATCGGTGCGAGATGACCGACGTGGACCCGAACACCGTTCGGATCGGCGACCGGGTCCAGATGACCTTCCGGCGCTTCTTCACCGCCCAGGGGGTGCACAATTACTTCTGGAAGGCCCGGCCGCTGGATGACCAGCCCTCCGGGGACGAGAGCGGCACCGCGACACCGACGACAGCGAAGGAGGCCTGACATGGCCAGCAACGGAATCCGTGACCGGGTGGCGATCGTCGGCATGGGCTGCACGCCCTTCGGCGAGCACTGGGACAAGGGGGCCGACGACCTCCTCACCGACGCAGCGAAGGACACGATCGCCTCGGCGGGGGTGACCCTCGACGACATCGACGCCTTCTGGCTCGGCACGATGGGCTCAGGTTTCGCCGGCATCACGCTGTCCAAGCCGTTGAAGCTCGACTACAAGCCGGTGACCCGGGTGGAGAACTTCTGCGCCACCGGGTCCGAGGCCTTCCGCAACGCCTGCTACGCCGTGGCGTCAGGCGCCTACGACCTCGTGATGGCCATCGGCGTGGAGAAGTTGAAGGACTCGGGCTACTCGGGTCTCACCGGGACGAGTGCGCCGACCGACGGCACCGTCGCCGCGCTGACCGCTCCCGCCACCTTCTCCTTCCTCGCTCCGGCCTACGCCCACAAGTACGGCGTGGACGAGCAGGAGATGAAGGACGTCATGACCCGCATCGCCTGGAAGAACCACTACAACGGGGCCCGCAACCCGCGGGCCCAGTTCAAGAAGGAGGTGGCGAAGGAGACCATCGCCAACTCCCCGCTCGTGGCCGGCCAGCTCGGGGTCTTCGACTGCAGTGGCGTGAGCGACGGCTCGGCTGCCGCCATCATCTGCCGGACCGAGGACGCCCACCGCTACACCGACTCGCCCCTCTACGTGAAGGGCCTCAGCTTCGTCGCCGGCCCCGCCGCCGGCCCCATCGACCCCTCCTACGACTACACGTCCTTCGAAGAGGTCGTGCGTTCGGCCGCGGACGCCTACGGACAGGCGGGGATCACCGACCCCCGGGCCCAGCTGGCCATGGCCGAGGTGCACGACTGCTTCACGCCGACCGAGCTCGTCCTCATGGAGGACCTCGGCTTCGCCGAGCGCGGCACCGCCTGGAAGGAGGTGCTGGCCGGCACGTTCGACCTCGACGGCGAGCTACCGGTCAACCCCGACGGTGGGCTCAAGAGCTTCGGCCACCCGATCGGTGCCTCGGGCCTACGGATGCTCTTTGAGTGCTGGCTCCAGCTGCGCAAGCAGGCGCCACCGGAGCGGCAGATCAAGAGCGTCACCGAGGCGGGTCGCACGATCGGGCTGACCCACAACCTGGGCGGTGGGCCGGGTGAGTGCGTGAGCTTCGTCAGCGTGGTCGGGAGCGAGCCCTCCGACTGATCGTGGGCTGACATAAGCGCGCTCTCAGCGCACCAGTCGGAAGAACGCGCGCACCTGCTCAACGAACAGCTCGGGCTGCTCGAAGGCGGCGAAGTGCCCGCCCCGGTCGAGCTCCTCCCAGAAGACGATGTTCTCGTAGCGCCGCTCGGCCCAGCGCCTCGAGGGCCGGAAGATCTCTTTCGGGAAGATCGAGGCGCCGGTCGGCACGGCCACCGCGCCGCCGGTCATCGAGCGGAAGCTCTCCCAGTAGAGGCGGGCCGACGAGGCGCCGGAGGCCGAAAGCCAGTAGAGCATGACGTTGTCGAGGATCCGGTCGGCCCCGAGGGCCCCCACCGGGTCGCCGTCGGTGTCGGTCCAGCTCCAGAACTTCTCGAGGATCCAGGCGCACTCGCCGACCGGCGAGTCGACGAGGGAGTAGCCGATCGTCTGGGGCCGGGTGGACTGCTCCTTCGAGTAGCCCGAGTCCCAGTCGGCGTAGTGGGTGAGCGAGGCCAGCGCGGCCTCCTCCCGCTCGCTCAGGTCCTCACGGTCCTCGCGACCGGGGGCGGCGATGACCATGTTGAGGTGGATGCCCGCCACGTGCTCGGCGTCCTGGGCGCCGATGCTCGTCGTGACCGCCGCGCCCCAGTCACCCCCCTGGGCCCCGTAACGGGCGTAGCCGAGCCGGGCCATCAGCTGGGCCCAGGCGGCGGCGGTCCGGTCGACCCCCCACCCGGGGGCCGTGGGCTTGTCGCTCCAGCCGTAGCCGGGGAGGGACGGGCAGACCACGTGGAAGGCGTCGGCCGGGTCCCCGCCGTGGGCCGCCGGATCGGTGAGGGGCCCGATCACCTCGTAGAACTCGACCACCGAGCCCGGCCAGCCGTGGGTGAGGACGAGGGGGAGGGCGTCCTCGACCGGCGAGCGGACGTGGAGGAAGTGGACGGCGAGGCCGTCGAGCTCCGTGCGGCCCTGGGGGTAGGCGTTCAGCCGGGCTTCCCGGGCCCGCCAGTCGTAGGCGCCGGCCCAGTGGCGGCAGAGGTCCTGGAGGTAGGCGAGCGGCACCCCCTGGGACCAGTCGTCGACCGGCTCGACCTCGGGCCAGCGGGTCCGGGCCAGGCGCTCGGCCAGGTCCTCGAGCGCCGCCTCGGGCACCACCACCTCGAACGGCGTGATCTCCTCGCCCACGGGCCCTCCTCGGTCTCGTCGGCCGACGCCGCCCACGGTACTGGCGGGGTGGGCGTGGGGGCGATGGGCGCGCCCTTCACGGGGACGAGCGCCCCCGTCACCACCGCAGGCCTCGCCACAATGGTCCGGTGATCGACGACGTCGTGGTGGCGCCGACGGGTGAGAAGGGCCTCGGGGTCTACGCCCGCCGGGCGTTCACCGCGGGCGAGTTCGTCTTCCGGCGTCGACACGGGCGCACGGTGACCGCCGGCGACCTCGGCCGCCTGTCCGTGGAGGAGCGTGAGCACCTCTGCGAGCTCGACTTCGACCGCTGGGCCGTGCTCCTCCCACCGGGCTGCTACCTGAACCACTCCTGCGAGCCCAACGCCATGCGGCGCGGAGTGAACGTCGTCGCCTGGCGGGCCATCGCCGCCGGAGCGGAGATCACGATCGACTACCGATTGAACGCCTACGACGACACCGAGGTGTCGCCGTGCCTGTGCGGCGCGCCGGGCTGTCCGGGTCACTACGTCAACAGCTTCTTCGCGCTGACGCCCGATCGCCAGGCGGACTACCTCCCCTACGCGCCGGCCTTCATCCGCCGCGAGCACCGGCGACGCACCGAAGCAGCCCGACGCGAGGTCGCCGGCCCATCCGGGAGACCACGGCCCACGACGTAGAGTCGCCGAGATGGCGGCCGAGCTGGACGACTTCCGAGCCGAGGTACGGTCGTGGTTCGCCGCGCACGTGCCGGAGGGGTGGCGGGACCGCCTGGTCGGCGCCGGCGCCGAGGAGTACGTGGCCTTCAGCGCCGAGTGGCTGGCCACGACCACCGAGCCCGGCTACGCCGCCCCGCACGTGCCGAAGGCCTGGGGCGGGGGTGGCTTCGCCCCGGCGGAGCAGGCGGTGATCCGGGAGGAGTGGGCCCGGGCGAAGGCCCCGCTGCTTGACCTCTACGTGATCTCGCTCAACCACGTGCCGGGCACCCTGCTCGGCGCGGGCACGGCCGACCAGCAGAAGACGTTCGTGCGCGACGCGCTCGCTGGCACGGTGTGGTGCCAGGGGTTCTCGGAGCCCGACGCCGGCTCGGACCTGGCCTCGCTGCGCACGAGGGCGGTGCGGGACGGGGACGACTTCGTCGTCACCGGGCAGAAGGTGTGGTCGAGCTACGCCCGTTTCGCCCGCTGGTGCCTGCTCCTCGCCCGCACCGACCCCGACGCGCCCAAACACGCCGGCATCTCCTACTTCATCTTGGACATGGAGGCGCCGGGCGTCGAAGTCCGGCCGATCCGCCAGAGCACGGGCCACGAGGAGTTCGCCGAGATCTTCCTCTCGGAGGTGCGCGTGCCGGCGCATCGTCTCATCGGCGAGGAGAACGACGGGTGGCGGGTGGCCCAGCGCACGCTCTCGACTGAGCGCGGACCCCTCGCCTTCCAGCTGATCGGCGAGGTGGCCGGCGGCGTGGAGGAGCTGCGGGCGCTGATCGAGGACGAGCACACCGGCCCGGCCCGCCACCAGGCCCGGGACGAGGTGGCCCGGCTCCTCGCCCGCAGCCAGGCCCTGCGGTCGGTCGGGCTCGACCTCCTCGAGTCGGCCGAGGACCCCGACGACGAGGTCGACCTGTCGTCGGTCGTGAAACTGGCCACCTCGAACGTGCTCACCGAGATGACGGCCCTCGGTGCTCGCCTCGCCGACCCCTCGGCGCTCGTCGCCCCGCCCGACGCCCCCTACAGCGGGTACGTGAGCGGGAACTGGCTGGTCGACCTAGTCAACATCCCGCGTTGGACGGTGGCCGGGGGCAGCGACGAGATCCAACGCAACATCGTCGCCGAGCGCCTGCTCGGCTTGCCCCGCGAGCCCCGGCCGCAGTGAGCGTCCTCGACGTCGCGCCCGGCCGCCGGCCCGGCGACCGGGGCGAGCTCGCCCGGGTGGCCGCGGCGGCCCTCGCCGCCCGGACCGACGACCCGACGCTCGGGGCCGACCTCGGCTGGTTCGGCCTCGGCTGGCCCGAGGAGCACGGGGGCTACGGCTCGACGGGCGATCTCGCCGTCGTGGTGGAGGCCATCGGGGCGGCCGGGGCGGCCAGCGCCGCGGGGTGGACGGCCGGGGTGGCCGCACCGCTCCTGGCCCGGGCGGCCGATCCGCCGGCCGACCTGCTCGGGCGGCTGGCCGAAGGCGCCCGACTGGCGGTCGCCGCCACTCCGCCCGGCGAGACGGTGGTCGATGGCGACCGCGGGAGGCTCTCGGTCACCCAGCTGGCGCTCGGCGGCGACGACGGTGCCGCCGGACTGCTGCTCCCGATCGTCATCGAGGGCGAGCCCGCGGTGACGGTCGTGCCCACCGGTGCACCCGGCGTCACGATGCGCGAGGTGGCGGGGACCGACCCGACGCGGGTCCTCACGCGCTGGGAGCTCTTCGACGTGGTGGTGGAGGACTGCTTGGCCGTCGTGCGAGGCCCGGACCTCGTCGACGAGTGGCTCACCCGTGTGGGCCTCGTGGCCGCCCTGGACGCCGTGGGGCTGGCTCGGACGGCGCTCACCCGCACCGTGGCCTACGCCAAGGAGCGTCACCAGTTCGGCCGGGCCATCGGGTCCTTCCAGGCCTACAAGCACCGCTGCGCCGACCTCCTGGTCGAGCTGAAGCTGGCGCAGTCGTTGGCCTTCCGGGCGGCCGAGGACCTCGAGGCCGGCCATCGCACCATGGCGCTGGCCGCGGCCACGATGGCCCCGGCCGCCGCCCGCTCGATCTGCGTCGACGCCGTGCAGCTGCACGGCGGTATCGGCTTCACCTGGGAGGCCGGGCTGCACGCCCTCCTCAAACGGGCCGAGGTCGACCAGCTCGTGGCCGAAGCGGGGGGCCTGACCGCCGAGCGCCTGCTCTGTTCGGCGGGAAGCTGACGCTCTCGCAGACGGCGCCCGTCAGCCCGGCCCGGTGATCGTCGAGGGCGGTGCTCAGCCGCCCTGTTCGAGACCCTCCCGATAGGCCATCGGCAGGACCTCGATCAGCTGGCCGTCGGGGTCCCGGATCATGATGGCCATGCCGAAGAGGTCGGTCTCCTCGAGCACGGTGCCGCCGAACTCGGGGACCCGGGCGACGGTGGCCGCAACGTCGTCCGCGCTGACCGACAGGTGGGTCAGCCCGGGCTCGTTCATCATCCGGGTGCGGAACGGCGGGTTGCCCGGTCGGTCGAAGTGGAGGAGCTCGAGCGTGAAGCCCTCCATCTTCAGGTAGACGGCGGTGAGCCCGACCGGCTGTTCCAGGCTGAGCAGCCGGTCGGTCCCCTCGTCGGGGGGCGAGAGCTCCCGCTCGAACGTGAAGCCGAGGAGCTCCTCGTAGAAGCGGCGGCTGCGGGCGAGATCGGTCACACAGAGCCCGATGTGGTTGAACACGGCGCTCATGACTTCCTCGCCGACTCCTGGCTCATGCCCACGGGCATCGCGAAGCCGACCGGCTGCAGCTGGCTGCCGAGCATCTTGTCGAAGTGCTCGGCCACCGAGGCCGGGTCCCATCCCCCGTCGCGGTGCATCCAGGCGATCTGGTGGGGCTGGCAGAAGATCGTGAACGCGTAGTCGGTGCGACCGAAGATCTGCCCGTTGACGTGTCCCGCCTGCTCCGAGGCGAGATAGGCGACGAGCGGGGCGTTGAGGGAAGGGTCGAGGGTCGGCGGGACGTCCTTGCCCTCGTAGAGGCTGGCCGTCATGCGGGTCATGCCGGCTGGCGCCATGGCGTTCACGGTGATGCCGTACCGGTTGAGCTCCAGGGCCCACACGTAGGTCATCCCCATGATCCCGGCCTTCGCCGCGCCGTAGTTCGTCTGGCCGAAGTTGCCGCGGAGTCCGGCCGAGGAGGTGATGTTGATGATCCGGCCGTAGCCGGCCTCCTTCATCACCGGTGCGGCGTGACGCGCGCAGTTGAAGCTCCCCTTGAGATGGGTGCCCACGACCATGTCGAAGTCGTCGGGCTCCATCTTGAGAAGGGTCCGGTCGCGCACGATCCCTGCGTTGTTGACCAGGATGTCCAGGCGCCCGAACGAGTCGAGCGCGGTGTCGACGATCCGCCCGGCGGCTTCGTCGTCGCTGACCGAGTCGTGGGCCGGGACGGCCCGGCCACCGGCCTTCTCGATCTCGGCGCAGACCTCGCTCGCCGGGTCTTCCTGCGTCGGGTCACCCGAGAGGGCGACGCCGAGGTCGTTGACGACCACCGCCGCGCCCTCACGGGCGAGGGCCAGCGCGAACTCCCGTCCGATCCCCCGGCCCGCTCCGGTCACGACGGCCACGCGCCCTTCGAGCAGCATCAACGCCTCCGATCCTCGTCGCCCCACCGGCGCCGTGCGCCGGTCGCTCGCTTACTATGGCATGCACTGCCTCGACCGAGGCAGTGGAGCCGGGAGGCCCGGCACCCTGGAAGGCGGTGTCCCATGGCCGGTACCGGCGGCGCCGATCCCTTTGCCGAGAACGACGACCAGACGTCCCTGCGCCAGCTGGCCCGCCAGGTGGCGGCCCGCGAGATCGCGCCAACGGCCGCCCAGGCCGACGAGACCGGCGAGGTGCCGACAGAGGCCATCAAGGCCCTCGGGGCGGCGGACCTCTTCGGCGTGACGATCGGTGAGCGATGGGGCGGCCTCGGCTTCGGCGACGTCGAAGCGGCCATCGTGCTGGAGGAGGTGGCTCGGCACGACGTGTCGGCCGCGGTGTGCTGCCAGCTCGCGTTCAACGGACCGGCGCGCGGCATCGAGCACCTCGGCCCGCCGGCCCTCCAGGACCGCTGGCTGCCCTCGGTGGCCCGCGGCGAGGCCATCCTCTCGATCGGCATCACCGAGCCCGACGCCGGTTCGGCCGTCCAGTCCATGCGGGCGACGCTCACCGAGGACGGACCGTCGCGCTGGCGGCTCGACGCCTACAAGAACTACTCGACCCTCGGCCACGCCGCGGCCGGCGTGCTCGTGTGGTGCCGCTGGCCGGGGGGCGACGGGGCCAAGGGGATCGGTGCGGTCGTCGTCCCGATCGACCGGGCGGGCGTCGAGGTGGTCGGGCGCCACCGGGGGATGGGCATCCGGGCGGCCACCGAGGCCGAGGTGGCCTTCGACGCGGTGGCGATCACACCGGACGACGTGCTCCTGGCGGGCGACCCGTCCTCGACCGAGTCGTTCAAGCTGTTGCTCTCCCACCTCAACCACGAGCGCTGCGGCAACGCGGCGATGTGCATCGGTGCCGCCCAGGGGGCGCTCGAGCACTCGGTGCGCTACGTGAACGAGCGGGTGATCGGCGGCCGACCCATCGCCGAGCTCCAAGGGCTCCAGTGGAAGCTCGCCGACATGGCCACGGAGCTCGAGGGGGCCCGGCTGCTGCTGGCCCGGGCCGTCCGGCTGGCCGGACCGGGCGGCACGCCGCCGCCCCTCGAGACGGCGATGGCCAAGATGGCGGCCAACCTGGCGGCCAAGCGGGTCTGCGACGAGGCCATCCAGCTCCACGGGGGCTACGGGTACAGCCGGGAGTACCCGCTCGAGCGGGCCTACCGCGACATCCGGGGACTGTGCATCGGGGCCGGCACCGTCGAGGCCCAGCGCAACTACGTCGGTGGGAACGTGGCCCGCGGTCGGACCACCGTCTCGCCCGGCTGGCTCGACCCGCTCGCCTGAAGGCTCAACCGTCCGGCCGGAGGAAGAGGCCCTCGGGGTCCCAGCGCCGTAGCTGCTCGACGTCCTCGGGCGCCACCTCGGGCAGCTCGCCGAGCGTCGGTGCCACCTCGAGCGACCATCCGCAGAGCTCGCGGATCCGATCGACCCGTTCGCTGGCCGGCTCGTGGCCGGGGGCGAGGGCCGTGAGGACGAGCGAGCCGTCGTCGGACCGCTCGAACTGGCCGAGGTCGGTCACGAGTGCCTGCACCCGCTCCCCGGGGGAGGTGACGTAGGGGACCTGCTCGATCGTCCGCCGCGCCGTCAGCGTGGCCACGACGACCACCTCGTCGGCGGTGCTGGCGACGTCGTTCCCGCCACCGGAGCCCACGAGGAACGTCTTGCCCGGGATGACGGTGGAGTTGATGTTGCCCCTGCGGTCGATCTGGGCGGCGCCGAGGCAGGCGAGGAGCGTGGTGCCGGGCGAAGGGACCAGCTGGCCCAGCACGTGGTCGGCGTCCGAGAGCATCAGCGCGCTGGGGAAGCTGCGGTGGTTGAACACGAACGGGTCGGCCGGGGTGGGCTCGTAGCCGAACAGCCCGAGCTCGGCGGCCAACACGACCTCGGACCCCGCCTGGCGGGCCTGTTGCACGGCCAGCCAGGCGGCCAGGTTGGCCACCCCCGCCCCGGCGAGCACGGCGTCGGCTCGGCGGGCGGCGATGCGGCCCGCCAGGTGGCGGGCGCCGAAGACGGCGGCCTTCTCCCAGGCCCCGACCGGGGCACCGAGGTCCGGCGGGTGAGCTGCCTCGTCGTCGCGCCACGATCGGGGGTCGGCCCGCCGGCGGAGCGAGGCCACCCGCGCCACCCCGAGCTGCTCGACGTAGGCCGCCTGGTCGGCTGGGCTCAGCACCCAGCGCTCGATCCACGCGTCAAAGTCGGCGCGGTGACTGGCCTCGCGGGCCTCGGACCAGAAGGCGAGGTCCTCGCCGTAGGGGTCGACCGGGAGGTCGCGTGTGAAGAGGCCACCAGGATGCGCTCCGAGGGGGGCTTCGGTCACGGCGAGCACCCGGTGGGCCGGTAGCCGCACGAGGTGGGACCAGGGACGGAGGTCGTCGACCACCCGCTCGACGGTGACGACGGCCCCGCGGCGGGCGGCGAGCGCCCCCCAGAGCCCTTCGAGGAGGGGAGGGTGGCAGGCCACGTTGCCCTCCCGGTCGGCCAGGGGCGCGTGGAGAAGGGCGACGTCGGGCGCGAAGGCCTCGACCAGGCCGACGGGGCCGAACGGCGAGTCGACGACCGCGAACCCGTCGTTGTCGGCCATCGACGAGCCCTGGAGCGAGCCCGTGACCAGGGCGGGCAGGCCCCGGGCGGCGGCCTCCAGCCGCTGCTGGAACGTGAGGAACGACCAGTGTTCGACCTCCACGTCGCCGCGCCGGTAGGCGTCGGCGAACCAGGGGTTCGGCGTGAAGTTCGGGAAGATGTCACCCGAGTAGCCGGTGACCACCTTGCGGACCAGCCGGCCGCGGAAGAACAACGTGCCCAGGCTGGACAGGCTCAGCATCACGAGGGTGAACCCCGGCTCCTGCCCCCACCAGCGACGCACGAGGTGTCGGGCTGCCGCGGTCCACCGGGAGTGGTTCGTGACGACGTGCACCGCGTCGCCGGGGCGCACGTGGGCCACCGCGTCGTCCAGGTTGACGACCTTGTCCATGTCGGGCGTTCAACCTACCCAACTGCCCTCGGGGCCGTGGGGAGCGGGTGAGCGGTGCGTCCGTGGGTCGGGCCGCCGACGGTGACGGTCACGGCCACGGCGGACGGCGGCGGCGTGGCCTCGCCACCTCGCCTGACCTGGTATCCGGTCCGGTGCCGCCCCCCTCGTGCGCCTCGGAGCCGGGAGGCGCGCACCTGGGTCGTCCACGCCCGAAATGCTGACGATGTTCCGTGCCGCGGACGACGGGGAGTGATCGGGACGCGCTCCCATTCCCGGGTCGGGTCGTTCCGCGCCGGCACCCCGCTGGCGTGGACCCAGATGCGACGGATTCAGCCCTCGAGCACCGCGGCCGGTGCGGCCGCGGTGGGTCCGGGTTCGACGGCCCGGCGCCGCGGCAGGAACAGCGCCGGGATGATCCCGAGGCCGCTCAGGACGACCGACCACCAGAACGTGTGGGCGAACGCCGTCGCCAGGTGGTCGGCGACGGCCGCGTGCACGCTGCCCGGCGGGCCGGAGAGCACGCCACCCGAGCTGCCGGTGTGGGAGCGGATCTGCACCTGGAGCACGACGGCGAGGACCGCGATGCCGAGGGACCCACCGACCCGCTGGACGATGTTGAGGAGCGTCGTCGCCCTGGGGATCGCCGCGTGATCGAGTGTCTGGTAGGCGGCGGCCATTGTCGGCATCATCGACATCCCGAGGCCGATGCCCCGCACGAAGAGGGCGAAGGCGAGCAGGACCTCGCTCGTCGTCGGCGACACGAAGCCGAAGACGACCGAGCTGACCGTCATCACCGTCATGCCCAGCGGCACGACGCGCCTCGAGCCGTACTGGTCGGCGATGCGGCCGGCGAGGGGCATGACGCAGGCCGCGCCGATCCCCTGGGGGGCCATGAGGAGGCCGGCGGCGAGCGGACTCTGGCCCCGCACCACCTGGTAGTAGAGGGGGAGGAGGAACATCACCCCGAACAGCACCGCGCCGATGATGAAGGTGACGGTGTTGGCCAGCGCGTAGCTCCGATTGTTGAACAACCGCATGTCGAGCAACGGGTTGGCCGACCGCAGGGCATGGGCCACGAAGGCCCCGGCGAGGACGACGCCGGTCAGCAAACCGATCACGACCGAAGGCTTGAGGGCGCCGCCAATCCCGCCCACCTGGGACAGGCCGTAGACGAGGGAGGCCAGGGCCGGCGAGAGGAGACACACGCCGAGGATGTCGAGCTTCGAGGCCTGCTCGACCCGGCCACCCGACGGCAGGATCCGCCAGGCGAGGGCGAGGGCCACGAGACCGATCGGGATGTTCACGAAGAAGATCCACCGCCACGTGGTGTTGCTCACGATGAGCCCGCCGATGACCGGGCCGAGGATCGGTCCGAGCAGCGTGGGGACGCCGATCACGCTCATCACCCGGCCCATCCGTTGCGGGCCGGCCTGGCGGGCCATGATCGTCATGCCGACCGGCATGATCATTCCGCCGCCGAGGCCCTGGACGACCCGGAAGATGATGAGGCTGCCCAGGGACCAGGAGAGCCCGCAGAGCGCCGAGCCCACGATGAAGAGGGACAGCGACACGAGCCAGACGGACTTGGCCCCGAAACGCTCGACCGCCCAGCCGGCCATCGGGATCACCGCGGCGAGCGCCAGCAGGTAGCCGGTGCTGACCCACTGGATCTCCGACACTTGAGCATGGAAGTCCCGGGCCAGGGTGTCGAGCGCGACGTTGACGATCGTCGTGTCGAGGATCGACATGATCATGCCGAGCACGACGACGACGGCCAGCCGTCGCAGCGCGGGGTCCAGGAGCTCCTTCGCCGACTGCACCGGCGCGCCCGAGGGTGTCGGTGGCGCCTGTTCGGTGGTCACGGCGACGTCAACCGTTCTGTGAACTCAGCCGGCGACCCGGTCGAAGCGGGCCGCCACCGTCACCGTGTCCCGGCGTGAGGCCAGGTGGAGCGGGCTCCAGTCCATGTCGAACTGCGTACGGTCGAACGTGAGCGTGGCTTGGAGGAGGACCGAACCGGCCGCCACCTCGGTGACGTTGGCCGCGTAGGAGAGCGGCTGGCTATGGCCGGCGACCTCGAGCTCGCCGCGGACGGCGAGGCGGTTCTCGCTCTCGAAGCTGGCCTGGTCGACGGTGATCGTGACGAGTGGATGGTTCTCCGCGTCGAAGAACTCCGGCGAACGGAGGTGAGTGTCTCGCTTGGCGTTCTTCGTCGTGAGCGAGGCGGCCTCGATGGCGATGCGGCCCCGGATGACGCCCTCGGGGGTGACCTCGCCTTCCCCCTCGAGCCGTTCGAAGGCGCCTCGCACCGTGACCAAGCTCCAGAAATGCTTCTCCTCGAACGTCGCGCTCGAGTGGACGGGGTCGAGCACCCATCGGCCCGTCAGGCTCTGGGTGAGCGGCAGCGTCGGCACAGGGTGCCCGCCGGGCGCGGGCGGGCTCGTGGCGTCGGACATGGCGGCCTCCTTCCGTCCTCGACAGTACCGGCGGCCCGTCGGCACCCGACCGTCGGTTCGCTCCTTGCGCCTGGTCAGGACGAGAAACGGGCCGCCTCGTCCGAGCCACCCGTCGCGTCGCCCGGGCTGTAGGCATGGGCCCCGGCCCCGGCCAGGCGGCCCTGGTCCACGATCAGGTACTCCTCCCGGATGGGCCGCCCCTCGAAGAAGCACTCGAGGATCTCCCTCGTGCCCGCGGCGTAGCGGGCCTGGGCCGAGAGTGACGAGCCGGAGATGTGCGGGGTCATGCCGTGGTGGGGCATGGAGCGCCATGGGTGGTCCTTCGGCGCCGGCTGGGGGAACCAGACGTCGCCGGCGTAGCCGGCCAGCTGGCCACTCTCGAGGGCCCGGACCACAGCCTCGCGGTCGCAGATCTTCCCCCGGGCCGTGTTGATGAGGTAGGCGCCGTGCTTCATCGTCGCGATGAGCTCATCGTCGAACAGGCCCTCCGTCTCGGGGTGGAGCGGGGCGTTGATCGTGACGACGTCGCAGACCGGGACGAGCGAACGGGCGTCCTCGTGGAACACCAGGCCCAGCTCCTCCTCGACCGCCGCCGGCAGCCGGTGACGGTCCGTGTAGTGGAGTCGGACGTCGAAGGGTCGGAGCCGTCGCAGCACGGCCGTGCCGATGCGTCCCGCGGCCACCGTGCCGACGGTCATGCCCTCGAGGTCGTAGGAACGGGCCACGCAGTCGGCGATGTTCCATCCGCCCTGCAGCACCCACTCGTGGGACGGGAGGTAGTTGCGTACGAGGGAGAGGATCATCATCACGACGTGCTCGGCCACGCTGATGCTGTTCGAGTAGGTGACCTCGGCCACGGTCAGGCCGTGGTCCATGGCCGCCTGCAGGTCCACATGGTCCGAGCCGATGCCGGCCGTGACCGCGAGGCGCAACTTGGGTGCCTTGGCGATGCGCTCGGCGGTGAGGTAGGCCGGCCAGAAGGGTTGGGAGATGACCACGTCGGCGTCGGGCAGCTCGCGCTCGAACATCGAGTCCAGCCCGTCCTTGTCGGAGGTCACCACGAAGGTGTGGCCGGCGCTCTCCAAGAAGCGCCGCAGGCCCAGCTCGCCCGAGACGCTCCCGACGAGCTCGCCCGGTGTGAAATCGAGTCCCTCTGGCGTCGGCGTGGTCTGCCCGCTCGGGTAGCGGTCGATCGCGGGGACCCCGTCCCTGGCGTAGGACGGGGCGTACCCGTCGACGGGGTCGTCGTAGAGGACGCAGAGGACCTTGGCCATGGTGATCATGTCCTTCCGGGCGCGGTCGGCTGGGCGGTGGGCCGATGGTAGGGCACGGCGTGACGGAGGTCACCGGTCGTCGGCGGTGGCGGCGCGCCGAGTCGAGTCGGTCAGGAGAGGTGGTGGAGGGCGATGGCCGCGCCGAGGAGCACCCCGATGACGCCGAGCACGATACCGGCCACGGCCAGGCCCTCGCCCTCCTCTTCGCTTCGGGAGCCGCCGATCTCCCCTCGGGCCCGGAGGCCGACGAGCACGGCGAAGAACCCGCCGAACAGGAGCGGCGACAGCACGATGCCCACCAACCCGAGGACGAACGACAGGACGGCCAACGGGTTGGTGCGCGACGCCGGCTTCGCCGGGGCGAGGTAGCCGGTTGGCGCCCAGTAGCCCGGCGGCGCCCAGTAGCCCGACGGCGCCCAGTTGCCGGGTGCCGGCCAAGAGCCGGGGGTCGGCGGAGGGACGGCCACGGCGGTCGGCCGGGGAGGTGCCAGGTCCCAGATGAGCAGCTCGAGCTCGCCCTCCGTCCGGGCCACGAGAGACCGGCTGACCCGTTCGGCGTGGTCGTCGGGGGTCAGGCGGCCGGTGGCGAGGGCCTGCCCCAGGAGGTAGATGGTCCGGTCCCTGTCCGCGTCCGAGGCGCGCAGCAGCTGGTGGTCGAAACTGGTGAGGTAGCTCATGGCCCCTCCCTTTCCGGGCGCCGCCACGCCCCCCAGGTACCGGTGCCCTGTCCACCTTGCGGTCCGCCGGAGCGCCTGCAGCCTTAGAAGAGGTCGGCGCTTGCCCGGTCGGCCCCTTCTCGCAGGCTCTCCAGCTTCTTCCAGACTAGCGACGGGGCGACGTCGCTCATGCCGGCCGACGTGTCGAAACCGCAGTCGGTGCCGGCGATGATCCGACGGGGGTCGCCCACCGCCCGGCTCACGACGCGGAGACGGTCGGCGACGACGTCGGGATGCTCGACGATGTTGGTGGTGCTGTCGATCACACCGGCCACGAGCAGGAGACCGTCGGGGAGGCGATGACGTTCGAAGCAGCGGTACTCGTGGGCGTGGCGGGGGTTGGCCATCGACAGCGCCAGCGCCCCGACCCGGGCTTCGTAGAGGAGGGGGAGGAGGTGGTCGAGGTCGACGTCGTGGGTGTGGGGACCGCCGTAGTTGCCCCAGCACACGTGGAGGCGCACCCGGCCGGGGTCGATGCCGGCGAGGGCCTCGTTCAGAGCGTCGACGACCAGCTCGACCCAGTCGAGGAACTCCCCCAGCGGGCGCTCGGCGAAGCTGACGTGCCGCTCGAGGGCGAGGTCCGGCGCGTCGACCTGGAGCAGGAGCCCCTGCTCGACGATGAAGCGGTACTCGGTGGCCAGCGCGGCGGCCACCGCCCGGACGTAGCGCTCCGTCGAACCGTAGTGACGGTCCTCCATGGCCGCGGCGACGATGCCCGGGGAGGCGGCGGTCATGAAGGTCTCGGCGAAGGGAGCGCCCGCCACGAGGGCGCACTCCGCCGCCACCTCGGCGGTGTCCCGATAGGACACCTCGCCCAGGGCCGCCGGCGGGGCCATCAGGTCCACCTGGCGGCGCGCCGCCCGTGACTGCCGGAGGAGCTCGAGGTAGTCAGGGTGCTCCGCCTGGTCGGCCATCTGATGGCGGTGGCCGGTCCCGCCGAAGCCGGTCATCCGGTGCTGGACGTAGGTGAAGAAGCTCTCCCTCGCCTGCTCGCCGTCGTTGCCGACGTCGATGCCCACCTCGACCTGCTCGGCCACGACGGCCGCGGTGGCCTCGGCGACGGCCCGTTCGAGCTCGTCGGGGTCGACGGCCTCGCCCCGGCTCCGTCGGCCGTGAAGGACGGCGAGCTGCCGCGGCCGAGGGAGGCTCCCGGTGTGCGTCGTGAGGAACCGCGACGAGCTGGCGAGCATCTCCGTAGTCTCCCAGGGGCAGCAGCGCCGGGCGTGAGGCAGCGGGCATGGGTGAGCCGACGACGTGGTGGTTGGAGCCGACGGTCGAGGTACGGCCGTCGGCCATCGCCGGGCGGGGTCTCTTCGCCTCGCGGCCGCTTCCCGCCCGGACGGTGGTCGTCCGGTTGGGTGGCCGGCGGGTGTCGGGCGCCGAGCTGCGTCGGCTGATCGAGGAGAGCGACGACTACGTCGACAGCATCACGGTCTCCGACGACGAGCACCTCGTCCTCCCGCAGGGCAACCTCGTCCACTTCGGGAACCACAGCTGCGACCCGAACCTTTGGCACGACGGGACCTTCTCCTTGGCCACCCGGCGCGACGTCGCGGCCGGCGAGGAGCTCACGGTGGACTACACCACCCAGACCGCCGACCCGGAGTGGGCGATGGCCTGTACCTGTGGCGCCACCCTCTGCCGGGGTCTCGTCACCGGCGACGACTGGCGCCGACCGGACCTACAGCAGCGCTACGGCGACCATTTCGTGGCCGGTCTGCTGGTCCGGATCGCCGGCCAGCGCTGACGGCGGCCGCCCGGGCCGGTACGTTGCCCGGGTGACCGAACCGCGGGTCGGCTCCGCCCTCCGCTTCCCCGAGGGGTTCTGCTGGGGCGTCGCCACCTCGGCCCACCAGATCGAAGGCGGCAACACCAACAACGACTGGTGGGACTGGGAGCACCAGCCCGGCTCGGGGTGCCTCGAGCCGAGCGGCGACGCCTGCGACTCGTTCCACCGTTGGCCCGAGGACGTCGACATCGTGGCCGACCTCGGGCTCTCTGCCTACCGGTTCTCTCTCGAGTGGAGCCGTATCGAGCCGGCCGAGGGGGAGTGGTCGATCGCGTCGCTCGACCACTACCGGCGGATCTGCGCCGCCTGCCACGAGCGCGGCATCCAGCCGGTCGTCACGTTCCACCACTTCACGTTGCCTCGGTGGCTCGCCGCCCGGGGCGGGTGGGAGGCCGAGGACGCACCGGACCGCTTTGCCCGCTACGTCGAGCGGGCGGCCGCCCACCTCGGCGACCTCGTGGGGACCGCCTGCACGATCAACGAGCCCAACGTCCCTGCCGTCCTCGGGTACACGGTCGGGATCTACCCACCGGGGCTGAAGGACCAGCTGCATCGACACGTGCAGGTCAACCAGGCCTTCGTCCGGGCCCACCGCCTCGCCGTCGAGGTCCTGCGGGCCGGTCCGGGTGACTTCCCGGTCGGTCTTGGCCTCTCGATGGAGGAGCTGGTGGCCGGGGAGGGCGGCGAGCTGATCCGGGAAGCGGCCGAGCAGATGCTCGAGAACACCTTCTTGGAGGCCACCGGGGGCGACGACTTCATCGGGGTGCAGTGCTACGAACGCACGGTCCTGGGTCCCGAGGGCCGCATCGACCCGCCGCCGGGCACCCGGCTCACGCAGATGGGCTACGAGTACGCGCCCGACGCCCTCGAGTACACGTTGCGGCGGGCCGCCCGGGTGACCGGACTGCCCGTCCTGGTCACCGAGAACGGCATCGCCACCAACGACGATGCCGAGCGCATCGAGTTCCTCACGGAGGCCCTCAGCGGTGTGCACCGCTGCCTCACCGACGGGATCGACGTGCGAGGGTTCTTCGTCTGGAGCCTCCTCGACAACTTCGAGTGGCACGAGGGGTTCCGGCCCAAGTTCGGCATCGTCAGCGTCGACCGGCGCACCTTCGAGCGGCGCCCCAAGCCGAGTGCCCGCTGGTTCGGCGCGCTCGCCCGCTCGGGTGTCCTCGGGACCACGGTCTGAACTCCGACCGGCGGGGTGCGACCGGCGCGGCCCAGGTCAGGATCGAGCCGTTCCCTGCGCCGCGTGGAGCGAGGGGTCACCGAAGCTCCGGGTGATCTCCTGCGTGATGGCCGCGATCCGCCAGCGACCGTCGTCGGGCGCCAACTCGAGCTCGTAGCAACCGAACGAGTGGAAGTAGCCCGACCCTCCCCGTTCGAACCGCAGGACCTGGAAGTTGCACGTCGCCCGGGCCGAGGTCTCGTCGTCGCCTTCGGTGATGACGAGATTGGTGTGGTTGTGCTGCAGGTCGAGGTGATCAAGCGACTGGCGGCGCTGCTCCGCGTACTCGGTCGCC
Organism: Acidimicrobiales bacterium; assembly: GCA_035297265.1. Taxonomy (GTDB): domain Bacteria; phylum Actinomycetota; class Acidimicrobiia; order Acidimicrobiales; family RAAP-2; genus DATGZH01. Next base: position 184,415 of record DATGZH010000064.1, on the reverse strand, counting down.
GTCACGACGGTCGGCCCCTCACCCCGGAGGTCGGAGTAGTCGACGCGGACCGTCTCGGTGAGGCACCCGGCCAGCCCGGTCCAGTCGTGGCGGTCGAAGGCCAGTTGCCAGGCGCAGATGCACGAATGGATGGCCGCACGATCGTCGGCGCTCATGGGCACGGGGTCACCGTAGTGGTCGCCGTGGCACACTTCGCCGAGTCGGCTACCCGCTTCGAAGCATCTCGTGGTGCTCGAGTTGACCGTTCCTCATCTCACCGGGTTCGACGCCATCTTCTCGAGAACGGACTGCAGAACAGCGGGTCCGCTGAGATCGAGATCCCTGGTGGCGGTGAGCAACAAGACCCGGGAGCGCCTCGACCAACGGTGCAGCAGCAGGAGCTGTTCGTAGGCCGGGGACTTGGTGAGCTCCGCCCGGTAGCGGCGGGCGAACTCCGTGAAGCGATCGGGGTCATGGTCGTACCACACCCGCAACTCTGGGCTCGGCGCCACGTCCTTCGCCCAGAGCTCGAGCGCCGCCCGTTCCTTGGACAGGCCGCGCGGCCAGAGCCGGTCGACGAGCACCCGTCGGTCCCGACCGGTTGGCGGGTCGTACACGCGGGCAATGGCAACGCTCATGGCCGGTCCTCGCAGCTGTGTCCCCACGTGTTCTACCCGAGGTCACCAGGCGGCGTCCCCCGCTCGCCAGCCCATCTCAGGGCCAGGCCCGCCAGCGCGTGACGTCGATGGCCAGCACCGGACCGGGCAGCGGCACCCGGTCGTACTGCTCGTACTTGGCCCGGAGGAGGTCGAGCGCCCCGGCCTCCTCGGCCGGATCGGTCACGACCCGGGCCGCGCCGTCGACCCGGACCCACCAGAGGGTCGACCAGTCCTCGTCGTAGTGGTCGACGAGGAGGCTGGCCGCGGGGTTGGCCGTGACGTTGGCCACCCGCCGGAGCGTCCGCCCGGCCTTGGGCTTCCCGTCGACGGCCGAGTAGACGGTCGACCCTTCGACCACGAAACAGCACGGGACCACGTGGGGGCGGCCGGCGGCGTCGGCGGTGGCCAGGTAGCCCACCCGGGCGTCGCCCAGCCGTCGGCGGGCGGTCTCGGAGTCCATCGGTCCGCGGCCTCGTACCCGCCGGTCGGTCAGGTGAGGCCGAGCCGGCGGTTGTCCCAGCTCACGATGCGCTCGTCCGGGGTGAAGCGCACGTAGGCGAACGGCACCTCGTAATGCGTCCGCGTGGCGTCGGGCATCGCCGTCCGCGCCGTCGTGTACCCCCCGTACTTGGCCTCCCAGGCGGGGGCGATCTCCTCGGCCAGCCGGCCGTCGTCGTCGACCACCTCCGCCCGGCCGGTGAGGTGGACGGCCCGCAGCTCGGCCCAGCGCAGGCCGGCCTCGACGAGGAACGAGGACCTCGGGTCGGTCCGCACCCGCGCCACCTTCTTGGCGGTGGCCGGCGTGCGCATGATCACCTGGTGGTCGAGCGTGACGAACCACACCGGGAGGGAGACCGGCACGCCGTCGCGGCGCAGCGTGGTGAAGATCCCGGTGTGGGCGTCGCTGACCGCCTGCCAGGCCTCCTCGGGACTGAGGCGGACGCTCGGGCGGCGGGGCCGGTCGCTCACGGGCTCAGAGGAGCTCGGCCGCCATGGCCACCGCCGCCGTCTCGTCCTCGCCTCGGGCGAGCTGGTCGCGCGTCGCCCGGTTGCGACGTTCGTTCTTCCACAAGACGAGGGCGGGGACGGCCGAGGCGAGCAGGATCCCGAAGGTCCACCAGTAGGCGTAGCCGAAGGCCTGGGCCATGGCCTCGTGGCTGGGGTGGCCCCCGCTCGCCGCGGCGGCCGCGGTCAGCTGGTGCTGCAGGATCACCACGAGCACCGCGGTGCCGAGCGAGCCACCCACCCGCTGGAGGATGTTCAGCTGCGGGCTGGCGTCGTCGATCTGGTGGTGCTGGAGCGAGGCGAAGGCGGCGGCCATGGCCGGCATGCCGATGCCGGCGATGCCGAAGCCCCGTATGAAGAGGAACACGTCGAGGTTGGTGAACGACGTGTGGACGCTCACGAGGGCGAGCGGGATACTCGCGGCGCACGTGAGCAGCACGCCGAAGAACGCCACCGGCCCGCCGCCGAAGCGGTCGGTCAGGAACCCGGCCAGGTACATGCCGGCCATCACCCCCGCGCCCTGGGGGATGAGGAGGAGCCCGGTCGTGACCGGGCTCTGGCCCCGCACCGTTTGGAAGTAGAGGGGGAGCAGGATCATGCTCCCGAACACCGCCACGCCGAGGCAGAAGGAGGCCACCGAGGCGGCCGAGAAGGCGTGGTTGCGGTAGAGGCGCAGGTCGAGGAGGGGTCGGGTCACGCTCAGCGCGTGGCGGATGAACAGCCCCACGAGCACGGTGCCGACCAGGAGCGGCACGACGACCTGGGCCGTCGTGCCCGAGATCGTCTCGGCCAGGCCGTAGATGATCGCCGGGATGCCCACGCCGAGGAGGACGAGGCCCAGCACGTCCAGCTTGCGGTGCGGCTCCTCGCCGGTGTCGGGCTTGAGCAGCCGCCAGGCGGCGATCACGGTCACGATCCCGACCGGCAGGTTGATGAAGAAGATCCACCGCCAGCCGAGGTGGACGAGCACGAGGCCGCCGATCGTCGGGCCGATCGTCGGGGCGAAGACCGTGGGCACGCTCACGATGCCCATCGCCCGGCCCATGCGGTGCGGCCCGGCCGCCCGGGCGAGCGTGGTGGCGGCCACCGGGAGGAGCAGGCCGCCGCCGAGTCCCTGGAGGACCCGGAAGGCGATGAGGGCGGTGGCCGACCAGGCCAGGCCGCACAGGACCGAGCCGACGGTGAAGGCGACGACGGCGATGATGAACGGGCGCTTGGTCCCGTAGCGCTTGGTGGCCCAGGCGGCGATGGGGATCACCGCCCCGAGGGCCAGCAGGTAGCCGGTCACGACCCACTGGATGTCGTCGAGCGTGGTGTGTAGGTCGCGTGACAGCGTGGCCAGCGCGACGTTCACGATCGTCGTGTCGAGGACCGACATGATCGACCCGAGCACGACGACCACGGCCACCCGGACCACGTCGGCGCCCAGGCGGTCGACCACCCCGGCCGGGGCGACGCTGCGCTCGGTGGTCTGGGTCATCGGCGACCGGTCATCTGGCGGCGGCCCTCTCCGCGGGCTCCGGGCGGACGGTGGTCCCGGTCCCGGCCCGAGATTATCGGACCACCCCTGCCGCCCCGCCAGGCGGGCCGGATACGATGCGGCGATGCCGCGGGCCATCTTCGAGGAGGAACACGAGCAGTTCCGGGCCACGGTGCAGCGCTTCGCCGAGAAGGAGATCGTCCCGCACTTCGAGGACTGGGAGCGCGAGGGCATCGTCGACCGGGAGCTCTTCACCAAGGCCGGCGAGATCGGGCTGCTCGGGATGGCCGTCCCCGAGCGCTACGGCGGCGGCGGGGTGGCCGACTTCCGCTACAACGCCATCTTGAACGAAGAGTTCCACCGGACGGGTTGCAACGGCGCCTCGCTCGGCATCGTCCTCCACAACGACATCGTCCTGCCCTACTTCCTCACCTACTGCAACGACGAGCAGCGGGAGCGCTGGCTCCCGGGCATCGTCTCGGGCGAGCTGGTCACGGCCATCGCCATGACCGAGCCGGGCATCGGGAGCGACCTCGCCTCGATGTCGACCTCGGCCATCCGCCACGGCGACGCCTACGTCGTCAACGGGGCCAAGACCTTCATCACGAACGGGATCAACGCCGACCTCGTCGTGACCGCGGTCAAGACCGATCCCGCCCAGCGTCACCGGGGGATGAGCCTCGTCGTCCTCGAGCGGGGCATGGAGGGATTCGAGCGGGGCCGCAACCTGGACAAGATCGGCCTCCACTCCCAGGACACTGCGGAGCTCTTCTTCAACGACGTCGAGGTCCCGGTGGCCAACCTACTCGGGAAGGAGGGCGAGGGGTTCTTGTACCTCGTCTCCAACCTCCCGCAGGAGCGCCTGTCCATCGCGGTGTCCGGGGTGGCCGCGGCGCGCTTTTCGTTCGACACCACCCTCGCCTACTGCAAGGAGCGCACGGCCTTCGGCCAGCCCATCGGGACCTTCCAACACTCCCGCTTCGTGCTGGCCGAGCTGGCCACCGAGATCGACATCGCCCAGGCCTACGTCGACGCCTGCATCACCGAGCTCAACGAGGGCATCCTCACCCCGGAACGGGCCGCCATGGCCAAGTGGTGGTGCACGGAGCTGCAGGGCCGGGCGGCCGACCGTGGCGTGCAGCTCCACGGCGGCTACGGCTACATGCGGGAGTTCCCGATCGCCCGGGCCTACGCCGACGCCCGCGTCACCACCATCTACGGCGGCACGACCGAGATCATGAAGGAGATCATCGGCCGCTCCCTCGGGGTCTGAGCCCCCGCCCCGGCCCTCTCCCGGTGTCGGCCACGTGAGCGGGGACGAGCTCGACGACCGCCTGGCCGCGCTGGTGGGGCAACCCGTCGGCCGTGGCGGGGCCAGCACGGGGCCTGACCCGGTCAACCAGCCGATGATCCGGCACTGGGCGGCGGCGTTCGAGGACACGAACCCCGTCTACACCGACCCCGAGCGGGCCGCCCGCTCGCGCTTCGGGGGCATCGTGGCCCCCCCGTTGATGTTGCAGACCTGGACGCTGCCCACGCCCAAGATCACCGGCCTGGCCGAGCGGGGCGGTTCGCCGGTCGAGACCGACGGGCCGACGGCGCTGGCCCTCCTCGACGAGGCCGGCTACGTCGGCACCCTCGCCACCAACTCGGAGTTCGAGATCGTCCGCTACCTCCACCTCGGCGAGACGGTCTCGGCGACGTCGACGTTCGAGTCGATCTCCGAGGAGAAGGCCACCCGGCTCGGTCCGGGCCGTTTCGTCACGTGGCTCACCAACTACAAGGACGCGGACGGCGAGGTCGTCGGACGCCAACGCTTCCGCATCCTCAAGTTCAAGCCGGGCGGTGGCCCGGGGTGACCCGGTGACCCCCGCCGAGGGACCCGGGTCCCGCGACTGGGCCACCATCGAGGTGGGCGACGAGCTCACCCCGATGTCCGTGGACGTCACCGCCTCGACCATCGTCGCCGGTGCCCTCGCCACCCGGGACTTCATGCCAGTCCACCACGACCGGGACTACGCGGAGCGCCAGGGCGCCCCCGACGTCTTCATGAACATCCTCTCGGACACGGCGTTCTGCAGCCGGTTCCTGACCGACTGGGCCGGCCCGGACGCCATGGTGCGCCGCATCGCCATCCGCCTCGGCGTCCCCATGTTCCCGGGGAGCCGCCTCGTCTACACCGGCGAGGTGACGGGGCGTGACCGGTGGGGTGACGAGGCGCTCGTCGAGGTGGCGTTCCGGGCCGTGAACGACCTCGGCGAGCACCTGAGCGGGACGGCCGAGCTTGGCCTTCCCGCGGCCCCTCCGCCTGAACCGGCTCGCCGGTCGGCGCCGTCCGGCCTCACTCGGCGCGGAGGAGGCGCCCCGCCTTGACCCGGCCGGCGACCCACGCCGGGCCGGCGGCGATGGCGTTGGCCACGACGAGGGCGAGCGGGACGAGGGCCAGGACGACCAGCACCGGCACGGTCGGATCGGGCGCCACGCCGACGGAGTTGGCGAAGATGGTCCAGGCCAGGCGGCCGGCGGCCACGCCGAGGGGGATCCCCACGACGAGGGCGACCGCGCCGAGGGCGACCGACTGCCAGGCCACCGTGGCGGAGACCTGACGGCGGCGGAACCCGAGGGTCTTCAGAATGGCCAGGTCCCGCCGCCGGCGCCCGATCGTGGTGACGAGGGCGTGGGCGAGGGAAGCGACCGCCAGGACGGCGAGCAGGACGCCCAGCGCGAGGGGGGTGCCCTGGACTCGCAAGAGGCTGTCGATCTCGGTCGGCCGCAACACCGTGACCACGGCGCAGCCGGCGTCGAGACACCCCGTCTTGCGCCGGAGGTCCGAGGTGAGGGCCGCGGTGTCGCGGGCCCGGTTTGTCCCCCCGGTGTAACGCACGAGAAAGAAGTTGTAACAGCCGGCGCATCCGGGCGTTGGCAAGAGGCGCGGGTCCACGGCCGCCCCGTTCCCGAGTCCGGTCGGCGTGAAGTTCCCATAGCCGTAGGCCGGGAACACCGCCTCGCCGACGATCCGCATCCGACGTGACTTGCCGTTGACCTGGGCGGTGACCACGTCGCCCACCTTGGCGTGCAGGCCGGCCAGGGTGCGGCCGCCGAGGGCGATCTCGTCGGCCCCGACCGGGGACCGACCGTGCAGGAGGGCGTAGTCGATGCGGCCATGGAGGGGAGCGACGCCGACCGCCGGCACGAGCTGGCCCCCGAGCTGCACGCTGCCGTAGTTGCCGCCGGCGAGCGCCGCGATGTCGTGGTCGGAGGCCAGGAACGACCGGGCCGCCTGCGCCGGTACGGCGCCGAAGCTGAAGTCGATCTGGGTGTCCCAGGTCTGCCCGTAGAGGCGGGGCGTGCTCACGAGCCCGTCGAGGCTCGTCCCGAACACGATGGCGGCCACGAGGGCTCCGAGGGCCACGGTGGTCCCCACGAGGGCGCTACGGACCGGTACGGCTCGGCGTCCCCGCCCCGAGGCGAAGGCCAGCCGGAGGCCGATGGCCATCGACGCCGGCCACGTGGCGAGGCCCGTCGTCCGGGCGAGCAACGAGGCCGTCCGGCCGGTTGCCACTTCGTCGCTCGCGTTCGTGGCGGCGGGGCGGGCCGCCCGCCGGGCGGCGGGGAGGGCCACGAGGACCGGCAGCAGAGCCACCGCGGCCAGCCCGATGAGGATCACGCCGACGTTGATCTCCACCCCGGGGGACGGCTCGGCCAGGCGCGCCGCGCCGATGGGCATGAGCGGCGACGCGGCCACCGCGATCACCACCGCGAGGACCGCGCCCGCCACCGCGACCGCGCCGACGCCGAGGAGGCTGAGCGCCAGCAGCTGGCGCCGGTCCATGCCGAGGGCCCGCAGGGCCTGGTGGTCGCCGGCGTCGACGAGGAGCTGTCGGCTCACGATCTGGCCGATCACCGCCAGTCCCATGAGCCCGGCCAGCAGGGCGAAGAGGGCCAGCGCGATGGCTTCGGGCGAGATGGCCTGCTCGGCCCGGGCGTGCTGGTCGTCGAGGTCGGCGATGAAGACCTGGCCGCCGAGGAGTGGGTAATGCGACGCCAGCCGGGCCGTCCGGCTCCGGAACGTGCCGAAGTTCGTCCCTGGCCGGAGGGTGAGGTAGGCCCCGTCGGTGCTGACGAGCGAGCGGGCGACGCTCGTGCGGGCGAAGGCCGGGGTGAGCACGAACTGGGGCAGGGCGTCGGCGGGCGACACCGGGACGACCTGGTTGTCGAAGACGACGACCGCGCTCACCGTGAACGACATCGGGTAGGCCCGCTGCAGGAGTGAGTTGCCCTGGTCGTCCATCGGGACGGCCAGCACCTGGAAGCGGGCCCCCGGGTGCAGGTGGTAGCGGGCGGCGAGCGCCGGGTCGACCATGACCTCCCGGCGGTTGGTGACGTCGAAGAGCCGCCCTTCGAGCACCTTCACCCGGTCCGTCGAGGTCCACACGTTCTGGCCGCTGCCCGCGTCGACGGCCGGGTCGGGCCCGTGCGGCGAGGTGAGAAAGAGGTTGTAGAGATCGCCGTGGTGCAGGGCGACGACCTCGGGGAGCCGGCGGAGGGCGGCGTCGAAGCCCGGCGTGTCGGGGGCCACGAGGGCGTCGGAGGCGTGGCCGACCTCGAGCAGGCGCGGGTAGGCCGTGGCCGTGCGTCGGGCGCCGGCCGCCGCGCCGAGGACCACCCCACCGACCAGGCCGACCAGTGCGGCGAGGGCGAGCCACGTCCGCCACTGGGTCCGCCACTCCGACCGCAGGCACGACCACACGGCCCCCATGAGGCGATTCAGGCAGATCCCGAGGGGCGGGGCAAGGGCGCCAACCACCTCCGGTCCGTCGTAGTGGCCACACCGCCCGACCGGGCGGTGTGGCCGGGCTCGTTCAACGGCCCCCGGTCGGGGCGGCGAAGGAGAGGGTGGCGGTGGCTACGAGGCGCCCGTTCACGTCGTGCACCTCGACCCGTACGACGGCACTCCGGCGGCCCCGGCGCAGCACGTGGGCCTCGGCCCGGACGGGGCCGTCGCGGGCGGGCTCCAAGAAGTTGAGGTGCAGTTCGGTCGTGGCCACCTTCGTGAACCCACTCGGCGGCTTGAGGAGGGCCCGCCCGGCCACCAGGTCGACGAGGACGGCCATGAGGCCGCCCTGGAGGGCGCCCGAGCTGTTGACGACCCGCGGAGTGACGTCCATCTCGATGGCGAAGTCCGCCCCTTCGATGTCCACGTCCCTCCAGTCGAACGTGGAGAAGGCGTGGTCGGGGACGAGTCGGAGGTCGGGGACGTCGTCGGGACCGGGGAAGGGTGGCCGGCCACCGGCCGCGCCGCCCCGCTCGCCGTTGCCCCGGGTGACCACGGCGCCGTCAGGGAAGCGCCGGACCGAGGGGCCCGTGGTCGTGGTGCGAGAGGAGCTCGTGGCCGTCGTCGGTGATGAGCACCGTGTCGCCGACGAGGTCGGCCCCGACCTCGGGGTCGGTCACGCAGGCGGTGACGAAGAGCACCATGCCGGGGGCGAGGGTGGTGGCGGCGCCGGCGTCGTCGGGTAGCCCGGCGCCCACGAGCGGCGGCTGCAGCCCGAGACCGACCCCGTGGGCGAGGAGGAGACCCGGTGGCGGCGTCTCCCCGGCCGCCCGGTAGGCGCCGAGGACGTCGCCGGCCGCCCGGCCCGGCCGAAGCACCTCGGCCAGCCGACCGACGAGGTGCCGGGTGTGCTCCCGGAGGCGGAGCTGCCCGGCCGTCGGCTCGGCCGGTCGGCCGTCGCCCGACGGGCAGAGCCAGGTCCGGGTGACCGGCCCGCCGTAGCCCGAGTAGAGCCCGCCCACCTGGCAGGTGACGAGCGTGCCGCTGTTGAAGGCGTCCTTCGTCGGGAGCTGCGGCACGCCGCCCTCGACGGCGGCGACCGGTCCCTCGCCCCGCCGCCCGCGGCGGGCCGGCCCCCCGACGGGCGACGTCGAGCGGAAGAGGGCCTCGAAGTCCGGCGTCGTTACGCCGAGCTCGGCCAGGCGTTCGGCCGCCCGGCCGGCGAGGACCCGGCCGGTGGTCCCCGGCACGAGGCCGGCGAGCGCGTGGTCGAGGCCCGCCTCGGCCACGAGGACCGACGTGCGGATGCAGGCGAGCTCGTCGAACGTCTTCACCGCCATGACGTCGGACAAGAGCCGCGTGGCGTCGACCACCTCGGCCGACGGGGCGAGGGCGGCGAGCAGCTGGCCCATGCCGGGCGACATGCCGTCGACCCCGAGGCGGCGGGCCTCGCCGAGCCCCTCGATGGCCGTCAGGTTGGCGAACAGGTTCCCGCCGTTCCAGGTGATCCCGAAGAGCTGGTCGTGGCCGACCTCGGGCGGGATGCCGTCGTCCCAGGTGCTGAGGAGGTGGACGGCACCGGTCTTGGCCACGGCGATGCAACCCGGCCCGAAGGGCCGGGGGCCCTCGGTCCACAGCCGACGGGCCCCCGAGGCGTACCGGGCGTGGGCCTCGCGGCCGAGCACGAGCGCGTCGAGGTCGTCGGCCGCCATCGCGGCGAACACCGCCTTTCGACGCTCGGCCCGCATCCGGCCGAAGTCGGCCCGGGCCCCCTCCTCGAGGGCCCCGGTGCCCCAGCCGGCGGTGGTGCCCCGGACGCTCACGACTCGTAGGGGTCGTAGGGGTAGTCCGAGAGGGCGACCCAGCCGTCCTCGGTCACGCCCACGATGTCCTCCGCCCGGTAGCCGCCGACGCCCTCGTCCCAGATGACCGGCTCGAGGACGAGCACCATGCCGGGGGCGAGGACGAGGGCCTCGTCGTGCTCCTCGCCCATGTCGGTCCCGATCATCGGGGCCTCGGCGCTCTCGGTGCCCAGGCCGTGGATCAGGTAGAAGTGCGAGAGCCACGGCGTGCGGTGCCCCTTGTCGGCCGCCTTGGCCGCCGCCGCCAGCTGCGCCCCGGTGGCCCCGGGCCGGGTGACGGCGAGCGTGGCGGCGACCACGTCGCGCCAACGGCGGAAGGCCTCGCGCTGGGCGGCCGTCGGCTTGGGGTCGCGGCTCACGATCCAGGTGCGCCCGAAGTCCGAGGCGTAGCCCTGGTAGTGGATCCCGGTGTCGCACCAGATGACGTCGCCCTCGGCGAGGATCCGATCGGTCGTCGTGAGCGGGAAGGCGAGCTCGCCGCTCGTGGTCCACGGGAACCCTTCCTTCGTGGAGGGGATCACCTGCCAGATGGGGTCGATGCCGTTGCTCGTGCAGCCGAGCTCGTAGATGCGGCGGAGGAAGAGGGCGGACAGGTCGCTCTGACGCAGGCCCGGCCGGAGGTACTGCTGCACGTCATACATGGCGAGCTCGTTGATGCGGTGGGCCCGGTGGATGCACTCGAGCTCGTCGTCGGTCTTCAGCACCTTGGCCGGCACCATGATCCGGCCGCAGTCGACGAGCTCGGTCTTTGGGAGGAGTCCGGGGAGGAGGCGGTGCATGGCGCCGCTCATGTCGTCGAGGGCGAGGCGCTCGGGCTCCCCGCCGGCCAGCTCGCCGAGGACGCCCGCCAAGAGGCCCACCCCACCGTCGGACTCGAGGACGAGGGCGTCGTGGACGTGGTCGGCCGAGAGCTCGGGCGGCGCCCCCTCGGGGTAGGGCGTGAAGAGGTGGGGCTCGTCGTCCCCGGCCACGACGAGCGCGGCGGTCCGTCGATGGCCGGCCCGGGCGCTGTCGACGCCGAGGGTCTCGGCGCCCACCGCGTACTGCACGGAGCCCCCACCGAGCAGGAGCAGGGCCGGCACGCCCTGCTTGGCCATCTCGGCCCGCAGCTTCTCGCCCCGTTGGCGCCGCATGCGGGCCAGGTCGAGCTCGCCGAAGGGGCTGGACGACCAGATCGGGGCCTCGGTCACCGCCCGGGTCGTGGTGGTCACGCGCTGACCCCGATCGGCAGGCGGTAGGCGGTCACCGCGTTCTCGCCGATGATGCGGCGCTGCTTCGCCTCGTCGAGGGGGGCGAGGCTCGCCTTCAGCTCGTCGAGCACGTCGTCCTTGTACTCGGGGTGCGGGTAGTCGGAGGCCCAGAGGATCCGCTCGGCCCCGATCCACTCGGCCGAGGCGGCGAGGTTCCACTCGTCGGGGTCGAACGACACGTAGCACTGCCGGCGGAAGTACTCGCTCGGGGGCATCGTGAGCCAGTGGCGCTCGAGGCCGAACTCCTCCACCTGGTGGTCCATCCGCTGCAGCTGGGTGGCGCACCAGCCGCCGCCCGACTCCAAGAAGATGAACGTGAGCTCGGGGAAGCGCTCGCAGACGCCGCCCATGAGGAGCCGGCCCATGCTCACGATCATGTCGACGGCGTTGCCGACGGCCTGCCCGAGGCCGGAGCCGCCGTAGATCGGGCTCACGGCCACGTTCGTCACGATGAGGCTCGGGTCGTCGCGGACGAGGCCGAACTTGCGACAGGCGCCCGGCGTGTCGACGTGGACCGCCGGGTGGAGCGAGACGGGGACGCCGAGCTCCTGCAGCGCGGCCCAGAACGGGTCGTAGACGGGGTGGCTGAAGGGCAGCTCGTCGATGTAGGCGGAGGGTCGGATGAACACGCCTCGCATCCCGAGATCGCCGACGGCTCGCTGCGCCTCGCCGATGGCGAGATCGATGTCCTGGAGCGGCACGGCGGCGATGCCGAAGAGCCGCTCGGGGTCGGCCGAGCAGTACTCGGCCAGCCAGTCGTTGTAGGCCTGCTGGCAGGCCAGGACGAACTCGGGGTCGTGCAGTGCCGGGATCGGGTCGACCGGACCGAAGAACATGGCACTGCTCGGGTAGAGGACGGCCACGTCGATGCCCGCCGCGTCCATATCGACCAGCCGGGCCCGGGGGTCCTTGCCTCCCTCCCGCCCGAGGCTGGCGTTGGTCTCGGCGAACCGGGCGGCGATCTCCTCCTCGGGGATACCGATCAGCTCGCTGATCCGCCCGAGGTCGGCCTCGCCCCGGCCCCGGTGGACGCCGCCCACGAGGAGGCCGCCGGTCCCCGGGTCGACGTGGGGGATCCAGTCGCCCCAGCGGGCCTGGTCCATGCGGTCGGACCAGAGGGTCACCGGCTCGACGACGTGGCCGTCACCGTCGACGACCTTGCAGCCCAGCTCCGGCATTCACGCCCCTCCCGAACGGCGACCGGCCGACTCTAGGCCCGGCCTGTGAAGCGCCGCACCTTGGGGCGCGCGCCGTTCGGGCCCTGGTCGGGTTCGTTCGGTCTCCCCGGGCGGTGGTACAACGGAGGGTCCGACGAGCACGACCGGCCGCGGGATCGGTCGGAGGAGAGGAGCGCCGCAGCATGAAGGCCGGGACCCGGCTCGGATGCGTCGAGTGCAGCACCGAGGTCATCCTGGTGCGCCCGGCCGAGGACGAGGTCACCCTCACCTGCAGCGACGCCGCCCTGGTGGACGTGGCCGCGCCCCGGGAGGACCACGGCCACCCCGCTGCCGAGGGCGAGGGCACCCTCCTCGGCAAGCGCTACGTGGACGAGGAGGCCGGCATCGAGCTCCTCTGCACGAAGGCGGGACCCGGCTCGCTTGCCTGCGACGGGCGCCCCCTCGCCATCAAGGGGGCCAAGCCCCTGCCCTCGTCGGACTGAGGTGACGGCACTCCGGAGGGCGAAGGCGGCCCGGTGGACCTGAACCTCCTCCTCGACATGGTGGTCTCGGGGTACGGGGACCGCACCGCGGTGGTCGACGGTGGGCGCTCGCTCACCTACGCCGACCTCGGGACCGCGGCGGCCGCCGGGGCCGGGCTCGTCCGGGCGGCGGGCGCCGACGCCTTCACCTACGTGGCCCCCAACCACCTGGCCTTCCCGGTCGGCCTGTTCAGCGCGGCGGCCGCCGGCGTCCCGTTCATACCGCTCAATTACCGGCTGAGCGAGGACCAGCTGGCCCCGCTCGCCGGCCAGCACGCCGACTCGGTGGTCGTCGCCGAGCAGGTGCCGGTACCCGGCACCAGGGTCGAGCGCGCCTACCTGCCCGACGCCTTCCTCGAGGCCGTGGCCGGTGGGGCCGAGTCGGAGCCATCGTCCGCCGGCCCCGACGACGTGGCGGTGCTCCTCTATACGAGCGGCACCACCGGCACGCCGAAGGCGGCCATCCTTCGTCACCGCCACCTCACCGCCTACGTCTTCGGCACGGTGGAGTTCGGTGGGGCGGGCGAGGACGAGGCGGCGCTCGTCACCGTCCCCCCGTACCACATCGCCGGCCTGGCCAACCTGCTCTCCAACCTCTACGCCGGTCGTCGCATCGTCTACCTCGACACGTTCGAGCCCGACCGCTGGCTGGCCACCGTGCGCGAGGAGGGCGTGACCCAGGCGATGGTGGTGCCGACCATGCTGGCCCGCTTGGTGCGGCACCTCGCCGGTCGGCCGGCCGACGTCCCGACGCTGCGCACGCTCTCCTACGGGGGCTCGCGCATGCCGCTCCCGGTGCTGGAGGAGGCGCTCCTGTGCTTCCCGTCCACCGGGTTCGTCAACGCCTACGGCCTGACCGAGACGAGCTCGACCATCGCCCTTCTCGGCCCTGAGGACCACCGGGCGGCGTTCGAGTCCGAGGACCCGGCGGCCCGGGCCCGTCTGACCTCGGTCGGCCGGACGCTCCCCGGCGTGGAGGTGGAGGTGCGCGACGAAGCCGGCGAGGTCCTCGGGACGGGCGAGGCCGGCGAGGTGTTCCTGCGGGGCGAGCAGGTCTCCGGGGAGTACGAGGGCTCCTCGGTGCTCGACGAGGAGGGGTGGTTCCCCACCCGCGACCGCGGCTGGGTCGACGAGGAGGGTTACCTCTTCATCGAGGGCCGAGCCGACGACACGATCATCCGGGGCGGCGAGAACATCGCCCCGGCCGAGATCGAAGACGTGCTCGTGAAGCACCCCGGGGTCCACGACGTGGCCGTCGTCGGGCTCCCCGACGAGGAGTGGGGCCAGCGCATCGCGGCCGTCGTGTGCGTGGAGGGCGAGGGGCTGAGCGCCGAGGAGCTGCGGGACTGGGCCCGCCAGCACCTCCGCTCGTCGAAGACCCCCGACGTCGTCGAGTTCTGGGCCGAGCTGCCCCGGACCCACACCGGCAAGCTCCTGCGGCGCGAGGTGCTGGCCACGCTCACCACCGAGCGCCCCGCCGATCAGGGGGACTGACTGGCGGGGCGCACCGTCAAGGCGCGGTGTCCGGCCGCTCGGCCACGTCGGCCAGCAGGACGTCGGTGCGCTTGCGCACCATCTCGGCGGCCAGGTGAGCCGTCGCCACGTGGAGCTGCCCGGTCTCGATGGCGGTGAGCGCCTCCACCGCCACCTCCTCCGGGCTGATCATCGACACGTCCCGCACGACCTGCTCGGTGCGCTGGGCGACGAGCTCGGGGTCGGGGGGCTCGGGGTCGACGTTCGGCGCGGCGGCCTTCGGTCGCAGGTTCGCCGGCCGGTTCCGCCCGGCTTCGCCGATCCTCGTGTCGATGAGGCCGGGGCAGAGGACGGTCACGCCGACCTTCGGGGCCGAGTGGGCCAGCTCGACGGCGAGCGATTCGGACAGGCCCACGACGGCGTGCTTGGCCGCGGTGTACGGCCCGAGGAAGGCGACGGTGGCGATGCCGGCCATAGACGACGTGTTCACAACGTGGCCCTCGCCCCGCTCGACGAGAATCGGCACGAACGTCGTGATGCCGTTCACCACCCCCCAGAGGTTCACGCCGATCGTCCACTCCCAGTCGGTCCGGTCGAGCTCCCACATCGGGCCGACCGAGGCGAAGACGCCGGCGTTGTTGCAGATCACGTCGACCCGGCCGAAGCGCTCCAGTGTCCGGTTGGCGAGGTTCTCGACCTGGGAGAGGTCGGACACGTCCGTCGGCACGCCGATCGCCTCGGTCCCGAAGGCCCCGACGGCGTCGAGGGCCAGGTCGAGGGTCGGCTCTTCGACGTCGCCGATCACGACGTCGAGCCCGCGGGAGGCGAACTCCCGGGCGAGCGCCAACCCGATGCCGCTCGCCCCGCCGGTCACCACCGCCACCTGTCCCGCTTCGAGCCTCACCGTTGCCTCCTTCGCCGGTCCGACGGACCGGGCGTGGCTTCGCCGTCGTCCTACGAACCGAGCTCTTCTATGAGGACGCCGACGTCGGTGATCCCCCGCAGTGTGTCGTTCAGGTGGGTGCACGTGGTCACCCCCGAGAATTCCTGTCGGACCTTGGGCCGCAGCCCTTCGAGGGGCTCGCCGACGAGGCGCGCCGCGCTGCCGAGCGCACCAGGGCATTCGGTCCAGGGCAGGACCTGCGCGGTGGCGGAGAGGTCGACGATGCGCCGAGTTGCCGCGTCCACGTTGCCGTGGACGGTGTACTCGTGCAGCACGGTCTCGAGCCCCTCCGCGTCGACGTGGCTGTCCCGGAAGAAGATGTCGAGCTGGTGCAGCTCGTCGGCGCCCCGCGGGGCCACGACGTCGAGACGGCGGCGGCGCCGCACCGCGTGGGGCGGGAGCGGGGACAGCGGGTGGCAGGCGAGCGGGTCGTCCTCGGGCTCGACCACCGGCGCGGGCGGACCGACCGGGGTGGGGTTCTCCCCCTTGGCCCGCATCGTCACCATCATCGTGGCGTCGCTCGCCCAGCCGGCGCACATGTCCGCCCGGGCGAACAGTGCCTCGTTGGCCCGGGGCTTGCGCATGCCCTCGAAGGCACCGCCGCGCAGCATGGCGTAGCCGGAGATGAGCGAGGCTCCGGGCAGGTCGTCGAGCAGGAGATAGAGCAGGGAATGCGCCTCCCGCTGGTGCGGGAGGGCCTCGTCGACCTTGCCCCGGAAGCCCGGCCCCACCATGACCCCGAGCAGCTGCTCGAGGGCGGGGTCGGGGGGCGTGGCCTCGAACTCGGTCAGGTTCCTGGTCTTCCCGTCGACCGTGACCCGGAGGTGGGCGATGCCCTGCAGCACGGGCGTGGCGTCGGCGCGGGTCAGGAGGTCGCGGGCCCTCGCCTCGACCACGAGGTCGCCGAGGATGCCGAAGGGCCGGGAGATGTCGATGCTGCTCGTGCGGCGGACCGACCCCGGGAGCCGGGGCGGGGTGGTCGTGGTCGGGTCGTGGGGGCCGGCCAGCTCGGGCAGGAGCAGCATCAGCGCCCCCCGGCGGCGGGGCGGACGCGTCCCGCCTCGGGGAGGGCGCGTGAGGACCCCACGTTCGACCGCATCGGCCTATCTGATCGTGCACACCGGGGCGGTGTCAACGCCGGGATGCTGGCGCGTCGGGTGTTCAGACCAGCTACGTCCCTTCGGCGAGGAGCGTCCGGCCCTCGTATCGTCCTCCGCCCGCCGGGCCTGGGATGCGCTGCGGTCGAACCCGGATCGCCACCCAGCTCCCGCCGAGCGGCCGCGGGTCCGATCGGGCTTGGGCCACCTGCCGGCCTTGCGGCGGCCGGTGGGCGTGCTCCGCTCACCTTCCCGTCAGAGCGCCGAGCAACCGGCCGACCACCCGACTGACGCGTCGCTCAGACCTTGCCGCACCAGCTGGCGGCGAACGTGCCGGAGAAGCTGAAGACCTTGTGCTCGAACGTGACCCTTCGCACGGTGAGCCGGCCGTGCCACACCGCGTGCCGGGTTGCACTCACCTTGGTCAGCACGAGGCGGACCCCCGGCTGCACGGCGTAGTAGTGGGTGGCCGAGGTGAAGAAGTCCACCTGGACGAACGACGTCGTCCCGTGCTGGACCGACGGCGCGCCGACGACGAGCGGGGTGCCGGCCGTGACGACCGAGACCGTGAGGTACGGGGCCTTGGCTTCGTAGGTCCGAGAGCAGCTGAGCGGGGCGTTCGTCAGGTAGAGGACGTAGGCGTGCAGGATGGCGTCGTAGGTGGCCAGCGCGGCGCTCGGCCGGAAGGTCACGCCGGCCCCGACGCCCACCCCGGCGGTGGGCTCGGCGCCCGTTCCCTGCGTCGGCGGCGGGAAGGGCGTGGTGGCCGCGCCGACCGGAGCGGACAGCCCGAGCACGAGCGCGAGAACGACGACTCCGAGCCCGCCAGCGCCCCGCCGCATGCCACCATCTTGCTCCGCCGGTTGACGCGGGCTCGGGGTGCCCGCCGGGCGGAGCCATTTCCGGTGGTCACAGGGCTACGCTGCGCCGGGGGGCCACATCCTTCGGACGAGGGGAGCGAGCCATGCAGGACCGGATCGAAGGCACCGTCTTGCCGGTGCTGGTCGTCGAGCTCCAACCGGGCGAGACGGTGATGTCGGAGGTGGGCGAGTTCAGCTGGATGAGCGACTCCATCCAGATCGCCACCGGCAGCGCCACCCCGGGCAAGGGCCTCATGGCCGCGGCGAAGCGCATGGCCGGTGGCGCCAGCTTCCTGTTCAACCGCTTCACCGCCGAGGGGTCGCCCGGCATGGTGGCCTTCGCCACCAAGCTGCCCGGGGCCATCTTCCCCATCGACCTGCAGGAGGGCGTCGAGTATTTCGCCCACCGCCACGGGTTCATGGCCGGCACCACCGAGATCGAGGTGGGTGTGGCTCTGCAGCAGACCTTCAAAGGCGGCATCTTCGGCGGTGAGGGATTCATCCTCCAGCACCTCAAGGGCGCCGGCCGGGCCTGGATCGAGATGTCCGGCGAGATCAGCACGTACGACCTCCAGCCCGGGCAGTCGATGCGGGTCCACCCGGGCCACGTCGCGCTGTTCCAGGCCTCCGTCACGTTCCAGGTGGTGCGGGTGCCGGGCCTGGCCAACCGCTACCTCGGTGCCGACGGGCACCACTTCGTGGTCCTCACCGGACCCGGACGCATCTGGCTCCAGTCGATGCCGCTCCCCATCCTGGCCGGGGCCTTGGAGCCCTATCTCGGGGACTCGCACCCGGCGGCCGCCGGCGCGGCCGGTGGCGCGGCGGCGGGCGTCATCGGCGGCCTGCTCCGGGGCCGCTAACCGCCCGGCTCGACGAGCACCTTCCCGGTGGCCCGCCGCTCGGCCACCTGGCGGAGCGCGTCCGGCGAGCCCTCGAGGGGGTAGCTCGCCGAGATGTGGGGCACAAGCTTGCCTTCGGCCAGGAGCTCGAGGAGCTCACGCCGGTCCCGGGCCTCGTCGTCGGGACGGTTGCGGCTGAACCCCTCGAGGGTGAAGCCGGTGAGGATCGGACCCTTCAGGAGGACGAGGTTGAGCGGCAGGCGCGGGATCTCGCCGCTCGCGAAGCCGAGGGTGAGGAAACGTCCGCCGAAGCGCGTCGAGCGGAGGGCCTGCTCGGTGAACGGGCCGCCTACCGGGTCGACGACCACGTCGGCCCCGGCCCCGGTCACCTCGCGGATCCGCTCCTTCAGGTCCTCGGTGCTGTAGTTGACGAGGGCGTCGGCCCCCTTGGCCTCGCAGACCGCCAGCTTCTCGGGGCTCGAGGCGGCGGCGAGCACCTTGGCCCCGAGCAGGTGGGCCACCTCGACGGCGGCCAGCCCCACGCCGCCGGCCGCCCCGAGCACCACGACCCACTCGCCCGGCTGCACGTCGGCCATCGAGCGGAGGGCGTGGTAGGCGGTGCGGTGGGCCACGCCGAAGGCCGCGGCGAGGCGGAGGTCGACGGATGGGGCCACCGCCTCGACGGAGCGGGCGGCCACCGCGATGCGCTCGGCGAAGGCCCCGACCATGGAGGCCCCCATCACCCGGTCGCCCACGGCCAGGCTGACGCCCGGGCCCACCTCGCGCACGGTCCCGGCGAACTCGCTGCCCGGGATGAACGGCACCTCGGCGTGCCACTGGTAGCGGTCGGCCACGATGAGGACGTCGGGGAAGTTGACCGCCGCCGCGGTGATGTCCACCACCACCTGGCCGTCGGCGGCCACCGGGTCGGGGACGTCCTCGACAGTGACGTTCTCGGGCGGCCCGTAGGCGGCACACACCGCGGCGCGCATGACGCTCCTCCTTCTTGGTGTCGGTCCGCTCAGGCGTTCCCGACGACCTGCTCCACCCAGGCGGCCAGCTTCTTCTCGGCCAGCTCCTTCTGGGCGGGCAGGTGCGCCGTCGGCCAGAGGCCCGGTGACGGCGAATAGGCCTTCAGGACCTCCCTCGCCACGGTGACCTTGTGCACCTCGGTCGGCCCGTCGACCACGCTCATGATCGGTGCCGACATCCACATCCCGGCGAAGGGCATCTCGTTGGAGACCCCGAGGGCCCCGTGGGCGTGCATGGAACGCCACACCGCGTCATGGAGGACCTTCGGCGTGAGGACCTTGATGGCCGCGATGTTCTTGCGGGTGCGCCGGTAGTCGCCGATCTGGTCGATCTCCCACGCCGTGTAGAGAACGAGCAGGCGGAACTGCATGAGCTCGGCGTACGAGTCGGCGATGTCACCCTGGATGAACTGCTTCTTGGCGAGCAGGCTGCCCTGGGTCTCCCGGGAGAGCACCCGCTCGCACAGGAGGTCGAGGGCCCGCTGGCACGTGGCCACCGTGCGCATGGCGTGGTGTACTCGGCCGCCACCGAGGCGGGTCTGGGCGATGGCGAAGGCCTGGCCCTCACCGCCGAGGAGGGCGTCGGCCGGCACCCGGACGTTGTCGTAGTGGATGAGGGCGTGCATCCCCTCGTCGCTCCGCTCGCCACCGAGACCGACGTGGCGCACCATGTCCACCCCGGGGGTGTCGGTGGGCACGAGGAACATCGAGGCCCCCTGGTAGATGGCGACGTCGGGGTTCGTCACGACCATCACGATGAGGAAGGAGGCGGTGCGGGCGTTCGACGAGAACCACTTCCACCCGTTGATGACCCACTCGTCGCCGTCGCGCTCGGCCCGGCAGGTGAACTGCTGGGGGTCCGAGCCCGCCTGGGGCTCGGTCATCGAGTAACAGGAGAACACCTCGCCGTTCAAGAGCGGCTGGAGGTAGCGCTCCTTCTGCTCGTCGGTGCCGTAGTGGGCGATGATCTCGGCGTTGCCGGTGTCGGGGGCCTGGGTGCCGAAGACGATGGGCGCCCAGGACGAGACACCCAGGATCTCGTTCAGGAGGGCCAGCTTCAGCTGGCCGTAGCCCTCCCCGCCGAGGTCGGGCCCGAGGTGACAGGCCCAGAGCCCGTGGTCCCGCACGGCCTGCTTCATCGGGTCGACGATGGGCCGCAGCTCGTCGTCGAGGGGGTAGAACTGGCGGTGGGGGTAGAGGAGGTCGAGCGGCTCGACCCGCTCGGTCACGAACTCCTTTGCCCAGTCCAGCTTCTCCTGGAATTCGGGCTCGGTCGTAAAGTCCCAGGCCATCAGGCCCCCTTTCTCTTCCCTGCTCGTGTCGTCCCGCCCGCCGGGGACCCATCCCCGACCCGCAGGCCTTCGAGGCATCGCTGCACACACTCGCCCATCTGCCGCCGGGCGGCCACTGGGTCCTCGGCCGTGGCGATGTACATCACCGCCTGGTGGCCGAGGGCGGCCAGCAGCTGGGACAGCGGGGCCACCGGCTGGTCGGCGATGGACCCGGCGTCGATGGCCTCCCGGACGTACTCGGCGATCTTGCGCACGCTCCCCTCGGCGTGCTGACGGTCGGACCAGCGGCCCCAGCCGAAGACGGCCGGGCCGTCGATGAGGCAGATCCGCCGGTAGGCCACGTTGCCCGAGGCGGCGTCGAGGTAGATCTCGTTGTTCTTCTGGTAGAGCTCCCACGGGTCGCGCCCGGCCGACGGGCCGGTCCGCCGCACGAGGGTCCGGTTGACCTCGTCGTCGACTTCGGAGAAGACCGCCTCGAAGAGATCGGCCTTGTCCTTGAAGTGGTGGTACAGGGCGCCCCGGGTGAGGCCGGCCCGCTGGACGATCTCCTCGGTCGAGGTGGCCTGGTAGCCGCGCTCGCTGAAGAGCTGTCTCGCCGCCTCGAGGAGGGCCCGCCTGGTGTCTTCGACGTGGGCCGCCCGGCGTCCGGGGCCGCCGGCGGCGACCGGGGGTGGCGGGCCGTCGGTGGTGGCGGCAGGCTGCGGGGCGGCAGCTCCGGTCGCCCGTCCCGGCCGTTCCCGGGTGGCGGTGGGCTCGCGGCCGGTTGCCATACTCTCTGTATCCTACATACACTCCGTCTGGTCCGCCAAGGGCGGGCGGGGAGCGACCCGGCACGAGGGTGAGGTGGTGGTCCGTGATCGACCTCGAGGGGAAGGTGGCGCTCGTCACCGGGGCCAGCCGGGGGGTCGGCGCGGCCACGGCGGTGGCCCTGGCCGAGGCCGGCTGCGACGTCGCCTGCGCGGCCCGCTCGACGAAGGCGGCGCCCCGGAAGACGCCGGGCACGCTCGACGAGACCGTCGCTCGGGTGGCCGCCACCGGTCGCCGGGCCCTCGCCGTGCCCACGAACCTGGCCGACGACACCGAGGTGGTGGCGATGGTGGACCGCACCCTCGAGGAGTTCGGCCGCCTCGACGTCCTCGTCAACAACGCGGCGATCACGTTCGTGGGTGACCTCGACATCCCGCTCCACCGCTACGACCTCGTCCTCCAGGTGAACCTGCGGGCGCCGATCATCGCCATCCGCCAGGCCGTCCCGGCCATGCAGTCGCAGGGCGGCGGATCAATCGTGAACGTCTCCTCGGTGGCCGCCCTCTTCCCGCACCCCTCGCTCATGGCCTACGGGATCTCGAAGGTGGGCCTGGAGCGCATGACCGTCGACGTCGCCCGGCAGCTGCAGCGGTGGCACATCGCCTGCAACTGCTTCCGTATCGACGTGGCCGTGGCCTCCGAGGGGTTCATCGCCAATACCCCGGGGGCCGACCACTCGCAGTGGGAGCCGTCCGAGGTGGCGGCCGAGGGCATCGTCTGGATGGTCCGCCAGCCCCCGGAGTACTCGGGCCACCGGGAGTCGATGTTCGCCCTTCGGTCCCGCGAGGGCATCATGGCCTCGCGGGTGGCGCACCCGGCGACGGAGCAGCCGCCGACCGAGCTCTTCGACGGACTGGCCCCCCTGATCGACTCCTACTTCGAGGAGCCCTACGCCGACGAGCCCGGACCGGGCGCGACAGGAGGAGTCCGTGGCTGAAACCGAGGAGCAGGAGCTGAGCGACGAGGAGCGCACGGCCGGGCTGGTCGACCACGACCGGCTGGCCCGCTGGATGGACGAGCAAGAGCTGCCGGGGAAGGGCGAGCCCGTGGCGACCACGTTCGTCAGCGGCGGCGCCTCGAACGAGATCTTCCTCATCCGGCGGGGGGAGCACGAGCTCGTACTGCGCCGCCCGCCGCGGGTCGTCCCGAAGGGGCGCAACGAGACCATGATGCGCGAGTACCGGGTCCTCGCCGCCCTGAACGGCACGGACGTGCCCCACCCCGAGGCCTACGCGGCGTGCGAGGACGAGAGCGTCATCGGTGCCTCCTTCTACCTGATGGGCTTCGTCGACGGGTGGTCGCCGATGAACACCGACGGCTGGCCGCCCCCGTTCGACACGGATCTCGAGGCGAGGAACGGGCTCGGCTACCAGCTGGTGGACGGGATCGCCAAGCTGGCCAAGGTGGACTGGCGGGCCCGGGGCCTCGAGGGCTTCGGCAAGCCGGACGGGTTCCACGAACGCCAGGTCGACCGCTGGTTGGCCCACCTGGGCGCCTTCCAGTTCCGCGAGCTCCCGGGTCTCGACGAGTCGGCGGCCTGGCTGCGCACGCACAAGCCCAGCCACTGGGAGCCGGGGATCATCCACGGCGACTATCAGTTCGCCAACGCCATGTTCCGCCACGGCGCGCCGGCCCGCCTGGCCGCCATGGTCGACTGGGAGATGTCGACGATCGGCGACCCGCTCCTCGACCTCGGCTGGGTGGTGAACGGATGGCCGGACGAGGGGTACGACTTCTCGAGCGGTGGCTACGTGGACATGGTCGGCCTGCCGACACGTACCCAGATCCTCGACTACTACGCCACCGTGAGCGGCCGCTCCGTCGAGGAGATCGACTACTACGTCGTGCTCGCCCGCTTCAAGCTGGCCATCGTGCTCGAGGGCGGCTACGCCCGGGTGGTCTCGGGCGAGGCCGACAACCCGAAGATGGAGAGCTTCGGGCAGGTGGTGTTGGACAACCTGCGCCGGGCGGCCGAGCTCGCCGCCACGTCCAAGCTGGCCCCGACCGGCTGAGCCTGGCGGCGCACGCCTGGGGCCGGTCGGGCCGGCGGTCCGAGGAGGCTCGGAGGCGTCCGGGGTGCTGAGCAGGTGATTTCGGCCACCCGACCCAGTAGGGTCCGCACCAACCCGAACACCTAGCCGTCGAGCAAAGGAATCCCCGCATGCCAGACCACCCCGAACACCCCGCGCGACCCGCTCGACGGCATCCGGCCGCCACCCGACGCCTGCGCGTCGGTTCGGCCGCCGTGCTCATGACCGGCATGGCGAGTGCCGCGCTGTTCTTCGCCGCCCCGGCGGGGGCCGTCGTCGCCAACACCTACTACGTGGGCACCACCGTCGACGACAACGGCACCGTGCCCGCGGCCACCTGCGAGAACCCGGCCAACACCACCTGCGCACTCCGTGACGCCATCGCCAACGCCAACAGCGACGGTGCCGGCAGCAACGACACGATCCTCTTCTCGGTGCCGTCGCCGTCGGTGAACACCTTGAACCCGCTCACCGGTGGGCTGGACATCTCGGACACCGGCACCCTCACGATCACGGGTCACGGCGAGAGCAACACCACCATCAGCGGCGCCAACGGCACGCAGGTCTTCTTCATCAATGCCGGCCCCGTCACGATGTCGGGCCTCACCATCACGGGCGGACGATCGAACGGTCCGGGCGGAGGGATCGAGGTCGACAGCGTCTTGACCATGACGAACGTCGCCGTGACCGGCAACGTGGCCGCCGGCTCGAACGCTCGAGGTGGCGGCATCTACAGCGACGGGACGCTCAACGTCACCGGCTCCAATTTGAGCGGCAACTCCGCCGACGACTGCGGCGGCGCGCTCAACACCAATGGAGGGACGGCCACGCTCAACCAGGTCACGGTGGCCTCGAACACGTCGGACTGCGGCGGCGGCATCGAGGTCGAGAATGGCGCGTTGGTGCTCACGAACAGCACCGTCAACGACAACTTCGCCCGTGACTACGACGACGGTGGTGGCATCGAGGACGACTCGATGGCAACCCTCACCAACGACACGATCGCCAACAACGTCTCCTTGGAGTACGGCGGCGGTCTCGCCGTCGAGAGCGGCCACGGCGCCACCCTGGTGAACGACACCATCACCGGCAACAACGCCCTCGAGGACGGCGGCGGCATCTACGTCAACAGCTCCAGCAGCGTCCTCGACATCCAGGGCACGGTGCTCGCGGGGAACGTCAACTACATCTCGCCGAACCAGTGCTTCGGGTACGGCACGATCACCTCGATGGGGTGGAACGTGGTGGCCCCCGAGGCCGACACGTCGTGCAACTTCAACGGGCCCGGCGACCAGGTCAACACCGACCCCGAGGTCGGGGGGCTGGCCAACAACGGCGGCCCCACCCTGACGGAGGCCCTCAGCCCGACGAGCCCGGCGCTGAACGTCGAGCCGGTGGCCAGCTGCCCGGCGCAGGACCAGCGGGGCATCAGCCGGCCCCAGCCCTCGTCGGCGGCGGATTGTGACGCCGGTGCCTTCGAGCTCGTGCCGAACCCGCCCCCGGCCTACCTGATGGCCGGCGTGACCGGCGGTGTCTACGCCTTCAACACCCCGTTCCACGGGTCCCCGACCGGCGACGGCATCTCGCTGAATGACGTCGTCGACATCGTGGCCGACCCCGGTGGTGCCGGCTACTGGGTCATCGGCGGTGACGGCGGGGTCTTCGCCTACGGCGCCGCCCCGTACAAGGGATCGCTGCCGGGCGTCGGTGGCCTCGTGGTCGACAACATCGTCTCGGCCGCGAGTGACACCGCCGGCGACGGGTACGTGCTCGCCGACAGCAGCGGCGGGGTGCACGCCTTCGGCCTGGCCAACGAGGGCGACCTGCCGAGCATCGGCGTGCTGGTCTCGAACATCATCGGCATCGCCGAGACGCCCGATGGCGGCGGCTACTGGATGGTCGGTCTCGACGGTGGCGTCTTCGCCTTCGGTGACGCCCACTACTACGGGTCGATGGGCGGCAAGCCGCTGAACGAGCCGATCGTCAACATCACCGCCACGCCGGACGGCAAGGGCTACTGGCTCGTGGCCGCCGACGGTGGCGTGTTCGGCTTCGGCGATGCCAAGTACTGGGGAGGGATGGGTGGCAAGACGCTCAACCAGCCGGTCGTGGCCCTCGTCTCCAGCCCCGACGGCAAGGGCTACTGGGAGATCGCGGCGGACGGCGGGACCTTCAACTTCGGCGACGCCGCGTTCGGCGGTTCCCTGCCCGGCCTCGGCGTGCACGTGAACAACATCATCGGCGCCGCCTGACCCGACGGTCGCCGGCGGTGGCCGGCCGCATGCAGTGCCACGGGAGCGGGGGAGCACCCCGCTCCCGTGTCGCGCCGGTCAGCCCGGCGGCAGGCCGAGCGCGTAGCGGGCGAAGTCGGCGGCCGGCCGCGACCGGGTGCTGTCGGCGACGAGGGCGGTGATCGCCGGCGAGGTCTGCTTGTAGCGCTGGTCGCGCCAACGGATGAGGTCGGTCACCAGCTGCCCGTCCGCCGCCGCCTGGCCGAGGACCGCCTGGCGGGCGTCGGGCGGCCACGCCTGGCCGGCCAGCTTGCTCTCGAGCGTGCCGAGCGTGTCGAGCACGACGCTCGCCGTGGTCCGCCGGACGGCCGGCGGGCCGTCGACGTAGGTCGAGCGGCTGAACAGGTCGGGCCGGTGGTTGAGGAGGTAGGCGTAGGGCGCCACGTCGGCCAGGTACTGCCGCTGGAAACCGCGAGCCGGGTCCACCGAGAACCGCCCGTCGACGACCGGGGAGGGGACGAGGTAGACGCCGTTCGGGCTGAGGAGGACTTCGCCGTCCTCGACCGAGAGCGGCGGGACGCGGCCGTTCAGCCGCATGTCCTCGAACGTCACGCTGTCCATCTTCGGGTAGGGCAGGTCGGCCCCCGACATGACGGCCGGGCTCGGGTCCTCCTCGATCCAGCTGGCGACCTGGGCGCCCTGCGGCACCGGCATCGAGGGTTCGGCGACATGGGTCCAGCCGGCGGTCAGGTCGCTCAGCCGGAGGACCCACCCGGTCGGGTGCCTCGTCATCTCGGCCTCGACCTCGTCACCGGGGGCGACCGCCCCCATGAGTTGGGGCCGGTAGTCGACCGCGCTGTCGGACCAGAAGCCGCTGTAGCGCGCCGAGCGCGCTGACGACTGGCCGAGGAACCCGGAGCCCACGTCCTCCACCGTCCCCACCTGGGCGAAGTCGATCGGCTGTCCCACGTTCTGCGAGCCGATCCACGTGGCCGCGTCACCGGTGGGTGAACCCGGCAAGATGCGCGGCACGCGCCAGCGGGCGCTCACGTCGTTCACGAAGGCCAGTGCGTTGTAGCCGGCGAAACCGGTGTCGGGGGCCTGGAGGGAGGCGCTGTTGGGCAACGACGGCGCTTGGGTGGTGGAGCTCCCGTTACTGGTGACGAGCACCACGACGGAGGCCGCGGCGAGCAGGACGGCGGCCAGCGCAGCGACGAGCGCGGCGCGGGCGCTCATGGGCGGTCGACCGCCCGGCGGATTGTCGTCAGAGCCCCGCCTCGACGAGGGCCCGACGGGTGAGGACCCGCGCCAGGTGGCGCCGGAACTCCGGGCTGGCGTTGGTGTCGCCCGTCGGATCGGTGCCCCGGTCGGCGAGCTCGGCCGCCTCCACCGCGCTGGCCCCGCCGGCCAGCGCCTCCTCGACCGCGCCGGCCCGGACCGGCGTCGAGGCCATATGCACGAGACCGACCCCGACGTGGCCGTCGACCCGGGCGACGGCCACGCCCACGATGGCCCAGTCCTGGGAACGCCGCACGAACTTCTGGTAGCCGTGCCCGCCCGGGGCCTTCGGCACCCGGACTTCGGTCAGCACCTCGGTCGGGCCGAGGGCGGTCTCCAAGAACCCGGAGAAGAACTGGTCGGCCCGGATGACGCGCTCGCCGTCGGGGCCCCTCGCCACGAGCTCGCCACCGAGGGCGAGCACCGCGGCGGGCAGGTCCGACGCCGGGTCGCCGTGGGCCAGCGAGCCGCCGATCGTCCCCCGGTGGCGGACCTGGGGATCGCCCACCCGCCCGGCCACTTCGGCCAGGAGGGGGACCTGGGCCCGCAGCACGGGGTCGTGGTGCACGTCGTGGTGGCGGGTGAGTGCCCCGACGGCCACGTGGTCGCCGTCGTCGCGCACGTAGGAGAGCTCGCGCACCGGGCCGAGATCGATGACGACCGTCGGGTTGGCCAAGCGCAGTTTCATGAGCGGCAGGAGGGAGTGCCCTCCGGCCAGCAGCTTGGCCTCGTCCCCGTGCTCTCCGAGCGCGGCGACCGCCTCGTCGACCGAGCCGACCCGGACATAGTCGAAGGTGGAGGGGATCATCGCCCACCCCCGGCGGCCATGACGGCCTTCACGATGTTGTGGTAGCCGGTGCACCGGCAGAGATTGCCCTCGAGCCCTTCGCGCACCTCGGCCTCGGTGGGGTTCGGGTGCTCGCGCACGAGCGAGACGGCGGCCATCACCATGCCGGGCGTGCAGTAGCCGCACTGCAGCGCGTGGTGCTGCTGGAACGCCGCCTGCATCGGGTGCAGCCCGCCGTCGGTGGCCAGCCCCTCGATCGTGGTGACCGAGCCGCCGTCGGCCTGGACGGCGAGGACCGAGCAGGACTTCACCGACTCCCCGTCGAGGAGCACGGTACAGGCACCGCAGTTCGACGTGTCGCACCCGACGTTCGTGCCGGTCAGTCCGAGGTCGTCGCGGAGGAAGAACACGAGGAGCTGACGGGGCTCCACCTCGCGCTCCTGGCGCGTGCCGTTCACCTCGATGGCCACCTTCATCGGGCCCCACCTCCCTTGGCGTCGTTGATGGCCTGCCAGATCCGGATCGGCGTCGTCGGCATCTGCACGTGGCGCACCCCGAGGTGGGACAGCGCGTCGACGACCGCGTTCTGCACCGCCGGCGTCGAGCCGATCGTGCCGGACTCGCCGACGCCCTTCGCCCCGAGGGGGTTGAACGGCGTCGGCGTCTCCATCGGGTGCGTCTCGAAGCTCGGGAGCTCGGTGGCCGAGATCATCGCGTAGTCGGCCAGGTTGGAGGTCACCGGGTTGCCGTCCTCGTCGTAGCGCACCTCTTCCAGCAAGGCCTGGGCCACGCCCTGCGCGATGCCGCCGTGGAGCTGCCCCTCGAGGAGCAGCGGGTTGAGGATCGTGCCGGCGTCGTCGACCGCCACCATGCGCACGATGCGGGCGAGGCCCGTGTCCGTGTCGACCTCGGCCACGACGAGGTGGGCCCCGAAGGGGAACGTCGGGCCTGGCGCCTCGAAGTCGGCCTCGGCGGAGAGCCCGTCGGGGGCGGCCACCGCCAGCTCGGCCCAGGACTTGGCGGCGGTCGGGTTGCCGGCCACGTGGAAGCGGCCCTCCGCCTTGTCGAGCACGACGTCGTCGGGGTTGGCCTCGAGCAGCTCGGCCGCCAGCTCCCGGGCCTTCACGACCACCTGCTCGGACGCCTGGTGCACCGCCACCCCGCCCGACTGCAGCGACTTCGAGCCGAACGTGCCGACGCCTCGGGGGACCCGGTCGGTGTCGCCGTAGACCACCTCGATGTCCTCGATCGGGATGCCGAGCTGCTCGGAGACGAGCATGGACCAGGCCGTGCCGTGGCCCTGGCCGTGCGGCGACGTCCCGGTCAGCACCCGGGCCTTGCCGTCGGGCAGCACCTCGACCGACCCGAACTCGCTGCCCGGGATGCCGTTCGTGATCTCGACGTAGACCGAGAGGCCGATGCCCATCTGGACGGGGTCGTCGGACTCGCGCCGCCGGGCCTGCTCGGCCCGGAGGCCGGCGTAGTCCGCCCTCTCGAGCACCCGGTCGAGTGCCGTCTCGTAATCGCCGACGTCGTAGGTGACGCCGGTCGCCGTGGGGTGGGGGAACGAGTCCTTGCGGATCATGTTCTTGCGGCGGACCTCGGCTGGGTCCATGCCGATCTCGGCGGCGAAGAGGTCGACCGCCCGTTCGATGGCCGCCGCCGCCTCCGGGCGACCCGCCCCGCGGTAGGCCACCGTCGGGTTGGTGTTGGTGGCCACCGAGCGGCTCGTGAACGAGAGCTTCTCGATCTCGTAGACGCCGCCGAGCATCATGCGGGTCATCATCGGCAGGAGCGCCCCGAAGTTCGGGTAGGCGCCGGCGTCCTGGACCACGTTGAGCCGGTAGGCGGTGATCTTGCCGTCCCGGGTCCCGCCGATCTCGACGTCTTGGATCTGGGCCCGCCCGTGGCCGAGGGTCATCATCGACTCACTCCGGGTCTCGACCCAGCGGGCCGGCCGGCCGTACTCCCTGGCCAGCCAGGTCACGAACAGCTCCTCGGGGCCGCCGCCCATCTTGGCCCCGAACCCGCCGCCCACGTCCGGGGCGATCACCCGGACATCGGCCTCGTCGACGCCGAAGGTGCCGGCGATCGTGGTCTTCACCCCGTGGGCCGACTGGGTGCTCGACCACTGCGTGATGCGGCCATCCTCGAAGGTGGCGGCGGCCGCTCGTACCTCGAGCGGGCACGGGGCGACTCGCTGGTTGAAGATGCGCTGCTTGACCACGACCTCACAGCCGTCGAAGAGGTTCGGGTCCTGCTCGGCCGCCTCGGGCGGCAGCATGATGCCCACGAGGGACTCGGGGATCGACAGCACGAGGTTCGTGCCGGCCTCGGGGAAGAGGAGTGTCTCGCTCTCGAGGGCTTGCTCGGGGTCGACGAGCACCGGCAGGGGCTCGTAGTCCACGCCGACGAGCTCGGCCGCGTCGACGGCCTGCTCCCGGCTCTCGGCCACCACGGCGGCCACCATGTCGCCCACGAAGCGCACGACGCCGTCGGCCAACCAGGGACGGGTCATCGCCGGATTGGCGAAGGGCGCCCCCGGAGGCATCGGCGCCAGGTCGATGTCGGCGGCGGTGTAGACGGCGACCACCCCGGGTGCCGAGGCGGCCTCGTCGGTGTCGATGGAGACGATGCGGGCGTGGGCCACGGTGGAGCGCACGTAGACCACGTGGAGGGGGTGGTCGAGCGGCACGTCGTCGACGTAGGTGCCGCCGACGGTGAGGAACTTCGGGTCCTCTTTGCGCAGCACTCGGTTGCCGAGGATGCTCACGATCCCTCCCTCCCGCGATGTCCCCGGTGAGGGTAGTCGCTCCGGTCGAACCCTCCGGTGCCGGCGTCGGCCGAAGGGTCGGGCCCGGCGCCGGGATCAGTCGAAGACGATGACCGAACGGGCCACCTCGCCCCGCAGCATGGCGTCGAAGCCCTCGTTCACCTGGTCGAGCGAGATGCGGGCCGACACGAGCTCGTCCAGCTTCAGCCGCCCCTGCAGGTAGAAGTCGACGTAGTGGGCCATGTCCTGGCGGAAGCGGTTGGAGCCCATGTTGGTGCCCTGGATCTTCTTCTCGCTGAGGAAGGAGAACCCGTCGAGCTCGATCGTGGTGCCCGGGGTGAAGACCCCGATGAGCGTGGCCGTGCCGCCCCGCTTGATCATCTTGAAGGCCTGCTCGGCCGTGGCCTTGAGGCCGATGGCCTCGAAGGCGTGGTCCACGCCCTTGCCGGCCACGCCGAGGGCGGCGTCGGCGGGGAACAGCCGACGCACCGCCTTCACCGGGTCGTCCGCCGACGCGTCCACGAGATCGGTCGCCCCGAACTGCTCGGCCAGGGCCAGCTTGGCCGGGTTGGTGTCGATGGCCACGACCCGGCCGGCGCCGGCCAGGGCCGCGCCCTGGATGACGTTCAGCCCCACGCCGCCGCAGCCGATGACCGCCACCGTGCTCCCGGGCGGGACCTGTGCGGTGCGGTGCACCGCGCCGACGCCGGTCGTCACCGCACAACCAATGAGCGCCGCCCGGTCGAGGGGCATGTCGGGGCGGATCTTGGCCACGGCCCGCTCGTGCACGAGCATCTGCTCGGCGAACCCCGACAGCCCGGCGAACTGGACGATGGGGGTGCCGTCCATGGTGAGCCGGGGCGGCTCGCCCTCGACTCGCTCGGTGCCGGAGGTCTCGCAGAGGGAGGGCCGGCCCGACAGGCAGTACTCGCACTGGCCGCAGAAGGCCGAGATGCACGTGATGACGTGGTCGCCCGGGGCCACGTAGGTGACGTCGCGCCCGACGGCCTCCACCACGCCGGCCGACTCGTGGCCGAGCACCGTGGGGGTGGGCATCGGGAGCTTTCCCTCGATGACGTGGAGGTCGGAGTGACAGAGCCCCGCCCCCACGGTCCGGATCAGGACCTCGTGGGGAGCGGGGGCATCGATCTCGAGGTCCTCGACGGTGAGGGGACCGGGCATGGTTCGGAGGACGGCGGCGCGCATCGCCTCATGCTGACAGCACTGGCGGCTGCCGGCAACGGGCGCCGGCGCGGCGCAGCGTGGTACCAAGGGGCGATGACCACGCTTTGGGCCCGACCGTGAAGATCGGCATCTCGCTCGGCACGCTGCGACCGAGCCTGTGGCCGGAGGCCACCGTCGAGGCCGACCGCCTCGGCTACGAATCGGTCTGGATGCCCGAGCACCTCGTGCTGCCCGTCCAGCTCGCCGGCAGCCCGTACGCCGGGGCCGACCACCCGCCCATCCCCGCCGACATCCCGGTCTTCGACGTCTTCACCTACCTCGGCTTCCTGGCCGGTTGCACGAGGCAGATCCACTTCGGCACGCAGGTCTACAACATCGGCCTCCGCCACCCCTTCGTCGTGGCCCGGGCCGTGGCGACGCTCGACGTGGTGTCCGGCGGCCGGGTCGAGTTCGGCATCGGGGCGAGCTGGTTGGCCGAGGAGTGGGCCGCGGTGGGCCTCGACTTCGCCACCCGCGGCCGCCGGGTCGACGAGGCCATCGACGTGTGCCGCCGGCTCTGGAACGACGAGGTGGTCGAGCACCACGGGGAGTTCTTCGACTTCGGCCCGGTCATGTTCGAGCCCAAGCCGGTGCAGCGGCCCTCGCCCCCCCTCCACATCGGGGGCGACGGCCCGGCCGCCCTGCGGCGGGCGGCCACCGTGGGCGACGGGTGGATCCCGATGAACCACACGTTGGAGCAGCTGGCCCAGGCCGTCGAGCGGCTGGCCGAGCTGCGCGAGGCCGCCGGGCGACCGGGGCGGGCGGAGATCACGCTCGGCGCAGGTGACGCCGGTCCGGACGATCTCGCCCGCTACGCCGAGGCCGGGGTGGACCGGGTGCTCGTCCGTCCGTGGCGCAGCTCCAAGGAGGCCCTCGACGGGCTCGGCCGGTACGCAGGGGAGGTCGGCGACCTCCTGCACCCGCCGGCCGCCACGGCCGCGACGGACTGAGATGGGCGCCCCCCAGGGGTCCTTCGACCCTGGTCGGTCACGCAGACCGCTCGATACGATCGTCCCGATAGGTTGGTGAGAGCGGCGCGCGTCTGTCCGGCGTCGTGCCGTGTCGGGAGACAGGAGGTCCACGATGGCGGCCAAGCTCGATTTCCCCGTCTTCGACTCTGACAACCACCTCTACGAGACCGAGGACGCCTTCACCCGCTACCTCCCGGCCGAGTACCAGGGTCTCATCAAGTACGTCCAGGTCAACGGGCGCACGAAGATCGCGGTCGACAACGTGATCTCCGAGTACATCCCCAACCCCACCTTCGAGGTGGTGGCCCGGCCGGGGGCGCACATGGCCTACTTCGGCGGGACCAACACCGAGGGGAAGACCCTCCGGGAGCTGTCCGGTGAGCCGATCCGGTCGATCCCGGCCTTCCGCTCGGCCGAGCCGAGGCTGGAGCTCTTGGACGAGCTCGGCATCGACGCGGCGCTCATGTTCCCGACGCTGGCCTCGCTGCTCGAGGTGCGTCTGACCGACGATCCGGACCTCACGCTCACGATGCTCCACTCACTCAACCGTTGGATCCTCGACGAGTGGAAGTTCAACTACAAGAACCGCATCTTCGCCACACCCGTCGTGAACCCCTGCATTGTCGAGCGCGGCGTGGCCGAGCTCGAGTGGCTGTTGAGCGAGGGGGCCAAGGTGGTGCTTCTCCGCCCGGCGCCGGTGGCCGGCTACCGGGGCACGAAGTCGCCGTTCCTGCCCGAGTTCGACCCGTTCTGGGCGAGGGTGCAGGAGTCGGGGGTCCTCGTGGCCGTCCACTCCTCGGACTCGGGTTACCAGCGCCAGGTGAACGACTGGGAGGGCAGCCGTCGCGAGATGCTCGCCTTCAAGCCCACGGCCTTCTTCGAGGCGTCGACGTCGGGGCGGGCCATCAGCGACACCGTTTATTCGGCCATCTGCCACGGCATGCTGAGCCGTTTCCCCGGGGTCAAGCTGGCCAGCATCGAGAACGGCGGGAGCTGGGCCCTGCCCTGCCTCACGATCCTCGAGCACGTCTACAAGAAGATGCCCCAGGACTTCGTGGAGCATCCGCGCGACGTCTTCGTGCGCAACCTCTACATCAACCCGTTCTGGGAGGACCACATCGAGGACCTGGTCGACGTGATCACGGCCGAGCACGTCCTCTTCGGGTCGGACTACCCGCACCCCGAGGGTCTCGACGTGCCCGTCAACTGGGCCAAGGAGATGAGCGACATCTTCTCCATCGAGGACGTGAAGAAGATGATGGGCACCAACATGTACGGCCTGGTCGGGGTGGCGCCCCCCTCCTGAGCATCGGTGCGTGACCGACCGAACGAGCGAACCGGGATCCTCCTCTACTTACGTTGCAGCGTGCTCGCATGGGGTTGGCAGATGTTCTGCCGGCCCAAGATCGTTATCGACGGGGCGCCTCGAAGGACACGTTGGGGACGACAGTGGTTGCCGTGCGCGCCTGGACGACATGAGGTCACGGTGTTTTTCCGGTGGTTCGGTGAGGACATCGGCCACGCAGGTATCAACGTGGACGTCCCTCCGGAGCAGACGATCGTTATCGATTACCGGACCCCGTCGCCGTTCTCAAGCCCGCGTGCGGCGAAGTACGGGCGAATAGTGATCGTCTCGTCGTCCGGCATGGCCTGAGACACGGGATCGGACCGCGAGAGGGCGTCGGCCTCAGCCTTCGAGCAGGCCCGCGATGACATCCTCGGGGTTCTTGCGCCATGCGGCCAGCAGGTGGCGGCCCATCTCGTCGCAGGGCTGGCGCAGCGGTCCGCCCTCGTCGAGCATCGCCTGGCGGATGGTCGCGGCGGCGGCCGCCGCGGGGGTCGACGCGGTGAGGGCGTGGCGCTCGACGTACTGCTGCTCGGCGAGGGCCGCGTACTCCGGGTAGGCCGCGGCCTCCCGCGGCCGGTCGGAGTGGGCGAGCATGTCGGACTCGACCGGCCCCGGCAGGATCTCGACCACCCGGATGCCGAGCGGGGCCACCTCGGCCGACAGGCTCTCGCCGAACGCCTGGACCGCGGCCTTCGAGGCCCGGTAGACGGCGTAGAAGGCCAACGGCAGCAGCAGGGACGACGAGGTGATGTTGCAGATCACGCCGCCGCCGCCGGCCCGCAGCTCGGGCACCGCTCGCCGGGTGACGTCGATCAGCCCGAACACGTTGGTCTCGAAGACCTCCCGCCACTGCTTCATCGGGGTGTGCTCGACCGGGAGGTAGTCGAGCTCGGTGCCGGCGTTGTTCACGAGGACCCGAAGACCCGCCGGGATCTCGATGGTCTCGGGGCGGGTCACGTCGAGGCGGGCCACCCGGAGGGAGCCCTTGCCTCCGGCGGCCTCCTCGGCGAGTCCCTCCCCGGCCGCCGGGTCGCGCATCGTGGCCACCACGTCGAACCCGGCCCGGGCGAGGTCGACGGCCACCGCCCGGCCGATCCCCCGGCTGGCCCCGGTCACGAGGGCCACACCCTCAGCTTCCACGTCGCTCCTTTCGCCGCACCACGCCGTTCACTCCTCTTGTCCGAGCAGCCACTCGATGACCGGCGGCGACGGGTGGTTGAGGAACCCGTAGCCCGGCCAGTTCATCCAGCCCGACGAGGCGATGGCCCCGCCGTCGGGGTGGAGGCTCGTGCCGGTCACGTAGGCGGAGAGGTCCGAGGCGAGGAACAGCGCGCACCCGCCGACGTCCTCGTAGGTCCCGCACCGGCCCATGGGGATCATCACCTGGTGGTGGAGCTTCGCCTTGTCGTCCCCGACGACCTGGAGCTCGGCCATGGCGCCCGTCGGCACCAGGTCGGTGGCGATGGTGTTGACCCGGATGGCGTCGGGGGCGAGCTCCACCGCCAGGCTCCTCGTCAGGCTGTGGACCGCCGCCTTCATCGCCGCGTAGACCGCGTAGCGGGGCGCGGCCCGGTGCGCCTCGATGGACGTCAGATTGATGATGCTGCCGCCACCGGCCCGCCGCAGCCGCGGTATCGCGAGCTGGGTGCTGTGGAGCAGCCAGACGAAGTTCGTCCGGATGAGGGCGTCCCATCCCCGGGGGTTCGACTCCTCGAAGGGTTGGGCGAAGGTCCCGCCGACGACGTTGACGAGCACGTCGAGCCGGTCGCCCCACGTCTCGTCGACCCGCTCGTAGAAGGCGGCGAGCGCGTCCGGCTCGCGGGCGTCGAACAACGCGCTCAGCGTCTCCCCGCCGGCCGCCTCGATGTCGGCCACCGTCGCCTCCAGCGCCGTCTCGTCGCGGTCGGCGAGGGCGACGCGCATGCCGGCCCGACCGAGGTCGAGGGCGCAGGCCCGACCGAGCCCCCCGCCCCCGCCGACGAGGACGGCCACCTTGCCCGCCAGGTTGGCCCGCTCCTCCAGGAACCCCACGTCAGCCGCCGTTCGGTCGGAGGTGGCGCCCGAAGAACGCCAGGGTCACCGCCCAGGCGGCGTCGGCCGACGCCCGGACGTAGCGACGCGGTCGCCCCTCGTTGGCGAAGAAGTGGCGGCCGGCGACGTAGTGGGCTTCGTGCCCCGAGGCCTCGAGCAGCTCACCGAATCGTTGGGCCTTCTCCAAGGTGATGAAGTCGTCCTCGGTGCCGTAGATGGCGCACACCGGGGCCTGCAGTGCCGGGACGTGGTCACCCGGCCCGAGACCCACGTTGGGATGGGAGCGGCCCGGCCAGGGGTCGCTGTAGAAGGTGACGACCGCACCGAGCCCGTGGGACTCGGTGGCGAGCAGCATGGCGTAGCGGCCCCCGATGGAGAAGCCCAGGATGCCCAGTCGCTTCGGGTCGGCCGCCGGCTGCTCGGCCAGCCAGGCCACGGCCATGGCCAGGTCCGAGAGCTGGCGGTGGTCGTCGAGGCGGGCCACCCAGGCCATCGCCACGTCGCGGTCCGTGAGCGGTGGCACCCCGCCGAGCGGGGCGAAGACGTCGAGGGCCACCGCGGCGTAGCCGGCGCCGGCGAGACGGGCGGCCGCCGCCTCTGTCGCCGCGCAGTAGCCGTCGACCTCGGGCAGCACGAGGATGGCCGGCCGCGGCCGCCCGCCGTCGAGGTGGAAGAGCCGACCGTTCATCACGCCGTCCACGCCGGGGACGACGACCTCGGCGGTGGTCGGGTCGGGCACGGCCGCCCACCTTACTGAGTGCCCCGCGCCGACCACCCGGTTCGTGCCGGTACAGGAACTATCGGTAACCTGCCTGGCCCATGGCCGACGCCGCGCCGCAACCGGACGTCGAACCGTCCGACTTCGAGACGTCGATACCGGAGGAGATGTTCGTCAAGGACCTCGACTACACCTGCGAGTTCGTCGGTGACGATGTCGTGGGTCAGGCGAGGATCACCGACGAGCTCCGGCCCCCGGGCTCTCGCCTCGTCCGTCCCTCGGTACTGGCCACGCTGGGCGACGTCATCGCCGGTCGGATGGCCACGGTCCCGACGGCCCCGAGGCTGGCGCTGACGCTCGACATCGGGGTGCGGATCCTCACCGACGACGTGCCCGACGAGATCGACATGGCGGCCACGATCCTGAAGGCCGGCCGGGGTACGGTCGTGACCGAGACCGAGTTCCGGGAGACCGCCCCGTCGTTCGCCACCGGTCGGCTCGTCGCCATCTCCCAACTCACGTTCGTCCCCTCCCCGCGGCCTCAGGACCTCTACCCCCCGATGGACGGTCCGCAGGTGACGCGGGGGACCATGCGGGCGCCGCTCCCCGAGCACGTGGGCACCCGTCTGCTCGCCCCGGGGGTGGTCGAGATCGACCGCACGCCCTTCGTCTCCCAGCTGTCGGGCACCCTCCAGGGCGGGATCGTGGCGCTCCTCGGCGAGTTGGCGGCCGAGTCGTTGCTGGGCGCGCCGATCCGCGACCTCGAGACGAACTACCTCACGACCATCCGGGTGGGCCCGGGGCGGGCCACCGCGACCCTCCTCGGCCGCGGTCTCGCCCGGGTGGAGGTGCACGACGCCGGCAACGACGACCGGTTCGCCGCGCTCGTCCTCGCCCGGACCGAAGGGAGTGGTGATGGCCGCTGATCATCCGGTGGAGTTCGGGATCTACGTACCCCAGGTGGGCTTCACCCACCAGCAGATCATGGACCGGGTGCAGGTGATCGAGCGCCTCGACTACCACTCGGTCTGGTTCTTCGACCACTTCTACGGACCGGGGCTGCCCGACCTCGACGCCTACGAGGGGTGGACCCTCGCCAGCTGGGTGCTGGCGGCGACCACCCGGCTGCGGGTCGGCCACCTCGTGCTGTGCTCCAACTTCCGCCACCCGGCCCTCCTCGCCAAGATGGCCACGTCCCTCGACGTGCTCTCCGGCGGGCGCCTCGACCTCGGCATCGGGAGCGGCTCGGTCGAGATCGAGCACCACCAGACCGGTCTGCCGTGGGGCCCGTTCGCCGAGCGCTCGGAGCGGCTGGGGGAGACGCTCGCCATTCTCACCGCCATGTTCAGCGGGGAGCCCACCTCGTTCGAGGGCCGCTTCTACCAGCTCGACGGCGTGCCCAACCGGCCCCCGCCCGTCCAGTCGCCGCGTCCGCCCATCCACGTCGGGGGGATGGGGCCGAAGCACACCCTCCCGCTCGTGGCCCGCTACGCCGACGTCTGGAACGTCCCCACCTACGGCCTCGTCCGCTGGGAGGAGAGCCAGGGCACGCTCGTCGCCGAGTGCGAGAAGATCGGCCGCGACCCGGCGGAGATCCGCAAATCGCACGAGGCTGTCCTCGTCCTCACGAGGGACGAGGCCTCCTTGCCCGAGGCCAAGGCCAAGGCCCTGCGCCGCTACGGCGGGCCCGGCTGGGGCATGGAGGAGGGCGGTTACATCGGGACGCCGCCGATGGTGGTCGAGCACATCGCCGAGAACGTGGAGAAGGGGATCACGCTCTTCGTGTTCTTCACCTACGACCGGGCCGCCACCGAGACCCTCGAGCTCTTCGCCGAGGAGGTCATGCCGGCCTTTGCCTGAAGCGGCTCAGTAGCCGAGCTCCTGGTCCACCAGGTTCCGTAGCGTCTCCCCCGCCAGGTAACGGCGCAGGTTGTCGGCGAAGAGCTCGACGGTGTGCTCGATCATCTTGTCGTGTGACGACGCCGAGTGCGGGGAGATGTAGGTATTGGGCGTCGACCACAGGGGGCTCTCCGGTGGCAGGGGCTCGACCGCAGTCACGTCGAGGAGGGCCCCGCCCAGCCGGCCCGAGGTGAGCGCTTCGGCCATGGCGGTCTCGTCGACGAGCGTCCCGCGGGCGACGTTGCAGAACAGCGCGCCGGGGCGCATGCGCTCGAGCTCGCGGCGTCCGATGAGGGCCATGGTGCCCTCGGTCTCGGCCGCCGCCAGCACGAGGACGTCGGCCTGCTCGAGCACCCGGTCCAGGCCGTCGGGGCCGTAGAGCTCGTCGACGTAGTCGGGATGGCCGAGCCGGCCCGGCCGGCGCCGGTTGGCCACGACCCTCATGCCCAGGGCGTGGGCCCGCTGCGCCACCGCCTGACCGATCTGCCCGAGGCCCACCACGCCGAGCGTCAGCTCCTCGAGGAGCCGGCCGTCGGCCAGGTTCCACCACTGCTCGGGTGTGGCCCACACCCGTTGCTGCTGGAACTCGTCGTAGGCCCGGAGCGCCTTCAACGCCTGGAGCATGCGGGCCAGTGTGAACTCGGCGATGGCCACCGCACTGGCGCCGGCCGCCGTGGTGAGGGTGACGTCCGCCGCGGCGAGCTGGTCCAGGTCGAAGTGGAAGACGCCCGCCCCGATGGCCTGGATCCAGCGGAGGCGCGGCGCGAGCTCACCGATGCCGTCCGGTATGTCCAGCGTGAAGAGCACCTCGGCCTCGGCCAGGACCGACCGGACGTCGTCGGTCAGCTCGGGCAGCAGCCCCCGAAGCTCGTCGGCCGGCCGACGCGACCGGCGCAGGCCCCGGGCCTCGGGGCTCTCCTGGTAATAGGCGGAGCGGATCTCGACGGGGCGCGCCACGTCGCCCGTCGACTCGACGAAGGACGCCGCGGGGAAGCGCTTCGGCCAGAGGGTGCCGACGACGAGGGGGTCGCCCACGGCCGGAGAGACTACCGACGGTCGGCGGGCACCCGGCTCGGCCGGCCACCGACCGCCAGGAGGTCGCCGAGGACTTGGCGGAGCGCCGCCTGCAGCGGGCCGTGCCGCTCGGCCGAGAAGGGCTCGGCGGCCCGGTGCTCCGCCGGATACCGCCCGACCGGCCCGCGCCGGAACTCCTCGGGCTCGTCGGCGAAGCGGGGCCAGACGTGGGCGTGCAGCGCCGGTTCGGCGTTGCCGAGGATCTCGTAGTTGAGGCGGGCCGCCTTCGTGCACGTGCCGATGGCCTCGCCGAGCAGCGACATGTCCCAGAGGAAGCGGCGGCGCTCCTCGCCGTCGAGGTCACCCAGGTCGGTGACCACGGGATCCGGGAGGAGCAACGAGTAGCCCCGGAGGAACTGGTGGTCACCGAGCACGGCCCAGCCCGACGGCACCCGGCAGATGACCGTCGGGTTCGCCCCCGCCCGGCAGGCGGCCACCCGTTCGTGGATCAGCGTGGTCCCCGACTCGTCCACGCCGACGATCGTGCCACGGGGCCGCGGCGGCCGGGTGGCGGTCAGCCGCGGAGCGGGCCAGGTCGTGGCCACGGATTGCCGGTTGTTCCTCCTGCTGCTCACGATCGAGGCTTCATGCCGAACGCGGGCGTCCCGATAGTGTCGGACGGACCGGCCCCGACGGCGTGCGGAGGTGGTGGTGGACGCAGCCTGGCGAACCGACGCCCCGAACGATCCGGGGGCGGCCGAGCGTTCGGTCGAGGACTGCGTGAACGTCGAGGAACTGATGGCCCTCGGCAGCACCCGCCTCGACCCCGAGGTGCGCAACTACTACCTCGCGGCAGCGGGCGACGGCGAGACGGCTCGGCACAACCTCGAGGCCTTCACCCGCCGACGACTACGGCCCCGCGTCCTCGCCGACCTCGCCGGGCTGAGCACCGAGAGCACGGTGCTCGGGACGCCCGTGGCCATGCCCATCGGCATCTCGCCGACGGCCGAGCACGGGCTCGCCCACCCCGAGGGCGAGGTGGCGACCGCCCGGGCGGCGGGGCGGGCCAGGGTCCCGTTCTGCGCGTCAACGGCGGCGACGGTGGCCCACGACGACATCGCGGCCGCCGCGGCCAGTCCCCGGTGGTTCCAGCTCTACGTCGGGCCCGAGCGGGCGCCGAACGAGGCCGCCATCCGCCGGGCCCTCGATCTCGGCTTCGAGGCGATCGTGCTCACGGTGGACGTGCCGATCGTCGGCTACCGGGACCTCGAGTTGCAGAGCCGCCGGGCCCACCCCGACAGCCCCTACTACCACGGACACTGGGGCCACCTCGCGCCCGGGTACGACGCCCTGGCGAGCGGGTTCCGGAGCACCTGGGCCGACCTCGACTGGATCGTCGCGGCGTGCGACGGCCGGCCCCTCGTGCTGAAGGGGGTGCAGTCGGGCGAGGACGCCGGGCGCGCCGTCGACCACGGGGTGACGGCCGTCTGGGTGTCGAACCACGGCGGCCGTCAGTTGGACCGCTCGCCGGCGACGCTCGACGTCCTCGAGGAGGTCGTCGGAGCCACGGCCGGGCGGGCCGAGGTCTACCTCGACGGCGGGATCCGTCGGGGCATCGACGCCCTCGTGGCGCTGGCCCTCGGCGCCCGTTGCGTGTTCATCGGGCGCCCCGCCCTGTTCGCCCTGGCCGCCGGGGGTGAGGATGGCGTCGTGGCCGCGCTGCACCTCTTGCACCGGGAGCTGTTCATCGCCATGGGGCTCGTCGGTGCGCCGAGCGTCGCCGACCTCGGTCCCTCGCTGGTCGGCCTCGCTTGAACGCGGGTCGTTGGTTGACGGTGCGCGGGTGCCCCCGTACGCTCCGGCCGACCCGGCCGTCGCCCCCTCCCGGCCGGTCGAGGAGGTCGGCTCGGTGACCGAGACCTACATCTCGGCCGACATGGCTGCCGCGGTGGGTCGCGAGCTCGGTCGTCGCGTCTCGTTCCCCATCTCGGCCTCCGACATCCGCAAGTGGGCGGTCGCCGTCTACTGGCCCGAGGAGCCGCCCCGGTTGTACTGGGACGAGGCTTACGCCGCTACCACGTCACACGCCGGCATCGTCGCCCCTGAGGAGTTCAACCCCTTCGCCTGGATGACCGCCGAGCCCGCCGGGCCGCGCCGGGCGACCGGCGAGGGTGAGGGGATGCACTTCATTGAGCGTTCCCTCGGCATCGAGCCGCCACCGCTCCGCTTCGTGCTGAACGGTGGGTTGAGCGTCGAGTACGGCGTGCGCATGCGGCCCGGCGACGTGATCACCGCCGTCTCGAAACTGGCGGGCTACCGCGAGCGGGAGGGCCGGCTGGGCCGGATGCTGTTCGCGGTCACCGAGGAGTCGTGGACGAACCAGCAGGGCGCGCCGGTGAAGCGCGCCGAGATGACCCTGATCCGCTACTGAGGACGTGGCATGAGCAACCCACCCGACCCGTCGACCCTCGCTCCGGCTCAGGAGATCCCGGCGTTCGTGCGGCAGCCGGGGCTCCACCACTGGAACCGCTACGCCGCGGTGAACGACGAGTTCGTGCCGATCCACATGGACGACGAGGCGGGGCGGGAGGCCGGCTACGACGGGGCCTTCGGCATGGGCAACCTCCAGTGGGCCTACCTGCACGACGTCCTCCGGCAGTGGCTCGGCGACGAGGGCCGCATCGAGCGGGTGTCCTGTCAGTTCCGTGGCCCGAACCTGAAGGGCCAGACGGTGACGGCCCGCGGGCGGATCAAGGCCGTGCGACG
Organism: Acidimicrobiales bacterium; assembly: GCA_035297265.1. Taxonomy (GTDB): domain Bacteria; phylum Actinomycetota; class Acidimicrobiia; order Acidimicrobiales; family RAAP-2; genus DATGZH01. Next base: position 142,295 of record DATGZH010000064.1, on the reverse strand, counting down.
GGCGGGCGAGCGCTTCGAGGTCGATCTCGACGTCTGGACCGAGAACCAGGACGGGGAGCCCCTCGCCCCGGGGGAGGCCACGGTGTCCCTGCCGGCCCGGGCTTGAGCCGGGCCGACGGTCAGGCCTTGCCGACCTCGACCACGACGGCCGAGCCCATGCCGCCACCGGCGCACATGGCGGCCACGCCGGTCCCGCCGCCCCGGCGCTGCAGCTCGTAGACGAGCGTCGTGACCATGCGGGCGCCGGTGGCGGCGATCGGGTGGCCGAGACTGCAGCCGCTCCCGCTCACGTTCACGATCGCCGGGTCGATGCCGAGGATGCGGGTGGTGGCCACGCACATGGAGGCGAACGCCTCGTTGATCTCGTAGAGGTCCACGTCCTCGAGGCTGAGGCCGCCACGCTCGAGGGCCTTCGGGATGGCCTTCGTCGGCGCGAGCCCCGTCTCGACCGGGTCCACCCCGACCGAGGCCCAGGAGCGGACCGTGGCCAGCGGGGTGAGGCCGTGCCGCTCGGCGAACTCCTCCGAGGTGACCATGAGGGCCGCCGCACCGTCGTTCAGGCCCGAGGAGTTGCCCGGGGTGATGCTGAACCCGGGGATCTCCGGGTGCATCGGGGCCAACGCGGCCAGCTTCTCCATCGTCGTGTCGCGCCTCGGGTGCTCGTCGACGTCGAACACCGCGACCGAGCCGTCGCGCTTGGTCACCTTCACCGGCACGATCTCCTTGGCGAAGCGGCCCTCGTCGATGGCGGCGACGGCCTTCTCGTGCGAGTGGAGGGCCCAGGCGTCCATCTCCTCCCGGCTGACGTCGGCCAGCTTGGCGGTGTTCCAGCCGACCGTGATGGACATGTCCCGGGTCGGGGCATCGGGCGTCTCGGGGTGCGAGGGCGACATCCAGGTCTGGTCCCACTCGTCGGTGCCCGGGATGCGCCGGGGGGTGGCCGGCATGGTGGAGCCCGAGTAGGTGCCACCGGCGATCACGGCCTGGTCCATCCCCGCCCGGATGCCGGCCGCCGCCGTCTGCACGCAGGCGAGCGACGTGGCGCAGTGCCGGTTCTGGGCCAGCCCTGGCACGTTCACGAGGCCGGCCTCGATGGCCGCGTAGCGCCCGATCACCCCGCCGCCGTAGCCCGACTCACCGATGATCACGTCGTCGATCTCGGCCGGGGCGAGCCCCGTCCGCTGCACGGTCTCGTCGATCACCACCCGGGCCAGCTCGAAGGCGTCGGTCTCGACCAGGCTCCCCTTGCGGGCGGTGCCGATGGCGGTGCGGCAAGCGGAGACGATCACGGCTTCGGGCATCGGGTGCTCCTCGGGCAGGCCGGCGCGTGACCGGCGGTGGTGACTGCTCAGACTACACGGGGCCTTTCCGGCGCCCGCCGGGGCCCGGGGACCAGGTGACGGACGGTTGGTAGGCTCGCCCCGGTGAGGATCGTCCTCGACTCGGAGCGGTGCACGGGCCACGGCCGGTGCTATTCGCTCTCCCCGGAGCTGTTCGACAGCGACGAGCGCGGCCACTGCGTGGTGCTGCACGAGGTCGTCCCCGACGGCGAGGAGGCGAAAGCCCGCACCGCCGTCGACAACTGCCCGGAGAACGCCCTCTCGCTCGCCGACTGAGCTCGGTCTGTCGGGTCCGCGGGCCCGGATCTAAGGTACCGGCGCTCCGTCGGCACTGGCCGACCGGAGCCTTCGACCCAGGAGCGCGGATGCAGATCAACGGATCGTCGGCCCTCGTCACCGGGGGAGCCGGGGGCCTCGGCGAGGCCACGGTGCGCCGGCTGGCGGCGGCCGGGGCCCGGGTGGTGGTCGCCGACCTCGCCAAGGACAAGGGCGAGGCCCTGGTCGAGTCGCTCGGCGACCGGGCGGTGTTCGTCGAGACCGACGCCACGAGCGAAGAGAGCGTGTCGAAGGCCGTCGACGCGGCGCTCTCGTTCGGGCCGCTGCGGATCGGCGTGGTGTGCCACGGGGGCTTCGGCGGGGGCGGGCGGACGCTCAAGGCCGACGGCACGCCCCACAAGCTCGACGACTTCCGCCGGACCATCGACCACTACCTCGTCGGCACGTTCAACGTGCTGCGCCTCACCGCGGCGGGCATCTCCCGGTCCGAGGCCCTGGAGGACGGCGAGCGGGGCGTCATCGTGTGTACCGCCTCCATAGCCGGCATCGAGGGCACGATCGGGCAGGTGGCCTACGCCAGCGCCAAGGGCGGGGTGATGGGTATGACCCTCGTGGCCGCCCGGGACCTCGCGGTGGTGGGCATCCGCGTGGTGACGATCGCGCCGGGGACGTTCATCACGCCGGCCTACGGCGACAACCCCGAGGCGGTCGAGGCCGTGTGGGGCCCGGTCGTGCCGTTCCCGAAGCGCATGGGCCGCCCCGACGAGTACGCCCACCTCGTCCAGCAGCTCTGCGAGAACCCCTACTTGAACGGGAACGTGATCCGCCTCGACGGCGCCATCCGCTTCCAGCCGAAGAGCCCGAGGCAGTGAGCGACGGGGCCCACCTGGAGCAGTTCCGGAACACGCTGCGGAGCTGGTTGGCCGAGCACCTGACCGACGAGGTGGTGGCGACCTACCAGGCGTCGATGGAGGGGGAAGAGCATCTCGACGCCCTGCGGGCCTGGAACCGGGTGCTGGCCGACGGCGGGTGGGCCGCCCCCTCGTGGCCGGCCGAGTACGGGGGCCGCGACGCCGACGTGGACGAGCAGCTCGTCTACCTGGAGGAGATGTCGGCGGCCAAGGCGCCGGGCCCGGTCAACACGATCGGGGTGGCCAACATCGCCCCGGCCATCATGGCCCTCGGCACGGCCGAGCAGAAGACCCGCTACCTCGGCCCCATGCTCCGGGGGGACGAGATGTGGTGCCAGGGCATGTCCGAGCCCGACGCCGGCTCGGACCTGGCGTCGCTGCGGACCGCGGCGGCCCTCACCGACGAGGGCTTCGTGGTCAACGGTCAGAAGACCTGGAACAGCCTCGGGCGCTACGCCGACTGGTGCCAGCTCTACGTGCGGACGGACCCCGAAGTGGAGAAGCACAAGGGGATCAGCTGCCTCCTCGTCGACATGAAGAGCCCCGGCATCACCGTGCGGCCGCTCCGCACGATGGCCGGCGACTACGTCTTCTCGGAGCTCTTCTTCGACGAGGTCCTCGTGCCGAGGGAGGCCCTCCTCGGCGACCTCCACGAGGGCTGGCGGGTGGCCATCACCACCCTCAGCCACGAGCGGGCCGGGGTGGCCCGCCTGCACCTGTCGCTGCAGGCCAAGTTCGACGAGCTGGTGGCCGAGGCCCGGGGGCGCCCCGAGCTCGCCGACCCCGTCCGGCGGGACCGGCTGGCCGCCCTCTACGCCGAGATCGCCTGCATGCGCTTCAGCACGGCCCGCGAGCTGGCCAAGGTGGGCCGGGGGGGAGAGCCTTCGGCCACGATGGGCGGCCTGGCCAAGCTGCAGTGGTCGCAGGCCTCCCAGGAGCTGGCCGAGCTGGCCGTCGACATCCTCGGGGAGGCGGCGCTCCTCGGCCCGTGGGCCAAGACCCTCACCACGTCGCCCTCGTCGTCGATCGCTGGCGGGACGAGCGACATCAACCGCAACATCCTCGCCGAGCGTGGTCTCGGCCTGCCCCGTTAGCCCAGCTCCCCGGCCGCCCGTTTCTTGACGGCCCAGGACCCATCGGCAAGCATCGAACGCCGTCGGGCAACGAGTGACGAGAGGGGTCCAACATGGCGTCCGTCTGGAGTTACGAAGAGTCCCGCGTCATCGTGAGCGGCGGTGGCGGTGCGGGCATGGGCGCGGCGGTGGTCCGCGAGCTGGCCCGCCAGGGGGCGGAGATCCACGTCCTCGACCTGAGGGAGCCGCCGGTCGACGTGGCCAGCTACGAGGCCGTCGACCTGCGGGATCCCGACGCCACCGCGGCGGCCGTGGCCCGCATCGGCGGGCGGGTCGACGCCCTGTTCAACTGCGCCGGCCTGCCCGGGATCAAGTTCCCGGACCTCGACGTCATGCTGGTCAACTTCTGCGGCATGCGCCACCTGGCCGAGCTGGTGAGCGAGCACATGGGGGCGGGCTCGGCCATCTGCAGCATCTCGTCGACCGCCGGTGCCGGCTATCTGGCCAACATCGCCAAGTGGATGCCGCTCGTCACCTCCCCCGGCTTCGCCGCGGCCAAGCAGTGGTGCGAGGAGCACCCCGACGACATCGCCGGGGGCTATGCCCCCTCGAAGGAGGCCATCATCGTCTGGACGCTCTGGGCGTCCTACAAGCTGGCCGACAAGGGGATCCGGCTCAACTGCATCAGCCCGGGCCCGACCGAGACGCCGATGATGCCCGACTTCGAGGCGACCGTGGGCAAGGAGTTCATGGAGGCGTTCCCCGTGCCGCTCGGTCGGCGCTCCCTGCCCGAGGAGCAGGCCTATCCGATGGTCTTCCTGAACAGCAAGGCGGCGAGCTTCATCACCGGTGAGAACTTCATCACCGACGGCGGCACGATGGGGGCCATCATGACCGGGAGCATCGACATCACGACCCTGATCCCCGCCTCGATGCAGTAGCCGAGAGGGGACCCCGAGGCCGCGCTGGCTCTCACGGACGGGCGGCTAGACCGGGGGTCCGCCGTTCGACCGACCGGTACGACGAGCCCGAGGAGGCAGCAGTGAAGGGAATCATGGACGGGATCCGCGTGGTCGAACTGGCCTCGTGGACCTACGTGCCGGTCGCCGGGGCGGTCCTCGCCGAGTGGGGGGCCGACGTCATCAAGATCGAGCACCCCGAGTCGGGCGATCCGCAGCGGGGCCTGGCCGCCATGGGGCTCATCCCGACCGGCCCGGGCGGGGTGGCCCACATGATGGAGCTGCCCAACCGGGGGAAGCGCAGTGTGGGCCTCGACATCAGGAGCCAGGAGGGCCACGACCTGCTCCTCAAGATGTGCGAGCACGCCGACGTGTTCCTCACCAACTGGCGGCCCCAGGCCCGGACGAAGTACCGGGTGGACGTGGAGGACGTCCGGGCGGTGAACCCCGACATCATCTACGTGCGGGGCTCGGGCCAGGGCCAGCGGGGCCCCGAGGCCGAGCGGGGTGGCTACGACGGCTGCACGTTCTGGGGCCGGGGCGGCCCGGCCGACATCATCTCGAACCCCGACGACTACCCGATCATGCAGCCCGGCCCGGCCTTCGGCGACGTGATCGGCGGACTCACGATCGCCGGGGGGATCTCGGCCGCCCTCTTCCACCGCCAGCGGACCGGCGAGGCCCTGGTGGTCGACAACTCCCTCCTGGCCACGGCCATGTGGGCCACGGGGGCCAGCATCATCGCCGCCGGCCTGTTCGGCTTCAACCGGATGCCGAGGGGCAACCGCAAGAAGGTGCCGAACCCCATCGTCGGGACCTACCGCACGAAGGACAACCGCTACCTCTCGCTCGTGATGCTCGAGTCCGACCGTTACTGGGGCGATCTCGTGACCCGCATGGGCCGGCCCGAGCTGGCCGACGACCCCCGGTTCGTCGACGCCGCGGCCCGGGCGCAGAACAGCGAGGAGTGCGTGACGACCCTCGACGAGATCTTCGCCACGAGGACGGTCGAGGAGTGGCGGGAGGCCCTGGCCGAGGCGGCCGGGGTCTGGGCGGTGGTCCAGACGGCGGCCGAGCTGCTCGAGGACCCGATGGCCCTGGCCAACGGCTACCTGCAGGAGGTGGAGGCCAAGTCGGGCACGACCTACCGCATCGTGGCCTCGCCCCTCCAGTTCGACGAGACCCCGCCGGACCTCACCCGGGGGCCCGACCACGGCGAGCACACCGACGAGGTGCTGCTCGAGATGGGCCTCGACATGGACGCCATCATGGATCTGAAGATCAAAGGGGCGGTGCTGTGACCGACGTGCCCGAGGCCTTCGTCCTGAAAGAGGTGGGCGAGCACCGCTACGAGGCGGCGAGCATCGGCGACCCCGACCAGCGTGACGTGGTCTTCGGGGGCCAGCTCCTCGCCCAGATGATCCTGGCCTCCCAGGCGACGCACCCCGAGAAGGAGGTGAAGTCGGTCCACGCCATCTTCGCCCGCAGCGGCACGCTCCGGCAGCCGGTCGAGATCGTCGTGGACCCGATGCACGACGGCCGGACGCTCGGGAGCGACACCGTGACGATCTGGCAGGGCGACCGGCTCTGCGCCCGGGGGCTCCTCCTTCTCCACGTGGACGAGCCCGACATCATCCGCCACCAGCCCGAGATGCCCGAGGTGGCCGGGCCCGACGAGTCGGTCGACACCGGCCAGGGCGGCCTCTGCTCACCGGGGACCGAGCTGCGGGTGGTCGACGGGGTGAACACTTGGGACCCCGACGCCCCGCTCGGGCCGGCCGAGCTCTTCGCGTGGATCCGTCTGCCCGGCGGGCCCGGGGAGTACGTCCTCAACCAGGCGATGCTCTCCTACGCCACCGACGGCTTCCTCATCGGCACGGCCATGCGGCCCCACGAGGGGATCGGCCAGAACATGGCCCACCGGGGCATCTCGACCGGGGTGGTGAGCCACACGCTCACCTTCCACGAGCGCTTCGACGCCGGGACCTGGCTGCTCATGGCCCACGAGAGCCCCTACGCCGGCCGGGGCCGCAGCTACGGCCGCTGCCACGTCTTCACCGAGGACGGGCGCCTCGTGGCCTCGTTCGTCCAGGAGAACCTCATCCGCGAGCTGGGCGAGTCGGCGGGGGGCCGCCCCGGCGCGGTGATGTGAGCCCCGCCGGGCTGGCAGGGGCCCGCACCGAGCTTCCACAATGGGTTCGGCGGCCGAGCGCCGCCGTCCGCGAGACGGGAGGGTGGCCATGACCACGACCAGCGAAGCTGCGACCGTGCAGGGCGAGGTCCGGATGCTGATCGACGGCGAGCTCGTCGAGGCCCAGTCGGGCAAGCGCTTCGACAACATCAACCCGGCCACCGAAGAGGTGCTCGGGCAGGTGGCCGACGCCGGCCACGAGGACCTCGACCGGGCCATCGGCGCGGCCCGCCGGGCCTTCGACGAGTCGGCCTGGGCCACCGACCGGGAGCTGCGCAAGCGCTCCCTGCAGCAGCTGCAGACGGCCATCGAAGAGGAGCGCGAGGAGCTGCGGGGCGAGCTCGTGGCCGAGGTGGGCGCGCCCATCCTCCTCACCTACGGGCCCCAGCTCGACGCGCCGCTCGAGGAGGGCCTCCGCTGGCCGATGCGCTTCATCGACGAGTTCGCCTGGCGCCGCGACCTGCCCGACGGGCACGCCTTCGGGCAGCACAGCCGGCGCTGGGTGGAGAAGGAGCCCGTGGGCGTGGTCGGGGCCATCGTGCCCTGGAACTACCCCTTCGAGGTCTCCATCAACAAGCTCGGCCAGGCCCTCGCCACCGGCAACTCGGTGATCCTGAAGGCCGCACCGAACACCCCGTGGAACGCCACCCGCATCGGGCGCCTGGCGCTCGAGAAGACCGACATCCCGGCCGGCATCCTCCAGGTCGTGACGACCTCGGACAACTCGGTGGCCGAGGACCTGATCACCGACCCGCGGGTCGACCTGATCTCGTTCACCGGGTCGACGGCCGTCGGGCGGCGCATCATGGAGAAGAGCGCGCCGTCGCTGAAGCGCCTTTTCCTCGAGCTCGGCGGGAAGTCGGCCGACATCGTGCTCGACGACGCCGACTTCGAGACCAAGATGGCCTTCGCCTGGACCATCTGCTCGCACGGCGGCCAGGGATGCGTGATGCTCACCCGCATGCTCCTGCCCCGGTCACGCTACGACGAGGGGATCGCCATGATGGCCGACGGCTTCAAGACGGTCCCCTACGGCGACCCGACCGACCCGTCGAACATCCAGGGCCCCCAGATCAGCGCGGTCCAGCGGGACCGGGTGATGGGTTACATCGAGAAAGGGAAAGAGGAGGGCGCCCGGGTGGTGGTCGGCGGCGGTCGCCCGGCCCACCTCCCGAAGGGCTACTACGTCGAGCCCACGCTCTTCGCCGACGTCGACAACAAGATGACGATCGCCCAAGAGGAGATCTTCGGCCCGGTGCTCGTGGTCGTCCCCTTCGAGGACGACGACGACGCCGTGCGCATCGCCAACGACAACCAGTACGGCCTCGGCGTCGGGGTCACCTCGGGCTCCGAGGAGCGGGCCCTCGCCGTGGCCCGCCGCATCCGGGCCGGCACCGTCGGCGTGAACGGCGGGGTCTGGTACGGGGCGGACGCCCCCTTCGGCGGCTACAAGGCGAGCGGGGTCGGCCGGCAGAACGGGGTTGAGGGCTTCGAGCAGTACACCGAGACCAAGACGTACGCCGGCCCGCTGCCCCAGGCCTGACCGGCCGGGCCCGCACCGACGGTGGGCGCCGCTCAGGACGAAGCTCGTTCGGTCCGGGTCGGCTTCGTGGGTCTCGGCTCCCAGGGCGGGCCCATGGCCCAGCGCATCGTCGAGGCTGGCTACCCGACCACCCTCTATGCCCGTCGTCCGGCGACGCTCGCCCCCTTCGAGGACGGCCCGGTCGAGGTGGCCGGTTCGCTCGTCGAGCTCGGCGCCTCGAGCGACGTGGTCGGGGTCTGCGTCGTCGACGACGCCGACGTCGCCGAGGTGGTGCGGGGCCCCGGCGGCCTGCTCGAAGGGGCGAGCCCGGGCACGGTGATCGCCGTGCACAGCACGGTGCACCCCCGGACGTGCCGCGACCTGGCGAAGGAGGCCGCCGCCCGGGGCGTGGTCCTCATCGACGCCCCGGTGAGCGGGGGCGGGGTGGCCGCCGCCGCCGGCCGGCTCCTCGTGATGGTCGGAGCCGACGAGCCCACCTTCGCCCGCAGCCGTCCGGTCTTCTCGACCTACGGCGACCCCGTGCTCCTCATGGGCCCGGTCGGGACAGGCCAGGTCACCAAGCTCGTGAACAACATGCTCATGCTGGCCCACTTGGCGACGGCGGACGACGCGTTCGCCCTTGGCGCTTCCCTCGGGCTGGGCACCGAGCCGCTGACCCAGGCGTTTGGCGCCGGCAGCGGCCGGAGCTTCGCTCTCGGCCTCCACCGGGGGCGGGCCCTGCTGCCCGCTGCCCTTCTCGGCAAGGACCTCGAGCTCGCCCGGGCCGTGGTGACCGAGGCGGGGCTCGAATTCGGTCCCCTGCTCGAGGCGGCGAGCCGCGGACTCGCCCTCATCGTTGGGGCCCCGCCGAGCTCGTCTCGGTGAAGGATCAGGACCGATTGGACGGGAGCCGCCTACGGCGATGAGATGCCGGTGGCCGACCGGTAAGCCTTACCTGCCCCCGAACGAGAGGCGGGCCGGGCGTTGACCCGGCGGCACCGGGCCGCCCTGCAACGTGGTCGACATGCCACGGGCGGCCCGGTACCCGGGTGGGGCGCCCCGGCCGGGAATCGAACCCGGTGCTCCCGCTTCGTCACGGCAGGGCAGCCATCCAGGCCCAGGGCGCTCCGAGCACCGTAACGATCGGCTGTAACGCCGAGGCTGTATGCTGGGCTCGTCACGGCAGGGCAGTCGTGCGAAGGGGCTCTTCGGAGCCCCTTCTGCGCGTGTGGGTCGTCGAATGGGACGTGAATCTCGGCTGGCCTTCCTCGATGATCTCGTCCCAGGTTGTTGACCGCGTCGCATATGGACTCGGACGATCATTCGCGTGGTGGCCGACTTGGAGCGTCGCCACCAGGATCTCGGCGCGCGGCTGGCGGACCTCAGCCTGATCGTGGCCGCGGCGGGCAAGACCGTACGCCGGCAGGTGAAGCTGCGGTAGTGAAACAGGTAGCCGATATCGCCGGCTACGTGGCGGTGCCGTCTTTGAGGAGCACCTCGTAGCGGCCGGGAGAGTGACCCCCACGTCGCTGCGGCGACGTAGCCTCAACCCCAGTGGTGCGTCCTGAAGAACGAGCTGCCCAGCGGCCGGATCCGGAGGCGCTGATCCCGCCAGAGGTCGAGGCTGCCTCAATGCCGACCAGGCCCATGAGCGGGAACCCCAGGCCGGTTTCGTTGCCCTGGACCTCAAGGAGTTGCGGCAAGCGGCGGTCGAGGAACTTCGGCGCCGCTTCAGCCGTCATCCTCCACGCTCCCCTGCCGTCGACGTTGCGGAGCCCCGACTGGAGCGAAGTTGAGAGGACCCTCGGGGAGCGAGATGCCCAACCCGGCCCCGGCGTGGTGAGACTGGAGAAGACCGTCTGCCGAACCAGGCGTCGACATGAGCCGAACACCCGGACCTTGCCCAGAAGAGCGAAGGAAGGTTCACCACCGGCATGACCCCCGAACCTGAGGAGGCAATCCCGGCAGAAGGCGGGGCAAGCCCGCGGCTGGCGATTCTGCTGGCGGCTGCGATGTTCGTCCTCGTCGTGGACACGTCGTTCATGAATGTGTCGATCTCCGCCGTGGTCAAGGACCTGCACACGACGGCCAGCGGCGTCCAGTCGGCGATCGCCTTGGAGGCTTTGGTCTCCGCTGCCTTCATCCTGATCAACTCGAAGATGGGCGATCTCATGGGCCGCAAGCGCGCCTATGTCATCGGCCTGCTCGCCTATGCCGCCGGTGCCCTGGCCATGACGGTCACCCAGAGCCTGGCGCCCGTCATCATCGTCTGGGCCATCATCGGGGGCCTGGGTGCGTCCCTCTTGTTGCCGGCCATGCAATCACTCATACACGGCAACTTCACAGGGGCAGCCCAGAAGAAGGCCTATGCGCTGGTCGGCGCCTCGGCGGCGATCGCCGCGGCCGTCGGCCCGCTCCTCGGAGGGTTTGTCACCACCTACTTGTCGTGGCGCGTCGGATTCGGGCTCGAGGTGGTCATCATTCTCGTCGTGCTGTCCCAGATCCGCCTGGTCAAGGACGTCCCGTATACCGGGCCGCGCAAGATCGACCTGGTCGGCGCGGCGCTCTCCGTCGTCGGCATGGGCGGCGTCGTGCTCGGCATCCTCGTCTGGCAGGAAGGTGGTGGGTACGTCGGCCTCATCATCGCCATCGGCGCCGTGGCACTGGCCGCATTCGCCTACTGGCTCGTCGGGCGCAAGCGCCGAGGAAAGCCGACCCTGTTGGACCCCGATCTCTTCAAGCACCTGAACTTCCGCATCGGCGTCTCCCAGCAGATGCTCCAGCAGATCACCCTGGGCGGCGCCATGATTGCCTTGCCGCTGTTCCTCCAGATGACGCTGGAGTACAACGCGATGCAAGCCGGCCTCTCCCTCGCCCCGCTGTCGCTCTCGATGTTCGGCATGGCCATCCTGGCCGGCCGCAAGGCAGGCAAGCGCCGCCCGGCCAACATCGTGCTCGCCGGTTTTGCGCTCGCCACCGTCGGCATGGCCGCCATCATTCCGCTTGTTCCGAGAATTGACTCGGGCTGGTACCTGGTGATCCCGTTGCTGGTCGCCGGCTCCGGACTGGGTTTACTCGTCTCCCAGCTCAACAACTTCACCCTCGCTCCCATCGCTGAAGAGCGGATCAGCGAAGCCGCCGGAGTGAATTCTGCGGCCGGCTCGTTTGGCCTGTCGTTCGGGCTCGCGGTGGCCGGCGGGCTCATGCTCTGGGCCCTTGCCGTGAGCTTCACCCATCTGACCTATGCCAGCCCGGTGATCCCCCCGGCCCAGCAGCAGCAGATCGCCGCCGAAATGGAGACCGACGCCGAGGTCATGAGCAACACGCAGCTGCAGCAGCAGATCGCCGATGAGCCCAAGGAGGTCCAGGACGCGGTCCTCGCCATCAATACGAAAGCCCGGAACCGCTCCCTCCAATTCGCATTGTTCGTCCCGGCAACTGCCGGACTTCTGGGTCTGGCCAACTCATTTCGGATGCGACGCCTTCCGGACATCAAGCCCGCGGCGCCTATCGAGGGCGTCGACTTCGGTTAGCCCATCTGGTAGGTACAGCCGACACCGGGCGATCCTCTACCAGGATTGAGGGGACGTCCATCGAAGTGGAGCCCCGACGGCGCGAGGGAGGTCGACATGGAGATGTGGCAGGCGCTGGCCAGAGAGGCCATCTCTGATCTCGTGGCGCGCTACAACGCCAAAGGTGACGGGGGCCGGTTCGAGGAGCTGCTGGCCCTATTTGCCGACGACGCGGTGATGGAGCTCGCCGGGGAGGACGGGTCGGTGCAGGTCTTCTCGGGCAAGGAGGCCATCGCTTCGATCTTCACCGGCACCGCGGCCCGCTGGTCGGCCAAGGCCCAGCCGGCGGGCCGCCACTACGTCCGCCACTTCACCTCGACCCACCAGGTCGACTTCGTCGACGAGGAGCACGCCACGGGGCGTTCGTATTTCATGGTGCTCATGCCCCACGGCCTCGACCACTGGGGCCGCTACCTCGACCAGTACGAGCGGCGAAACGGTCGGTGGCTCTTCGTCCGACGGCGGGCGGTGACCGACGGCTTCGCCCGCGGCCACCTGGACAGTCGCTGACGCCTCCGCTCAGGGCGAGGGGACGGGGGCCGGCGGGGGTGGTCCGACGTAGCGGGCCGTGGGGCGGATGAGACGGTTGTCCGACGCCTGCTCCAGCACGTTGGCGCACCAGCCGATGTTGCGGCTCACCGCGAAGGTCGGTGTGAACATCTCCCGCGGAATGCCACAGGTATGGAGGACCACACCGGCGTAGAACTCGACGTTCGTGTAGAGCTGTCGTCCGGGCTTCAGCTCGGCGAGCACCTCCACTGTGGTCCGCTCAACCTCGACCGCGAAGTCGACCAGCGGTCCGCCAAGGCGACGAGCCACGTCCCGCAGGAAGAGGGCCCGCGGGTCGTCGGTCTTGTAGACGCGGTGGCCGAAGCCCATGATCCGGTCGCCCCGTTCGACCGCCTCGCGCAGCCAGCCCTCGGCCCGGTCCGGGGTGCCGATGGCGTCCAGCATGTCGAGGGCCCGGCTCGGCGCGCCGCCGTGCAATGGCCCGGAGAGCGCCCCGATGGCCCCGCAGATCGCCGCGGCCAGGTCGGCCCCGGTCGAGGTGATGACCCGGGCGGTGAACGTCGAGGAGTTGAAGCCGTGGTCGATCGTGAGCACGAGGTACTGCTCCACCGCCCGGGCCCGCGCCGGGTCGGGCTCCTCGCCTCGCAGCATCCAGAGGTAGTTCGCCGCGTAGGGAAGGTCGCGGCGCGGCGGCACGGGCTCCCTGCCCTCCCGCAGGCGGTGGGCGGCGGCCAGGATCGTGGGCACCACCGCCCCGAGCCGGAGGGCCTCGTCCCGCAGGGTGCCACCGTCGACGTCGTGGGTGGCCGGCCAGCCGAGCTCGGCGCCGAGCAACGAGACCGAGGTACGCAGCACGTCGAGGGGTGAGCCGGTGCCGGCCAGGGCCGGCAGGAGCGAGGCCAGGCCGGGCGGCAGCTCGCGGAGCGCCGCCACCTCGGCGCCGAACTCGGCCCGGCGGGCGGCGTCGGGCAGCTCGCCGTAGTAGAGGAGGTGCCAGACGTCCTCGAAGCTGCGGCTTTCGGCGAGGTCGACCGCCGAGTACTGCCGGTAGTGGAAGAAGCCCTCGAGGCCGCGGACGTCGCCCACGGTGGTCTCGGCCACGACGACGCCCTCGAGCCCCCGGGGCACGTCGACCCCGCTCTCGTCGGCCGGCCGCAGCCGGGCCAGGCCGAGCAGGTCCCGGAGCGAGACCACGCCGACGAGGTCGTCGCCCTCGACCACCGGCAGGTGGCGGTAGTGGTGGTGGGTGAGGCTCGACCAGGCCGCCCCGGCCTCCTCGTCGGGGCCGAGCACGTCGGGGTGCTCGGTCATCCAGAGGCGCACCGGCTCGTCGGCCGGCGCCGCGCCCCCGGCGGCCGCCCGGAGCAGGTCCCGTTCGGTCAGGATGCCGACCACCTTCCCGGCCTCGGTCACGACGACCGAGCCGATGCTGGCCTCGCGCATCGCCGCCGCCGCCTCGGCCAGCGTGGCCCCCGGCGGGCACACCACCGGGGGGGTGGACATCAGGTCTCGTACGGTCGTGGGCACACCGCCCCCTTTCGGCCGTTGGTCGGCTCCTCGTTCCTGCGCTCCCCCCATCTTGGGCCGCCGGGCCCTTCCTGTAAATGTTGATCAAGTCAATGTGAGCTAGCCTGGCCCGGTGCCGACGCTCGACAGCGAGGAGGCGGCCCGCCGCCTCGGGGTGAAGCTCCCCACGCTCTACGCCTACGTCAGCCGGGGCCTGCTCGCCTCGCACCGGGCGCCGGACGCCCGGCGCAGCCTCTTCGACGTGGACGACGTGGAGCGTCTCGCCCGGCGGGCCCGGGGGGGCCGGCGAGTGGAGACCCGGCTCGCCACCGTGGTCACCGCGGTGACCCAGCTCCGCCCGGACGGCCCCGCGTACCGCGGCGTGCCGGCCATCGAGCTCGCCCGACGGGCTTCGTGCGAGGAGGTGGCCGAGCTCCTGATGGCGAGCGGGCCGCTCGACTGGTCACCTGTCAGGCTCGAACCGCCTCCCGAGCTGCCGGTGGCCGGCCTCCTCTCGTGGGCGGTGGTCATGGCGGCCGCCGAGGACCCGCTCCGCTCCGACCTCCGCCCGACCTCGGTGGCCCGCGCGGCGGCCCGGCTCGTCGCCACCCTCGTCGACGTCGTGCCGCCGGCCGACGCGCCGCCGGCCGAGGTCCCCCCGCTCGTCCTCGACGACGGGTCGATGCGGCACGACAGCCTGGCCGGACGGCTGGCGGCCCGCCTCGTGCCGGTGGCGTCGCCGGAGCTCGTGCACACCGTGAACACCGTGCTCGTCCTCATGGCCGACCACGAGCTGGCGACGTCGACGGTGGCCGTGCGGGTGGCCGCCTCGACCCGGGCCGACGTCTACGACGCCGTCCTCGCCGGCCTGGCCACGATCGCCGGGCCGTTGCACGGCGGGGCGAGCGCCGCGGCCTACGCCCTCCTCGCCGAGGCCGGGCAGTACGGCGCGGCGCACGCGTTGAACGAGGCGTTGCGCCAGCAGGGACGGCTCCCCGGGTTCGGCCACGCCGTCTACACCGACGGTGACCCGCGGGTGGCCCCCATGCTCGACTCCTTCGACCGACTGGCCGACCACGACACCCGGTCGCTCGTGCACGAGGTGGTGGCGCTAGCGGCGGCGCACGACGTGCCGGACCCGAACGTCGACCTCGTGCTGGCGGCCATCTGCCTGGCGGCCGGGCTCACCCCTGACGCCGGCCGGACGCTCTTCACGATCGCCCGGGTGCCCGGTTGGGTGGCGCACTACCTGGAGGAGCTCGACGAGCGGCCGCTGCGGTTCCGGGCCCGGGCCGTCTACGCGGCCGGTGAGTGAGCCGGGTCAGCGAGCCGCCGGGACGATGACGACCGACGTCGGGTGGCCGCCGACGTAGACGCCGTGGCCGGGCGGGCCACCGGGAAGGGGGACCGGGACGAGCCAGCCGTTCTCCTCCGCCACCCAGGCGGTGGTGCCACTGGGGCCGGCGAGCGTCAGTGCCTCCGCCGGACTGCGCAACGAGACCGGGATGCCGGGCTGGAGACCGGCCAGCTTGACCGGGGTGAGCGCACCCCCGCCGGCCACCCAGGCGAAGGTGCCGTCCGGGGACGTCACCACACCGGTCGGGTCACCCGCCACGGGGACGGGCGAGCCGGACCGGAACGTGGACAGGTCGATGGGGGTGAGGGCGTCGGACCCGAAGTCGGCGACGAGCGCCAAGGGTGGCGAGCCGCCGATGACCGCCACCGCGTCGGGCTCGGTGCCGACGGCTATCGCCGGGCCGGCGCGCATCGTGGCGACGTCAACGACGTGGACCGTGGCGTCTGCGAAGTCGGCGACGAGGGCGAACTCGCCGCTCGGGAGGTCGGCCACCGCCACGGCGTCGGGCGCATCCCCCACCCCGACGGACGGGCCGGCCCGCAACGTGGCGAGGTCGATCGGGGTGAGCCGGCCGCTGCCGAAGTCGGCCACGAGGGCGACACCGGCGCCGTCGGTGCCCCCGGGCGCCACCGCCACCGCGTCCGGCTGGATGCCGGCGAAGACCGTGGCCACGACCTCCCCGTCGGCCACATCGACCACGCTGAGCGAGTTGGCACCTTCGTTCACGACGAGCAGTCGCCGCCCGTTGGGGGTGAGCGCCATGGCGGTGGGCTGACTCGCCGTCGTGATCCGGCTCGGCCCGGTGTTCCGGCTCCCGGCCGGCAGGGTGACCCGCACGATCGTCCCGCCGGGGTCGCTCACGACGGCGTGGGTCGCCACCCACGCCACCGCCGTGGGGGGCACCGTCGTCGCGCCGGCGGGGTCGTCGAGCGCCGCCCCGGCGAGCGCGGCTGCGGCGAGCACGGCCGCTACCGCCCTCGTCAGCCGCGGGCGCACGCCGCCCCGACTGGTCGCTCGGCCACCGACCAGCCCGGCAGCTCGGTCTCGGGCCAGAAGTCGCCGGTCGACGGGTCCTGGACGTAGGGGACCGGCGCCGGAGAGCCGGCGGCCAGGTCGGCCAACGCTTCGAGCAGGAGGTCGACGTCGGCCTCGGTGGTGCCGAGGCCGCAGCTGGCCCGGACGGCGCCGGGCACCCGCCGCCGGTCTCCCCGCCGGACCTCCTGGCGGGCCGCTTCCACGTCGTCTTCGCCCAGGTCGAGGAGCCGCAGGAGATAGGGGTGGGCGCAGAAGCAGCCGTGGCGGACGCCGATGCCCCACTCGGCGCTGAGGCGGGCGGCCACGAGGGCGTGGTGGAGCCCGGCGACGTTGAAGGCCGCCACGGCCAGCGTCTCGGTGTCGAGCGACGGCCCGAGCACGGTCACGCCGTCGATGGCGGCGAGACCCGAGCGCAGCCGCTCCGCGAGCGGTCGCTCGTGCGTCTCGATGGCCCCCCAACCGATGACCTCGAGCTCGCGGAGGGCGGCGGCAAAGGCCACCGCGCCGACCACGTTCGGCGAGCCGGCCTCTTCGCGCTCGGGAGGCTCGGTCCAGATCACCTCGTCCACCGTCACGAGGTCGACCGCCCCGCCGCCGGCGAGGAACGGGTCGCCCTCGCTGAAGGCGGACCGCGGCCCGACGAGGGCCCCGGCCCCGTAGGGGGCGTAGAGCTTGTGGCCGCTGAAGGCGACGAAGTCGGGCTCCGCCGGGAGGAGACGGTGCGGCGCCAGCTGGGCCGCGTCGAGCACGACCGGGATCCCCCGCTCGTGGGCTGCGGCGCACAGGACGTCGACCGGCGGGCGCCACCCGGTGACATTCGACGCACCGGTGACGGCGAGGAGCACGGGTCGGGGCTCCTCGTCGAGGGCGGCGACCACGTCGTCGATCGTGAAGGTGCCGTCCGTGCCGCAGTCGACGAAGCGGATGCGGGCCATTCGGGCCCACGGGAGCAGGTTGGCGTGGTGCTCCACCAACGTCGTCACGACGACGTCGTCGGGTGAGAGGCGGAGGCGGTAGGCGAGGTGGTTCAGCGCCTCGGTCGTGTTCCGGCAGATGATCGCCACGTCGTCCCGGTCCCGGCGGTCCCCGCCGCAGAAGTCGAGCACGGTGGCCCGGGCCTCCTCGTAGGCCACGGTGGCCATCCGGGAGCGGTAGCCGGCCCCCCGGTGGACGCTCGAGTAGCGGGGGAGGAACTCGTCCACCACCTCGGCCACCTTGACCATGGCCGAGGTGGAGGCGGCGCAGTCGAGGTCCACGTAGGGGCGCTCGACGCCGTCGAGGCAGGGCACCGCCATGCCGGCGCCGAGGAGCTGGGCCAGAGGTGCGGTCACCGGGTGAGGTCCACGTTCACGACGGGCCAGCCTACGAGGCCCGAGGAGACGCGGCCCCCGCCCGTCGCGGCACTACGGTGGCTGCGGTGCTCGACGACTACGTCACCGCGTTGGCCGAGGCCGACCGCTTGCTCGACGAGGTGGACGACGCCCTCGTCCGGCTCGAGGACGGCCGCTACGGCACGTGCGACGCCTGCGGGCAGCCGATCGACGACGAGCGCCTCGCCGCGTTCCCGTTGGCCCGAACGTGCGGGAACCACCCCCAGCTCACCGATTCGGCGGCGGGTGGGGGGCACTCTTTCTGACCGGCCCCCCACCGGTGATTGCAAGCCGCGTGCAGGGTTCGACGGGTCCCTCGCCGCCCTGACCAGCCCCGGTCGGCGCCGGGGGTGGCGAGCCCGTGCCACTGGCGCACCGCCCCGGAACGGTCGGTACCATGCGCGTCCGGGGATCGGGCAGAAGGGGGAACTCACGTGGGATCGTCGCGTCAAGCTCGTCGTCGCGCCATGTTCTGTCAGGGGTTCGTCGCGCTGGTGCTGGTGGGCGGGACCAATCTGGTGTCCTGGCCGGCGGTCGGCGCTATCACGGCACATCCGGGCACGGTGCCCGCCGTTCCCGCCGTGCCCGCCGTGCTCGCGGGCAAGGGCGGGCCGCGGCAGCTGGCCGAGTTGCTGGCCGCCGACGGCGCCAGCGGCGACGGGTCGGGCAGCTCGGTGTCGGTGGTCGGCGGCACGATGGCCGTGGGCGCTCCCTTCCACACCGTGGACGGCAACGCGCAGCAAGGAGCTGTCTACGTCTACGTCCGGTCCGGATCCAGCTGGACCCAGCAGGCCGAGCTGACGGCATCGGACGGCGCGGCCTTCGACGCGTTCGGTTCCGGCGTCGCCCTCTCGAAGGACACGCTGGTCGTCGGGGCCCCGCAGCACACGGTGGGCGCCAACGCCGAACAGGGAGCGGCCTACCTGTTCACGAGGACCGGCACGAGCTGGACCCAGCAGGCCGAGCTCACTGCGTCCGACGGCGCGGCCAGCGACTTCTTCGGCTACGCCATCTCGCTGACCAAGAAGCAGCTGGTGGTGGGCGCACCCCTGCGCGAGGTGGGTGGCGTGCCCCAGGCCGGTGGCGTCTACGTGTTCGCACGGGGTCGGACGGGCTGGACGCAGCAAGCCGAGCTGACGGCGTCTGACGGCGCGGCCAACGACTTCTTCGGCGAAGCGGTGGCCCTCAGCGGGACGACGTTGGTCGTGGGGGCCCCGCACCACCAGGTCGGTTTCGATCCGCTGCAGGGCGCGGCCTACGTCTTCACCGGCGGTACGAGCTGGGTGCAGTCAGCCGAGCTCACGGCGGCGGACGGCGAAATCGGTGACACCTTCGGTTGGTCGGTCGCCGTCTCCGGCGGGGAGATCATCGTGGGCGCGCCGGGTCGCAACATGGGCAACGGCGGTTTCGAGGGTGCGGCCTACCTCTTCACCGGCGGTACAAGCTGGGTACAGACGGCCGAGCTGGCGGCGCCCGACGGGGCGGCCGGCGACGAGTTCGGCGCGTCGGTGGCCATCTCGGGTACGACGGCGGCGGTCGGTGCTCCGGGCCACGCGACGTTCCAGGGTGCGGCGTACGTCTTCACCGACGTCGCGGGCTGGGCCGAGCTGGCCGAACTGACGGCGTCTGACGGCGCGGCGAACGACTTCTTCGGTTGGGCGGTCGACGCCACGCCGAGGAGGGTGGCCGTCGGCGCCGAAGGCTGGCAGGGCTCCCAAGGCGCCGCCTACCTCTTCGCCGTGTGAGCCTCGGCGCGGCGGCGAGCTGCCCTGAGCAGGTCCGCCGGCGGTCTGGCGGTCAGGCCTTCTTGGTCTCCCAGAAGATCTTGTCGATCTCGGCGATCTCGTCCAGGAGCCGCTGGCCGACGGCCTCGTCGGTGGTCTTCTTGGACTCGCCGGCGCTCTTCGTGGCCTGCCAGAACAGGTCGTGGAGCTGGGGGTACTTCGCCACGTGCTCCGGCTTGAAGTAGTCGGTCCAGAGCACCCAGAGGTGGTGCTTCACGAGGTCGGCCCGCTCCTCTTTGATGAAGAGGGCCCGCTCCTTGAACTCGTGGTCGTCGGACGCGTTGAACTTCTCCATGCACGCCTTCACCGATTGCGCTTCGATGCGGGCCTGGGCCGGGTCGTAGACGCCACAGGGGAGGTCGCAGTGGGCGTGGACGGTGGACGGCGGTGAGAGGCGATCGGCGAGGGCGAGCACGCGGTCGATGATGCGCATGGCTGGGGCTCCTTCCAGGCCGCCGGCGGTCCGGGGCCGTCCGTGAGTCGAGGGGTCGTGCAGGTCGGGCTCACACTACCCACCGCCGAGGCACGAAGAAACAAGAAGCGCAGGTGGCGGGCCCGGGTGGTCCTGATCCTCGGTCTCGGCGCGCTCGGGCGCGCTGCCTCGAGGTCGCTCCGCCGGGTCGAGGTGCTCGGCGCGTCGATGGCGCCGACGCTCGAAGAGGGCGACCGGCTCCTCGTGGTGGCGCTGCCCCGCCGCTGGCCGCTCTACACCGGTCAGCTCGTGGCGGTGGTCGACCCGAGGGACGGCCCCGGGGGCCGCCTCCTCGTCAAACGAATCGCCTCGGTCGGTCCGTCCGGCCTCCAAGTCGTCGGCGAGCCCGGTGCGGCGAGCACCGACAGCCGGGACTTCGGCCCGGTGGCCCGCGAGGGGGTCGTGGGTCTGGCCCTCTACCGCTACGCACCGGCCGGCCGGACCGGTCGGCTGCGCTGAGCGGGCCGAACCCGCCCTCGGGCGGGCAGTACGCTCGCCATGTGGGGGGCGAACAGGCCGACCGCTGGCGCGAACTCGGGAGCTTCATCCGCGAGCAGCGCAACGGTGCCCGGCTGTCCTTGCGGCGCCTCTCGGAGCTGGCCGGGATCTCCAACCCCTACCTGAGCCAGATCGAGCGGGGCCTGCGTCGGCCGTCGGCCGAGATCCTCCAGCAGATCGCCCGGGCTCTCCGCATCTCGGCCGAGACCCTCTACGTGCAGGCCGGGATCTTGGACCCGCCCGACGGGACCCCGGACCTCGCCCGGGAGATCCTGGCCGACCCGCATCTGAACGAGGAGCAGAAGCAGGCGCTCGTGCGCATCTACCTCTCGTTCCGGCGGGAGCACGATGCCGCGGCGGGCGAGGGGGGGGTCCTCGCGCCGAACGGGGCCACCGGAGGATCGGGCCTCCGCCAGTAGGCTCAGGGCCGTCATGCGACGCCTGGCCGTGCTCTCCCTGCACACGTCGCCCCTGGCCCAGCCGGGGACGGGCGACGGCGGCGGCATGAACGTCTACGTCCGGGAGCTGGCCGCGGCCCTCGCCCGCACCGGCGTGGCCTGCGACGTCTTCACCCGGTGCTGGTCCCCCGACCTGTCGCCGACGGTCGCCGTCGAGCCCGGGTTCACGGTCCACCACGTGCCGGCGGGACGGCTCGGCCCGCTCCCGAAGGAGTCGCTCTCGAAGGTGGTGCCCGAGTTCACCGAGCGGGTGCTGGCCACCATGGCCGGGTCGGCGGACGACGGGGACGGGCCGTTCGAGGCCATCCACGCCAACTACTGGCTCTCCGGGCTCGCCGGCCACGTCATCAAGCACGAGCTCGACCTCCCCCTCGTCTGCACCTTCCACACGCTCGACCGGGTGAAGGCCGAGACCGGGCCCGAGGAGGTCGAAGCGGACGTGCCCCACCGGCGGGCCGAGGCCGAAGCCACGGTCATCGCCTGCTCCGACACCGTGCTCGCCTCGTGCAGCGTCGAAGCCGACCAGATCGAGGCCCTCTACGGCGCCGACCCCTCCCGCATCGCCATCGTGGCCCCGGGCGTGGACCACGCCTTCTTCGGGCCGGGTCACCGCCCGCAGGCCCGCCGGGCGCTCGGGCTGCCGGCGGACGGCGCGCTCCTCCTCTTCGTCGGGCGGCTCCAGCCCCTGAAAGGGGCGGAGGTGGCCCTTGCCACCCTGGCCGAGCTGGTCCACGACGGCGTGGCCGCGCGCCTCGTGGTCGTGGGTGGCCCGAGCGGTCCGCACGGCGAAGCCACCTACCGGGGCCTCGTCGACCAGACCCACGCGCTCGGGCTGGCCGGCCGGGTCACGTTCGTGGCCCCGCAGCCCCACGAGCTCCTGTCCACGTACTACCGGGCGGCCGACGTCTGTCTCGTGCCCAGCCGCTCCGAGTCCTTCGGCCTCGTCGCCCTCGAGGCCTCGGCCTGCGGGACGCCGGTCGTGGCCTCGGCGGTGGGCGGGCTGGCCACGCTCGTCGACCACGGCCGGACGGGCTTCCTCGTCGAGGGCCACCGTCCGCAGGACTTCGCCGCCGCCGTGCGGCGGGTCGTGGGTGACCCGCTGCTCGCCGAGCGGCTGTCGACCGCCTCGGTGCTCCGGGCCCGCGACTACACGTGGCGCGGCGCGGCGGCCCTGCTGCACACGATCTACGACGAGCTCACCGCGGGCCAGCTCGTCGAGTGCCGCTGAGGCGGTCGTCGGCCGGCCGGAGGTTCCCGTGCCGCGCGTCGAGCTGAGCGAGGACGAAGAGCGGGAGGCCGTCGTGGCCACGATCGACGCGTGGATCGACCGCGAGCTCGAGAGCGACGGGGCGCTCGTGGCCGCCGAGCGTCAGGACGTCACCGACCGGACGGCGACCCACCGCTGGTACCTGCGATTCAAAGGTGACGAGAAGGACTACATCACCGTCTGGTTCACGTTCCGCCAGCGCACCCTCCACCACGAGGTGCAGTTCATGCCGGCGCCGGAGGCCAACGTCACCGACACCTACACCTACCTCCTGCGGCGCAACGCCGACCTCTACGGGATGGCCTTCTGCCTCGGCCCCGAAGACGCCGTCTACCTCGTGGGCCGGGTGCCGGCCGCCCTCGTCGACGACGACGAGCTCGACCGCATCGCCGGCTCGTCGATCATCTACGTGGACGACCACTTCCCGACGGCCATGACCCTCGGCCATCCGAAGCTCTACCGCCGCCGGCCGCGTCGGTAGCCTGCGGGGATGCCTGTGAAGCTGCTGGTCGTCGGAGGGGGCCAGATGGGGGCGGCCATCCTCTCGGGTCTCGTCGCCTCGGGTTGGGCCGAGCCCTCCGAGCTCGCCGTCGTCGAGCCGGTGCCCGAACGTCGGGCGGTCCTCGCCATGGAGCACGACGGCCTCGCCGTCCACGAGGCGCCGGCCCCGGGCCAGGTGGACGAGGCGGGCGGGGCGGTCCTCGCCGTCAAGCCCGACGTGGCCGAGCCGGTGCTGCGGCGCCTCGGGGCGGCCGGCGTGACCCGGGTGCTCTCGATCGTGGCCGGGATGCCGACCCAGCGCCTGGAGTCGGCCCTGCCCGAGGGGGCGATCGTCGTGCGGGCCATGCCCAACACGCCGGCCCTGATCGGGGCGGGGGTCTCCGCCATCTCCGGCGGCAGCAACGCCCACGCGGCCGACCTCGACTGGGCCGAGGAGGTGCTCGGCGCCCTCGGCGCGGTGGTGCGGTTGCCCGAGCGCCACCTCGACGCCGTCACCGGGCTGTCGGGGTCGGGCCCGGCGTACGTCTTCTTGGTGGCCGAGGCCCTCATCGAGGCGGGGGTGCTGATCGGGTTGCCCCGCGACGTGAGCCGCACGCTCGTCGCCGAGACCCTCTACGGCTCGGCCAAGCTCCTCACGTCGAGCGGCGAGGAGCCCGCCGCGCTGCGGGCCCAGGTGACGTCGCCCGGGGGGACGACGGCGGCCGGGCTCCGGGCCCTCGAACAGCGCGCCGTGCGGGCCGCCTTCGTCGACGCCGTGGTGGCGGCGACCGAGCGCTCGCGACAGCTCGGCCGCTGAGCGCAGGGCGAACGAAACCACTTTCGTCCCGCCGGCGGAGGGCATACAGTCGCCCGCACTCTTGGACGTCCGAGCGGAGGAGGGTCCAGGGCCATGAACCGAGAATTGGTGAGCGGGCAACCGCGATTCCTCACGGTGGGGGAGGTCGCCACCGCCCTGCGCGTGTCGAACATGACCGTCTATCGCCTGATCAACTCGGGCGACCTGCCGGCGGTGCGCATCGGTCGCTCCTTCCGGCTGCGTGAGGAGGACCTCGACCAGTACCTGGCGGCCCGCCTGACGAGAGCGGGTTGAGCGGGGCCGGGCCGATGGTGTCCGGCCCGGGCACGGTCTATTTCCTCTCGGACTACGGGCGACGCGACGAGTTCGTCGGCGTTGTGCACGCCGTCCTGCGGCGCCTCTCGCCTGCCGCGGTCGTGATCGACCTCACCCACGAGGTGCCACCCTTCGATGTGCGCGCCGGAGCGGGGGCGCTCCTCCGCTGTCTGCCCCACCTCGGCCCGGGGGTCGTGCTGGCGGTGGTCGACCCGGGGGTCGGTGGGCCGCGACGGGGGCTCCTCCTCGACGCGGGCGAGTCCACGGGCGGTCCGCGCTGGTTCGTCGGGCCGGACAACGGCCTGCTCGTACCGGCGACGGAGGCGGCCGGCGGGATCGCCGAGGCGGTCGAGCTGGCACAAGAGCCCGGCCGTGATGCGGCCACGTTCGACGGGCGCGACCTCTTCGCCCCCGTCGCCGCGGCGGTGCTCCTCGGCCAGCCGGCCCGGAGCGTCGGCCGCCCCGTGCCGGCCGACGAGCTCGTGCGGCTCCCGCCGCCCGTCGTCGAGCAGGGCGTGCTCGCCGACGGACGCGGCTTTCTCCGGGCCGAAGTCACCTGGGTCGACCGTTTCGGCAACGTGCAGCTCGCCGCGCCGGTCGAGTCGCTCCCCGACGAGGTCTCCCTCGTCGTCGTGACGATCGACCCGCACGGTGAGCGTGTGCCGGACGACCGGGGCTCGGCCCAGCTGGCCCGCCGGGTCCGGACGTTCAGCGATCTCGAGCGGGGGGAGGTCGGCGTGCTCGGCGACGCCAACGGGCACCTCGCGGTCGTCGTGCGGGAGGGCTCGGGCGCCGAGCGCTTCGGGGCCCACGTGGGGATGCTCGTCGACCTGCTGTGGTGAGCGGCCGGCGTTCCGCGCCAGGCGCACCAGCGAGGCCGGGTGGTGCGCCCGGCGCGGCCGTCGATACCATCCGGCCCACCATGGCGCGAGCTGAGGAACCCGGGCCGCGGCGCATCCCCGAGGCCACCGTGGCCCGCCTGCCCGTCTATCAGCGCATCCTGGCCGAGCGGCTCCGCTCGGGTGAGCGGACGGTGTCCTCCGAACAGCTGGCCGAGGGCGCGGGGGTCAACGCGGCCAAGGTGCGTCGGGACCTGTCGCTGCTCGGTTCGTTCGGCACACGGGGGACCGGCTACGACACGGGCTTCCTCATGGACCAGATCGACCGGGCCCTCGGTGTCCACCAGGACTGGCCGGTGGCGGTGGTCGGGATCGGCAATCTCGGTCGGGCCCTCGTCAACTCCGAGGGCTTCTCGTCGCGGGGCTTCCGGGTGGCGTCGCTCTTCGACCGGGACCCGTCGGTCGTGGGCCAGGTGGTCGGGGGGGCCGTCGTGCGCCACGTCGACACGATCGCCGCCCTCCCCCCCGAGGAGTGCCCCGCCGTCGGCGTCGTGGCCACGCCGGCCTCGGTGGCCCAGGAGGTGGCCGACGCCCTCGTCGCCGCCGGTGTCCCGTCGATCCTCAATTTCGCCCCCTGCGTGCTGCGCGTCCCGCCGCACGTGCTCCTGCGCTACGTGGACCTCTCGATCGAGCTCCAGGTAATGAGCTTCTACCTCACCCGTCAGGCGGTCGACGAGGTCGCCGGCCCGGCCGGGGCGCTCTGGCGGGCCGTCGGGCTGTCGGCCCCGCCCGGCTGACGCCGTCGCCGGCCCGTGGCCTCCCCGCGTAACATGGCTCCGGCCGTACCGAGCGTCGTGTGCCCTCCGGCCCCGGTGTCGGTCCGAACGAGAGAGGCGTAGGACTTGTCGGTCGTCGTCGTGGGTGTCGAGCACAGGCAGGCGCCCCTTGCCCTGCTCGAACGGGTGGCGGTCACCGAGGCCGAGCTGCCGAAGCTGCTCGGGGTGCTCCGGGACCGGGTCAACCTGGAGGAGTCGGTGCTCCTCTCGACCTGTCTGCGCACCGAGGTCTACGCGGTGGTCGACCGCTTCCACGACGCGGTCTTCGAGGTCCAAGAGCTCCTGTCCGAGCACGCAGGTGTTCCGGTGGCCGACCTCGAGCCCCAACTGAGCATCCGCTTCGACGACGACGTGGCCACCCACCTCTTCGAGGTGGCCTCGGGGCTCGACTCCCTCGTACCGGGGGAGAGCGAGGTGCTCGGGCAGGTGCGGCGGGCCTGGGAGCGGGCCCACGACGAACGGGTCTGTGGTCCGGTACTGGCCGGTCTCTTCCGGCATGCCGTGCAGACCGGCAAACGCGTCCGTTCGGAAACGGCCATCGCCCGCGGCACGACCTCCTTCTCCCACGCCGCGGTCGGGCTGGTCGAGGGACGGCGCAACGGCGGGCTCGCCGGGACCTCGGCCGTCGTCATCGGGGCGGGGGAGATGGGCGGGGGCCTCGCGAGCGCCCTGGCCCGCCTCCCGGTGGCCCGGCGTCCGGCCGACCTCGTCGTCGTCAACCGGTCGACGGCCCGGGCCGAGGAGCTCGTCGGCTCGCTCGACGGGTCGCTGCCGGTCCGCATGGCGCGCTGGTCCGAGGTCGGAGCGGTGCTCGGTGCCGCCGACGTGGCCCTCGTGGCGGTGACGGCCGAGCGCCCGGTGCTCGGACCGGCCGAGCTGGCGATCGAGGACGACCGCCGGGAGCGGCCCTTGGTCGTGGTCGACGTCGGCGTGCCACGGAGCGTCGACCCCGTCGTCGCCTCGCTGCCCGGTGTCACGCTCCTCGACATGGACGACCTCCGCGCCTCGGTGACCGCGGTCCTCGACGAGCGGCGCGACGAGGCCCGCCGGGCCCGGGCCATCGTGGCCGAGGAGGTCACCCGCTACCGCACGGCCAGCCGGGCCCGCGGCGCGGCCCCGGTCGTCGCGGCGCTCCGGCACCGGCTCGAGTCCTTGCGGGCGGCCGAGGTCGAGCGTCGGCGCGGCCAGTTCGGCGAGCTGAGCGACGAGGACTGGGCCCGCGTGGACGAGGTGACGCGGGCGGTCCTCGCCAAGTTGGTGCACGACCCGACCGTGCTCCTGAAGGACACCGCGGGGACGCCGCGGGGCGAGCGCCTCGTCGAGGCCCTCCGCATCCTCTTCGACCTGTAGGCCGGGGGCGAAGGGGTGGGGACGGGCCGCTCCGGCGCCGGGTCGGGCGTCCTGCGGCTGGCCACCAGGGGCTCGCCGCTCGCCCTCCGCCAGGCCGAGCTCGTGGCGCAGCATCTGGCCCGCGTCGATCCCGAGCTCGAAGTGGCGACCGTCGTCGTCCGCACCCGCGGGGACGAGCTCGCCGCCGTCCCGCTCGACCGCATCGGCGGCCAGGGCGCCTTCGTGAAGGAGGTGCAGACGGCGGTACTGGACGGCCGGGCCGACGCCGCGGTCCACTCGGCCAAAGACCTGCCGCCGCTCACCCCCGACGGCCTGGTCGTGGCGGCGGTGCCCGAGCGGGCCGACCCGAGGGACGGCCTCGTGGGCAGGTGCCTCGCCGACCTCGTCGCCGGGGCCGTCGTGGCCACGGGTTCGGCCCGACGGCGGGCCCAGCTGGCCAACCTGCGGCCGGATCTCACGTTCATCGAGCTCCGCGGCAATATGGGCACCCGGTTGCGGCGGGCCGAGGAGGGCGGCCTGACGGTGGTGGTGGCGGTGGCCGCGCTCGAACGACTGGGGTGGGCGGACCGCCTGAGCGAGGTCCTCCCCATCTCCTACCTCCTGCCACAGATCGGTCAGGGGACCCTCGCGGTCGAGTGCCGGGACGACGACGAGGCGCGGCGGGACCTCCTCACCCACATCGACGACGAGGTGAGCCGGCGCACGCTCACCGCCGAGCGGGCGCTGCTCGCCGCCCTCGGCGCCAGCTGCTCGGTGCCGGTGGCCGGCTTCGCCGAGCCGCTCGGCGGCGGCCGGCTGCGACTCCAGGGTCTGCTGGCGAGCGGCGACGGCCGGGTGCTCGTGCGCGAGGCGCTCGAGGGCGACGACCCGGCGACCCTCGGGGTCGAGCTCGCCCACCACCTGCTCTTCGACTGCGGCGGCTCGGTGATCGACGAATGGGCCGTCGACGAGCGGGCCGTCCAGGGCTCGCCCGAGCGAGGCGGCGGGTGACCGTCTACCTCGTCGGTGCCGGCCCCGGCGATCCCGGCCTCCTCACCCGGCGCGGGGCCGACCTCCTCGCCCGGGCCGACGTCGTCGTCTACGACCGGTTGGTGGACCGGGAGCTGCTCGGGCTGGCGCCGCCGACGGCCCAGCTGATCGACGCCGGCAAGCGCCCGGCCGGTCAGCAAGGTGGCGACGTGGCGGGCGGACCGGCCCGCCAGGCCGACATCAACGAGCTGCTCGTCCGTCACGGGCGGGCCGGTCGCACGGTGGTGCGGCTGAAAGGGGGCGACCCCTTCGTCTTCGGTCGGGGCGGCGAGGAGGCCGAGGCCCTCCTGGCCGCCGGCGTCCCCTACGAGGTGGTCCCCGGCGTCACGTCGGCCTTCGGCGTCCCGGCCCTGGCCGGCGTGCCGGTCACGCACCGGGGGCTCTCGAGCTCGGTCACGGTGGTCACCGGCCACGTCGGCGACGCCCCGCCCGCCGGCGACGTGGCCTGGGAGGCCCTCGCCGCGGCCGGCGGCACCATCGTGATCCTCATGGGCATGGCCAACCGGGCCGAGATCGCCCGTCGGCTGCAGGCCGGCGGCCGGCGGCCGGACACGCCGGTGGCCGTGGTCGAGTGGGGTTCGACGGCCGACGAGCGCAGCGTGCGGACGACGCTGGCCGGCCTCTCCGAGGTGGAGCTCGACAGCCCGGCGGTGATCGTGGTCGGCCCGGTCGCCCGCCTCGACCTGCGCTCCGACCCGCCGCTCAGCGGTTGGACCGTCGTGGTCACCCGGGCCGAGGAGCAGGCCGGCGGCCTCGGCGCGGCGATCGAGGCGGCCGGCGCCCGGGTGATCGCGGTCCCGACGATCGCCTTCGAGGAGCCGGCCGACGGGGGGGCGGCCCTCGCCGAGGCGGCCGCCCGGGCCGACGGCTACGACTGGGTCGCCTTCACCTCGGCCAACGCCGTGAGCCGCTTCGTCCCGCTGCTCGGGCCGGCCGGCGTGGGGAAGGCCAAGCTGGCCGCGGTGGGCCGGTCGACCGCGGCGGCCCTCGAAGCAGCGGGTCTCTCCGTCGACCTCGTGGCGGCGCCGGCGACGGCGGCGGGGCTGGTGGCGTCGTTCCCGTCAGCCCCACCGGGCGGCCGGGTGCTCTTCCCCCGGGCCGAGGCGGCCCGGCCGACGCTCGCCCGCGGCCTCAGCGGGCGGGGTTGGACGGTCGACGACGTGGTGGCCTACCGCACGGTTCCGGTGACCGTGCCGGTCGGGGTGGAGGGCCTCGCCTCGGCGGAGGCCGTCCTGTTCACGTCGCCCTCCACGGTGACCGGGTACCTGGCGCTTCGCGACGAAGACGGCCGGCCGCTCCCGATGCCCCCGGTCGTGGCCTGCCTCGGGCCGGTGACGGCCGAGGCCGCCCGGGAGGCCGGCCTCGAGGTGGCCGTCCTCGCCGCCGAGCCGTCGGCCGAGGGGCTCGTGGCCGGGCTCGCCACCTACCGGGCCGGCCGGTCGAGCCGGTAGAGGAAGGCCGGGCCGGCGTCACCCGGGTCGTCCGAGTCGAGCTGGCCCTCCCACGTCCGCCGGTAGCCGGCCCGCTCGAGCGCCCGCCACGAGGCCACGTTGGCCTGCTGCGGGGCGGCCACAAGGGCCGGCACCTCGGGGTAGCGGTCGAAGACGAGCTCGCTGAAGAGGGCGATGGCCGGCCCGCCGAGGCCCCGGCCCACGAGGTCGGGCTCGCCGATCAGGTAGTCGATGCCCGCACCCTCGCGGTCGCCGACCGCGGCGGCCCACTCCGGCTCCTCGGCCAGTCGGTAGCACTGGAAGAGGCCGGCCGGCCGGCCGGCGACGAGGAGGAGGTAGAGCCCCGACCCGTCGGGGTCGTCGAGCTCGGGCCCGTAGGCCGCGGCCACGCTCGCCTCGTCCGACGGCTCGATCCACCAGCGGGCCACGTGCTCGTGGGCCAGCCAACCGGCGAGGAGACCGACATCGTCGCCGGTCATCGGCCGGAACGCGAGCCCGGGGAGCGGCCGCACTGGCATCGCACCAGTCTCCCCCGGCGTCGCCCGCCGACCGGACGCCGCCGTAGGCTCCGAACATGGAATTCCCGGTTCGGCGGATGCGGCGCCTGCGCCGGACGCCGGCCCTGCGGCGCCTCGTGGCCGAGACGAGGCTCTCGGTCGACGACCTGGTGGCCCCGCTGTTCGTGCGGGAGGGCGCGGCCGAGCCGGTGCCGATCGCCTCGATGCCCGGCCAGCACCAGCACTCGCTGGCCTCGCTCACGGCCGAGGCCAAGCGGCTGGCCTCGCTCGGCGTGCCCGCCCTCGTCCTGTTCGGCCTGCCCGAGCGCAAGGACCCGCTCGGCTCGGCCGCCTGGGACGACGACGGGGTGGTGCCCCGGGCCCTGTCCGAGCTCCGGGCGGCCCTCGGCGACGAGATGGTGCTCGTGTGCGACCTCTGCCTCGACGAGTACACCGACCACGGCCACTGCGGGGTCCTCGGCCCCGACGGCCGGGTCGACAACGACGCCACCCTCGAGCTCTACCAACGGGTGGCGCTGAACCAGGCGGGAGCCGGCGCCGACGTCGTGGCCCCGAGCGGGATGATGGACGGCCAGGTGGCGGCCATCCGCCACGCCCTCGAGGCCGACCACCCCGACGTGGCCATCCTCGCCTACGCGGCCAAGTACGCCTCCGCCCTGTACGGCCCCTTCCGCGAGGCGGTCGACGTCACGATCGCCGGGGGCGGCGACCGGCGCGACTACCAGGAGGACCCGGCCAACCGGCGCGAGGCCCTCGCCGAGGTCCGTCTCGACGTGGCCGAGGGGGCGGACATGGTCATGGTGAAACCGGCGCTCCCGTACCTCGACGTCGTGGCCGACGTGGCCCGGTCGGTCGACGTGCCCGTCGGCGTCTACCACGTGAGCGGCGAGTACGCGATGGTGAAGGCCGCGGCCGAGCGGGGCTGGCTCGACGGGCCGGCGGTGGCGCTCGAACAGCTCACCGCGCTCAAGCGGGCGGGGGCCGACTTCGTGCTCACCTACTTCGCGGCCGAGGTGGCCGAGGCCCTCGGTGGCTGAGGGCCCCGCCGGGGCCGCGACCAACGAGGCCTGGTTCGCCCGGGCCCGTCGCCGCATACCGGGCGGGGTCGACTCGCCGGTGCGCTCCTTCGCCTCGGTGGGCGGCACGCCGTTCACGGTGGTCCGCGGCGAAGGCGCCTACGTGGAGGACGTGGAGGGCACTCGTTACCTCGACTTCGTCCAGTCCTACGGCGCCGTCCTGCTCGGGCACGCCCACCCGAAGGTGGTCGCCGCGGTGGCCGAGGCCGCCCGCAAGGGCTCGAGTTTCGGCGCGCCCACGCCCGGCGAGGTGCTCCTCGCCGAAGCCATCTGCGAGCGGGTGCCGGGCTGCGAGCAGGTGCGCCTCGTCTCGTCGGGCACCGAGGCGGCCATGAGCGCGCTGCGCGTCGCCCGCGGCGCCACCGGGCGCCCCCGGGTGGTCAAGTTCGCCGGCGGCTACCACGGCCACGCCGACGCCCTCCTCGCCGGCGGGGGCAGCGGGGTGGCCACGCTCGGCCTGCCGGGGTCGGCCGGCGTACCGCCGGGGGCGGTGGCCGACACGCTCGTCGTCCCCTACAACGAGGTACCCGAGCTCGACGACGAGGTGGCCTGCGTCATCGTCGAGCCGGTGGCGGCCAACATGAACCTCGTTGCCCCGAAGGAGGGGTTCCTCGCCGGCCTCCGCGCCGCCTGTGACCGGGTCGGGGCGCTCCTCGTCTTCGACGAGGTGATCACGGGCTTCCGTCTCGGCGAAGGTGGGGCCACCGCCTGGTCCGGCGTGACCCCCGACCTCTTCTGCTTCGGGAAGGTCATCGGCGGCGGGCTGCCGGTCGGGGCGTTCGGCGGCCGGGCCGACGTGCTCGAGGTACTCGCCCCGGGCGGCCCCGTCTATCAGGCGGGCACGCTCTCGGGGAACCCGCTCGCCACGGCGGCCGGGCTGACGGTGCTCGGCGCGGTCGGCCCCGAGGACTACCGGTCGTTGGCCGAGCGGGCAGCGCGGTTCGCCGCGTCGCTCGAGTCGGCCTTGCAGGCGTCCGGGCTCGCCGCCCGGGTGCCCGCCGTCGGGCCGCTCGTGGGGCTGTTCGTGGCCTCCGGCGGCACAACGGTGGGCGACCCGGCCGACTACGACGCGGTGCGGGCCGTGACCGAGCGGGGCGTCTACCCCCGCCTCTTCCACGCCCTCCTCCGCCGAGGCGTCGCCCTTGCGCCCGGCGCCTACGAGGTGCTGTTCCCGGGGCTGGCCCACGGCGAGGCCGAGCTCGAGCGGGCGGTCGAAGCGGGGGGCGAGGCCGCGGCCGAGGTGGTGAAGGAGCTCGACGCCGGCTGACCTCCAGGGTGACCAAGGAGATCCTCCCGCCCGTCGGTACCATGCGGCCGTGGAGGCGGGGGGTCAGCACGCCGAGGCCGGCGGCGCCAGGTCCGGCGTGGTCGCCGGCCCCTACGGCTACGGACCGGATCACGGTTCGCCGCCGTCCTGGTGGTCGTCGCCTACAGGCCCCGCCACCGACCGACGTCGGGGCGGCGGGCCTTTCGTGGCCGTGGTGTCGCTGCTGCTGGTGGTGGCGGTTGCCGCCCTCGTGGCCCGGGTGGTGACCGCCGTCGGGCCGGGGTCGGGGGTCTCGGCCAGCCGCCACAGCGCGGTCCGCGGCGACGTCGAACTCGCCCGGCAGATCGACCTCACGCGGGCCGACTTCCCGCCGGGTTGGACGGCAGGCGTGACCGAGCCGGTACCGCTCAGCACGCTGCTCACCGGCACGGCCGACGCCGGCTGGTCAGGAACGCAGTTGGCGGCCAGCTACGAGCACTGCATGGGCGTGGGACCGCTCCTCGACCCGGTGTTCGGCCGCCTCGGGGGGGCGCCGACGGCCGCGGTCGTTTCGCCCATCTTCGACGAAGGTGACAGGACCATGGACGACGTGGCCGCGAGCGTGCGGATCTTCGCCACTTCGAGCCCCGTGGCGGCCGGCGTCTCGCAGGTCCAAGAGCCGCGCTTTACCCACTGCTTCGCCGCCGGGGTCACCGCGCTCGTGGGCGGCACCGCCAGCGGGTCGCCCCGTATCGAAAGCGTGACGCCGCTGGAGGACGGCCAGCCGGGCGCGGCGATGGCCGGGGCCGACGTCGTTCTCGGGGTGGGCGACGGCCGGCTCGCCCCGAGCGTCGAGGTGGTCTTCGCCGTGGTCGGTGGCGGCCGGGCCGAGGTCCAGCTCGTGGCGGTTCGCGACCCCGCGGGTTGGCCCTCGTCGCTCACGACCAGCCTCACTGACCGGCTCGAGTCCAAGGTGTCCGAGCTCGGCAACGGGACCGGCCTCTGAGGTCGGTCAAAGACTGCGGCCGGGCCGCTCGCCCCGGACGGAGCGTTTCGCTCAGGCAACCAGCGAGTCGCGTCAGGAGGGGACGAGCTGGCCCACGGCTTCGAGGACCTGGTAGCCGAGCTCGGCCGCCCCGAGGGTGTCGGGACGCATGAGGTTGGCCATGATCCGCAGGAGGATGGTCATCGCCTCGTCGGAGCGCAGGCCGAACGACACGCAGCGCCGCAGGATCTTCGGGTTGCTGATGACGTGGACGAAGGCCCGGCCCACCCGGAAGTAGGCGGCGTAGGCCTCCTCCACCCGGCGTTCGTACCCGGCCAAGGCGGCGTCACCGTCACCGGCGAGCGCCTCGCCCACCGACGCCGCGGCCAGCCGTCCGGTCTCGTAGGCGTAGGCGATCCCTTCCCCGTTGAACGGGTTGATGCCGCCGCCGGCGTCGCCGATCACCACCACGTTGCGCCCGGTCCGGGGGCCGACGGCGAGGCCCATCGGCAGGCGGCCACCGGTCGGCGGGCCGAGCGCGGTGGCCGGCGAGATGCCCCACGAAGGGTCGATGGTCGCCACGAAGTCCTCCATGAGACGCGACGTGTTGGCGCCCCTCCACCGGGCCTCGGTCGAGAGGAGGCCCACGCCGACGTTCACCCGCCCGTCGCCCAGCGGGAAGAGCCAGCCGTAGCCGGGCACGACGTCGCCGTCGGCTGAGCGCAGGTCGAGGTGCGACTCGATCAACGGGTCGTCGTGGCGGGGCGAGCGGTAGTAGCCCCGGATGGCCATCCCCTGGGGGAAGCGGCGGTCGCGGGCGGTGCCGAGGGCCCGGCCGAAGCGGGAGTTGGCGCCGTCGGCCACGACGACGTAGCGGGCCCGGATGGTCCGGGTGCCGCCCGTCGCCGTCTCGCGCACCTCGGCGCCGAGACAGCCGGGGAGCGGCCCGCCGCCGTCCTCGGTCACAGGCGCGGTGGCCTCGTGGCCGCAGAGCACGGTGGCCCCGGCCTTGGCCGCCCGGTCGGCCACCAGCCCGTCGAGGTCGTGGCGGGTGATGGTGTAGCCGTAGGACGGGAAGCTCGGGTGCTCGGGCCAGGTCATGTCGACCGTCCGACCGAAGCCGCAGGCCCGCAGGCCGACGTAGCGGTGGGCCCCGGCGAGGTCGCCCTCGAGGCCCATGTCGGCCAGCTGGCGCACGGCCCGCGGCGTGAGGCCGTCGCCGCAGGTCTTCTCCCGCGGGAAGCGCTTCTTCTCGACGAGGGCCACGTCCCAGCCGGCGTCGGCCAGCCAGAAGGCGCACGCCGAGCCGGCCGGCCCGCCGCCCACCACGAGGACGTCCCGGGTCCGCTCGGCCTCGCCGGCGGGGCGACGGCGGCCTCCCCGGGCGGGTGCGTCCCGACCCGCCTGGCGCTCGGTCACGCCAGCATCGTAGGCCCCGTCGCGCGCCGTTCTGCCGCCCGCTTCGATGTGCCCGCGCAAAGTGCCCCGTGGTAGACCGAGAGGCCGTGGACCAGTACCTCCCGATCCTGTTGCTCCTGGCACTGGGCCTGGTCTTCGCCTCCGGGTCCTTCTTGGCCTCGGGCCTGCTCGGACCGAGAAAGCAGCCCACCGCGGCCAAGATCGCGCCGTACGAGTGCGGGATCGTCCCGAGCCGCGAGCCTCCGCAGCGCTTCCCGGTCCGCTTCTACCTCGTGGCGATGATCTTCATCATCTTCGACATCGAGATCGTCTTCCTCTACCCCTTCGCCGTCATCTTCCGCCAGCTCGGCACCTTCGGCCTCGTCGAGGTGATCGTCTTCGCGGTGGTCGTCTTCGTGGCCTTCTTGTACCTGGTGAGCAACGGCGCGATCAGCTGGGGCCCGACCAAGCGACTCGAGCCGGGGCTGCCTCGGCGGACCTCGGAGTCGACCGTCGTCCGCTTCGCCCCAGGACCCTCCGACCGGGCGGCGTAGGGAGGGTCGGCCGTGGGCCTGGAGGACCTCCAGCACAACTTCCTCACCGGCACCCTCGAAGAGCTCGTGAAGTGGGCGCGCCGCAAGAGCATGTGGCCGGCCACGTTCGGCCTGGCCTGCTGCGCCATCGAGATGATGTCGGTGGGCGCGGCCGACTTCGACATCAGCCGGCTCGGCATGGAGGTGTTCCGGGCCTCGCCCCGCCAGGCCGACCTCATGATCGTGGCCGGTCGGGTCTCCCAGAAGATGGCGCCGGTGCTCCGCCAGGTCTACGACCAGATGATGGAGCCCAAGTGGGTCATCTCGATGGGCGTGTGCGCGTCGACCGGCGGGATGTTCAACAACTACGCCATCGTCCAGGGCGTCGACCAGATCGTGCCGGTCGACGTGTACGCGCCGGGCTGCCCTCCCTCGCCCGAGACGCTGCTCCACGCCATCCTCACGCTGCACGAGAAGGTGCGCACCGGCGAGATCACCCGGCGGCCCGAGGCGCCCGAGGTGGCGGCGCCCGAAGCGGAGGGTTGGACGCCCGAGGTTCCCGACGCGGTGCGGGTGGCGACGCCGCGGTGAGCCGGGTGGAGGTCGAAGGTGCAGGCGTCGGGGCGGAGGACGACGGCCCCGTCCTGCCTGAGATCCCCCGCCGGCCGGCACCCGGCGTGGCCGAGGCGGCCTTTCCGCCCCGGGCCCGCTACCACGACCTGGTGGCCGCCTACCGAAAGAGCGGTTTCGAGCTCCTGTCGGACCTCTGCGGGGTCGACTACCTCACGCACCCGGGCCGGCCGCTCCCCGACGGGGTGGGTGGCGAGCGCTTCGAGGTCGTGGTCAACCTCACGTCGCTCTCGCAGCGCCGCCGGGTGCGGGTGCGCGTCCAGGTGCCCGAGGACGACGCCGTCGTGGACTCGCTCTTCGACCTCTACCCCGGGGCCGAGGCCATGGAGCGCGAGGCCTTCGACCTCATGGGCCTCCGCTTCCTCGGCCACCCCGACCTGACCCGCATCCTCATGCCCGAGGACTGGGAGGGCCACCCGTTGCGCAAGGACTACGGGGCGGGACGGGTACCGGTGCAGTTCAAAGAGGCCCCGGGGCCCCGGTGAGCGGGGCCCCGACGCACCGGGAGGCGCGGTGAGCGACACGACCGTCGGGGGCACCCGTCGGGTCGGCCTCGACCGGCCCGCCTGGAGCACCGCCGAGACCTCCGAGGGGGCCCAGGAGCTCGCACCCCGCCCGTCCACCACCGGCCGGGAGCTCGGGCGCGAGGTCGGTTCGGTCCTCCGGCTCCCCGAGGAGCCCCACCTCGTCACCGCCGACATCGACGTCGAGCGGTCCGAGGACGAGACGATGATCATCAACATGGGGCCCCAGCACCCTTCCACCCACGGGGTGCTCCGCCTCATGCTCGAGCTCGACGGCGAGGTGGTGCTGCGGACCAAGCCGGTGATCGGCTACCTGCACACCGGCATGGAGAAGACCGGCGAGATGCTCACCTACGTGCAGGGGGCCACCAACGTCACCCGCATGGACTACCTCTCGCCGCTCAACAACGAGCTCGTCTTCTCCCTCGCCGTCGAGGCGCTGCTCGGGGTGCAGCTCCCGCCGCGGGCCGTCTGGATGCGCATGCTCCTCTCCGAGCTGCAGCGGATGTCCTCCCATCTCATGTGGATGGCCACGAACGGCATGGACCTCGGCTCCACCTCGATGATGATCTACGGCTTCCGCGAGCGCGAGATGGTGCTGAGCTTCTTCGAGAAGACGACGGGCCTGCGGATGAACCACAACTTCATTCGGCCCGGCGGCACGGCGGCCGACCTGCCCGACGGGTGGGAGGACGACGTCACGGTCATCTGCGACACGGTCGAGGCCCGGACCTACGAGTACGACGAGCTCCTCACCGGCCAGCCGATCTTCCGCGAGCGGACCGAGGCGGTCGGCAACCTCACGGCCGCGGAGGCCCTGGCCCTCTCGGCCACCGGGCCCATCCTCCGCTCGACCGGCGTGCCCTGGGACCTGCGGCGCACGATGCCCTACCTCGCCTACGACGAGGTGGAGTTCGACGTCGTCGTCGGGACCTACGGCGACAACTTCGACCGCTACGCCGTGCGGCTGAACGAGATCCGCGAGTCGGTGCGCATCGTCCGCCAGGTGGCCGAGCGCATGCCGGCGGGGGACTACCGGGTGCAGGACCGCAAGGTCACCCCGCCGCCCCGGGCCCGCATCGACGAGTCGATGGAAGCCCTCATCCACCACTTCAAGATCTTCACTGAGGGCTTCACCGTCCCCGAGGGCGAGGTCTACGTGGCCATCGAGTCGCCCCGGGGCGAGCTCGGTTGTTACCTCGTGGCCGACGGGACCTCGAAGCCCTACCGGCTGCACATCAGGGGCCCGAGCTTCGTGAACCTGCAGTCGCTCCCGCTCATGCTCCGCGGCGGCCTCGTGGCCGACGCCGTGGCCGTCATCTCCTCGGTCGACCCGGTGATGGGCGAGGTGGACCGGTGAGCCACCTCACGCCGGACAACCTGACCCGGGCGAAGAAGCTCATCGAGCTCTACCCCGAGCGGCGGTCGGCCCTCATCCCGCTCTGTCACCTGGTCCAGGAGCAGGACGGCTGGCTGACCGAGGAGGCGATGGACGACATCGCGGGGCTCGTGGGCGTGACGACGGCCGAGGTGCGGGGCACCGCCAGCTTCTACGACATGCTCCACACCGAGCCGGTGGGCCGCTACCTCGTGGCCGTGTGCACGAACATCGCGTGCCTCCTCGGCGGGGCGACCGAGCTGCTGGAGCACGCCGAGGCGTCGCTCGGGGTGCGGTCCGGGGGCACCACGGCCGACGGGCTCTTTACCCTCGAGGAGGCCGAGTGCCTCGCCGACTGCGACCGCACGGTGTGCGTACAGGTGAACCACCGCTACGTCGGCGGCCAGACGGCCGAGAGCTTCGACGCCCTCGTGGCCGACCTGCGGGCCGGACGGCTCGACACCACGGTGCCGCCGCACGGCACCCTCGTCCGGGTGGAGCGGCGGGTCGGCCTCGAGGCCGACCGGGCCGTGGTGGCCGAGCAGCGGGCCGCCGCCAAGTCGGCCCGGGCGGCCCGGGAGGCGGCGGTCGCCGGGTCCGGCGGGTCGGGGAGCGGCTGATGGCCACCACGGACGCGCCCAAGATCGTCACGTCGCGCCTCGGCTACGACGACAGCCACACCATGGCCCGCTACCTGGCCACCGGGGGCTACGAGGGGCTGCGCAAGGCCCTCGGCATGCACCCCGAGGCGGTGGCGGCCGAGGTCGATGCGGCCAGCCTGCTCGGCCGGGGCGGCGCCGGCTTCCCGGCCGGCCGCAAGTGGTCGATGCTCCGGCCCAACGACGTCACCTACCTCGTGGTGAACGGCGACGAGAGCGAGCCGGCCACGTTCAAGGACCACCTGCTCATCGAGCGCGATCCGCACCAGCTGGTCGAGGGGACGATCATCGCCGCCTACGCCCTCCAGGTGAACCAGGCCTTCATCTATCTGCGGGGCGAGTTCGCCTTCGGCCTCGAGCGGCTACAGCAGGCGGTGAACGAGGCCTACGAGCACGGGGCTATCGGGAAGGACATCTTCGGGTCGGGCTTCTCCGTCGACCTCGTCGTCCACCCCGGGGCCGGCGCCTACATCTGCGGCGAGGAGACCGCCCTCCTCGAGTCGCTCGAGGGCAAGCGGGGCTGGCCCCGCATCAAGCCGCCCTACTTCCCGGCGGCCATCGGCCTCTATGGCGAGCCCACCGTGGTCAACAACGTGGAGACCCTCTCCAACCTGCCGTGGATCGTCCTGAACGGCGGGGCGGCCTTTGCCGCCCTCGGGGCCGGCCGCTCGACCGGCACCCGCCTGTTCGCGCTGTCGGGCCACGTGGCGCGGCCCGGGGTCTACGAGACCGAGATGGTGAAGACCACGTTCCGGGACCTCATCTACGACCCCGCCTACGGCGGGGGTGTCCGGGACGGGAACGACCTGAAGGCTTTCATCCCCGGCGGCGCCTCGGCCCCGTGGTTCGGCCCCGACAAGGTGGACCTCCCGCTCGGGCAGGACGAGGTGGGCGAGGCCGGCTCGATGCTCGGCTCGGGCTCCGTCGTGGTGATGGACGCGACGACCTGCATGGTGCGGGCCGCCTGGCGCATCACGAAGTTCTTCGCCCGGGAGTCCTGCGGCCAGTGCACGCCGTGCCGGGAGGGCTCGGGCTGGCTCGAGCGCATCCTCCAGCGGATCGAGCTCGGGGCGGGCCGTGAGCAGGACCTCGACCTCCTCCTCGACGTCTCGGACAACATCTCGCCCGGGCTGGCCTGGCCGCCGGCCCAGACCACGATCTGCGTCCTCGGCCCCTCCATCCCGTCGTCGATCTTCTCGGGCATCCGCCTCTTCCGCGACGAGTTCCTGCTCCATGTGAAAGAAGGAGCCTGCCCGTATGCCTGAGCCCGGGGGGGAGGTGACCTTCGTCCTCGACGGTCGGCCGACGACCGCGGCCAAGGGCGAGATGCTCATCGCTGCGGCCGAGCGGGCCGGCGTGTTCATCCCGCGCTTCTGCTACCACCCCCGGATGAAGCCGGTCGGCATGTGCCGCATGTGCCTCGTCGAGGTCGCCGGGCCCCGCGGGGCCAGCCTCCAGCCGGCGTGCTTCATCGCGGCGGCCGAGGGCATGGAGGTGTCGACGACCTCCGAGCGGGTGCACAAGGCGCAGGACGGGGTGCTCGAGTTCCTTCTCGTGAACCACCCGCTCGACTGTCCGGTCTGCGACAAGGGCGGCGAGTGCCCCCTCCAGGACCAGACGCTCGCCTACGGCCCCGGCGAGAGCCGCTTCGTCGAGGAGAAGCGGCACTTCGAGAAGCCGATCGCCCTCTCCGAGCTGGTGCTGCTCGACCGGGAGCGCTGCATCCAGTGCGGCCGCTGCACCCGCTTCGCCGAGGAGATCGCCGGTGAGGCCCAGATCGATTTCGCCGGGCGGGGTGAGCACGTCGAGGTGGCCACGTTCCCGACCGAGCCCTTCTCCTCTTATTTCAGCGGCAACACCGTGCAGATCTGCCCGGTGGGCGCCCTCACGTCCACCCCCTACCGCTTCTCGGCCCGACCCTGGGACCTCGAGCAGGTCGAGTCGACCTGCACGACGTGCGCCTTCGGGTGCCGGGTGGCCGTGCAGTCCTCGGGCAACCGGCTCACCCGGCTGCTCGGCATCGACTCGGACCCGGTCAACCAGGGCTGGCTCTGCGACAAGGGCCGTTACGTGTTCGAGGCGGTGAACGGCGACACCGTGGCGGCCGACGGGCCCGGCCAGTTCGGGGGCGAGGCCCACCGGGACCCGTCACGGCAGGTCGGTCGGCTCACCGAGCCCCTCGTGCGCAAGGACGACGAGCTCGTGCCGGTCTCGTGGGGCGAGGCTCTCGCCGCGGCGGCCCGGGGCCTCCACGAGGCCCGGGAGGGCCGCGGGGCGGGGGCCGTCGCCGTGCTCGGCGGGGCCCAGCTCACGAACGAGGGTGCCTACGCCTGGGCCAAGCTGGCCAAGTCGGTGCTGCGGACCGACGCCGTCGACGCCCAGCTCGGCGACGGGCTGCCGGCCGACCTCGTCCTCGGCCTGCCCCTCGCCAGCGTCGACGAGACCTGCGCGGCCCGGACCGTCGTCCTCCTGACCGGCGACCTCCGTGAGGAGCTCCCCGTCCTCTACCTCCGTCTGCGGGGTGCGGCCCTCGCCGGGTCCACCCGACTGCTCGAGCTGTCGCCGGCGGCCACCGCCCTCACGCCCTACAGCGAGGCCAGCCTGCGCAACCGGCCCGGCGACGCGCCGGCGCTGGCCCGGGCGCTCGTGGGCGATGTGCCGGCCGACGCCCCGTGGCGCACC
Source organism: Acidimicrobiales bacterium (assembly GCA_035297265.1). GTDB lineage: Bacteria > Actinomycetota > Acidimicrobiia > Acidimicrobiales > RAAP-2 > DATGZH01. The sequence continues at coordinate 101,448 of DATGZH010000064.1, read as the reverse complement.
CACCACGAAGGCGCGCCGTTCAGCGACGCCGACCTCGCCGTCGCCCGGCGCCTGCTCCAGGGCGACGGCCCGGCGGGCACCGGCGTCGTCGTGGTGCTCGGCCGGCCGTCGATGGCCGAGGACCCGGCCCTCCAGGCCGAGGCGGCCCGGGTGCTGGCCGAGTCCCTCCCCGGGGCCCGCTTCCTCCCTGCGCTGCGCCGGGGCAACGTGCGCGGCGCCCTCGACATGGGCCTCGCCCCCGGCTGCCTGCCGGGGCGGGTGAGCCTCGAGGCCGGCCGGCCGTGGTTCGACGCGGCCTGGGGCGGTCTCCCCGAGCGTCCCGGCCGGGACGCGGCCTCGGTGCTGGCGTCGCTGGCCGGGGCCGGCGGCACCGACGAGGTACGGGCGGTGATCCTGCTCGGCGCCGACCCCGTGACCGACTTCCCCGACGGCGAGCTGGCCACGAAGGCCGTCGAGGGGGCCCAGTTCGTGGTCGTCGTGACGGGGCACCGGTCGGCCACGGTCGAGCGGGCCGACGTCGTCCTCCCCGCGGCGGTGGCCCACGAGCGGTCGGGCACCACCACCAACGTCGAGGGTCGGGTCCAGCGCCTCAGCCAGAAGCTCGTCCCGCCCGGATCGGCCTGGGCCGACTGGGTGATCGCGGCCGAGCTGGCCGACGCCCTCGGGGCCGACCTCGGGTTCGAGAGCGCGTCCGACCTGTGGGACGAGATCGAGCGGCTGGCCCCGGCCTACGCCGGGGTGACCCGACCCGTGCTCGAGTCGGCGGGCGACGGCGTCCTCGTCCCCCTCGCCCGGCACGCGCCGGCGCTCGGGGCGCCGATCGACCCGATCGCCCTGCCCGGGGTGGAGTCGGTGGAGCGCCAGGGCGCCCCGCCCTCCGTCGGCTCGGCCGAGGTCGACGAGAACGAGGTGGGTCCGGCGGCCCTGGCCGCGCCCTCCGGCGGGCCGGCGGTCCTCGACGGCCCGGGGCCGGTGGGGGAGCCGGTCCACGTGCCGCCGGCCGACCACTACGCCTTCCGCCTCCTCTCGCCCCGCCGGCTCTACGACGGCGGCTCGGCGGTGAGCGCCTCGCCGTCGCTGGCCGGGCTGGTGGAGGAGGCCGAGGCCCGCCTCCATCCGCTCGACCTCGACCGCCTCGGTGTCGGTCGGGGCGACCGGGTGCGGGTGCGCTCGGCCCGGGTGGCCTTCGAGCTCGCCGCGGCCCCCGACGACGGCCTGCCCCGCGGGGTGGTGGCCGTGGACTTCCTCCGGCCGGCGGGTGGCGAGCGGAACGCGGCGGCCGCACTCATCGACGGCTCGGCCGTGGTCAACGACGTCCGGGTGGAGACGCTGTGACCGCCGCGCTCGCCACGTTCATCGCCACCGACCCCCTGACCGCGCACGGCGTCGGATGGTTCGTGTGGGTGGTCGACATCATCAAGGTGCTGATCGTCTTCGTCTTCCTGCTCGTGTCGGTCATGTTGATGATCTGGTTCGAGCGCAAGCTCATCTCGGACATGCAGAGCCGCATCGGCCCCAACCGGGCCGGTCCGTGGGGGCTGCTCCAGACCCTGGCCGACGGCATCAAGCTCTTCTTCAAGGAGGACCTCCTCCCCGAGCAGGCCGACCCCTTCGTCTTCAAGCTGGCCCCGTACATCGCGCTCATCACGGCGCTGCTCGTGTTCAGCGTGATCCCGGTGGGCGACGTCATCACCATCTCCGGGCACACCTTCGAGATGCAGCTGGCCGACCCGCCGATGGGCATCCTCCTCGTCCTCGCCATGTCCTCGGTGGGCGTCTACGGGGTGATGCTCGCCGGGTGGTCGTCGGGGTCCAAGTACCCGCTCCTCGGCTCGGTGAGGGCCTCGGCCCAGATGATCTCCTACGAGGCGGCCCTCGGGATGACCACGGTCACGGTCGTCCTCATCACCGGTTCGCTCAGCACCCGGGCCATCGTCGACTCGCAGGCCCCGAACTTCTGGGACTGGAACGCCATCCGGTTGGTCTTCGTGCCGTTCATCCTGTTCCTGGTGGCCATCACGGCCGAGCTGAACCGGCCGCCGTTCGACCTCGTCGAGGCGGACTCCGAGCTGGTCGGCGGTTTCAACACCGAGTACTCCTCGATCCGCTTCGCCCTCTTCTACCTGGCCGAGTTCATGAGCGTGATCACGATGTCGGCAGTCATGGTGACGCTCTTCTTCGGCGGGCCCGACGGGCCCGTGCCCCACTTCCCGAGCGCCATCATCTGGGTGCCGATCCTCTGGTTCCTGGGCAAGCTCTTCTTCTTCCTCTTCGCCTACGTCTGGTTCCGGGCGGCCCTCCCCCGGCTCCGCTACGACCAGCTGATGGACCTCGGGTGGAAGGCGCTGATCCCGCTCTCGCTGGGCTGGCTCCTCGTGGTGGCCTGCGTCGTGATCTGGCACTGGTGGGGCCTCCTCGCCGTCCCGGTCATGGTCGTGGCCGGCCTGATCCTCTACCGGGCCCTCACGGTGGCCCGGGAGCGCCGGGACGACGGCGAGGCCGCCGTCCTCCCCGACGTCGGCCGCCGGGTCGGGCCCCGGCGCCCGACGATCGTCCCGGGGGGTGAGGGCTGATGGGCTTCTTCGACCAGCTCCGCGACGACCTCAAGTTCTTCGGGGGCTTCAAGCTGACGTTCCAGCACCTCACCCGGCCCCGGGTCACGTTCCAGTACCCGGACGAGAAGAAGCCCAAGCAGCCGCGCAACCACGGTCGCCACGTCCTCAACCGCTACGAGGACGGCATGGAGAAGTGCATCGGCTGCGAGCTGTGCGCCGGCGTGTGCCCGGCCGACTGCATCTACGTGCGGGGCCTCGACAACCCGCCGGACCACCCGGTCTCCCCCGGGGAGCGCTACGGCTACGTGTACGAGATCAACTACCTCCGCTGCATCCACTGCGACATGTGCGTGGAGGCCTGCCCGACCGAGGCCATCACCGAGTCGAAGCTGTTCGAGTTCTCCTTCACCAACCGGGCCGACGCCATTTACACGAAGGCCGAGCTGCTCGTCGACGACGACGGCCGCCCGAAGAAGCTGCCCTGGGAGGACTGGCGGGAGGGCGACGACCTGCACACGTCGGGCTGGATGCGGGCCACCTCGCCCTCGGGGAACGCGGCCTACGAGGGCACCGTCCAATGGTCGGGCGAGCTCGGCTACGGCGTGCGGCCCCCCGAGGGTGGCCAGTCGGGGCACCGGGACGACGAGGCCACGGGGACCCGGCCCCTCCGCGAGGTCCTCGAGGCCCATCTCCTCGACGAGGACATCCCCTTCGAGCACCGGGGGAACCGGGGACGGGCCTGGCGGGCTCGCCAATCGGCCGAGCGCAACAAGGCCAAGATGGAGGCCCTGCGGGCCGACCTGCAGCGGATGCGCTCGGAGCGCAAGCAGAAGAAGGTCGAGCTCAAGGCGGCCAAGGCGGCGCCTGCGGCGCCCGCCGGGGACGCCGAGCAGGCCGACGAGGAGCGGGCGGCCGGGTGAGCGCCCTCCTCCTCGCCACCACGCACCCGACGGTGCCGGATCTGGCCGTCTTCATCTTCGCCTCGGCCCTCATGATCGGCGGGGCCGTCGGCGTCGTGACCTCGGCCAACCCCGTCCACGCCGCCCTCTCGCTCGTCGGCACGCTCTTCGGCGTCGCGGTGCTCTTCATCGAGCAGCAGGCCGACTTCCTGGCCGCGGTGCAGATCATCGTCTACGCCGGGGCCATCGTCGTGCTGTTCCTCTTCGTGATCATGTTCCTCGGCGTCGACCGGCGGGAGAACATCGAGACCGAACCCCTGAAGGGACAGCGCCCGGTGGCCGTGCTGCTGATCCTGGCCTCGGTGGGCGGCGTCATCGCCCTCGGGGTGCAGGCGCACTGGGCGAGCGGCGCCCACACCGTCACCTACCCGATCAACGGGGCCCACGGCGAGGTGGGCCAGATCGGCAAGGCCGTCTTCACCACCTACCTGTTCGCCTTCGAGGCCACCGCGGCACTCCTCCTCATCGCCGTGGTGGGCGCTGTGGTGCTGGCCCGCCGCCCGCCGAGGGACGCCGGCGAGGCCGACACCCCCGAGGCGAGCGACGCGGTGGCCGCCGACGGCGACGCGGGCGGCGAAGCCCCGGCGCTCGAAGCGGCCCCGGCCGAGCTGGCCGGCCAAGAGTCGGCGCGCCAAGAGGTGCCCGTCGGCCAGGCCGAGGAGGTGGCGCCGTGAGCGTCCCGGGCGAGTACTACCTGATCGTGGCGGCCGCCCTCTTCGCCATCGGGGCGGTGGGCCTGCTCGTGCGGCGCAACGTCCTGATCATGTTCATGTGCATCGAGCTCATGCTGAACGCCGCCAACCTCACGTTCGTCACCTACGCCCGGATGCTCCACGACATCGCCGGGCAGGCCGTCGTCTTCTTCGTCCTGGTCGTGGCGGCGGCTGAGGTCGTGGTGGGCCTCGGCATCGTGGTGGCCATCTTCCGCCGGCGCTCCAGCGCCTCCGCAGACGACCTCCACGTCATGAAGGGCTGAGGCGTGCTCCAGTCCGCCTACCTCATGCTCCTGTTCCCGCTGGCCGGGTTCGTGGTCCTCATGGCCGTCGGCCGCCGGATCGGCGACCCCCTGGCCGGCTGGCTCGGCACGGCGGCCATCGCCGGGGCCTTCGTCGCCGCCTGCGTGACCTTCGCCGGCCTCTACGGCCGGCCCGAGCACGCCCGAGAGTTCATCCAGAACTACTTCACCTGGATACCCGTGGGCGGGCTCCAGGTGCACGCGGCCGTCCTCGTCGACCAGCTGTCCATCACCATGTGCCTCTTCGTGACGGGCGTGAGCATGCTCATCCACCTGTTCTCGATCGGCTACATGAAGAGCGACCGGGACTACACGAAGTTCTTCATCTACCTGAACCTCTTCGTGTTCTCGATGCTGCTCCTCGTCCTGGCGGACAACCTGCTCCTCACCTTCGTCGGGTGGGAGGGGGTGGGCGTCTGCTCCTACTGGCTGGTCGCCTTCTGGTACGAGCGGGACGCCGCGGCCTCGGCCGGCAAGAAGGCCTTCTTGTACAACCGGGTGGGCGACGTCGGCTTCCTGATCGCCATGTTCCTCATCTTCTCGAAGGTGGGCACCCTCAACTACCTGGGCATCTTCTCCCACCTCCACCTGCTGTCCCACGCCGCGGCGACCGTCGCCGTGCTCCTCCTCTTCTTGGCGGCCACCGGCAAGTCGGCCCAGATCCCGCTCTTCAACTGGCTGCCCGACGCCATGGAGGGCCCGACCCCGGTGTCGGCCCTCATCCACGCGGCCACCATGGTCACGGCCGGGGTCTACCTGCTCTGCCGGATGAACCCGTTGCTCGGTCTCAGCTCCGAGGCCACCTGGGTGATCGCCGGCATCGGCGCGGCCACCGCCTTCGTGGCCGCCACGATCGCCTCGGCCCAGCAGGACATCAAGAAGGTGCTCGCCTTCTCGACGGTCTCCCAGATCGGCTACATGGTCCTCGCCGTGGGCACCGGGGCCTACATCGCGGCGATGTTCCTCATGATCTGTCACGCCTTCTACAAGGCGGTGCTCTTCCTCTCGGCCGGCTCGGTCATCCACGGCCTGGAGGACGAGCAGGACCTGAAACGCATGGGCCGCCTGCGCAAGTACCTGCCCTGGACCTACGCCACCTTCCTCGTCGGCTGGCTGGCCATCGCCGGGGTGCCGCCGCTCTCGGGCTTCTGGAGCAAGGACGCCGTGCTGTCCAACGTGTGGTCGAAGTCGCCGGGCCTCTACGTGATCGGCCTGGTCACCGCGCTGCTCACCGCCTACTACATGACCCGGCTCTTCGTGCTGGCCTTCACCGGCGACGACCGCTGGGCCCAGGCGGTGGGCGACCAGCCGGCCCACCACCGCCCGCACGAGGCGCCGTGGGTCATGGTGGCCCCGGCCGTGGTGCTGGCCATCGGGGCGGCCACGGCCGGTCTCCTCGACCTGCCCTGGGTCCACACCTGGGGCCTTTCGGTCTGGCTCCAGCCGGTCTTCGCCCACACCCTCTACCAGCCGAACCTCTCCGACGAGGCCCTCTGGATCCTCGGCGTCATCGAGGCAGCCGCCGCGGTCATCGGCATCTACGTGGCCTGGGTCCTCTGGCGCGTGCGCGTCGACCAGCCGCGCCTCGAGCCGGCCTTCCTCCAGCGCGTCTGGTACTGGGACGACTTCTACGACACGGTCCTCGGCCGCCCGAGCGAGCGGCTCGCCCGCTTCTCGGCCGTGGTGGTCGACGGGCGCATCATCGACGGGGCGGTCAACGGCGTCGGCGGCCTCGTCCGGCTGGCCGGGGCCGGAGTGCGGCGCCTGCAGACGGGCTACGTCCGCAACTACGCCCTCGGGATCGCCTTTGGCCTGGCCATCCTCGTGGGCTTCATGGTGAGCAGGGTGTGGTGGACGTGAGCCAGCACGACTTCCCCTTCCTCACCGTCCTCGTGCTCCTGCCGGCCGGCGGCGCGGCGGTCGTGGCCCTCCTCACCGGCCTCAGCAAGCGGGCGGCCGAGCTCCTCGGCCTCGCCGTCTCGCTCGCCACGTTGGGCGTGGCCATCGCGGTGGCCGTCATGCTCCACACGACGGGCGGCTACCAGTTCGTCTCGCACCACGTGTGGGCCCAGGACCTCGGCATCTCCTGGTTCGTCGGGGTGGACGGGATCTCGGTGTTCCTCGTGCTCCTCACCACCGTGCTCTTCCCCTTGGCCATCGCCGGGGCCTCGGCCCGCCACGACACCCGGGCCTTCATCGCCTGGCTCCTCCTCCTCGAGGCGGCCTGTCTCGGCAGCTTCATCTCGCTCGACCTCATCCTCTTCTTCCTCTTCTTCGAGCTGACGCTCGTGCCCGCCTACTTCCTCATCGGGGGCTGGGGCTACACCCGCCGGGCCTACGCCGCGGTCAAGTTCTTCGTGTACACGTTCCTCGGCTCGGCCTTCCTCTTCGTCGGCATCCTGGCCACCGCGTTCTTGCACCAGAGCCAGACCCACGTCCTCACGTTCGCCCTGCCGGCCCTCATGCACACCCACTTCACCGGGGCGGCCGGGGTGCTCCTCTTCCTCGCCTTCACCGCGGCCTTCGCCGTGAAGGCCCCCCTGTTCCCGCTCCACACCTGGTCGCCCGACGCCTACAGCGAGGCCCCGGTGGCCGGCTCGGTCATCCTCGTGGCCGTGCTGGCCAAGCTCGGCACCTACGGGATCATCCGCTTCGACCTCAACCTCTTCCCCCAGGCCTCGCACACGCTGGCGCCGCTGCTGCTCACGCTGGCGGTGATCGGCATCCTCTACGGAGCGGTGGTGGCCTGTGCCCAGCGCGACCTGAAGCGCCTGGTGGCCTACTCGTCGCTCGCCCAGATCGGCTTCATCGCCCTCGGCACGTTCGCCTTCACCACCCAGGGCCTGTCCGGCGGCGTGCTCCTCATGGTCAACCACGGCCTCATCACCGCCGCCCTGTTCCTCCTCATCGGGTGGATCTACGAGCGCCGGCGCACGTGGCAGGTGGACGAGCTGCGGGGCCTGCAGACGCCGGCCCCCCTCCTAGCCGCGGCCTTCACCGTGGCCATGATGGCCTCGATCGGGCTGCCCGGCCTGAACGGCTTCGTGAGCGAGTTCCTCATCCTCTCGGGCACGTTCCTCACCCACCGGTGGTGGGCCGTCGTGGCCACGTTCGGCGTGGTGATCGCCGCCCTCTACCTGCTCTGGGCCTACCAGCAGGCCTTCCATCACAAGCCCGACCCGGCCAACGCGGCGGTCCGCGACCTCGGCTGGACCGAGCGGGTGGTGATCGCCCCGCTCCTCATCCTGATCGTCCTCCTCGGCGTCTACCCGAAGCCGGTCCTCGACCGCATCACGCCCTCGGTGAACCAGCTCGAGGCCCGGGTGGCCGCGGTGACCCACAGCCCACAGCCCCCGGTGGCCCGCTATGGCACGGCGGGGGCCGAGGCCGCGGCGAGCGGGGGGAAGTAGGGCCGTGCTGCTGCTCGCCGCCGCCATCCACGCCCACGCCGCGGCCCACGCGGTCCAGTCGGGGAAGATCAAGCTCCCGTACATCCGGTGGCTCTCGATCCTCCCGGTCATCACGATGCTCGGCGGGGCGCTCCTCATCCTCGGCATCGGCTCGCTCGTGCGCCGGCCGCTGCGCCTCACGGTGGCCACGGTCGGCACGATCGTCGTGGCCGCCACGGCTTTCGGCTTCTCGTGGTGGCAGTGGGCCGACGTGCAGTCCCACGGCGGCTACACGGCCATCGACCACGCCCTCGTGGTGGACGGCTTCAGCGTGCTCGTCTCGATCCTCGTGACCTCGGCCATGGTCCTCTCGGCCATGGTCGGCGACGGCTACCTGCGCCGGGAGGGGATCGGCGGGTGCGAGTACCACGTCCTCGCCCTCGTCTCGGCCTCGGGCGCCATGCTCATGGCCGAGGCCAACGACCTCGTCATCGTCTTCTTGGGCTTGGAGATCCTCTCGATCGCCCTGTACGTGCTGGCCGCCTTCAACCACCGGCGCTCGGCCTCGGGCGAGGCGGCGCTCAAGTACTTCCTCCTGGGCGGGTTCTCCTCGGCCATCTTCGTCTACGGCATCGCCCTCACCTACGGGGCCACGGGCAGCACCAACCTGACCCAGATCGCCGACTTCCTGGCCAAGAACGTGGTTGTGACCAACGGCGTGCTCCTCGCCGGCCTGGCCCTCCTCCTCGTGGGCTTCGCCTTCAAGATCGCCGCGGTGCCGTTCCACATGTGGACGCCCGACGTCTACCAGGGCTCGCCCTCCCCGGTGACCGGGTTCATGGCCGCGGTGGCCAAGGCCGGGGGCTTCGCCGCGCTCCTGCGGGTCTACCTCTCGGGCTTCGGCGGCCTGCGGGCCGACTGGCAGCCGGTCATCTACCTCCTGGCCCTCCTCACCCTCGTCCTCGGGGCGGTGCTCGCCGTGGTCCAGCGCGACGTGAAGCGGGTGCTGGCCTACTCGTCGATCAACCACGCCGGCTTCGTGCTGCTCGGCCTGCAGGCGGCCACCGTGCGGGGCGTGGCCGCCTCGCTCTACTACCTCCTCACCTACTCCTTCATGGTCGTCGGGAGCTTCGCCGTCGTGACCGTCCTCGGCCGGCGGGGGGACGCGGCCCACGACATCGCCCGCTACCGGGGCCTCTCGGGCCGACAACCCTGGCTGGCCCTGGCCTTCGCCGTGCTCCTGCTCGGCCAGGCCGGCATCCCGTTCACCACGGGCTTCCTGGCCAAGCTGGAGGTGGTGTCGGCCTCGGTCGACGCCCACTCGGTGCCGCTCGCCGTCGTGGCCATGGTCACCGCGACCATCGCCGCCTTCGCCTACCTGCGGGTGGCCGTGCTGATGTACACCCCGCTCCGTCCGGCCGCCGCCCGGCCCGGTTCTGAGGCCGTCACCGAGGACCTCGGCGACTTCCTCGAGTCGACGCTGCCGGTCGGCCCCTCCGACGGCGGGGTCGGGGGGAACGGGGCCGGGGGCGACGGCCGACGGGAGCCGGTGCCGCTGTGGACGGGCACCGACCGCTCGCTCGCCGTCGTCGAGCGGATCAACGCCGAGCTCCTGATCGACGACGAGACCATCACCGCCGAACCGGCCGGCCGGCCCGGGGGCGTCGTGGTGGTCGAGCCCGACGAGGTGCTGGTCGAGGTGGTCTCGCCGGCGGACGCCACCCCGGCCGAGGGGGCCGACCGGGTGCGGGTTCCCGTCCTCAGCACGGTGGCCATCGGGATCTGCGTGGCCGTGACCGTGGTCTTCGGGGTCATCCCCGGGCCGCTCGTCGACTTCGCCCACGACGCCACGCTCTTCTTCTTCGCCCGGTAGGGAGGGGCGGCGTGGACTGGGCAGCCTGGGCCCGCCGCTTCGAGGAGGCGGACACCGAGGCCTTCGTGGCCCTCTTCGCCGACGGCGGGCGGTTCATGGACCCGGTGACCCCCTGGACCACCGACGTGCGCCAGGGTGGCCGAGGGGACCGAGGCCCTGTTCCCCGACTGGGAGCAGCGGGTCGACCGCATCCGGGGCGGCGACGACTGGGCGGTCTTCGAGTGGACGGGCACCGGCACGTTCTCCGACCAGGGTCGGGGGATCCCGGTAGTCGTCCACGGCGCGACCGTGGTCGAGGTCGACGGGGAGGGCCTCGTCAGGACCTGGCGGGACTACCTCGACACCAACGAGCCGCTCCAGCAGATCCAGGCGGCGGGCGGACCCGGGAACGGCTGAACCTCGGCCCCCCGGCACGGCCGGGGGCGGTCACGTCCCGCCCGGGAGGGCGGGGCCCTCGTTGGGACCAATTCCTCTAATTGCCTCTGAGCAGCCTTTCTTCGTCTCGGCATGGGACCAAATGCCCTACTGACCATGGGCCCGCCGTGTGAAGTTGGTAGTGCAAAAGTTCACAAGCCTGCCGGGGAGGGAGTCATGCAGAGAAAGATGTTCGATGTGCTCGTGAGCGCCGTGGGACTCGTGGTGGTGTTCGTCCTGCTCGTCGCCGGGGGCCTCTTGATGTGGGGCTACAGCTTCGCCAACTCCAACGTCCACAACCAGTTGGCCGAGCAGCAGATCTACTTCCCGCCGCGGGTGGCGTTCGCCCACGCCGTGCCGGGCACCGAGATCACGCCGGGGATGATCCCGTACCTCGAGCAGTACGCGGGCCAGCAGGTGCTGTCCGGTCCGCAGGCCGAGGCCTACGCCGACCACTTCATCGCCGTGCACCTCTCGGAGATGCCCTACCACGGCGTGTACTCGCAGATCTCGACGGCCGCCCGGGCCGACCCGACCAACGCCAAGCTGACCGCCCTCGAGGGGGTGTCCTTCCAGGGCACGACGCTCCGTGGCCTCCTGCTCGAGGCCTACGGCTTCTGGAAGTTCGGCCAGATCGCCTTCTGGGGGGCCATCGCCAGCTTCATCCTGGCCGCGGTGATGGCGGTCCTGGTCGGGTTCGGCTTCTGGCACGCCGCCAAGGTGTCGCCTGAGGACGAGCTCGAGCTGAAGGGCGAGGAGAAGGAAGAGGAGAAGGACCTCCAGCCCGCCTGATCCCACCGATACCGGTTGGCACGACCGGCCCCGCCCGCAAGGGCGGGGCCGGGGCGCGTCCGCCAGCCGGGGCTGACGTCGCCGGCGCCCGCGACGGCCGGCGGTCGGTCGCTTTCGCCGACCGTCGGGCTAGGGGAGGCGGGCGTTCTGCGCCAGCGCCACCGTCGAGAGCGGCCGCGGCTCACGTGAAGTCGAACGACACCTCAGGGGTTCGTGTAGACGTCCGAGCCGAAGGACTGCACCTGGGGCATCTGCGCGTCGCCGAGATGGGAGAGGCCGAAGATGTCCTCGATGCTCTTCAACATGGCGTAGTGGTTGTAGTCGACCGTGCTCACCGTCCCCGGCGTGATGTAGGGGGAGAGGAGCACCGCGCCGACCCGTCCGCCGCCCGGGCCGCCGATCCCGGGCTGGCCGGTGTTGGGGTGGGCGTCGCTCCGGCCCTCGACCTCGCCGCAGCAGGCGTTGTCCGAGTTGCCCTCGTCGAAGGTGATCATGATCACCCCGGTCTTGTAGGCGGGGGAGGCCATGATGATCGGCACCCAGGTGCTCAGGAAGGCGTCGATGTTGACGAACCCACCGGGGTCACCGTTGGCACACGGCGCGTCGTGGCCGTCGTTGCAGAGGTTGGGCGAGATCCAGGAGAAGTCGGGCGTCGTGGCCGCCGAGGAGAGGTCGCTCAGGAGCGGCTGGAACGACAGGACGTGGGCGTCGCAGTAGGCGGCGTTGTCCGTCACCGACTGGAAGTACATGAAGCCTTCGTGACGGTCGGCGAACTGGTCCTGCGGCTCCGCCCCCTCGGTGAGGTCGGGCTTGCCGACGGCCGGGTGGCCGCAGGCCGGTCCCTCGGGCGTCGACACGGTGTGGTCGCGCGCCGGGTCGTTGCCCATGTCCTGGAGGTAGGCCTTCCAGGTCAGGCTGGCCCCGGTCAGCTGGTTGCCGAGGGTGGGGATCGAGGCGGGATAGACGCACCCGTTGCCGACCTGCTGGTCGAAGGGGAGCCGGACCTTGTCGGTGGGCTCGAACGGCGTCCAGACCGGACAGTCGGCGTCGGTGGCCCGGTCGGGCGCCTGCCCGGTGACCTGGGCGACGTAGTTGTCGAGGCTGTTGTGCCCGACGGCGAAGTAGTTCTTGAGGAGCGCCCCCATGCTCACGAGGGTCGTGGCCAGGTAGGGGTCGTTGGACGGGGTCCCGAAGGACTGGGCGTAGCCCTCGTTCTCGAGCTCGATGACCCAGACGTGCTGGATGGGTGGCGGGGTGTAACCGGTCGGGGCCGAGGCGCCGGCCGCGCCGCCGGCGGTCAAAAGGAGGGTCATGGCGCCGAGCGCCACCAGACAGCGGACGCCGTTCATCCTGGTCGGTGCGTGTCTCATCGAGCGCTCCTCGGGGCGGTCGCCGGCTGCGGGGTTCCGGCGACGTCGAGACCACCCTGACGCATCGCCGTGACCGTTGCGCGATCGTTCCGCGGCCGTTGTCTGCAGTCTCGGTGAAGAAAGCCTGAATTTTCGACGGACCGCCTGACGGTGGCCGCCGCTGCCCGAGGCGCTTCGTGACCATCGGACCGGAGACAACCCGCGGCCCGTCTGAGACGTCCCTTAGAGAGGACAGGGTGGAACAGAGCCAGCGGTCTGACATGGCTCGTGGGTATCGGATGGGCGAATGCCGTCTTGGGCACACATGGCTCGGGTACCGAAGGTGCTGGCGGGCTTGTCGGCGGCGGTCCTGTCCTTGGCCTCTGTCAGCGGTGCCGGCGCCCTTCCGGCGAACACCATGCGGTGGGCCACCTTCGGCGTGCCGGGATCAGGACGTTCGGCCGGCCTGCGGGCCGTGGCCTGTGGTTCGGCCGCAGACTGTGTCGCGGTGGTCGGTGGTCTGGCCACCCAGTACGACGGCGAGGGGTGGTCGCCGCTCAAGCTGATCGGCCCGAGCACCGGTACCCCGATACTGAGCGGCGTCGCCTGTGTCGGCGGCCAGCGCTGCTGGGCGGTCGGCTACGAGGAAGCCGGCGATCCTCTGCGTCTCGGCCAGCTCCTGCTGGCCGAGAGGGGCGGTCGATGGACGACCGTGGCTGGGCCGGCTGTCGAAGGGTCCGAGCTCTTCGGCGTGACCTGCCTGTCGCCGACCTCGTGCTGGGCGGTCGGCGCGCAAGTAGCGGCGGACGGGCATCAATCGACGTTGATCGAGCTCTGGGACGGCGTCAGCTGGTCCGTCGTGCCGAGCCCGAACGTCCCCGTCCGACAGCACGCCGTTCAGTACTCTGCGCTCGCCACCGGCGAGTTGCACAGCGTGACGTGTGTGACCGCCGACGACTGTTGGGCGGTGGGGTCGACGGGCCAGTACCTGCCGGCGAGTGGCAGCACCCTCATCGAGCACTGGGACGGCCGAGAGTGGTCCATCGTTCCGAGCGCCGCCAAACCTTTGGCGTACGACGTGCTCGTCGGCGTGACGTGCACCGCGTCGACATCGTGCTGGGCCGTCGGAGGGGCGGAGTACCGCGGGGTTGACACCTACAGCGCCTCGGGGATCTTGGAGCACTGGGACGGCATCCGATGGGTGCAGTGGCCACTCAGCGCGTCGACCGGCGATCCGGAGCTGCTCTCGGTGGCCTGTCGAGGCCGCAGCGCCTGCTGGGCGTTCGGCGACACGCTCACTTTCGGAGACATCCGCACGAGGGGGCACGTGGTCACGCTGCGCTGGCAAGGCTCCGGTTGGAGCCGGGCGCCCGGTCCGAGTGGTGCCGTGGCCGGAGCGACCTGCCTACCTACCTCAGGGTGTTGGGCGGTCGGGGACCGTGCCTGGTTCTCCCGCAGTTGACGCCCCGGCGACACCCCCTGCCGCCGAGGGCGAACGGTCGGCTTCGCCGACCCCTCGGCTACGGGATACGGGCGTTCTGTGCCAGCGCCACCGTCGAAAGCGTCCGCTGCTGCGCCTTGGTGATGGGCGGCGGGGTGCCCGTCGGGGCCGTGGAAGAGCTGGTGCTCGCCGGCACGTTGGTGTTGAGCGCCACCAGCTCCACCCGGGCACCGCGCTGCCAGTACAAGGCGTAGGTGAAACCGCTCCCGCGCTCCAGCGCAGACGGTCCCAGTCGCTTGGGCGGGACGGCCGAGATCGCCTTGGTCCCCGTTCGAACTCGACGGACGAGGGCTGCCGCGGCCTTGGTCGTGGTGCAGCCCAGCACCTCGGCTACGACACCGGTCTTTCCCGCGGCGTCCTCGTACACCACCTGTGCGCCATTGGGGCACGACGGTGCTCCGGTCTTCGAAGACGTGGTGACCTTGCCGAGCATCTTGGTGAAGCCGGCCTTCTTGGCCACGGAGGGCGGGACGAGGTCCTTGGCCAGGGACTTGGGCGACGTGGGCGTGCTCGCGCCGGCCGGCAGTGGCGCGGCCACGCTGAGCACCAGCGCGCCGGCGCCGAGCGCGGCAAAGATCCATCGTTTGATCACCAGGGTTCGCTCCAAGTCGGATCGGGGCGGCGGGCCCACAGGTTGGCACCGATTTGCCCGCCCGAGTACGCGGCCCGTCCCGGTTCGCCCCTTCTCGCGGCCCGGTGCAGGTCAGGACGGTGACGCGGCCCCCGGCCCGACCGCGCCCTCGACCGGCGGCGGGCAGCCGGGCCGGCTCAGCGTCCGGGTGACGGGGCTCCCGAGGCCTCGTCCCGGGTCAGCGCGTCGGGCACGTAGGGACCCGTCCGCCGCGCACCGGACGGTGTGAGCAGCCGGCCGATGACCGGCACCTCGGTGAGCGACTCGGCCCGCATGATCGTGACGACGGCGGGGACGAACTGCTCGGCCGAGTCGTAGACGATGTAGCGGGGGAGCCACGACGGTTCGTACTTGGCGTTGAAGCGCCAGAGCGACTCGATCTGGAGGACCCCCGACATGCGGCGGAGCGCCCACCGTTCGACCCGTTGGGTGACGCCGTCGCCCGTCTCGCCCTCGAGGACGGAGCGCATGGCGGCGAAGTTGAGGCTGAGGCCCCGCCCGCCCTGCGCCTTGAGGTGCTCGATCGTCGAGCACAGCGCGAAGTCGATGAGGCCGTTCGGGTGCTCGGCCGGGTCCCGGCGCATGAGGTCGAGCGAGTAGCCCGAGATGGCCTGGGAGGGGACGAACTGGCACATCGCGGCCGGTTGGCCGTCCGGGGCGTAGACCACGGTGAGGAGGAGGTCGGTGTCGCGGGGGTCGAACATGCGGCCGAGCATCATCGAGAAGCCGCGCTCGCCCTCGCCCCGCCGGCTCTTGGCCATGAGCTCGACGAGGGGCTCGATGAGCGAGCGGTCCATCGTCGCCGGGTCGTAGAACGCGACGGTGTAGCCGTAGCGCTCGATCCGCTTGTGGGCCTGGCGGAGACCCTTCATCTTCCCGCCGGCGAGCGAGAAGCTCGGCAGGTCGACCACGGCCTCGTCGCCGATGTAGAGGTAGCGCATCCCCGAGTCCCGGTAGACCGGGAGGCTCTCCTCGGCCGCGGCCATGACCGCCACCCCCCAGCCGTGGCTGTCGGCGAACTGGCGGAAGACCTGCCAGACGTGGGTCCGCTCGTTGAGCGGGCCGATCGGGTCGGGCGAGACGAGGCAGATCCCGCCGTAGACGGCGTAGGCCACGAGGCTGTCGCGGTGGAAGAACCACTGCTTGTCGTCGCGGAGGGCGAAGTAGTCGAGCGTGCCGGTGCCGTGGCGCCGGACGATGTCACGGGCCCGGAGCTCGGCCGCCCGGCGGGCGGAGGCCGCCCTGACGCTCGAGAGCCGCCGGTCGACCACCGGTCGGGTGGCCAGGTAGATGGCCACGACGAGGAGCGTCACGCCGACGGCCAGCATCGACGGGAAGAGCCAGTCGTCGATGGCGTCGGGGAGGTCGACGGTGGTGAGGCCGGCCAGGCGCTCGACCACGGCGAGCACCACCTGCGGGAAGGCCGGGATGGGGTGGTGACGGACCCGGTTGGCCAGCTCGACGGCGAGTGTGCCGGCGGCCACCGCGGCGAGCGCCCCGAGGAGGAGGGTGGAGAAGGCGGAGCGGAGCGAACCCTGGTCGCTCGCCGCCCCGAACTGGGCCCGTTCCACGACGAGGAGGCCGAGCACGCAGGCGGTCAGGACGGCCGCCCCGAGCGCCGCCCCGTGCACGAGGTGCAGCACGAGGGTGCCGGCGAGCAGCCCGACCGCGACCACCCAGGCCCGGCGCTGGCCGCGGAGCACCCCCCGGGCCAGCATCATGAGGGCGATCCCCGACAGGGCCACGAGGGCCCCGGCCGCCTGGGCCACGCCGAGGGGGAGCACCTGTTGGAGGAGGTGGAGGCGGCCGCGGAGGGGCGGTGACACCGCGAGGAGCAGGTCGAGCAGACCGGCCAGGAAGATCGCCGCGGCGGCCGCCCGGCGGACCCGGCGAGCCCGCCGGCGTCCCGCCGTGACCTGCGGGGCGGGGGGCCAGGAGGCGCCCCTCGGCCACGAGGCCACCATCGTCGGGTGCAGGTCGGCGGCGGCCTTGTAGCCCTTCACCACCCGGTAGCCGGTGACGGCCCGCTCCATGAGGGTGGACGAGGGCAGGTCGACGTCGGCCAGCAGCAACCGCACGTGGAGGTCCGCTCCGGTCTCGAGCTCGATCCAGCTGGCCTGGCGGTGGTGGAGGAACACCGGCGGCAGCCCCATGCGGCCCCGGTGCTCCCGCACGAGCTCGGTCGTGCCGCCGGGGCTGGCGAAGAAGCCCGGGGTGAGCGCGGTCAGCTCGGCCATGAGGCCCCCGCCGGCCACGAGGCCGGTGGCCCCGGTGGCCACCGCGTCACGGGCTTCGTCGAGGGCGTCGTGTCCGGCGACGAGGAGGTCGCTCGCCGGCGAGGAGGTCACCCCCTCCTCGGTCGGGACGGGGTCGGGCTCCTCCGTCGCCACGTGGGTCCGCCAGATGTGACGGGAGACGAGGGTCACCACCGCGGCGAGGAGGATCTCGAACGCCACGATCACCGCGATCGTGAAGAGGAGCCGCTCGGACCACGAGGCGCTGTGCGCCCGGAGCAGTACCCGGTGGGCCCCGTGCGCCCGCCGCACGATGCGGTCGACCCCGTTGAAGACGAACGTCATGCGGACGGCGAGGGCCACGACGACCGCCAGCACCGGCGGCACCCACACGAAGCGTCGCAGCCGGCGGTAGAGGAGGCGGGAGGTGACGAAGCGGGCGGACGCCGAGGGGTCCTCCAGCCGGTCGACGCCCGAGAGGTAGGCCCTCGCCTCGGCCGTGCCCACGTCCGGGCAGCGGCCGGGGCCGGCCACCGGGCTGCCGGGGCGCACGAGGACGAGGCGCTCGCCGGCCGCGGTGATGAGGAACAGGTCGACGGCCGGGGCCATCTCCACCCCGAGGTCGCCCAGCTGCGCCCGGACCGTGTCGTCGGTGGCGATCTCGGGATCCCGCCAGCCCGGCATGACGACGAGGCGGCAGTCCGGACGGCTCGTGAAGGCGCGCACCGAGGCGGTGAGGCGCTCGTGGGCCCCGAGTGCGGCCCGCACCTCGCCGGCGGTGAGCGGACCGCCGCCCGTCGGGGCGGCGAAGAGGTTCCCGCAGACGACGGCCACACCGGGGCCGTCCCAACGGTCGAGGGTGGTCGCCAGGTCCACCGCGAGAGCCCGCGAGGACGCGGTAGCCGTCGAGGAGAGGAGCAGGTCGCCCACGACCATGACCCGCCGACCCAGCGGGACCCGGATGGCGAGCGCCTCGACCGGTTCGGTGGAAGGCGCGCTGGCCGGCTCGTCGCCCTCCGGGAGGGCCTCGGCCTCGAGCACCCCGCTCAGCGGGAGGTCCACGGTCGCCGCCGGGGCGGCCAGGGTGGCGGGCGCGCCGGCCTGCGGTGTCGATGCACGCGCGCTCACGCCGGTCACCCCTCCGATCCCGCGCTCACAACCGTTCCTGGTGCAATCGAACTCCCCACCTGGGCAGCTACCCGCAGGGGGTGCGACACCATCTCGTCCCCATCGTGCCACGCCGGACCGTCGCCCGGGTGGCCGCGCCGGCGGACCCGTGGCGGCGGCCCCCCGGTAGGCTGAAGCGCCCGTCGGCCCAGGTCCGACCGGGAGGAACGGTCGGCCCGCTCCCGCCTGGGCCCCCAAATTGACTGCCATGTACCGCCGCCAACCGCTCGCCCCAGACGCCATCGGGCGGCTCCCCAATTGGCGGTGGCGGGGGGAGCCCCTCCCCGGCCGCCCGGCGGTGGTCTTCGACATCGACGGCGTGCTGTCCGACGCCGCCGGTCGCCAGCACTTCATCGAGCGGGGCCGGCGGGACTGGAACGCCTTCTTCGAGGCCTGCGGCGACGACCCGGTGATCGAGGAGGTCGCCCGCCTCATCGAGCTCCTCGACGAGCGGCTGGCCGTCGTCCTCCTCACCGGCCGGCCGCTCCGGGTCCAGCCCCAGACGCTGGCCTGGCTGGAGCGCTACGGCCTGCGCTGGGATCTCCTCGTGATGCGGGACCGGGGGGACTACGACCACGTCACCCTGTTCAAGCGCGGCGTGGTCGAGGACCTCCGCGACTACGGGTTCGACCTGCGCCTGGCCCTGGAGGACGACCCCTCGAACCACGCGATGTACGTCGCCGAGGGCGTCCCCTGCGTCTACATCCACTCCGGCTACTACGAGTGACAACGCAGTCCCTTGGGCGGACGGGTTCGAGGCGACCGCCCGTAGAGTGAGCTCACGATCGGTGGTGGTCCCGAGAGGTGGTGCGAGATGAGCCCTGACGACGAAGGCCCGAAGATCGCCGTACGGCCGAACGGGCCCTACATCGTGACCGGCGAGCTGCCTGTCGTCCGGCGGCGGGTCGTCGAGTCGGAGAGCGGCGAGCCGCTCACCTGGCAGACGACGGCCGAGCTCGAGACGACCCCCGTCTACGCCCTGTGTCGCTGCGGCGGCTCGTCCAACAAGCCGTTCTGCGACAGCACGCACAAGAAGAACGGCTTCGACGGCACCGAGACGGCGCCCGACGACGCCTACGAAGCGCGCCAGAAGACCTACGTCGGCACCGGGCTCGTCGTCCGGGACGACCGGTCGATCTGCGAGCACGCCGGCTTCTGCGGGAACCGGCTCACGAACGTATGGAAGTTGATGCGGGGCGACGCCACCGAGGACAGCATCACCCGGGCCCAGGTGATGTCGATGGTCGAGCACTGTCCGTCCGGGGCGCTCACCTACCGGCTCGAGGCCGACGGCGCCGACGTGGAGCCGGACTACCGCCCGGAGGTCGGCGTGGTCACGGACGGGCCGCTCTTCGTGAGCGGCCGGGTCGTGGTCGAGCGGGCGGACGGGCGCGCCTTTGAGACGAGGAACCGGGTGACGCTGTGCCGCTGCGGCGGCTCGGCCAACAAGCCGCTCTGCGACGGCAGCCACAAGGAGAACGGGTTCCGCGACGGCTGAACCGCGACCACGCGGCGAAGCCGCTGGTGCAGCGGCCGGGTCGGTCCGCCCGGCGCGAGCCGATGACGACCCGGCCACGTTGGCCGGGATCCACGTGGCCTCCTGGCGGAGCGCCTACCGGGGGCTCCTCCCCGACGACTATCTCGACGCGCTCAGCGTCGAGGACCGCCTCGAGCAGTGGCGGAGGTTCCTCGCCGACGGACCGGGACGCCGCGGCGTGGTGCTTCTGGCCGAGGACGACGCCGGCCGGCTCGTCGGCTTCGCCCGGCTGGAGCCGGCCGGCGGTGAGTCCGAGCTGGCCGAGCTGTCAGCCATCTACCTCGACCCGTCGGCCATCGGTCTCGGCCATGGCGCCCGCCTCATGGCCGCGGCGCTCCGTGACGCCGAGGGGTTCGGCTTCAGCGAGGTGCGGCTCTGGGTGCTCCCGGGCAACGAACGGGCCCGCCGCTTCTACGAGGGCGGGGGTTGGCAGAGCACCGGTGTGACCCGCACGGCGGTGGTATGGGGTCTCGATGTCGACGAGCTCGAGTACCGCCGGGCGTTGGGCGCGCCCGGGCCCTGACGCAGTCAGGGAAGGATGCCGGATCCTCGCAACGGGCGACAGTCGTAGTAGCCGAGTTGGGCCCCCTCGGTCGGCGGGCTGACGTCGACGAGGTTGCAGTGCCGCCTCACCCACTGCACGCGGGGGTCGTCACCCGCCGGCGAGTACGGGACGACGAAGTTCCTCGTCCGGCGCGACCGCCAGCAGGTGTGGGCGCGGTGGAGCGTCCCCTGTTCGGCCCCCTCGTCCCCTGTGGCGCGGCCGGGCCAGGCGCTCTCCTCCCCCTCCGCCGCGCCGTCGGCGCGATCGGCTCCTTCGGACGGTCCGGGGACGACCTCGTCGACCTCGTCGACCTCGTCGACCTCGTCGTCGAGTGACTCTTCCACTCCCCCCGTGGCCTGGAAGGTCACGCGGCAACTGTACAAGCGCGCCCTTCAGCCTTCGCCGGAGCGCGGCCCGTCAGGGGTCGTCGGGTTGGCCGCCCGCCTCGCTGTCGTCGAGCTCGGCCAGCCGCGCCCGGGCCTGGCGCAGGGCGACCGTCAGATCGAGGACCTGCTGGGCCCATTGACGCTCGAGGGGCGTGTGCCCCTCCGCCCGGTAGAGGATGAGGACGGCCGCCTGTTGGAGCCGGACGAGGCGCCGTTCGTCGACCGGCTGGCTCTCGACGAGCGGCCCGTCAGGCGGGACGTCGTCGGGCGGGCCGGGTTGCGTCACCGAGGTCAACGTAACGGTGGGACGACGGTGCCCGCCCATCGCGCCGTGACCGGCCGGCCGGGTTCCTGGCAGGTTAACTTGGTCGCCATGGGGAACGGGCAACCGAAGCATGCCGGCGCGCCGGCCGCGACCAGCCGCCGGCTCGGGCCCGTCGTGCTCGTGGCCGTCATGGGCCTGGCCCTCGCCGCCTGCAGCCTGCACATCTCCAAGAACGGGGTCAGCGGCAACATCCTGGGGCACAAGTTCTCGGCGGCGGAGCACGCGCTGCCGCAGGGCTTCCCGAGCGACGTGCCGCTGCCTGACAACTCCCGGGTGCTCGGCGGCGGCGGGACGAGCGTCAAGAACGGCGAAGGATGGGACGCCCTCTTCGCGGTGACCGGCTCGGGCTCGTCGGTGATGTCCGCTTACCAGTCCAAGCTCAAGGGGGCGGGCTACACGATCACCGACGTGCAGAACCCGCAGACCTTCTCGACGCCGACGTCGTCGGGCGGTGGTGGCACCTCGACGACCCAGACGGTCAACGTGGGCTCGTTCACCGCCACCAACTCCCAGTGGACGATCAAGGTGTTGGTGGGGACGACGAGCGGCACCGGCGGCGAGCTCAAGCCGGGCGAGGTCGGGTTGAACATCACACTCGTGCCGACGAGCGACGTCACCTCGACCACCTGATCCCGTCGACGCCGCCGGCCGGCGCCGCCGGCCGGGTCACCCCCCGGCCGGACGTTCCGGACCCGTCGGGGCCGGCGCCGGCCCAGCCACCGGTGCCACCGGGTGGGGTGCCACATGGGGCTTCACCGGGGTCCCACGGTCCTCGGGCCAGTGCCCGGCACCGGCCACACTCGTGAAGTCGAGGGAGGCCCGCCCGGCTCGGGGATCGTGGTCGGCGTCCGCGCCGCGCCGCCGGGCCCGCAGGGCGAGCAGCCAACCGAGCGCCAGAACGAGCGCACCGGGCACGAGCACCCCGGCGTCGCCGAGCGTGTCGTAGACGGTCCGCCCGCGGCGCAGGCCGACGGTGGCGAACAGGACCTGACGCCGGCCGAGGTCGCTCCGCAGGAGCACGTTGCCTTCGTGGTCGATGACCGCGGAGAAGCCCGTGGGGGCGGCCTGGACGAGGTCCCGCCCTCCGGCCACCGCCTGGACCTGGGCGGCCGCCACCTCCTGGGTGGGGAGGTTGGCGGCGGCGTACGACGAGGTGTTGGTCGGCACGACGAGGAGCTGCGCCCCGCCCCGGATGGACGTGCGACCGAGGCCGGTGAAGAAGACGTCGTAGGAGACGAGGACGCCGAGCGGTGCGGCCGGCGTCACCATCAGGCCGGTGCCGTGGCCGGGGACGGCGTCGAGCGGCACGGCAGCGAGGTCGGCGAAGTGGGCGAAGAACGACCGGTCCGGGATGTACTCGCCGAAGGGGACCCGGTGGGTCTTCTCGAAGACCGCGACCACCCGCCCGGTCGGTCCCCAGGCGACGACCTCGTTGCGGAAGGCGGTGGCCGAGACGGTGATCGTCACGCCGGCGACGACCGTGCTCCGCAGGCGGCGGGCGAGACGGGCCATCGTCCTCCCGTCGTGGCTCCGCGACAACGCCTCGTCGAGGGAGATGACGTCCTCCGGCCATACGACGAGCTCGGGGGAGGATCGCCGGCCGCCGGAGAACAGCGCGGTCCTCGTCGCCGCGAGCTGGGCGGCGAAGACCGTGGCCGGCGGCACCTCCTCCTTGTTGAAGCCGCGCCGGCCCCCACCCTGGACGGCGGCCACGGTGAGGCTGCGCCCGGCCGACCCGCCGTCGGGAGCGAGGACGCCGACCACAGCCAGGCCGAGGACGAAGGCCAGGGTCACCAGGCCGGCCGCCGCCCGCTGTTGTTCGTGGTGGTCGTGGCCGACGGAGGGGTCGAGCCGGACCTGCACGGCCCGCTGCACCACCGGGGTGAGCTCGCCGACGGCCGCCCCGCCGAGGAAGACCACCGCGGTGAGGAGGAGCGACCCTCCCAGTCGGGCCGTCCCGAGGAAGGGCCCGCCCGCCTGCCCGAGGAAGACGCCGGCCACCGGCAGGCCGCCGAAGGGCCAGCTCATCCGCAGTGCCTCGCACAGGGTGAACGCCCCGACGAAGGCGGGCAGCCGGCCGGTGCTCGGCGGTACGAGGAGGGCGGCCAACCCCATCGAGAGGGCCTCGGCCACGACGAGCACGACCGCCCCGTACCAGTTGAAGGACTCGATCCAGTAGAGCCCCACCCCGAACAACCCGAGGCCGGCCACCCAGCCGGCCAGGAACCGCGTCCGGGCCCGGAGCCGGTGCAGGCGCCAATAGAGGAGACCCGCCCCGGCGAAGGCGAGCGGCCACCAGCCGAACGGCGGCAGCGAGAGGGCGAGGAGGACGCCCGCCAGGAGGGACGGCAGGACCACGCCGCCCCGGCGAACGGTCACGGCACCGGTCCGGCCCCGGTCGGCTGGCCGGACAGCGACCCCATCACGGTCTGGGCCGCCGTCCGGCCGCTCGCCACGCAGGCCGGGATGCCCACGCCGCGGTAGGAGGCGCCGGCCACGGCCACCGCCGGGAGCCGGCGGAGGGCCGACTCGATCCCCGTCACCCGTAGGAGGTGGTGCACCCGGTACTGCGGGAAGCTCTCGGGCCACCGCACGACGACCGAGGTGTGGGGCGTCGCCGTCAGGCCGAGCAGCTCACCCAGCTCGTCGTGCACCCGGGCGACGAGCGCGTCGTCGTCGAGCGCGGCGAACCGCTCGTCGCCGAACCGCCCGACCGAGGCGCGCAGCAGCACCTCGTCGCCTGCCGACAGGTGCGGCCACTTGGCCGAGAGGTACGTGCATGCCGTGACGAGGAAGTGGCCGTCGCCGTGCCCTTCCCTCCGGTGTCGCCGCGAGCCCGCCGGCACGAGGAGGCCCGTACCGACGAGGCCGGACGGCAGGTCGTCGGCGGCGAAGGCGAACGTGACGACGGCCACGGACGCCCAGACGATCCCGCCGAGGAGGGTGGCGGCGTCGACGTCGTGCGGCCCGATGAGCTCGGCGGCCACCGGGGCCGGGACCGCGAGCACCAGCCCGTCGGCCACGACCGGTCCGTCGGGGGTGTGCAGGACCCAGCCGCCGTCCGCCTGGTCGAGGAGCTCGACCGGCGCGCCGGTCCGGACCGCGACGCCGCGCTCGGTCAGCCGCCCGGCCAGGCGCTCGGGCAGCGCGCAGATACCCGGCCGCAGCGCCCAGAAGGCGGGAGGCTCCTCGGCGTCGCCGTGGCCGGCCGGAGCCGAAGCCCCATCGGCGCCGTCGTCAGGCGCGGGCTCGAGGACGTCGGGTCGGGTGGCGGTCGGCGCGCCGACGTGCTCGGCCGGCACCACGCTGCGGAGCGCCCGCATGAAGGAGCCCCGGCGTTGGGCCACCGCCAGGAGGAGCGGGAAGACCGCAGCTGAGCTCATGTCGCCGACCCCGCCGGCATGGATGCCACCGATCAAGGGGTCGACCAGGGCGTCGACGACCCGCTGGCCGAGCTTGCGGGCGACGAGCGGACCGATCGCCCGGTCACCGAGCGGTCCCCGGCTGTCGGTGCGCGGGGCGACCACGTCTCGCAGCAGCCGGAGCGAGCCGCGGGGACCAAGGATCCCCGAGCGGACGGTGGGCCAGAACCGGGTGGGGATGCCGAGCACGAGACCGGCCGGGAGGGACCGGCGGCGACCGCGGGCCAGGACGGCGGCGCCCGACGTGGCGATGGGGACCAGGTCGTCGCCCAGGCCCACCTCGGCACAGAGGTCAGCCGCCTCCGGGCGGCGGCCGAGGAAGCCGTCGGGGCCCATGTCGACGGAGCGGCCGGCGAACGGCTCGGAACGGAGCTTGCCGCCCACCGTCGGCCCCGCCTCGAGCAGGACCACCCGGGGGGTGTCGGCCGCGGGCCCGGCCGCCCCGCCCGACAGCTCCCAGGCCGCGGCGAGCCCGGCGATGCCCCCACCGACCACCGCCACCGTGCGCGTGCCCGTCCGGCGCCGTCCGGCCGCCCCGTTCCCGGTCGCTGCGCCGTTGCCCGGCGACCCGGTGCTCACCTTGTCAGTGTCCCGCGTCCACCGGTGGGGTGTGAGCCATCCCGGGCGGCGTCGACGGTCCGGCGGCCTCCTGCACCACGCTGGCGAGGACCGCGATGAAGCGGCGGTCGTCGTTGAGCGAGCTCGTCCGGGCGAAGCGCAGGCCCATCACCTCGGCCGCCTCCCGGGCCACGTAGTCGACGTCGTAGAGCACCTCGAGGTGGTCGGCCACGAACCCGATCGGGCAGACGACGACGCCGCGGGCCCCCGCGGTCGGCAGGCCCCGGATCACCTCGACGAGATCGGGACCGAGCCACGGCTCGGGCGTCGCGCCGGCGCTCTGCCACGCCACCTGCCAGCGCTCGACACCGGCCGCCGCCGCCACCAGCGCGGCGGACGCTTCGACCTGACCGGGGTAGGGGTCCCCCTGGGCCACGATGCGCTGCGGCAACGAGTGGGCGGTGAAGAGCACCACGGTGTCCCCGTCGTCGCGCCCGCCGACCCGGGCGAGCGCCGCGGTGACCCGCTCGCCCACGAGCGCGGCGAAACCGGGCGCGTCGTACCACTGCTCGACGGCGACGAAGGGGACCGCACCGAGCGCCGCCCCCGCCCGCTCGAGGTACTCGCCCGACCCCATGGTCGAATGGTGCGGCGTGAGGACGAGGCCGACCACCCGGTCGGGCTGCCCGGCGGCGAGTGCCGTGGCCGCGTCCTCGATCGACGGGTGCGTGTGCTTGGCCCCGAAGGCCACGTCGTAGCGGCGCGGCTCGGCTGCCTCCAGATCGGCGGCCAGCCCCTCCACCTGGGCCCGGGTGCGGCGGGCCAGGGGCGAGGTGCCCCCGATGGCCTCGTAGCGGGCCGCCAGCTCGGCCAGCTGCTCGGCCGAGGGGGGCCGACCCCGTCGGATCCGGGTGTAGAAGGCCTCGAGGTCCTCGGGGCGCTCGGGTGTCCCGTGGGCCATCACGAGGACCCCGGTCGAGCGTCGGCCGGCGGAACCGCTCACTGCCGCACCCCCGCCCGCCCCTCGGCGTGGACCAGCTCGACGAGGGCGGCGAGGATGCCGGGGTCGGTGTCGGGGAGCACCCCGTGCCCGAGGTTGAAGATGTGGCCCTCCTCGGTGCCGGCGAGAGCGAGGACGTCCCTCGCCTCGTCGGCCACCGCCGCCCACGGGGCCAGGCACACGGCGGGGTCGAGGTTGCCCTGCACGGCGCAGTCCGGTCCGACCCGCCGGCGCGCCGCGTCGAGCGGGACGCGCCAGTCGACGCCGACGACGTCGACCCCGGTGGTGGCCATGAGTGGGAGGAGCTCGCCCGTCCCCACACCGAAGAGGATCGTCGGGACGTCGAGGTCGGCCAGCTCGGCCACGACCGCCCGGGTGGCGGGGAGCACGTAGCGCTCGTACTCGGCCGGCGACAGCCAACCGGCCCAGCTGTCGAAGAGCTGGAGGGCCGAGGCCCCCGCCTCCACCTGGGCCCGGAGGAAGGCCACGGTCATCCCGCCGAGCCGCTCCAGGAGCTCGGTCCACGTGGACGGGTCCGCCCGCATGAGCGCCTTCACCTTGGCGAAGGTGCGTGACGGCCCGCCTTCGACGAGGTAGCTGGCCACGGTGAACGGGGCGCCGGCGAAGCCGATGAGCGGGAGCCCACCGAGCTCTCGCGTCAGCAGGCGGACGGCCTCGAGGACGTACGGCGTGTCCACGGCCGGTTCGAGCGGGCGCAGGCGACGGAGGTCATCCCTCGTCCGGAAGGGCGAGGCGACGACCGGCCCCGTGCCGGCCAGCACGTCGACACCGAACCCGACGGCGTGGACCGGCACGACGATGTCGGAGAAGAGGATGGCCGCATCCACGCCGTAGCGCCGCACGGGCTGCAAGGTGAGCTCGGCGGCCAGCTCGGGCTGGGCGATGGCCGAGAGGATGCTCCCCTCGCCCCTGGCCTTCCGGTACTCGGGCAGCGACCGCCCGGCCTGGCGCATGAACCAGACCGGCGTGTGGGGGACGAGCTGCCGGCGGCAGGCCAGCAGAAAGGGGGCCTCGTCCGCCGGGCCCGCCGGCTGGTCGGCGCTCGCTCGGCGGACCTCCGACGCGGTCACCGCCAGATCATTCCACCTGGCTCGGGACCGCCCAGGCACGGCCGGCCAGGCCGGCCCCGAGGCCATGCCCAGGTCACGAGCGGGGTCGCCCAGGCCGAGGAGCGGGGCAACGGCGTTCCTCTAGAATCGTTGGTTCTTCGCCGGGCAGAGGAAGGGACGAGGTGGCCGCACACCCTGACCTCGAGGAAGAGCAAGTTTTCCTCGATCGCGCGCACGAGGGTCTGGAAGCAATGCGGGCGGACGCCAACCGGATGCTCGAGTCGGTGCTCGACCTCGGGCGCGGCGGCACCTTCCAGTCCCGCACCGAACGCGACATCGTCGTGCGGACGAGCCTGGCCCGGTTGGCCCAACTCGACATCGGCGATCAGGCTCTCTGCTTCGGCCGCATCGACCGCCAACCCGAGGACGGCGCCCTGGTCGGCGAGTCGTACCACATCGGCCGGCTCGCGGTGTCGGGCACCGACCACGAACCGCTCGTCGTGGACTGGCGGGCGCCGGTGGCCGAGCCCTTCTACCGGGCCACCGGCCTCGACCCCCAGGGCCTGGCCCGCCGCCGCCACCTGGCGGTGCGCGGGCGGTCGGTGCTCGGCCTCGAGGACGAGTACTTCGCCGACGACGGCGTGGAGGACGTCGTCGAGGGCGTCGAGGGCGACGGCCACGGGCACCTGATGGCCGACGGCCTCTCTCTCGGGGGCCCGGGAGCGCTCCTCGCGGCGCTCGGGCAGGCTCGCACCGGCCACATGGCCGACATCGTCGCCACCATCCAGCGCGAACAGGACGAGATCATCCGCTCGCCGCTGCCCGGCATCCTCATGGTCCAGGGCGGCCCGGGCACGGGGAAGACCGCGGTGGCCCTCCACCGCGCCGCCTACCTCCTCTACACGCATCGCTTCCCGCTCGAGCGCCAGGGCGTCCTCGTCGTCGGCCCCAACCCCCTCTTCCTCCGTTACATCGAGCAGGTGCTGCCCTCGCTCGGCGAGACGGGCGTGACCCTCTCGACGGTGGCCGGTCTCGTCCCCGAGATCCGGGTCCGGGCCACCGAGCCCGCCGCGGTGGCCCGGCTGAAGGGGGAGGCCCGGATGGCCCGGGTGATCGCCAGGGCCGTGCGCACCAGGCAGCGGCCGCTCCGTCGGGACGCCGACGTGCCGTTCGGGGCGACCGTGCTCCATCTCACCGCGGCCGCCTCGGCCGACGTGGTCGGGCTGGCCCGACGGCGGCCCGGCACCCACAACAGCCGTCGGCGCTTCGTCGAGCAGCAGGTGGTCCGGCACCTGGCCGAGCAGTACGAGCAGTCACGCCGCTCGCTCACCCCGGGTCACGCCGGCGGCGAGGCGGCGCTCCCCGGCACCGGCGACACCGAGGCCCTCGACGTCGGCGAGTTCAGCCGCCAGCTCCGCCGGGCCCCCGAGCTGGCCGAGGCCCTCGACCGCATGTGGCCCCGGCTCGCGCCCCACGAGCTGCTGCACGACCTCCTGGGCGCCCGGCCGCTGCTGGCGGCGGCGGGGAGCGGCATCCTGTCGACGGCCGATCAGTCCTCGCTCTACCGGCCGCGCAGCCGCTCGCTGGACGAGGTCGCCTGGACGGCGGCCGACGCCGCGCTCGTCGACGAGGCGCGCACCTTGCTCGGCCCGCGTCGTTCCCGCGTCAGCCGGCCCCGGACCGACGGCCGAGGCCACGCCACCGTCCAGGAGCTCGGGGCGGCCGTCGGCGGGCTCGAGCCGGTCGGTGCGGCAGTGACGAACGGCAACCACCCGGCCGCCGACGGCGACGACGGCGTGCGCTCCTACGGTCACATCGTGGTGGACGAGGTCCAGGACCTCTCGCCGATGCAGCTGCGGATGCTCGCCCGCCGCTCGATCTCGGGCTCGATGACCGTGGTGGGCGACATCGCCCAGGCCACCGGGCCGTGGGCCCCGAGCACCTGGGACGACGTCACCGAGCATCTCGGCAACAAGCGGGCCCCGCGCCTCACCGAGCTCACCGTGAGCTACCGCACCCCGGCCGAGGTGGTGGCGGTAGCGGCGCGCGTGCTCCGCGAGGCGGCACCCCGAGTCACGCCGCCCCGACCGGTGCGCGAGTCGGGCGAGCAACCCGAGTTCGTGGCGGCGGCCCCGGCCGGCCTGGCCGACCGGGTGGCCGAGGTGGTGGCGCACGAGCTGGCCGCGGTGGGACCCGGGCGGACGGCCGTGCTCGCGCCCTCGGTTCTCCTCCCCGAGCTGGCGCGGACCCTGGACGAGCACGGGCTCGACGCCGTGGACCCGCGCGACCCGAGAGGCCCCGGTCTCTCGGCGCTGCTCGTGCTGCTCCCCGCCAACGTGGCCAACGGCCTCGAGTTCGACGCGGTGGTGGTGGTCGAGCCGGCCCTCATCGCCTCGGGGGACGGCACCGAGGGCCCGGCGCCGCCGACCACGCGGGGGCTGCGCACCCTCTACGTCGCCCTCACCCGGCCGACCCGACGACTCGCGGTAGTCCACTCCCGGCCCCTCCCGCCGTCGCTCCACGGGGGCCGGTGAGGCGGCCGGGGGAGGCCCACGGGGAACCCGCCGTCGCCCAATTGACACGCCGGGGACGGGGTTCTGTCATGTCCCGGGGGGCGGCAGTCCCTTTACCTGGGTGTTGGCACCTCCAGGGTGCCGTCGACTAGGAACTAGGCCGTGAGCAGCACGTCGTTGGCGATCGACCCCGCTCCGCAGGGCCGGATCGTCCACGACCGCCCGCCGATGCTGGCCATCGGCATCATGATCTGGCTCGGCTCCGAGGTCATGTTCTTCAGCGGCCTCTTTGCCGCTTTTTTCACGATCCGGGCCCACGCCCACATCTGGCCCCCGGCCGGCACCAAGCTCGACACCATCCAGGCGGGCATCTTCACGCTCGTCCTGCTCTCGTCGAGCGCCACGATGATCATGTGCGTCCACCACGTCGAGTGGCGGCGCCGAGACCTGGCCCGCCGCTGGCTGATCGCCACGATCCTCTTGGGCCTGGCGTTCGACCTCAACCAGCTCTACGAATGGATCCACCAGACCACCAGGTGGAACACCAACGCCTACGGCTCGCTCTTCTACATCATGACCGGGCTCCACGGGCTGCACGTGTTCCTGGGTCTCGTGGCCATGGTCTTCCTACTCGGCCGGATGCGAGGGCGCGGGGGCGATCCAGGAGAGCTGTCGGCGGTCCAGGGGGTGAGCTACTACTGGCACTTCGTCGACATCGTCTGGGTCGGCCTGTTCAGCTGCCTCTTCCTCCTGAAATAGGGCGGCGGTGCTGCGCAAACTCGTCCGTAGCCGCTTCTTTCTGCCATCCGGCCTGGTCGTCGTGGTCGCGACCGCCGGCCTGCTGGCGTTCGGTCCCCATGCCGGCGCCAGCGGCTCGCCGACGCCCACGCTCTACGGGACCGACGCGTCGGTGCACCACCGGTCCACGCCGGCCGACTGCCGGTTGAGCCAGGGCCAGTACGGCCAGACCGGCACCTTCAACGCCGGGAGCCCGTTCCACACGTCGATCCGGGCCTACGAGCACGGCTGCCTCGTCCTGTACGGCAGCCCGTACATCAAGTACGCGCTGCCGTCGAGCAGCCTCATCCCCGAGGGGGACCTCCTCTTCCAGACCTACTGCTCGACGTGCCACGGCCCGCAGGCCAACGGGCCATACGGCATCGCCCCCAACCTGCAGGGCCTCGGGCCGGCCACCGTCGACTTCTGGATCACGACCGGTCGGATGCCGGCCCAGAGCCTCAGGTCCAAGCAGGCACCGGAGAAGACGCCCAAGCTCACGCCGCATCAGGCCCTGGCCGTGGCGGCCTGGGTGAACTCGCTCCTCCCGGCGGCACCCTTCATCCCCCACGTCCAGAACCCGAACGCCGCCAACCTGGCCGACGGGGCGAGCCTCTACACCCTCAACTGCGCGGCCTGCCACACGATCACCGGAGCCGGTGACGCCCTTGCCTACGACACCTACGCCCCGACGCTCCACAACGCCACCATCACCCAGGTCGTCGAGGCCATCCGCACCGGGCCGGCCAACATGCCCCGCTTCACCGGGAACCTCACCGACCAGCAGGTCCGGGACATCGCCGTCTACGTCACGACGAAGATCCAGAAGCCGCAGAACATCGGCGGGTGGGGTCTCGGCGGCGTCGGGCCGGTGACCGAGGGCTTCGTGGCCCTCCTCTTCGGGGTGGGCATCCTCATGCTCGTCTGCTACTGGATCGGGGACCGGTCGTGAGCGCCTCGACGGAACGCGGCGGAGGGCCACGGTGAGCGAGCACGGACCGGGCGTCCAAGAGGGCTTCGAGGGCGCGTTCGACGGCGAGGAGAACGGGACGCCCGTCCCCGTCTCGCTGGCCCGTTGGGACGACCCCCACATGCAGGTGGCGGCGCGCGACCCCAAGAAGACCGAGCGGCTCATCATGACCTGCTTCGTGGTCGGCATCCTCGGGGTGGCCGGGTTCGGCGCGGTCTTCTGGGTCTCGCCCAGCCCCAACTACTACTGGCTCTACGGCCTCACCCTCGGGGTGGGCTTCTTCTTCCTCGGCTTCGGCCTCACCGCCTGGGGCAAGTACCTCATGCCGCAGGGCCCCTTCGTCGAGGAGCGCCACGTCCTCGCCGGTACCGACGAGGAGCGCGACGCCATGGCCGCGGCCGTCGTGCAGCGCACCGACGTAGTGCTGCGACGGCGGGGCTTCCTCGGGGCGCTGCTCGCGGCGGGCGTCGCCATCTTCAGCGTGGTGGCCGTCTTCCCGTTGCTGCGCTCGCTCGGTCCCCTCCCGAAGAAGTCCCTCTTCACCACGAACTGGCGGCGGGGCTCGCTCCTCGTCGACGTGAACGGCACGCCCGTCCACGTGGACTCCATGGTGGTCGGCGGCATCCAAACGGTCTTCCCCCAGGGTCCCTACCGCAACGACCCGAACCAAGCGGCCAAGGATCAGACCGTCCTCCTCCGGCCGAACGACAGCGCGGTGGCCACCGGCAAGGACCTCCCGAAGGGGCGGACGAAGTGGGTGCCGCACGGGTACATCGCCTACTCCCAGGTGTGCACCCACCTCGGCTGCCCGGTGAAGCTCTACGAGGAGCAGCTGGAGCTCCTCGTCTGCCCCTGCCACCAGTCGATGTTCAACATCCGAAACGGGGCCGTGCCCCAGTTCGGCCCGGCCGCCCGCCCCCTGCCCCAGCTGCCGCTCATGGTCGACGGCAACGGCTACCTGCGGGCGGCGGCCGGCTACGACCAGGCGGTCGGGCCAAGCTTCTGGGAGCGGACCACCCATCCGGAGTGGCACTGGTGAGCGACGCCACGGTGCCGAAGCCCCGCACCAAGCGGGAGGCCCAGGCGGCCCGGGGCCCCTACGGGCGCCTCGGCCAGGCCATCAACGAGGCGGACGACCGCTTCGGCGTGGCCAAGGGCGGCCGGGTCTTCCTCGACAAGATCTTCCCGGACCACTGGTCCTTCATGCTGGGTGAGATCGCCCTCTACTCCTTCGTGGTCCTCATCGCCACGGGCATCTTCCTCACCCTCTACTACGTGCCCTCGTCGGCCGAGGTCACGTACCACGGGGTCTATGCCCCGCTTCGGGGCGTGCGGATGACCGAGGCCTACGCCTCGAGCGTGGACCTCTCCTTTGCCGTGCGCTGCGGCCTCCTGATGCGCCAGATGCACCACTGGGCGTGCGATGTGTTCGTCGGGGCCATCGTGGTCCACATGGCCCGGATCTTCTTCACTGGCGCCTTCCGCAAGCCCCGCGAGACGAACTGGATCATCGGCGTCACGCTGCTGATCATGGCCATCCTCAACGGCTTCGTCGGCTACTCGCTGCCCGACGACCTCATCTCGGGCACCGGCATCCGGATCGCCTACTCGATCCTGCTGTCGATCCCAGTCGTGGGCACCTACCTGGCCTTTTTCCTGTTCGGCGGGCAGTACCCGGGGACCGAGATCATCCCCCGCTTCTACATCATCCACGTACTGATTCTGCCCGTGATCATCGGCGGTCTCATCGCCGCCCACCTGGGGCTCCTCGTCCGCCAGAAGCACACGCAGTTCCGGGGTCGTCACAAGACCGAGCACAACGTGGTCGGCTCGCCGATGTTCCCGACGTTCATGGCCAAGACGACCGGCTTCCTCTTCATGATCACGGCCGTCCTCACCCTGCTCGGCGGGCTCGCCCAGATCAACCCCATCTGGCAGTTCGGCCCCTACCAGCCCTACAAGATCTCCTACGCCGTCCAGCCGGACTGGTACATGGGCTGGCTCGACGGCGCGCTCCGCATCATGCCGAGCTGGGAGTGGACCGGTTGGGGCCACACGATCCCCTTCATGGTGCTGCTGCCGTCTGTGGTCTTCCCCGGGCTGATCTTCACGATCTGTTACGGGTGGCCGATCATCGAGCGCTACTTCACGAAGGACAACGAGTTGCACAACCTCCTCGACCGCCCGCGCGACCGGCCGAAGCGCACCGGGGCCGGCGCCGCCATGATCGGCCTCATGTTCACCTGCTTCGCCGCCAGCTCGACCGACGTGCTCGCCAACTACTTCAACATCTCGTTGAACGAGGTGCTCTGGTTCTTCCGGATCGCGGTGATCGTCGTCCCGATCATCTGCGGCTTCACGGCCTGGCGCATCTGTCTCGAGCTGCAGGGTGTCCCGGAGGCCGGCAAGCGCAAGCGGGCGAACGTCATCATCCGCACCGCAGCGGGCGAGTACACCTCCGAGAGGACCGAGCCGCGGCCCGGTGACCACGACGAGGAGCTGGCCCCCGAGCCGGTCCCGACGCTCATCGAGCTCGAGCCGGTCGGCGTGGCCGACGGCGGGAACGGCGAGGTCGACACCCCGCCCGGCGTCCGCCGGGTCACCCGGTAGCAAAGGCCCAGTTCAGCCCGGTCATCGGGCGCCGACGGCCAGCGGGCGAGCACCAGGCACCGAGGGCCAGGCGTCTTCCGCCGATCGACGTCGGCGGACGTCTTCGGACGCGGCGTGAGGCCGGGGGCCCCATGGGAGACTGACCCGATGTCGACCGCCGGCTCGACGGGCCACCGCCGCTCGGGCGGGATCTGCCCGGATGTCACGTCGTGACGGCGGTCACGGCGCCGGCGACGCCGGTCATGGCCGCGGTCCCCTCGGGTCGGGCGGGGCTCCGGCAGGCGGTGCGGTCCGAGTGGACCAAGTTCTGGACGGTCCGCTCGACGCCCATCAGCTTCGCCGCCACGGCGGTGGCGGTCATCGGCATCTGCGTCCTCACGACGGCCACGGTGAAGGTGGGGGACACCGTCGCCGACCCGACCCGTCGGAGCCTGATCGGCTTCCTCCTGGGTCAGCTGGCCATCGGGGTGCTCGGCGTGCTGGTCATCACGGCCGAGTACAGCACCGGCACGATCAGGGCAACGTTCGCCGCCATGCCCCGACGGCCGGTCGTCCTCATGGCGAAGGTCCTCGTGTTCGGGGCGGTCACCCTCGTCGTGAGCGAAGCTCTCGCCTTCGTCTGCTTCGCCGTGGGCCAGGCCATCTTGTCGGGCACCGTCCCCACCGCGTCACTCGGCCAGCCCGGGGTGCTCCGGGCGGTGGTCGGCGCCGGCATCTACCTGGCCTTCCTCGGGCTCTTCGCCCTCGGGATCGGCTCGGTGCTGCGCCACAGCGCCGGGGCCATCACGACCTACGCCGGCATCCTCCTCGTACTCCCCCTGATCGTCCAGACGCTGCCGACGTCGGTCCAGAACGCCGTCTCCCGCTACATGCCGGCCAACATCGGCGTCGGGGTCTTCTCGGTGCGGCCCCATCTCCACGTGCCCACCCGGGTCCTCGAGGCGCCGGCGTTCGGCCCGTGGGCCGGCCTCGGTGTCCTCCTCGCCTACGCGGCGGCGGCGCTCGTCATCGGGGGCGTCCTGCTCGTCCGGCGCGACGCCTGAGCGGAGGGCCGGCGTCGCCGTACGTCAGGCCAGCCAGTCGATCCAGGCCCCGTGGGACTGGACGAAGGCCAGCACCCCGGGTCGGGGGGTCCCCCCGTCGAAGGTCACGGCCGAGAGCACGTCGGCCGCCCCGCGGCCGTCGGTCGGGGGCGGGCCGGCGTCGACGACGTCGACGACGCCCGATCCGTCGCCGGCAATCCAGGTGATGGGCCGCCGCCGGCCCGCCGCGGTGAGGAGCTCGACGAACCGGGCCCGGTCCTCGACGAGGAGATAGCTGAAGGACCAGGTCGTGAGGATGCAGACCCGGCCTGGGCCGAGGTCGTCGAGGACGGTGGGCAGCGTGGCGAGGGCGTCGCCGTGGAGGACGGGTGGCGGGTCCTCCCGAGCGAGGCGGATGGCCGCCTCGGTCCTCGGCAGCCGGCCGGTGTCGGGCCAGACGCAGGCGAGCAGCCAGCGGGCGTCGTTGGGGTCGGCCAGGTCGGGCGGGTCGATGTCGATGCCCACCCGGTGGTGCAGCTCGGGCAGGCGGGGGGCGATTGGTGGGGCGCCGCCCAGGACCTCGCAGGGGATACGCACGGCGGCATCGGCCGGTCCGGTGCGGCCGCGCCCGCCGTAGTCGAGCAGGTAGCGGTCACACAGGAGGTTGAGCCCGGCACTGCAGCCGACGTCGACCAGCTGGAGGCCCTCCCCGTCGCGGTCGGCCCAGGTGAGGGCGGGTCCGATGAGGGCGCTGCGCCCGACCTCGTTGGTCTGGACCCGCCGGGTGGCGAGGAGGTCGATCACGGCCGCCCGGTGCTCGAGGCACACCTCGCGGAAGAGCGGCCCGGGGTCGGCGTCCGAGCCGCCGGCGTAGACGTCGGCGAGCGGATGGTCCAGTCCCTCGAGGACGAGGTAGTGCACGGCGGCCAGGAGGGAGGTCGGCTGGTGCCCCGACGGCGGGGCCTCCCGGATCAGCGCGAGGAGCTCGGCGTCGCGGGCCACGGTCTCGCTCACCGCGCCGTAGATGGGGGAGTAACCCTCGAAGAAGGGAACGAACCACGCCCACAGGGCACCGAGCTCGTCGACCGGCTCCGCGGACGTGGCCATGACGGGCCTGAGGCTACCGGGGCGTCCCGGACCCACCGTCGGGCCGAAAGGCCCCTGACGCGGCAACACCGGGGGCCGAGGACGGCCACCCGGTGCACCGCTCGTCTCCCCGCTCCGGCGAGACCCCTAGCCGTCGGAGCGCCCCCCGGTAAGGGAGACGAGAACCTTCACGGAACTGTAATCGACCCGTCATGAAAAAGCTAGTCCTGTGAGCAGGATCTTTACCGTTTGGTCGCCCCCTCGCGCCGTGGCGTCGTTCATGGTCGGTGTCAGGGGCGGAGGAGCCGCAGCGCCCGGTTGGGCCCCTCGGCGAAGCCGAGCGAGCGGTAGAGGGGCTCGGCCTCGGTGGTGGCGTGCAGCTCGACGGCCGAGGCGCCCTCGGACTCGAACCAGTCGAGGAGGGCGACTATGACCGCCCGGGCGTGGCCCCGGCGCCGCTGCCCGGGGTCGGTGGCCACCCACTGGACGTAGCCGACCCGCCCGGCCAGGTTCCTCGGCCCGGGGAAGCGCTCGCTCACGGAGCCGACGGCCGACGCGGCCAGCCGGCCGGGCGCACTCGGGTCGTCGACGACGAAGGCGGTGGCGTCACGGTCGAGCCGCCGGGTGAAGGCCGCCGCGGCGACCCGCCACCACTCGGGCGAGGCGTCGTGGCCCATCGACCGGTACATGACGCCGGCGAGACGCACGACCTCGGGTACGTCGTCGGACGTGGCCCGCCGGGCCGTCACGGGTGACCCCTGTCCCTCATGGGGCGGGTCCGGTCAGCGCCCGGGGGCGGCCACGCCGGTCTCGGGCTCTTCGTCCTGCAGGTACTCGTCGGTGATCCGCCGGGCCACCCGGTGCTCGACCACGAAGGCGAGGAAGGGGACGAAGCCCGCGCCCACCATCGCCGCCAGCTGCAGCAGGCGGAACTGGGCCCGCCTTGCCAGGTCGAGGGCGGTGGCGAGGTAGACGATGTAGAGGAAGCCGTGGATCGGCCCGACCACCTGGGCCACGGCCGGCTCGCCCGCCCCGTACTGCAGCGGGACGCCGACGAAGACGAGGATGAGGAGGCCCGTGCCGACCACGTAGGCCATGACCCGGTAGCGGAGGAGAGCCCCCCTCACGAGCGGCGCCAGGTCTTGGGCCGGTCCTCGGCGGCGAGGGCGGCCAGACGGTCGTTGTAGGCGGCGAGCTCCTCGTCCTCCTCCTCCCGTCGGCGCTCGGGGGGCGCGACGGGCGGCGGCTCGTCCCCCGTCGGTCGCCTCGCCCGGGCCAGCTGGCCCCGCAGGCCGCTCTGTTCGGGGTCGGCGTGGACGAGCACCCACCAGGCGGCGACGCCGAAGATGGCGAAGAGCGGCCACTCGACCGAGTAGGCGTAGCTGAGGTCGTTGCCGCCAAGGGCCCGGGTGGCCTGCCAGTAGCCGGCGAAGAGACAGCCCCCGACCCAGACGAGCGCGACGGCGTGGAGCGAGAGGGCCCGCCGGGACCACCAACGCTCACGCATCGATCCAGCGTACCGAGGTGCCGTGCTCACGTTGTCGGCGGGACGGCCACCGCCGGACGCCCGCCTTCCGCCGGGCGGAGACGGTCGAGGGCGGCCATGACGAGGGAGAGGGCGGCGAACCCGGCACCGAGGACGCACACCCCGTCCCAGCCGAACGCCGCGTAGACGGCGCCCGCGGTGAGCGAGCCGGCGGCACCGCCGGCGAAGTAACACACCATGTAGGCGGAGTTGATGCGGCTGCGCCCCCCGGGGTGGAGCGAGTAGATGACCGCCTGGTTGGTGATCTGCATCCCCTGCGTCCCGACGTCGAGGAGCACGATCCCGGCCAGGAGGGCGGCGAGGCTCGTCCGGCCGACGGCGAGGAGGCCGAAGGAGAGGGCCACGAGCAGGCCGGCGGCCACCGTGCTCGGCCCGGTCCGCTGGGCGTCGGCCAGGCGGCCGGCCAGGTTGGCCGCCGCCACCCCGGCCACCCCGGCCAGGCCGAAGAGCCCGATGACCGCGTTCGAGTAGTCGTAGGGCGGCCCGGAGAGGAGAAAGGCCAGCGAGGTCCAGAGGACGCTGAACGCCCCGAAGATGGCCGCCCCTGCCAGGCCCGTCGGCGCAGCACCGGCTCGGTGGCGAGGAGGCGGAGGGCCGAGCCGACGAGGCCGAGGTAGCGCACCTTGGGCCGGGCCCGCTCGGTCGGGAGCGCCCGCCAGAGGACGAAGGCGAAGACCACCATGAGGCCGGCCGACAGCCAGAAGATGGCCCGCCAGCCGAGGGCCTCGGCCACGAGCCCCGAGACCGTCCGGGCCAGGAGGATGCCCGTGAGCAGCCCGGTCATGATGCGGGCGACCACCCGGCCCCGGCGCTCGTCGGGGGCGAGGTCGGCGGCGAACGGCACCATCACCTGGGCGGCCACCGAGGTGCAGCCGACGGCGACCGAGGCCGCCTCGAACAGCCAGAGCGTGGGTGCCGATGCGCACGCGACGAGCCCGACCGAGGTGAGGGCGAACAGGAGGACCACGAGGCGACGTCTCGGATGGAGGTCGCCGAGAGGCACCACGAGGAGCAGGCCGGCGGCGTAGCCGACCTGGGTGCACGTGACGATGAGGGCGACGGCCGCTGCGCCGACGTCGAACGTGGCTGCGATCTGGTGGAGCAGCGGCTGGGCGTAGTAGAGGTTCGCCACCACCGCCCCGGTGGCCACGGCCATGAGGACGACGAGGCTCCGGTGGAGCGTCGGAGCGTCGGGGCCCGACGGCGAGCCGGGGGAGGGTCCGTCGGCTCGTGGGGTGCTCACCCCGGGTGCAACGAGCGGCCCCTCGCGGGCCTTCCCGCGGGAGGACGGGTCGCCGGCGAGGTCAGACGTGGCCGCCCCGGCGGCTCTCGGCCGTCACGCCCACGAGGGCGGTGATGATGAGGCCGATGCCGGGGAAGGCCAGCCAGTAGCCGAAGACGAGGGCGAGGACGAGGAGGAAGGCCCCGCTCCCGAGGACGAGTGGCCAGATGCTCGAGTCGGGGAAGGCGCTGACGACGCCGGCGCCCTCGGCCAACGTGGCGTCCGGGCGGTCCTCGGGCCGGGGGCCGACGGCCTTGCCCACCTGGCCGAAGAAGAAGAACTTCCTTCCGTGGAAGCGGCAGTACCAGTAGTAGTAGTAGAGCCCCGGCACGAGGCCGAGGAAGCACGTGCCGAGGAGTAGCACGCCACCGGCGTCCTCGTAGGCGGTTAGCCAGTAGATGAGGCCGACGATGCCGAAGAAGACGCCGACGCCGATGAGAAAGACGCTCTCGTCCCTCATGTGGGCACCTTCTCCTCTTTGCCGGACGAGCCGTTGCCGCCCGGATCGCGCGGGTGGTGACCGTTCCCGTTGCCGACGACGGGCACCCCGTGGTGGAGGGCGGGGGCCTCGGGGTGGTTGTAGTCCCAGGTCGGACGCTCGGAACGGATCGGCGGCAGGTGGGTGAAGTTGTGGTGGGGCGGGGGCGAGCTCGTGAACCACTCGAGTGTGTGACCGTCCCACGGGTTGTCCCCGGCCGGGACCGGGTTGCGCCACGAGATCAGCAGGTTGATGAGGAGGAGGAGGAACCCGAGGCCGATGATGAAGGCGCCGATCGTCGACAGCTGGTTGTAGATCTGCCAGCCGAGGTCGGCCGGGTAGGAGGCCACCCGGCGGGGCATGCCCTTCAGGCCCACCCCGTACTGGGGCATGAACGTGAGCCAGAACCCGATGAAGGTCAGCCAGAAGTGCCACTTGCCGAGGCCGTCGTTCAGCATGCGGCCCCACATCTTCGGGAACCAGTAGTAGAAGCCGGCGAACCCGGCGAACACCGCCGTGCCGAAGAGGACCTGGTGGAAGTGGGCGACGACGAAGTACGTGTCGTGGGTGAAGAAGTCGATGGGTGGTGAGGCGAGCATGACGCCCGTCACCCCTCCCATCAGGAAGGCGAACAGGAAGCCGAGGCTGAAGAGCATCGGGGTCTTGAGCGAGAGCTGGCCCCGCCACATCGTGCCGATCCAGTTGAAGAACTTGATGCCGGTCGGCACCGCGATGAGCAGGCTCAGCAGCGAGAAGAACGGCAGGAGCACGACGCCGGTCGTGAACATGTGGTGCGCCCACACCCCGGTCGAGAGGGCGGCGATGGCCATCGTGGCGAAGACCATGCCCTTGTAGCCGAACAGCGGCTTCCTCGAGAACACCGGGATGATCTCGGTCACGATGCCGAAGTAGGGCAGGGCGAGGATGTACACCTCAGGATGGCCGAAGAACCAGAAGAGGTGTTGGTACAGCACGGGGACCCCGCACGCGGCGGGCACGTTCGGATGGCCGACCATATGACAGCCGGTGGTCTCGTAGATATGGGTGCCGAAATGTCGGTCGGCGAAGAGCATCACGACCGCCGCGGTGAGGACCGGGAAGGCGATCAGGATCAGGATGCCCGTGACCAGCATGTTCCAGGTGAAGACGGGCATCCGGAACATGGTCATGCCCGGGGCGCGCAGGTAGAAGATGGTGCCCACGAGGTTGACCCCGGTGAAGATGGCCGAGAACCCCGTGAGTAGGAGCGACACGATCCAGAGGTCGGGCCCGGCGCCGGGCGAGTTGGCGGCATTCGAGAGCGGGGCGTACGCCACCCAGCCGAACTCCGCCGCGCCGCTCGAGGTGAAGAAACCCAGGAGCATCGTGATGGAGCCGGTCAGGTACAGCCAGTAGGAGAGGGCGTTCAAGCGCGGGAAAGCCATGTCGGGCGCGCCCACCTGGATGGGCACGATGAAGTTGGCCAGGCCACCGAAGGCGAAGGGCCCGGCGAAGAGGTACAGCATGAGGCTGCCGTGCATCGTGAACAGCGCGTTGAACTGCGAAAAACTCAGCAACGAGCTGTTCGGTGAGGCCAGCTGGGTCCGGATCAGGAGCGCCATGATGCCGGCCAGGTAGAACATGACGACCGAGGTGATCGTGTAGCTCATGCCGATCACCTTGTGGTCCGTGCTCGTGAACCACTTCAGGAGGCCGGTCGGGCCGTGATGCTCCTCGTGTTCCGGTGCGTGCAGGTCGACGCCGGCGAGGGCAGGTCGGACGAGGTCGGTCATCCGCCCGGTCCGTTCGCCTGGATCTCCTGCTTGAGCTGGGAGATGCTCGGTTGGTTCTTGGAGAGGTGGTGCACCCAGACCTGGAACTGGGCCGGGGGCACCGCCTTCACGCTGAAGAACATGAGCGAGTGGTAGAGCCCGCAGAGCTGGGTGCACTGGCCGCGGTAGACGCCGTCGTGGAGGACGGTGAAGTTGAAGCGCTGCTGCGAGGCGGTCACCCCCGGCTGGGCGTAGCGGCTGAAGTTGAAGGCCGGGACGTAGAAGCCGTGGATCACGTCAGCCGAACCCAGCATGATCTGGACCGACTGGCCGGTCGGGACGACCATCTGGGGGGCCTGGGTGGTCTCGCCGGTCACCACCTTGCCGGTGGCCGGGTAGTAGAAGCGCCAGCCCCACTGGAACGCG
Organism: Acidimicrobiales bacterium; assembly: GCA_035297265.1. Classification (GTDB taxonomy): domain Bacteria; phylum Actinomycetota; class Acidimicrobiia; order Acidimicrobiales; family RAAP-2; genus DATGZH01. The sequence continues at coordinate 60,266 of DATGZH010000064.1, read as the reverse complement.
GTCACCCGAATCGTGACGTCGGCCGGCGGGGTGGCGTCGACCTTGTTCTCGGTGATCACGGTGAACGCAAAGAGGACCAGGACGATGACGATCGGGATCACCGTGTAGAGGATCTCGACCCCGGTGTGGTACTGGGTCTGCTTCGGCATCTCGTCGGAGCGGCGCCGGTAGCGGAAGACCGACCACAGGATCAGCAGGATCACGAACCCGCCGACGATGATCCCCGTGATGAAGAAGAACTGCCAGAGCTTGAAGGCGTCCTGGCCCTGGCTGGTGCTGCCCCGGTAGGCGCCGAACGTGGGCAGCTGGCAGCCGCTCAGGGTGAGGCCGGTGACGAGGACGGCGGCCACCGCCAACAGCCGGCGATGGGGGCCGGCGGAGCTCCGAGCGTGACGGTCGTGCGACGGCGCGGCCCCCGGCTGGTCCACGGCGCCGACACTAGCGAAACCCGCTCCGAGAATACGAAGTAGCTGGTGGCAGGGGTCCGCCGCCGCCCGCGGCCCCGGGCCCCGGCGGGCCCAATACGACGGTCGCGTTGCGGCCGGGCCGTCCCTCAGCCCCGGGTCGCGCCGGGGGGCTCGGTCGACTCGCGGGCCGCCCAGTGGAAGACGCCGCGGGCCATGGTCGAGGTCGAGCGCTCGGCCCGGGCCGTGTACACCCGTTGGCGGGCGGCCTGGATGCCGGCGTCGTCGGGGGCGGCCAGCCAGGCCAGCTCGGCCAGGTGACCGGCGAGGCGGAGGCCCGGCTCGACCTGGCCCGGGTCGGCCGAGTGGTCGTCGGCCGCGGCGAGCAGCTCGAGGGCCCGGTCGGCCAGCGCCCCGGGGCCGCCGGCCAGGTCGGCCAGCTCGGCGGCGAGCCGTCGCTCGGGGGCCGGCTGCAGCGAGGCCGGGTTGCCGTCCCACCAGCCGCCGTAGAGCCGCCAGACGTTGCGCACGATGAACTCGGGCTCGTCATAGACCGGGCGCAGGTAGGGGCGCGAGGCGAGGTCCTCGGGCGGCCGCACGTGCTGGAGGACCTCGTCGAGGCGGGCACCGGCGTTCATGAGCTCGAGCGTCTGGTCGACGAGGGCGTCGAGGAGCTCTGCCGTGTCGGTGAGGGCCTGGGACACCCGGGCCGCACCGACGACGGGCAGGCCGTGGCCGGGCAGCAGGTACTCGGGCCCGAGTCCCACCATGCGGCGCAGGGCGGCCGCCCACTCGCGCGGGTAGCGCTGGACCTTCTGCGGGTTGCCGGCGTTCGGCGAGGCCCAGATGAAGAGGTCGCCGCAGCAGAGGACCCGCCGCTCCACCTGCCAGGTGACAGTGTGGTCGTCCGTCTCGCCCTTCTCGTGGGCCAGCCGGAAGTCCACCCCGCCGACCGAGAGCTCGAGGTGGTCGCGGTAGGTGCGGTCCGGGTACCGGTACTCGGTCGGCCAGACGAGGTCGGCGAAGCCGAACTGGCGGCGGTTGACGACCTGGTTGTAGCCCGCCGTCAGGATGTAGCGGTCGAAGCGGGCGCCGATGGCCTCGTGGCCCACCACCACCGGGGCCGCCCAACCCTGCGTCGCCGACTCCTCCTCCCAGACGGGCACGCCGAACACGTGGTCGATGTGACCGTGCGAGTACACCGCGGTGTTGAGGCGCGACGAGGTCCACTGCCGCAGCTCGGCGTGGACCGCCTGGGCCAAAGGAGCACTCCCCGTGTCGACGAGGAGGAGGCCGTCTTCGGTGTCGAAGGCCGTGACGTTGGCGAAGGACGGCACGAAGGCCACGCCCTCGGTGATCTCCGCCAAGCCGCCGAGGTGGGCGACGGGATGGTGGCGCTCCGTGCTGATCTCGCCCCGCCAGAGGCGGTCGGCGAGGTCGAGGACGTCAGGGGGCACGGGGTCCGGGACGGGGCCCGGTCACGGCCGGCCGGGGGAGCCGGCGGTGCTCAGCTGTTGGGCTTGGCCGACTCGTCGGCCGCCGGCGTGCCGGCGGCGTCTTCCTGCCCCCCCTCGGACAGACCCTTCTTGAACTCGTTGTGGGCGCTGCCCAGGTTGCGCGCCAGCTTCGGGATGGCCGCCCCGCCGAAGAGCAGCACCAGGACGACGACGAGGACGATGATCCCGTCGACGCCGAAGATGTCAGCCAGCATCCGTGTCTCCTTGCTTGGGGTTCGAAAGGACTCGAACCACCGCAGGCCAGGTTAGACCCTCGGCCCCGCGTGGGTGGCCCGCCAGGAGTTCGGTGCCGAGCCCTCGGCCGGATGTCCGGCGGGCCTGGGACTTCACCCGGCGAGGAGGACGCCCAGGAATAGAGCGGCGATCGAAGCCAGCCCGGCGATCGACCCCCAGGCGGCCAACGCCATCCTCGACGTGGACCGCCCGTGCAGGAAGGCGCCCACCCCGGCGAGGACCACCACACCGATCTTCACCCCGAGCACCACCTGCCAGGAGGTCGACTGCTTCCCGGGGTGGACGGCCGCCACGTTCCAGAACCCCGTGACCACGAGCACAGCGAAGGCCGGCCAGCTGAGGCGGGCGAAGGCCCGGGCGAGGGCTTTCGGCGCCTCGCTCGAGAGCGCCCGGGCCTCCGGGAGCAGGCCCAACATCACGATCTGGCCGCCGACCCAGACCGTCGCCGCCAGCACGTGCAGGAACAGCCGGATGGCGTCGACGGTCGGGGCCAGCACGCCCTAGCGACCCTGCCAGCGAGCCGGCCGCTTCTCGGCGAACGCCCGCGGCCCCTCCTGGGCGTCGGCCGACCCGAAGACCACCGACACGGCCTCGGTGTTGATCCGCCAGCCCTCCTCCTCGCTGACCCGGGCCGCCCGCAGGACGACATCCTTCGAGTACCGCACGGCCAGCGGGGCGTTCTCGGCGATCCGCTCGGCGAGCGCCACCGCCTCGTCGAGGACCCGGAAGGCGGGGACGACCCGGTTTACGAGGCCGAGCTCGAGCGCCCGGTGGGCGTCGATGCTGTCGCCGGTCATCGCCAGCTCGAGGGCGATGGCCACGGGGAGCCGCTGGGGGAGTCGGAGCAGGCCGCCGGCCCCGGCGAGGAGGCCCCGCTTCACCTCTGGGATGCCGAAGACCGCGTGCTCGGCGACCACGGCCAGGTCACAGGCCAACATGATCTCGAGGCCGCCGGCGAGGGCCGCGCCGTTCACCGCGGCGATCAGGGGCTTGGGGAAGTCCCGCCGGCTGATCCCGGCGAAGCCCCCGGTGCCCCGCATGATGGAGGCGGCCTCGCCGGCGGCGAAGGCCTTCAGGTCCATCCCGGCCGAGAACGCCTTGTCGCCGGCCCCGGTGAGCACGACCGCGTAGCAGTCCGCGTCCTCCGTCAGCTGGTCGAGCGCCGCCGACATGGCGAGGCTGAGCGCCCCGTTGACCGCGTTCCTGGCATCGGGCCGGTTGAGCGTGAGCACCTCGACGTGCCCCCGTCGGTCGCGCAGGACCTCGTCTGGCATGGTCGCTCCTTCCGTCGTGACGCCGGCGCCGCCGCGTCGGCGAGGCGTCGGTCGGCCCAAGGGTTTCCGCCCAGGCCGCACGGCGTCGGGCGACGCTAGCGCGGGCCCCTGGCGGAGGTCGCGAAGGGACGGCCATGCTGTCGGTGTGGCGAGCGAGACCGGCACCGGACTGCTGCCCGAGGGCTTCCTCCTCGGCGTGGCCACCGCCGGCTTCCAGGTCGAGGGGGGCTTCAACGACGAGGGGGAGCCCGCCAACAACTGGGCGGACTGGGAGCTGAGCGGGAGGGTGGATCGCTCGGGCGACGCCTGCGGGTTCTGGCGTGAGCCAGAGACGGCGCTCGACCGGGCGGCGACGCTCGGCTGCAACGCCTTCCGGCTGTCGGTCGAATGGGCCCGCATCGAGCCCGAGGACGGCGTCGTCGACGACGTCGCACTCGGGCGCTACGTCGGGATTCTCGCCGCCTGCCACGAGCGGGGCCTCGAGCCGATCGTCACGCTCCACCACTTCACGCATCCCTGGTGGCTCGGGGAAGAGTTCTGGCTCATGCCCGGCTCACCCGACCGCTTCGTCGCCCACGTCGCCCGGATTCTGCCGGCCCTGACGGAGCACTGCCGGCACTGGGTCACGGTCAACGAGCCCAACATCGTGGCGTTGAGCGGTTGGATCGACGGCAGCTGCCCGCCCGGTCGGCGCCTCGCCGTCTCCGACGCGGTCGAGGTCCTCGACAACCTGCTCACCGCGCACGTGCTCGCCTACGAGGCGATCCATACGGTGCAGCCACAGGCGATCGTGACCGTGAACCCGAGCACGTCGACGATCTACGAGCACGACCGCCTCCTAACCGATCTCCTGTGGGCTCGGCACGCCGGGATCGGCCGCGAGAAGCTCGACGACTGGATTGCCGAGCGCCGCGCCCTGCACGACCTGGCGGCCCCGGCAGGCAACGCCGCCGAACTCGCCATCCGGCGGCTCTTCGCCGCGGTGTCGCCGTTCGGCAGCGCGCTCGAGCCGGACGACTCGGTGGGCCGCTCCCTCGTCGCCGGACTTCGGCGGCGGGCCCGTCGGCAGTCGGCCCGCCGCGTCGTCGACGCGCTCTACGCCTCCCGCTACGAACGGCCCATCGACGCGAGCGGCCTCGACTGGTACGACCCCGTCCCGAGCCGGGCCCTCCGGCTCCCCGGCCAGCTGACCTCGGGCGGCCGCTCGTGGTCGCCGGGGCGGGCGCTCTGGGACGTCCCACCCCACCCCGAGGGGCTCACCGCGTGGTGCCACGCCGAGCAGGCGCTCCTGCCCGGCCTGCCGATGCTCGTGGTGGAGAACGGCATGGCCACCCGGGTGCGCGGCGGCGTCGCCTACCGCCGTCTCGACGGCTGGGACCGCGTGCGGTACCTCCGCGAGCACCTGCGAGCCATCGTCGACGCGCTCGACGCGGGTGTGCCAGTGCAGGGGTACCTGCACTGGTCCCTCGTCGACAACTACGAGTGGGGTACCTACGAACCGCGCTTCGGGATCTTCGGCATGGACCGGACCCGCTCCCCCGTCCGTTGGTTGCCCACCGATGCCGACGGCCGTGACGCGGCCGGCGCCTTCGCCCGCCTGGCCCGTGGCCTGGCCGAAGGCGACCGGTCGGTCCTCACCGAGCCATTCTGAGGTCGTCCGGGCGCCGCGATTTCGCAGTCACCCTGCACTACCCTGGACCTTCGCCCGGCCGAGCGTCGACCCGACCCCGCCTGACGTGGGCGTTGAGGGACGAGTTGGCACACCAGGGGCGCCGCCCGTAACGACGGTGGGGGTGCGTTGGCAGAGTTCTTCGGGGGCGACAAGGGAGAGGCGCGCGACCCGGCGAGGCGGGCAGTCGGGCGGGCCGCCGAGACCCGCACGAGGACCCGGCGGCTGTCGCCGGAGCGCCGCCAGGCCGAGGTGGCGATCAGGCGTCACCGGGTCTATCTCGTCCTCCTCGCCGCGGCACTGGTCGGCCTCCTCCTCTTCGTGCCCACCCTGTCGAACGGTCGGAGCAGCCCGGGCGCACCCGTCGACGTGGTCGTGCCCGCCGGCGTCACGCCGCCCACACCGGCCTACGGCGCCGGAGTCGCCACGTCGGGCGTCACCTGCGGGCCGGGCGTCCGCCAGGTGGCCTGGTCGGCCTACGCCCCGCCCTGCCAACCGGCGTGGCACGGGAAGAACGGCGGGGCGACGAGCCGGGGCGTCACCGCCACGACGATCCGCATCGCCTACCGGGAGGCGGCCAGCTCGCAGCTGAGCGCGCTCTACTCGCTCGTGCCACCCGACGTCGTGGGGACGAACCAAGAGGCCATCAGCACGCTGCGGACCTACATCGACACCTTCAACCGGACCTTCGAGCTCTACGGGCGCAAAGTCGTGCTCGTGCCCTACGACGGCAAGGGCGACTTCGTGAACGAGGATCTCGGCCAGGACCAGCAGCAGGCCCAGGAGGACGCGGTCTATGTGGCCACGAGCCTGAAGGCCTTTGCCGACACGTCACTCATCGACTCGAGCTCGGTGTACACGACGGACCTGGCGGCGCAGAACGTGGTGGCGCTCAGCGTCTACGTGAACGACGCCGCCTTCTACCAGCAGTTCGCGCCGTGGGAGTACACGCCCGGCCCCAATTGCTCGAAGAGCGCCTTGGCCACCGGGGCCGTCCTCGGTCGCCAACTGGCCGGTCTCCCGGCGGTCGACGCCGGCGACCCGGTCCTGCGCCACCACACGCGGGTCTACGGGATCATCTACCCGGAGGGACCGACCGCCTCGTCGTGCGCCGAAGACGTGGCCAACGAGCTGGCGTCCTACGGGCAGGCGCCGAAGGTCATGGTGGCCCTCCAGTTCAACCTCGGGCAGTTCGTCGACGAGGCGCAGAACGCCGTGGCCCAGCTGAAGGCGGCGGGCGTGACGACCGTCGTGTGCGCGTCGTGCGATCCGATCACCCCCATCTTCGTGATGCAGGCGGCCGACCGTCAGGACTACCACCCGGAGTGGTGGTACCAGTCCACGTTCGCCAGCGGCCAGACCAACACGGACGCCTTCACCCGGCTCCTCCCACGAGACCAGGTGTCGCACATGATCTCGACCGGGAACCAGGCGCCGCCCTACGCCGAGCAGGAGGCCTACACCGCCTACCGGCTCGGCAACCCCTCTCCCCGCCAGACGATCCTGCCGACGTACTCATTCGCCTACCTCTCCCTGCTGCAGCTCTTCACGACGCTCCAGCTGGCCGGGCCCTACCTCACCCCGGCCAACTTCGAGGCGGCCTCCCGGCTCGTCCCGGTCTCGGCGCGCTGGGGGATGTACGGCGCCTGGGACGGGAAGGCCGGGCCCTACGACCCGCCGGCCGCCTACCGGGTGGTGCAGTGGCAGCCCGACGTCCGCAGCGCGTCTGACGGGCGGCTCGGGACCTGGGTCGACTGCGAGGGCGGGCGGCAGATCCCCTACGCCCGCGCCGCCGACGTGCCGGCCCACCGCCAGCTCACCTGCTCGGCCAAAGCCGGCGCGGCGTCGACACCGCCGGGGTCGGCCGCCGTGGCGGAGTCGAGGAGCCACTAGGCCATGACCGACCGTCGGAACTTCTGGCTGACCACGGCGATCGGCGCCGTCGTCGTCCTCGTCCTCATCGGCGGTTACGTCCTCGCCGACCAGACGCTGCCGAACCGCCTGCCCGCCGGCGTGGTGCTGAAGGGCCTCGTGGTGGGCGGGCTGAACTCGCTCGTGGCCGCCGGGCTCATCCTCGTCTACCGCTCGGCCCGGGTGATCAACTTCGCCCAGGCCGGGATCGGCGGGCTCTCCGCCGCGCTGGCCGTCCTCCTCGTCACCGGGCCGGGCTACTCCTACTGGCTGGCCGTCCCGCTCGGCCTGGCCCTGGCCGCGGTCATCGGCTTCCTCATCGACGCCCTCGTGCGCTGGCGCTTCTCCCGGGCGCCGCGGCTCATCCTCACCGTGGCCACGATCGGCATCCTCCAGATCCTCGTAGCCGCCGGCATCGGCCTGCCCCGCCTGTTCCGGGGGAACCTCGCCCCGCCCTCGGCGTTCCGGACGCCGTTCTCGTTCCAGTTCAGCTTGAGCCCCTTCGTGTTCACGGGGGACGCGCTGATCGCCATGATCGTCGTGCCCGTCGTGCTGGCCGCGCTCTACTGGTTCCTGCGCCGGACCGACACCGGGACAGGCATCCGGGGCATGGCCGACTCCCACGACCGGGCCGCGCTGCTGGGCCTGCCGGTCGGCCAGCTGAGCCGGGTGACGTGGATCGTGGCCGCCCTTCTCTCGGCGGTCGGCGCCATCCTCTCCCAGCCGATCCTCGGCCCGAGCATCAGCGGCGGGCTGTCGATCACCGCCCTCGTCGCGCCACTCGCCGCGGCGGTGCTGGCCCGGATGTCGTCGATCCCCGAGGCGTTCGGGTGGTCGCTCTTCATCGGCGTGCTCCAGGAGGCCGTCTACTGGAGCTTCCACTCCTACGTGTACTCCGAAGTGGTGCTCTTCCTCGTGATCGTGGTGGCGCTCCTCTTCCAGCGCCGCGACCTCGCCGGTGGAGACGCCGCCTACGGCGACTACGTGGCGGTGCGCGACGTGGCGCCCGTGCCGCGGGCCATCGCCCGTCTGAAGGAGGTCCAGTCGGGGAAGGTCGTGGGCGCGGTCGTGCTCGTGGCCCTCCTCGTGCTGGCGCCGCTCATGCTCTCGGACTCGGTCGTGAACGACGCCACCTACGCCGCCATCTTCGCCATCATCGCCGTCTCGATGGTGATCCTGGCCGGGTGGGCCGGCCAGATCAGCCTGGGGCAGTTCGCCTTCGTCGGCCTCGGCGCGGCGGCGGCCGGGGCGCTCATGGTCCACGCCGACCTGCCGTTCCTGGTCGCCCTGCCCGTGGCCGGCCTGGTCGGCGCAGGCGCCGCGGTGCTCATCGGCCTGCCGGCGCTGCGCATTCCGGGGCTGTTCCTCGCCGTCGTGACGCTGGCCTTCGCCGTCCCCGTGTCGGACTGGCTCCTCTCCTCCGAGTACTTCCCGGGCCTCGACCCGAGCCAGGTGGCGCCGCCGAGCATCTTCTCCCGGATCGATCTCACGGCGTTCGGGAGCCGCTACGAGGTGGCCCTCGTCGTGTTGTTCGCCGCAGTGGTGGTGGCCCGCAACCTCCGTCGGTCACGGACCGGCCGGGCCATGGTGGCGGTCCGCGACAACAGCATCGCCGCCTCGGCCTACGGCATCAGCCCCTTCAAGGTGAAGCTGCTCGCCTTCGGCATCTCGGGCTTCATCGCCGGCGTGGCGGGCTCGCTCTACGTCGTCGTACAGGGCGGCGTCGGGGTGCAGGCCTTCCAGCCCGACAACTCCGTGACCGTGTTCATCATGGTGGTGATCGGCGGCCTGGGCTCGCTCACCGGCGGCATCCTCGGCGCGGTCTACGTCGAGGTCGTCCAGGCCGCCCTGCCGCCGGCCCTCCAGGCCCTCTTCACCGGGGCCGGCGTGCTCGTCGTCCTCATGGTCTTCCCGGAGGGCCTCGGCGGCGTGGTCTTCGCCGTCCGGGACTGGATCGTCGGCCAGCTGGCCCGGGCAAAGGGGCTCGGACCCGACGGCGAGCCCCTACCCGAGCTGGCGCTCGCCCCGTCAGCGGCGGTCGCCCCGAGCGAACGGGACCGCGGCGACGAGGAGACCGAGGACGGCGCGGCCGAGGCCCGCCGGGCCGCGCTTCGCCTCCGGGCGCTGGAGGAGCTCGAGCTCCACGGGGCGGCCCCGGTCGGCGGGCGCGAGCTGCCGGGGGCCGGCCTCCCCGCCGACCAGACGCCCGTGCTCGACGTGGGCGGGCTCGACGTCGTGATCGGGCGGGCCAAGGTCCTCTTCGACGTCACGTTCTCGGTGGGCCAGTCCGAGGTGGTGGCGCTGCTCGGCACGAACGGGGCCGGTAAGACGACGGTGCTTCGCGCCGTGGCCGGGCTGGAGCGGGCGGCCGCCGGCACGATCACCTTCCTCGGGGAGGACATCACCGGCCTGTCGCCCACCGAGCGGGTGCGGGCCGGCCTCGTCACGGTGCTCGGCCAGCCCAGGGTCTTTCCCTCGCTGTCGGTGCGCGAGAACCTGCGCCTGGGCGGCTGGACCGCCCACCACTACCTCGACGACCCCGAGTTCGCCTCGGCGGTGACCGACCGGGTGCTGTCGATGTTCCCGATGCTGGCCGAGCGGCCCGGCCAGCGGGCCGGGTTCCTCTCCGGCGGCGAGCAGCAGATGCTCGCCCTGGCCCAGGCCCTCATGTGCCGACCGAAGCTCCTGATGGTCGACGAGCTCTCGCTCGGTCTGGCCCCCGACGCCGTGGCCCAGCTGCTCGAGGTCCTCCGTTCGCTGGCGAGGAGCGGCGTCACCGTGATGGTGGTCGAGCAGTCGGTGAACGTCGCCACCGCCATCTCGAGCCGGGCCATCTTCTTCGAGCGCGGCCGCGTCCGGTTCTCCGGCCCCACGCCCGACCTCGCCCGCCAGCCCGATCTGCTGCGCTCGGTGTTCCTGCGGGCGGCCGACCGGGCGAGGGCCCGCCGGGTGTTCGGCGGCGGGCCGACGTCCCCGGCCCTGCAGATCGCCGGGCCGCCCGGCCCGGTCAACGAGGAGGTCGTCGCGGCACTGACCGGCGCCTCGCGCGTCCCGGCCGAGACCGGTGGGAACGGCGTCGCGGCCCGGGTGGCCGCGGTCGGGCCGACCGGGGCCGACGAGGAAGGCGAGCCGCCGCCGGCGGCGCTCGCCGCCGTGGGCGTCTCGAAGCACTACGGCGGGGTGGCCGCGCTGTCCGACGTCACCGTCGAGGTGGCGCCAGGCGAGATCCTCGGCATCATCGGCGCCAACGGGGCCGGCAAGACCACGCTCTTCGACGTGTGCTCGGGGTTCGTCCGGCCCGAGACCGGCTCGGTGTGGGTCGACGGTGTCGACCTCAGCTCGGCTTCGCCGTCGACCCGGGCCCGCCACGGGTTGGGCCGCGTGTTCCAGGACGCTCGGCTGTGGCCCACGATGCTGGTCGAAGAGGCGCTGGCCACCGCGCTCGAGCGCTCGGTGGCGGTGCGCGACCCGCTGGCCGAGGCCCTCGCCCTGGCCCCGGCGGTGCGGGCGGAGGCGGCGATCCGCGAACGGGTCGAGGACCTCCTCGACGAGCTCGACCTCGCCCGCTTCCGCGAGCAGCGGGTGGGCGATCTGTCGTCGGGCACGCAGCGGGTCCTCGAGTTGGCCTGCGCCCTGGCTCACCGGCCGCGGGTGCTGCTCCTCGACGAACCCACCTCGGGCATCGCCCAGCGCGAGGGCGAGGCGCTCAGCGAGCTGCTCCTGGCGCTCCGGGAGCAGACGGGCGCGGCGTTCGTGGTGATCGAACACGACGTACCCGTGGTCTCGGCGGTCGCCGACCGGCTGATCTGTCTGCACCTCGGCGAGGTGATCGCCTCGGGCACGACGAGCGAGGTGCTGAACGACGGCGCCGTGCTCCAGGCCTACCTCGGGGCGGAGCGGCTCGGTGCCCGACCGCCGGCCGCGCCGTCCGACGTGGCGGCCACGGGGGCCCGGTGACCCCCGGACTGGACGCGCCCGGCGACCGGCCGCCGCCGCCGGCGTCGGGTCCGACGCTGCCGCCGCCACCGGCACCGGGGAGCCCGCTGCCGCCCCCGCCGCTCCTCCCGCCCCCGCCACGGCCCGAGACCGACCAGGTGTCGCGGGCGCCGGCCGGCTTCCGGGCTCCCTCGGCCACCGAGCTGGTCGACCCGGACCAAGTGGTCGCCGAACGACGGCCCGACACCTCGGGGTGGTTCTCGCCCACCGCGGCGGTCGAGCCGGCGAACGGCGACGGCGGGCCGCCGGCCGGACCGGTGAAGGCCGTGGCCCGTCGCTACGGCGCCGTGGTGGTCGTGGTCGTCGCCCTCGTCGTGCTGGGGGTGGCCCTCCCCTCGGTCGTCGGCTCCCCGGGTGCACCGCCTGCGGCCAGGCAGCTGACGATCACGCCGGCCGCCGCCCCCGGCACCCGCGGCGTGACGGTGACGGGCGCGGCGTGCGGGCCCGGGGTGCGCCAGGTCGCGTGGTCCGACTACGCGCCGATCTGCGAGCCGGCGTGGCACGGCAACAACGGCGGCGCGACGGCGCCCGGTGTGACCCGTTCGACGATCACGCTCACGTTTCGCGAGGCGTCACCAGCCGAGGCCGCCCAGCTCGGCTCGCTCATCCCGGCGTCGGTGAGCGGGTCGAGCCAAGAGACCGTGCTGACGATGGAGGCCGACATCAAGACCTTCAACCAGGACTTCGAGCTCTACGGTCGCCACGTCGTGCTGAAGCCCTACGTCGGCGAGGGTGACTTCGTCGCCGAGCTGAGCGGCGAGGGGAAGCAGCTGGCGGCGCGTGACGCCGCCGCCGCCGCCCGCCTCCACGCCTTCGCCGACAGCTCGGGTCTCGACGCCACGCCGGTCTACGAGAGCGCCCTCGCCGCCCGCCACATCCTCGGCCTCGGCGTCTTCGACGGCCCCGACACCCAGTTCCTGGCCGGCGCGCCCTACCTCTACACCACCGGCAACGTCTGCTCGAAGACCGCCCAGGCCACGGTCCAGCTCGTCGCCCGGAGCCTCGCCCCGACGCCGGTGCAGTTCGCCGGCGGGGGCCTGAACGGCGGGAAGCGGACCTTCGGTCTCGTCGACACGAACGCCGGCACCTCCAACGGCTGCGGTCAGGCGATCGTGAGCGAGCTGAAAGCGAAGGACGGCGTGACGGTCAAGCGGGTCGTCCACCTCTCGCTCGACGCCCCGTCGTTCCAGGCCCAGGTGCAGACGGCGGTGAAGGAGCTCGACCAGGCCGGCGTGACCACGGTGCTGTGCACGACCTGCGACCCCTTCACCCCGATCTTCCTCACGAAGGCGGCCGACGCCCTCGGCTACCAGCCCGAGTGGGTCGAGTCGGCCTTCCTCGACAGCCTCGCCGCGCTGCAGACCCCGTCCCAGGCCCTCGACGCCATCGGCCTCGGCCAACCGTCCGTCGCCGCCACGGGCACCGAGGCGGAGTACGCCTTCGACGCCGGGGCGCCGGCCGGGGCCACGATGGTGCCCGACTTCGCCCAGGTCTACGGCCCGCTCCTCCTCCTCTTCGACGCCCTGCAGGCGGCCGGGCCCGATCTCACACCGGCCACGTTCCAGCGGGGCCTGGCCAACCTGCCCCCCTCGGCGGCCGGCGGCATGTTCGGCGACTGGGCGTTCGGCCCGGGCTCGGTCGACCCGAACGCCGCCTACGGCGTCGTGCGGTGGAGCTCCACGCTGCAGAGCCCGGTCAACGAGGCCCCCGGTTCCTGGCAGGCCTGCAACGGCGGCGTGCTCTACCCCTACTCGGGCATGCCCCCCCAGCTGCCCGAGGGTGAGCCGCTCCAGTGCTCCACCGCATCGAGCAGCAGCGGCGTCGCACCGGGAGCGGGCGGCGGGAACGCCGGGGGCGCCCCTTAGCACAGCTCCTCGATGAGAGGACCCTGAAGGCGGGTGGGGGGCTATGTGGATCGGCGCTCCCCACGCGGCAGACTCATGGTGTGGCCAGGCCCGCCCCCACCCGGTCCCGCCGCGGCCCGCCGCCCTCAGAACGTCGGGCGAGCGGCCGCCCCGCGCCCCGCCGCGACGGCCCCTCGGCCGGCCGGCCGGGCGAGTCGCGGTGGCTGTTCCTGCGGCCCCCGCCCCGGGCCCTCGCCCTCTCGGGCTGGGCGCTGCTCCCTCTGCGGGCCTTCCTCGGGATCACGTTCTGCTTCGCCGCTCTGCAGAAGCTGGCCAACCCCAACTTCTTCAACGCGGCCAGCCCGTCGAGCATCCAGGCCCAGCTGATCGCGTCCAACCGGATCAGCCCGCTGCACTTCCTCCTCGGTCACCTCCAGCACTACGCGGTGGCGATCGGCCTGCTCATCGCGCTGTCGGAGCTGGCGATCGGCCTCGGGACGCTCCTCGGCCTCTGGACCCGACTCGCCGCGCTGGGCGGGATGATCCTGTCGTTCACGCTGTTCCTCACGGTCAGCTTCCACTCCTCCCCCTACTACACGGGGGCCGACATCGTGTTCTTCTTCGCCTGGATGCCGCTCGTGCTCGCCGGGGCCGGCGGCGTGCTGTCGGTGGACGGGCTGATCGCCTCGTGGACCCGGCGAGAGGGCGGCCTCCGACCGCCGAACGTCGTGACGCTGCCGTTCTCGGTCGTCCAGCAGGTCTGCGGGAACTACGAGGACGACCGCTGCACCGCCATGAAAAGAGCCCCCTGCGACGTCGGGCCCTGTCCGTTCCTGCGCCAGGCGGGTGACGGCCGGTCCCCGCGGGCCAAGCGCCCCGACCAGGTGGACCGGCGCTCGGTCGTGCTGGGCGGGGCCGCGGTGGCCGGCGTCGGGGCGGCAGGCCTCATCGTGGCCGGAATGACCGCGGGTCTCGGCCGGGCCATCGGGGGCGCCCCGTCGCCCACCTCGGGGGCCAGCGTGTCGCTGCCAAGTGGATCGGCGGCCTCGGCCACGAAGGGCACGAGCGGCCCGACCACGCCGACGACCAGCGCACCGGCCGCGTCGGGCAGCGGCACCACCGCGCCGCCGGCCACGTCGAACGCGCCGAAGCCGAAGGGCACCGAGATCGGCCCGGCAGTCGACGTGCCGGTCGGCGGGGCAGCCTCGTTCACGGACCCGGCCTCCGGCGACCCGTCCATCGTGCTCCAGCTGACGAAGGGCACCTTCGTGGCCTACGACGCCGTCTGCCCGCACGCGGGGTGCACCGTCGGCTACGCCGGCGGGGCCAAGCTCCTCGTGTGCCCCTGTCACGGCTCGGAGTTCGACCCGGCCAACGGTGACGTCCTCAATGGTCCCGCCCCGACCGGTCTGCGGCACATCCCGATCGCCGAGAGCGCCAACGGTCAGCTCTACGTGGACGGGTGAGCGGACCGGGCACGAAGCGGCCGGCGTGCGCCTCCTGATCGTCGAGGACGAGATCCATCTGGCCTCGGCCGTGGCCCACGGCCTCGAGGCGGAGGGGTTCAGCGTCGAGGTGGCCCACGACGGCACGGAGGGTCTGCAACTCGCCCGGGAGCACGACTACGACCTCATCGTGCTCGACATCCTCCTGCCGGGCATGAACGGCTACAAGATCTGCGCGACGCTGCGCGAGGAGGGCAACTGGGTGCCCATCCTCATGCTGACCGCCAAGGACGGGGAGTTCGACGAGGCCGAAGCCCTCGACACCGGGGCGGACGACTTCTTGGCCAAGCCGTTCTCCTTCGTCGTTCTCGTGGCCCGGATCCGGGCGCTGCTCCGGCGGGGCCGTCGGGCCCGCCCGGCGGTGCTGGCCGCGGGCGATCTCACGCTCGACCCGGCCGAGCACCGCTGTCGCCGGGGCGAGGTCGAGATCGAGCTCACGCCGCGGGAGTTCTCGCTGCTCGAGTACCTGATGCGCTTCGCCGGCGAGGCCGTGGCCAAGCGCGAGATCGTCGACCACGTGTGGGGCGAGGACTTCGAGGGCGACCCCAACATCGTCGAGGTCTACGTCGGCTATCTGCGCCGCAAGGTCGACCAGCCGTTCGACCGCAACGCCCTCGAGACCGTGCGGGGCATCGGCTACCGCCTCGACGCCGACGGTGGCTGACCCGGGGCGCCGACTGACCGCGGTCCAACCGAGCCCCTGGTTCGGTTCGGTCAGGGTGCGCATCACGCTCTCGGCGCTCGTGGTCGTGGCGGTGACCCTCGCCCTCGGCGGGGCCAGCCTCGTCTGGCTGCTGCACCGCTCGCTCGTCCACGGGCTCGTGAGCCGGGCCACCGCCGAGGCCGAGGACGTCTCGAGCCTCGTCACGACGGGCTCGGTGCCCGGGCGGCTCCCGGTGCGCTCGGGGGTGGCGGTGCAGGTGGTCGACGGTAAGGGCGGCGTGCTGGCGGCGTCGCCCGATCTCGTCGGCCGGGGCCCGGTGACCACCCGCCGTCCTCCGGTCGGCGTGACCCAACAACTCCCGACGAACAGGGTCCTGCCGGGCGAGGACGACGCCGACCTCATGGTGGCCACCACGGTGGCCACCCCCCGCGGACCCCTCACGGTCTACGCCCTCGTCTCGGACGACCCGGCCGAGAGCTCGGTGCACACCCTGTCCTTCGTGCTGCTCGTCGTCCTACCGCTGCTCCTCGTCGGGGCGGGCGTGTTCGCCTGGTTCCTCGCCGGCCGGGCCCTCCGACCGGTCGAGGCGATCCGCCGCGAGGTGGGCGACATCTCGGGTGGCGACCTGCACCATCGGGTGCCCGAGCCGCCCTATTACGACGAGATCGGCCGGCTGGCCCGGACGATGAACGAGATGCTGGCCCGGTTGGAGGCGGCGTCGGCCCAACAACGGCGCTTCGTCTCCAACGCCTCCCACGAGTTGCGCAGCCCGCTCGCCGCGCTCGTGGCCCAGCTGGAGGTGGCCCAGGCCCACCCCGAGAGCGCCGACTGGCCCGAGGTGGCCGAGGCCGTGACCGAAGAGGCCGAGCGGCTGTGGCGCCTCGTCGACGACCTGCTCCTCTTGGCCCGGGGCGACGAAGGGCACCTCGTGCCGGGGCACGACCCGGTCGACCTGGACGAGATCGTGCTCGCCGAGGGGGCCCGGCTGCGGGCCCAGCGGCGGGTGGCCGTCGACCTGCATCGGGTCGGTGCGGCCCGGGTCGAGGGCGACCGCGAGCAGCTGCGCCGGGTCGTGCGGAACCTCACCGACAACGCCGAGCGCCACGCCGCCCACCAGGTCAGCTTCGAGCTCCGCCCGGTCGGCGGGTGGGTGGAGCTCGTGGTGGCCGACGACGGCCCGGGCATCCCGGAGGCCGAGCGGGACCGGGTCTTCGAGCGCTTCGCCCGGCTCGACGAGGCCAGGGACCGGCCCGACGGTGGCACGGGCCTGGGTCTCGCCATTGTGGGGGCGGTCGTGGAGGCCCACGGCGGCACGGCCGACGTCGCCGACAGCGAGACGGGGACGCGCATGGTCGTGCGGCTGCCGGCGGCCCGGTCCTCCTTGCCCGCACCGGCGCCGCCGGTCGTGATCCGCTGAGGAGGCGGCTGGACTTACTACGTGATGCGTAGTAAGTTGGCCGACGTGGCCACGACCTGGACCCGCCCGAACGACCCGCCGGTCCTCATCCTCACGAGCCTGGCCGCCGGTAACAAGCACGGGTACGCCCTGGCCCAGGACATCGAGGGGTTCGCCGGCGTGGTCCTCGGCCCCGGCACCCTCTACGGGGCCATCACCCGGCTCGAGGAGCGGGGCCTCATCGAGCCGGTTGGGGCGAGCGGCCGCCGCCGCCCCTACCGCCTCACGGCGGCGGGTCGGGCCTCCCTGGCCGAGGCCCTCGAGGACATGCGGCGGGTGACCGACGAGGGGACGGCCCGCCTGCGCACCGGGCGGGCCCGGACCGTCGAGCCGCGGTGGCGGCCGGCCGGGGGTGCGGTGTGAGCGACGCCCACCGCAACGACGAGGTCCATCGGCTCCTCCGCTGGTACCCGAAGGGGTGGCGCGAGCGCTACGGCGACGAGCTCGCTGCGCTGGTCGAGGACACCACGGGCGGCGGACCGCCGCCACCGGCCCTGCGCCGCTCCCTCGCCTGGTCGGGCTTCGGCGAGCGCCTGCGCTCGGCCGGCCTCGTCGGCGAGCCGGTGTCGCCGACCGGCATGGGCGTCGGGCCCTGGCTCGTCGGCTGCGCCTGGGCCGCCTTCGTCTTCGCCGGCCTCGTGTTCGCCAAGCTGGCCGAGCACTGGGATGCCGCCACGCCCACCGGCTCCCACACCGTGCCGATGGTGTCCTTCGACGCGGTGGAGGCGCTGGCCGTGCTGAGCGCGCTCGCCATCGTCGTCGGCGTGGTGGCCGCCCTGCCGGCTCTCGTCCGGCTGCTGGCCGCCGGTGGCTGGCCGGCGCTGCGCACCAGGGTGTTCGTCGCCATCGGCCTCACCGTGACCACCGGGTTGGCGGTGACCGGTCTGGCGCTGTGGGCCCACAGGGTCTCGGTCCACGCCGACGGGGCGCCCGGCGGCTACCAGCTCGTGGCAATGGGCGTGGCCCTCCTCTTCGCCGCCACTCTCGCCGGCTGGTCTGTCGTGGGCGTGGCGGTGGCCCGGCGGATCGAGCTGTCGCCTCCGCTGCGGCGCCTCGTCATCTCCTGCGCCGGCGTCGTCACGCTCGCCATGGTCGGCATGACCGCGGCCGCTGCCACCTGGTGGGGCGCCCTCTCGAAGAGCGCGCCGTGGTTCCTCGCCGGCGGTCGTCCCGGCACCGCGGCGTCGCCCTTCGACCCGACGATGGTGGGCACGGCGGTGCTCATGGCGGTGGCCACGCTCGTGGCCGTTTACGGGACAGTCCAGGCCGCCCGGGGGTGGCGGGCCGCCGGCCGCTGAGATCGGCGCGATTCGGGTGCGCGACAGATCGCGATCAACCGGAGCCCTCGATGTAACCGCGACGGCGTCAGGCGTGTCATGGCCGGAGTCGCGGAAGCCGATCGAAGTGGCGTCCGAGACGGGTCCTCGGAGCGAGGACCGTAGTCTCTGGATGTGCCCCCCAGCTGGCCGAAAGGTGCAAAGACCGTCACCGCCTGCCTCTTGGCCATGGCGACGACCGTCCTTGTCGGCGAAGCGACCGGCGCTTCGTCCCTTCCGGAACGCTGGACCAGGATGACCGTACCTTTGCCCGATGCAGCAGCCAACGGTCAACTTGCGGCCATCGGATGTTGGTCGCCAACTGGCTGCATTATCGGCGGTATCCGTGGCGCCAACGCTGCGACCTTTACGGGAACGACCATGAACGGAGGACGTTCATGGTTCTTCACTTCGCGGTTTCCCGCTCCGCTGGCTGGCGGTGTTGCCTCGATCGCTTGTGACCGCAGTGGCTGCTTCATGGTCGGTGAAAACCTTGCGGAAGACGCTGACGCCCTCGGCTTCACGCGCAACCAGGGCCGCAGCTGGTCGATCGTGCCACTGCCTCAGCAGTGGATCTCTGAGGCCATCACGCCGGGCTTCATCGGCTGCACCACCAGCACCTGTTTGGTCTATGGCAACAACATTTTCGCGATGTCGGGCAAGAACCCATCGAACTATCGAGTCGCGCTCGTCTCGACGAGCGATGACGGGCGGAGCTGGTCACCGGCGGCGCTGCCCGGGGGCTCCGGAGACCTTGATGCCATCGCCTGCATCGGTGCTGGTCGGTGTTGGGCGCTCTACCGATCGGCACAGCCACAGG
This sequence comes from Acidimicrobiales bacterium, assembly GCA_035297265.1. Lineage (GTDB taxonomy): Bacteria > Actinomycetota > Acidimicrobiia > Acidimicrobiales > RAAP-2 > DATGZH01. The sequence continues at coordinate 41,656 of DATGZH010000064.1, read as the reverse complement.
AGGGGGTCGCCGTCAGCATCGACGGAGGGAGGACATGGACCACGGTCGGTGTCATCGGGAATGCGTTCGATCCGGATCATTTCGGAGGATTCGGGTGTGCTACTCGGACATCGTGTTACCTCGTGGATGATTCGAACGATCTCTTCGTCACTCACAACGGAGGACAAGAGTGGTCGCCGACGAACCCACCTCGAAATCGGCATGGTTCGACCGACCTCGAGACGGACGGTTTGGCATGCGCGTCGGAGAGTGCGACCTGCTACATCGTCGGCATCGCTCCACCGACTTCACTCTGGAAGTCCCAGCTTGCTTCGTAGCCGGATCATGACGAAGCAAGGTCCCCGTCGCCGGCTGTGACGACCTGGGCGTCACTGTGGTCCGACACCTGAGCCAAGGACTCGAGAACGTGCACCTGCCCAGAAGCTGGGCAGGTGCACGCAAGCCTCCGATGGCTTAGTTGACCGCTTCCAGCACCGGCGCGCCGCTGACGAGAGACCGCCAACGCTCCTCGACCCGTTCGACAAAGTCGCGGCCAGTCGGCAGGTGCTCGAAGACGTCGCTCTGGCCCCGGGGCCGGGCGAGCATCCACGAGTGCCCGCCGGGCAGCCACTGGATCGGTGTGCCGGCGCAGTCGGAGAATTCCTTCGCCGCGGCCGGGGTGGCCACCCGGTCGAAGCACCCCCATTCGGCGAGCAGCGGGAGTCCGGTCTGGCCGAGCCATGTCACCTCGGGCCGCTGGTCGACGGTCATGAGCATGCTGCCCACCGGAGCGGTGCGGCCCATCGTCCGCATGTTCTGCCGGAAGTCGGGGGCCATGGAACGCAGCGTCGAGATCACCTGCCCGAGGAGGAGGTCGGGCGCGTCGAGGACGATCGCCGCCATGAGGTCAGCCATGGGGGCGACGTCGGGGAGGATGGGTGAGAGGAGGAACGGGATGATCCCCCGCCGCTCCTTCCAGGCCGGGGTGGCCACGCCGTCGCGGTAGACGATCCCGAGCGTGCGCTGGAGGTTCCGGCGGGCGAACTCCACGGCCACCGCCCCGCCCATCGAGTGGCCGAGCACCACGGCCGGCCCCGCCCCGACGTGCCCGAGCAGCCGCTCGACCTCCTCGGTCAGCGTGGTCATCGAGATCGCCCCCCACGGCAGGGGGTCGCTGCCGCCGAAGCCGGGCAGGCTCGGGTTGAGCACCCGCCAGCCGAAGCGCTCGGCCAGCCGGGCGCTCTCGCGTGAGTACATGGCGCCGCCGGCGAAGTAGCCGTGAAGGTTCACGGCCCAGATCGGCGCGCTCCCGAGGCCGTCCGGGCCGCAGGCGTCCTCGTTGTCCGAGAGCGTGTAGGCCAGCCGCCGGCCGTCGACCACCAACTCGCCGCCGACCATGCTCACCTTGCGCCGCGTCGCCGGCCGCTGGACCTGGTCGCGCACGAGCGTGAGCGGGTTGCGCAGAGCGAGCCGCCGGCTGGCCGCCGGGCCGCCGACCCGGTTGGGCAGGGTGGCCATTGGGGGCGACGCTAGCTCAGCCGGCTGGCCGGTCGGGTGTTGCCCTAACCTCGGCGCCCATGCCCGGTGCCAGCGGCCCGTTCCGTCGCACCGGGGCCAAGGCCCTGCTGGCGGCGCGCGAGGTGACGGCCCTCGGACCGGCCACGATGGCGGCCATCGCGCTGAACTCGTTGCGGGTCGAGCGGCAGCGCCGCCGGGACGAGCGGGTCGACCACCGCCCGGCCACCACCCGGACCCCGGGGCAGCTGCTGGCCGTCGCCGAAGTCCTCGACCGCCCGGGCGGACGGCGGCGGCCCCGCCCGGTCGGCCTGCAGGCGATGTTCGACGAGGCCGAGTTGGAGGTCGTCTTCGCCGCCGACGACCTCGTCCGGGTGACGTGGGGGCCAAGCGAACCGCCCCTCCCCTGGGGGCTCTCGCCCGACGGCCCGGCCGCCGCACTGCCGGACGGCTCGGGGCTGCCGCTCGCTCCCGGCCGGCCGGCGGGCCTCGGCCCGGTCACCGTCACCCAGCGCCACGGCGGCACCGAGGTGGCGAGTCGGGCGATCGGCGTCACGGTGGACCCCGACGGGAAGCTCACTTACCGTGACGCCGGCGGGCGGGTGGTGCGCCGGGAGCTGCCCCCGCTCCGACGGGGTGAGTCGCGCACGCTGCGGGCGGTCCTGCGGCCGGGCGAGCGGGTGTCGGGTCTCGGCGAGCAGGCCAGCCCCGCCGACTTGCGCGGCGGCTCCTACCGGTTGTGGAACCGGGACCCGGGCGGCGCGTGGGGACCGGGTCAGGACCCCCTCTACTGCGGTGTCCCCGTCTACGTCGGCCTGCACCCCGACAACGACGTGCTCGTCTTCCACCAGAACCCCTTCGACGCGCGCGTCACGGTCGATGACGACCGGGCGCGCGTGGGGCCGCCGGCGGCGCTCGAGGTCACGTTCCGCGGCGGGATGCTCCGCCACTGGGTGGGCGTCGGCCCGCTGCCGCTCCTCCTCGACCGCTATAGCGCCCTGACCGGGCGGCCGTCGTTCCCGCCCCGCTGGGCCCTCGGCTACCAGCAGTGCCGCTGGGGCTACAAGGACGAGGCCGACGTGCAGGCGGTGGTCGACGGCTTCGCCGCCGAGGGCCTCCCGCTCTCGGCCGTCCACCTCGACATCGACTACATGGACGGCTACCGGGTCTTCAGCATCGACCGCCACCGGTTCCCGGACCTCGGGGCGCTCGTCGCCGCGGTCGGGCGACGCGGCACGCAGGTGGTCACGATCGTCGACCCGGCCATCCGGGCCGACCCCGACTACGACGTCTACCGAGAGGGCGTGGACGGCGGTCACTTCGTGCGCGACGAGGACGGCCAGCCCCTGCTGGGCACGGTGTGGCCCGGGTGGGCGGCCTTCCCCGATTTCACCGATCCGGACGCCCGGACCTGGTGGCGGGGCCTCTACCGCCGGCTGACCGACGCCGGGGTCGCCGGGATCTGGCACGACATGAACGAGCCCACCTCGATCACCCTGTGGGGTGACCGCACGCTGCCGAGCTCGGCCCGCCACGCCAACGAGGGCCGGGGCGGGGACCACCGGGAGGCCCACAACGTCTACGGCATCCTCATGGACGAGGTGGGCTACGAGGCGCTGGCCGAGGCCCGGCCGGGGAAGCGGCCGGTCGTCGTCTCCCGGGCCGGCTGGGCCGGCGTCCAGCGGTGGGCCTTCAACTGGACGGCCGACATCGAGGCGACCTGGGACGGCCTCCGCCAGCAGGTGGCCACGCTCGTCGGCCTGGGCCTCTCCGGCATCCCCTACAGCGGCTGTGACATCGGCGGCTTCAACGGCATCCCCACCCCCGAGCTGTACGTGCGCTGGCTGGAGCTCTCGGTGCTCCTCCCGTTCTGCCGGACCCACTCGGTCGTCGGCGCGCCGCCCCGGGAGCCCTGGCGCTGGCCCGAGCCCCACCGCTCGGCCGTCGGCCGGCTCATCCGCTTTCGCTACCGCCTCCTGCCCTACCTCTACACGGCGGCCCGCGAGGCGGCCGAGCGTGGCACGCCGATGGTCCGACCACTCGCCTGGCCGGCACCCTCGGCCGGCGAGACGGCCGGCTCCTCGCCGGAGCGCCGGCTCTGGCACGTCGACGACGCCTTCTTCCTCGGGCCGTCCCTCCTGGCCGCGCCGGTCACACGGCCGTCGACCGGCGGCCGCCCGGTGCCCCTGCCCGCCGGCGGCTGGTACCACTGGCGGCCCCTACCGTCGGTCGACGACGTCGACGGCGCGTCGGGGCCCGAGGCCGTCGCGGTGGCCGGCGGCCGGACCACCCGACTCGAGGCGGGGGTCGGCCAACCCCTCCTCGCCGTGCGGGCCGGACGGGTGTTGCCGCTCGACGACCACTACACGGCAGGCGTGACCGACGACGGCCGGCTGGGCGTCGGCCACGAGCCGCGGGTCCTCGCGCTGCACTGTTTCCCCGACGACACGGGCCGGGCAACTGGCGAGCACTTCGACGACGCCGGGGACGGCGACCGCCCCCACCGGCTCGACAAGGTCACCGTCGCCCCGGTACGCCGGGCCACCCACGTGCGCTGGGCGAGGGACGGTGACTACCGCCTCCCAGAGGAGCTGCGCGTCGTCGTGCACGGCGTCGAAGCGGCGAAGGCTACGGCCGACGGCACCGACGTGGCCTTCGAGGTCATCCGCCCAGACGGGGGCGATCCCGTGACCACGGTCACGACCGCTCCCTTCGAGCGCCTCGTGCTGGCGCCGCCGCGCCGCTCGAGCTGAGGCCAGCGGCGGACCGGCGGGACCTCAGGCGAGCGTCGCCCAGAAGTCCTCGAGGACCGAGGCCCCGCGGACGGGGTCCTGGAGCATCCACCAGTGACCGAGCCCGTCGAGCTCGGCCACCGGGGCGCCGGCCGACGCCGCCCCCGCCCGGGCGCCCTCGGCCGAGAGGAACCCGTCGTCGGAGGGCAGCACCACGAGGCCCGGCGCAGCGACGTCCCGGAAGGCCGGTCCCCACTCCCTTCCCACGTCGACCGCCGAGCGGTAGAGGTCGAGGATGCAGTCGGCCATCGTCCGGTCGAGCCAACCGGCCACGGTGACGGCGTCGTCCTCGGGCACGCCGACCGAGGCGAGGAGCGGCCCGGACTCCTCCGGCGAAATGCCCAACTGCGCGTCGAAGAACTCCTCGCCGGCCCCCGGCGTCTGCCAGATCTTGGCGAAGTCGTGCCACTCGAAGTTGACGTCGCCGATCGCCGCGGCATCGGTGACCCAGGAGCGCACGAGCTCGGGCCGGGTGCTCACGACCCGGATGACGAAGCCGCCGCCCCAGTCGTGGCCGACGAGGTCGATCGGGCCGTCGGACTGGAGCGCGGCGAGCTCGTCGGTGAGCCAGGCGGCGTACTCCTCCTTGGTGGCCGAGAAGCCCGCGGGCCGCGGGCTCCCGAACCCGGGAAGGCCGAGGGCCACGACGTCGTCACGGCGCAGGTGGGCGCGCAGCGGGTCCCACACCGCCACCGTCTCGGGTACTCCGTGGACCAAGACACAGGGCACGTCCGCCTCCTCGGCTCGTCGGGCTCCGGGCCAGCTTGGCACGCCCGGTTGCTGGACGCGGCCAACGGGTCGACTCGGCCGTCGACGTGGCAAGCGACGTTGCCGACGTCGGTAGACGCGTCGTCCTCGGGTCGAACGTGCGCTCCTCGACGATCGAGATCCGAGGGCGGTAACTTCCTCGGCGGGTTCGGCCAGGCACGAAGTGCGGAGAGCACCATCGTCAGCGGAGGAGCGTCCGGATGACCACGAGCGACACCCGACCCGCACTCCACGTGCCGGCCCGGGACATCCCGGTTCCCACCTTCCTCAGCCCGGCGGCGCAGGCGATGCTCGGGATGAGCCTCGGGGAGGGGGCCACCTACCCGGCGCCCGACGACCTGGACGGATGGCGGGCCCTAGTCGCGTCGAGGGACGGCTCGGTCCTCGCGATGATGAGGGACCGGGCGGCGGGCGTCGAGGCCACCGTCGAGGAGATCGACCTCGACGGCGTCGGGACCTTCGTGATCAGACCGAAGACGACGGCCGCCGACGATCGGCGGGTCTACCTCGACATCCACGGCGGTGCCCTCATCATGGGCGGCGGCGAGTCGTGTCAGGCCACCGGGACCATCACCGCCGGCCAGGTCGGGATGCCCACCTGGGCCGTCGACTACCGCATGCCGCCCGACCACCCCTACCCGACGCCCCTCGACGACTGCCTGGCCGCCTATCGGGCGCTCCTCGCCGACCACCGGCCCGAAGACGTCGTCGTGGGCGGCGGCTCGGCCGGCGGCAACCTGGCCGCCGCCCTGCTCCTGCGGGCCCGGGACGAAGGGCTGCCCTTGCCGGCCGCTGCGGTGCTCCGCACCCCCGAGGTGGACCTGACCGAGTCCGGGGACTCGTTCCGCACCAATCTCGGCGTCGACAACATCCTGACCGCGAGCCTGATGCCGGCCAACCTGCTCTACGCAGCCGGGCACGACCTCGCCCACCCCTACGTCTCGCCGCTGTTCGGCGACTTCACCAAGGGGTTTCCGCCGACCCTCCTCGTGACCGGCACCCGTGACCTCTTCCTCTCGAACACCGTCCGCCTGCACCGGGCGCTCCGCGCCGCGGCCGTGCCGGCCGAACTGCACGTGCTCGAGGCCGCGCCGCACGGCGGGTACTTCGGCCTGGCCCCCGAGGACGCCGAGATCGAGCGCGAGGTGCGCCGCTTCGTCGACCTCTACACGTCGCGCTGAACTCGCGCCCGGTAGCCGACGGGGCCAACACCCCCCGGGGGTCCCCGGTCAGGTGACGTCGCGGGTGAAGGTCGTGAAGTAGCCGATCACCGTCGGGACGATCCCCCACGCCGCGAGCACGAGGGCGCCGAGCCACCAGGAGAGGAGGAACGCCCGGTCGGCCCGGGTGCCGAGACCGCCGGCGACGGCGCCCGCGGCCGCCGACGGCAGCCACTTGGCGACGGAGGGGATGAGCCCGTCGAGGATCGGCTCGAGGATGAACGAGCCACCGAGGACGGCCACGATCCCGACCACCTGGTTGCGGACGAGGGTCCCGAAGCCCACGCCGAAGAGGGCGATGATGGCGAACGCCGCGAACAGCCCGGGCACGACCGCGCCGGCCTGGTGGAGAAGGATCGACGCCGAACCGCCCTCGGCCGAGAGCAGGGGGAGGCCGAGGGCGGCGACCATGACGAAGGTGCTCGCGCAGAGGATCAGTCCCCACAGCACCGAGGCCACCGACTTGGCCACGAGCACGTAGGCCCGCTTCGGCTCGACGAGGAGCGTCGTGGTGATGACCTTGTGGCGGTACTCGCCGGTGACACAGAGCATGCCCAGGATGGCCGACATCCAGACGGCGGTATCACCGGCGCCGAGCAACAGGCGGTAGCGGTAGATGGTGGTGGGGGCACCGAACGTCACGCGGTTGCCGTTCGGGATGAGGAAGGCGGTGATCACGCCGAGCGCGGTGAGGAGCAGGGTGACGATCAGGAGCACCCATGGCGACGACGTGGTGCGCAGCTTGAGCAGCTCCGAGCGGATGAGGCGGATCACCGGGGCTCCTCGGGCGTGAACGGCGGCGCCGTTGCCTGCACCGGTGGGGACGAGCCGGGCGTCGGCGCGGTCAGCGCCAGGAAGATCGACTCGAGGTCGGTGCCCTCGTTCGTGAGCTCGTAGATGACGATGCGCTGCTGGGCGAGCAACGGGCCGAGTGTCTCGGGACGCGCCCCCCCGACGAGCACGGTGTCCTGGGCCACCCGCCGCGGCGCGAAGCCGGCCGCCTGGGCCACCTGGACGAGACGGTCGGGCTCGGGGGTGCGGGCCCGCATCGCCGAACGGCCCTGACCGGCCAGCTCGGCGATGGTCCCCTCGGCCCGGAGGCGGCCCTCGGCGATGATGATGACGTCGTCGACCGTCTGGGCCATCTCGGCCAGGAGGTGGGAGGAGACGAGAACGGTCGTGCCCTGGGAGGCCAGGTAGCGGAGGAGCTGGCGCAGCCAGGCGATCCCCTGGGGGTCGAGGCCGTTGCTCGGCTCATCGAGGATGAGGACGTCGGGCTGGCCGAGCAGGGCACCGGCCAGTTCCAGCCGCTGGCGCATGCCCTGGGAGAAGCCCCCGACGCGCCGCTTGGCCGCGTCGCCCAGCCCGACGAGGGCGAGCACCTCGCCCACCCGACGCTCGTCGATGCCGGCGGCGACCGCCAGCATCCTCAGGTGGTCGCGGGCCCGCCGCGTGGGGTGGAAGCTCGTGGCTTCGAGCACCGCGCCGACTCGCCGCACCGGTTCGTCGAGGTCCTGGTAGCGCCGGCCGAGGACGGTAGCCGTCCCGGCGTTGGGGGCCACAAGGCCGAGCAGCATGCGCAGCGTCGTGGTCTTGCCCGCGCCGTTGGGCCCGAGGAACCCGGTGACCCGACCCCGGGGGACGACGAAGTCGAGACCGCGGACGGCCTCGACGTTGCCGAAGTGCTTCGTCAGTCCCTTGACTTCGATGACCGCGTCGGGCGCGCTCGTGGCGCTCACGCTGCGACCTTATCGGCGGTGGCCGGGCGGACCCGGGCACGGCCATCAGGTCAGAGCATGACGACCTGGCGGATCACCTCACCCTTGCGCATCGCGTCGAGGCCCTCGTTGATCTGGTCGAGCTCGAGGCGCCGGCTGATCATCCCCTCGAGGTCGATGCGACCGGCCCGCCAGAGGCGGATGAGCTTGTGGAAGAACGTGCGCACGTCGGCCTCGCCGTAGTAGCTGCCGAGGAGCCGCTTGTTCTGGAAGAACATCTCGAAGCCACCAAGCTCGAGCTTCTGGTCGTCGCTGCCCGCACCCACGATGACGGTGGTCCCGCCCCGCCGGGTGGCGTCCCAGGCGGCCCGGAACGTGGGTGGGATGCCGATGCACTCGAAGGCGTAGTCGAAGCCCTCGCCTCCGGTGAGCTGAGCGGCCACCTCGGCCAGCTGGTCGGGGTGGGCGCCGTGGGTGGCCCCGAAGCGCTTGGCGTCCTCCAGCTTTTGGGGGACCGTGTCGACCGCCAGGATCTCCGCCGCACCGGCGAGGCGGGCGCCCTGGATGGCCGAGATGCCGACGCCACCGCAGCCGATCACGACGGCCGACGAGCCCGGCTGCACCTTGGCCGTGTTGATGGCCGCCCCGACGCCGGTCGTCACGCCGCAGCCGATGAGGGCGGCCACCTCGTAGGGGATGTCCTTCGGGATGACGACGACCGCCTCGATGGGCAGCACCACCTCTTCGACCCAGGTGCCGATGCCGACGAAACCCATGATGGCGTCGTCGCCCCGGTGGAAGTTGGCGGTCATGGCGATGGTGAAGAGGACCGTGACGCAGAGGTTGGGCTGGCCGCGGAGGCAGGCCGGGCAGTGCCCGCAGACGGGGTTCCAGGCCACGATGATGTGGTCGCCCACGTTGACCGTCGAGACGCCGTCGCCAACGGCCACGACCTCTCCGGCCCCCTCGTGGCCGGGGACGAAGGGCGACAGCTGCGGCAGGGTGCCGTTCATGCCGTGGGCGTCGGAGTGGCAGATCCCGGCGGCATGCAGCTTCACCCGGACCTGGCCCGGCCCGGGGTCGCCCAACGTCACGTCGTCGAAGATGACGACCTTCTCGTCGCCGGTCGCCTGGCAGACCGCTGCGCGCATCGTGTCCTCCTTCTCCGAGGGCGCCCCCGGGGGCCGATCGACGGCCGGACGGCGCCAGGAGCGCGATTCGACCACGACGGCGGGGCTACTGCAACACGTTACAAGTGGTGTTTCAGACGCCGTGCGGGCGCTCACCCGGCAAGAGCAGGCCCACCGCCACCGCCAGTTCGTCGTACACGCGGCCCATCGTGGACCATCCCGTGATCCAGCCCACGAGGGCCGAGTACCAGACGTGGCCGATGATGCGGGCCCGGTCGGCCAGGTCGGGCGGCGGGGGGTCACCGATGGCCCGGGTGATGATCCCCTCCATGACGAGGGTGATCTGCTGCTGGCAGGCCACGGCGGCGGGGTCGGGCGAGGAGAGGGACGTAAAGACCGCGGCCACGAGACGGGGCTGGCGGCTCATGGCCCGCAGCCCCCGGTCGAGCGCCTCGAGCACCCGCTCGCCGGCCGTGGCCCCGCGGGCCGGCTGCTGGGCCAGCCGGGCGTCGAGCTGCTCGACCCAGTGCACGAGGGTCGCCGCCAGCAGGTGGTCCTTGCTTGTGAAGTAGCGGTAGACGGTGCCCATGGCGACGTCGGCCCGGGCGGCCACGTCGCGCATCTGGACGGCTTCGTAGCCGCCCTCGAGGCCGAGGCCCATGGCCGCGTCGATCACCCGTTGCCGCCGGGCCTCCTGGGCGCGGGTCAACGGTCGGGCGACGGCCTCCTGCACGCCGGCCACGATAACCGGGGCATTCCCTGGGCCCCGGTTACGGCTGCGGGGCCGGACGGTCGGCCGCCACCATGCGGTCGGCCGTCTCGGCGAGGGCCTCTTGGAGAGAGGCGGTGTCTTCGAGGCGCTCGTCGGCCCACAGCATCCGGAGCGTCAGGTGCAGGTCGCAGGGTCGACCCGCCTCCCGGGCGGCGTCGAACGCGCGGAGCAGGAGCTCGTGCAGCTCGTCGTGGCCGTCGGGCGGGGCCGGCGCCACGGCGTGCCGTCCGGCCAGGGCGTGGCCGAAGGCGGCGAACCAGTCCGTGGTGAGGTCGCAACACCGGCTGAGCTCGCGCGCGGCCTTCCTGACCGCTTCGGGTTCACGCCCCGGGTCCTCCTCGGACGTGGGCAGCTGGGCCAGGGACTCGGCGGCCAGCCGGACGCGTGCGGCCCCGCTCACGAGACCGGTGACGTCGTGGAGGGCGGCGGGTTTGGCGCCGCGCTCGGCGACGTACTGGCGGAACGCGCTCTCGAGGCGGCGGGCGGAGCGCACCGCGGCCCGCTGCTCGGACAGGGCCGGCGCATCCGCTCGCGACGTGATGCGTTCGACCTCGGCCCCGAAGTAGGCCGCGGCGTCGGAGAAGGCGTCGCCGAGCGCCCGGCCCAGTTGGGCCGCCGCACCTCTCGGCCAGAAGAGGAGCCCCGTCACGAGGGCCACGCCACAGCCGATGGCGATGTCCTCGATGCGGACGAGCCCGACCCGCCAGCCGGCCGGCTCGATGATGTTGAACAGGATGACGACGAGGACGGTGAAGCCGGCCTGGCCGGCGGCGAACGACACGAGCGACGGCGCCAAACCCGCGGCGAGCACCACCACCGGCAGCACTATCCAGAGCACCTGGGTGTGGTGCCCCACGACGACGAGCACGACCGAGCCGACGATGACGCCGGCCACCGTCCCGGCCAGCGCTCGGAGCACCGTCGACCCCGTGCCGAGCGCGTTGGACCGCAGCACCGAGAGGACGGCGAGGACCACCCAGAAGCCGTGCTGGACCGAGGTCACCTCGACCACCGCGACGGCGAGAGCGAGGCCGATGGCCCCGCGGAGGCTGTTGCGGAGCCAGGCCGAGCGGGGGTGGAGCTCGGCCGCGGCGATGCGGCCGGCGTTCTCGAGGAACGCCCGGGCCCGGGTGATGACCGATCGGAGGTCGTAGCGTCCCATCTGCCCACCGGCCTGCTCGGCCAGCTCGGCGGCCATCTCGGTGGCCAGGGCCAACCAGCGGGTGCGGAAGCTCGGGTCGATCTCGTCGACGAGCGAGGTCGACGCCGGCCGGAGGGCCGTCGGGTCGTGGGTCGTCTCGGGGGACGGTCGGGCTGCGGCCATGAAGCCATCCACGGCCGCAGCGGTGGCCGCCGTCAAGGCCCGCTGGAGACGCACGACGGCACCGGCCAGCGCGTCGGTCGACGGGTCGCCCGCCTGGCCGCCCTCGCCGTCCACCACCGCGGCGATGTCGGTGAGGACCTCGGACACGGCCGCGTTGGCCCGCCGCACCTCGGGGGCGGCGAGGGCGTCGGGGCCCGCCTGCGGGCGCTCGACCGCGTTGGCCCCCACCCACTCGAGGCGGCCGACCAGCATGCTCACCGCCACGTCCGACGGCCCGGCCCCGGTCGGGCGGTAGGGGGTGGCCTCGAACTGGCGCCGCAGCGCGCCGAGCTCCGCCTCGGCCCTGTCCCGGCCGGCGCCGTCGAAGCGGCCCTCGGCGTGGGCCGACGCCAGGTCGGCGAGGGCCCGAGCGGCCCGGGCGATGCCCCGCCGGAGCGGGTCGTTCCAGCGCCCCGGCCACAGGAGGAAGAGGGCCGGGATAGCGAAGGCCGCGGCGAGGACCCAGCCGAGCAGGCGGTCGGGCACCGCCGAGGGGGCCGCCGGCACGGCCACCGGGAGGATGAACGTGAGGAGGGCGGCCGTGGACCCGACGGCGACCTGTGGGGAGGTGACGCCGGCGAAGAGGACCACGAAGGCCACGACGCCCATGGCCACGACGGCGACCACCGGGTGCAAGGAGGCCAGCGTGCCGAGCGTGATGAAGACCGCGCCCGTCAGGAAGAGCATGAGGTTGGCCCGCAGACGGACGACGGGCGTGCCGCCGAAGTCGGCGAACAGGAGGAAGGCGACCGCCCCGAAGGAGGCGAAGAGCGGGGTCTGCGGGTTGGCCGTGCCGTACTCTGCGACGGCGAAGGCGAGCGGCACGAAGACGGCGGCTCGGACCGACTTCTTGGTGGCCCGCAGGCCGGGGTCGCGACGGGCGAGCCAGTCCCCGGCGCGGCGCGGCCACGAGGCCACGCCACTGGCGGCGACGGATGGCTCGGGGGGCTGTGGCTCGACCGGCATGGCGCACTCGGCGGGGGCACCTGTGGGGCGCTCCCACCACCGCGGAAAACTACTCTCGCGCCCCATGACCGGCGCCCCGGTGGCCACCGACGGCCGGGTGCCCGGTCGGCGGGGCCGGGCCACCCGCCAACGCCTGCTCGAAGCGACGGCCGACTCCCTGGCCGCGACGTCGTGGCGCTCGGTCACCGTCACCGACATCGCCCGCCGCGCCGGGACTTCGCCGGCCACCTTCTACCAGTACTTCGGCAACGTCGAGCAGGCCATCTCGGTACTGGCCGAGGACCTGGTGGAGGACGGCGTCGGCCTGGCCGAGCTCGTGGGCGGGGAGTGGTCGCCGGCGGCCAGCTGGGCCACGTCCCAGGCACTCTGCCGCGGCTTCCTCGACTACTGGGAGGCCAACCGGTCGCTCTTCTACGTGCTCGACCTGGCGGCCGACCTCGACACACCGCTGGCCGGGGTGCGGGTCCGGGCCCTCCGGGCGCTCACGATGGCCCTCGCCGCCGCGGTGGCGTCACACGGCTCGGCGGCCGCCGACCACCCCGTGGCGGTGGCCGTCAGTCTCGTCGCCATGCTGGCCAGCGTGGCCCGTCGCCGGGCGGCGCTCTCGGCGCTCGGCGTGCCGGCCAACGACCTGTTCGACAGCGAGGCGCGGCTGGTGCACTTCGCGGTGACGGGCCGACCGGGCCCGGCGGCCGGCGGCTGACCTACGCTCGCTGGCCATGACCACGACCGACGAGCTCGTCGCCACCGCCTGTCCTGCCATCAACGACATGGGGTGGGCCTTCTACTTCGTCCCCGAGACCCTCGAGAGGGGCAAGGAGTTCGGCCTCGACGGCTTGCGCTTCTACTTCCTCGGCCGGGGCGGCGTGCTCGGTGACGTCGAGGCGCCGGTCGTGGCGAGCGCCCTCGGCTACTTCAAGCCGTCGCTCGTCGAGAAGATGTGGAACACGGCCCGCGAGAAGGTCGACCCGCGTGAGGCCGCTCGCGCCTACCTCGAGTGCGGCGCTGCGTTCGGCCGACAGCAGTTCTCGGACCTGCCGGGCCTGGAGGCCTTCTGTGCGGCGGCCGGCGCGGTGAACGACGCCGCCGACCCCGCCGCGCTCGCCCTCTACGCCGGCGTCGCCGCCCTGCCGCTGGCCGACGACCCGCCGGCCCGGGCGATGCAGCTCCTGACGGTGCTGCGCGAGTACCGAGGCAGCGCCCACCTGGTGGCCGTCGTGGCCAGCGGGCTCACGCCCCGCGAGGCCCATTACATCAAGCGGCCGGACGACTGGGCCATGTTCGGCTGGGGCGAGGACGAGGTGCCGGAGATCACCGAGGAGCACCGGGCCAGGAAGGCCGCGGCCGAGGAGCTGACCGACGCCCTCGTGCGTCCGGCCTACGCCGCGGTCGACGAGGAGGGGGCGAGGGCCGTGCTCGACGGCCTCGAGGCCATGGGCGCCGCCCTGGCGGACGAGGGCGGCTGAGCCGCGGCTCGGTGCCTCAGCGGACGGCCACCGGGTTGACCGGTGAGCCGAGGCCGTGGGTGAAGGGGAGCGGGGTGGCATCGAGGAAGAACGTGTAGCGGCCGTCCTCGGCGCACGCCGCCGCCAGGTCGTCGAGCACGAAGTTCTGGCCCTGCGTGAGGCCCATCTCCACCAGGTGGAGGAGGTGGACGGGGAGATAGAGGTCGTCGTCCTCGCAGGGGAACACCTCGAGCACCAGGGTGTCGGTGGCCACGGCGGCCACGTCGTGGGCGGCGAACCAGCGGGCCGTGCCGACGGTCAGTCCCGGCGTGGGCCACGTGTAGCGGATGACGTCGCGCTTCGCCCCTGCCGTGCCGTCGGGTCCCGGCCGGCCGAGGTGGACCATCTGACCTGTGCGGACGAGCACGATGTCGCCGGGGGCGACCGCCACCCGGGCGAGGGCGGCCGCTTCGTCGAGGTCCTCGGCTGTGATGGGGTAGCCGGGCTCGAGCACGTCGGCGCCCTTGGCCCGGGCCACGTCGAGGAGGACGCCCCGGCCGACCAGCGTGGTCACGAGGTGGATCCCGCAGCGCCGGGCCCCGGCCGAGGTCACCGACGAGGCCGGCTGGCCGTTGTAGAGGAGCCCGCCGTAGCTCACGTGGGCCAGCCCGTCCCAGTGGGTGGCGCACTGCAGGGCCATCACGACGACGTCCTCGCTGCTGCAGATCCACTCGGCGTCGTCGCTCAGGGGCTCGTTGACCGCGATCATCGTCCGCATGGGGTTCACCCGGCCCGGGACGAAGCCCGCCTGGATGCCCTCGCGCTCGGAGAGCGGTAGGCCGAGCGGGTACGCCACACCCGTCACGACCGCCGCGGCGGCGCGTCGGCGGGCCGCCCCGTCGATCAGGTTCAAGGTGCCAAGTTGGTCGTCGTCACCCCAACGACCCCAGTTGCGCACCTCGCGCGCCACCTCGTCGAAGCGCTGGCGCGCGGTCACTCAGCCGACTGTAGCCGGGCCCCCCCGGCGGACCGCCGGGCTCAGGCGCCCGGCATGCTCGTGTGCTCGGTCCACTGCACGCCGTCCCACCAGCGGAGACGGCTGGGCATGGCGGGGTCCATCCGCCAACCCGGCTCGTAGCCGGTCGGCGCACCGTTCGGCCCCGGCGGGACCGCGGTGACGTTGAACGAGCCGACCACGTCGGTGAGGGATGGCAGGTCGCCGATGTTCGGGGCCCGACCGGGGTCCAAGGTGGCCGCCGAACCGGCGGCGACCGGTACGCCGTTGCCCACGGCGGCGTGGGCCAGGGGCGGCGCCACGCTCGACGTGGCGGCGGTGGCCGCGGCCACGTGCTGGTCGGCGCCCGGGAAGGCGCTGCTCGAGAACGTCGTCATGGGGTACCCCTCGGCCGTGGGGTCCTGGCTCATGTCGGCACTCCCGATGGGCACGACGGTGGACTCGAGCGTCGACCCGAGGCGACCGCTGACGACGGTCCAGACGAAGGGCCACACGAGGAGGAAGGCCGTGGCCACGAAGGCGAGGTCGGT
This sequence comes from Acidimicrobiales bacterium, assembly GCA_035297265.1. Lineage (GTDB taxonomy): Bacteria > Actinomycetota > Acidimicrobiia > Acidimicrobiales > RAAP-2 > DATGZH01. The sequence goes on along the minus strand of DATGZH010000064.1, from coordinate 26,443 downwards.
GCCGATGACCGGTACGAGCTTGGCCGAGATCGTGTAGGTGGTCGGCGTGGCCATCCCCGTCACCGTGAGCGTGTGCGTGCCGGTGAAGTGGAAGAAGCCCATCAGGAGCGGCACGAGGGCCACCAGCCCCGTCAGCAGCCCGTTGTTGTTGACCCGCCGCCGGTCACCCCGGAGGGCGATCACCGACCCGGCGAGGGCGATGACCACCATCACCCAGGCCAGGAACTGCCAGGATCCCGGCAGCTGCCACAGGTTCAGCGTGTACTGCCCGCCCGGGGGAATAGCCCCGGGTGGCAATTGCTTCTGTGCTTGGACGGCCACGGCGTAACAGGGGAGCGCCGTCGACGCCCCCACCACCACGCAGCCCGCCACCACGACCGCCCGTCGACTTGCCGCCGAGGGCGCCGAGAGACCCACGTTCCCCGCCACCAGTCCCCTCCGTGTCCAGGTGGATCCGCCTAGGTCTCAGCCCTGTCCGTCATGGTAGGGCACGTCCCGGCTGGGGTCCGGTCGGCCCTTGAGCTGGGCTTTCAGCCGTTCCAGAGGATGCTCTGGACCTCGGTGTAGGCGAGGAGCCCGTAGTCGCCGCCGTCCCGACCGATACCGCTGCGCTTGAAGCCCCCGAACGGGGCCTCGTGGTTGCGCTGGGCCGTGTTCACCCCGACGTGGCCGGCCCGCAGCAGCTTGGCCACCCGGAAGGCCCGTCCGGTGTCGCCCGAGAAGACGTAGTCGTAGAGGCCGTAGTCGCTGTCGTTGGCGATGGCCACCGCCTCGTCGTCGTCGTCGAACGGGATCAGCGTGACCACCGGGCCGAAGATCTCCTTCTGGGCCACGTTCATCGAGTTGTCGCCGACGACGAGGGTGGGCGCGGCGTAGAAGCCCCGCGCCGGCTCGGCCGGCCGCTCGCCGCCGACCACCACCTCGCCACCCTCCTCCCTCGCCCCGGCCACCGCCGCCTCCACCCGCGCCCGCTGGGCGGCCGAGATGAGGGGCCCGACCACCGTGGCCTTGTCGTTCGGGTCGCCGACCGGCAGGTGCCCGGCCAGAGCGGCCAGGCCGTCGCGCACCTGGTCGACCAGGCTGCGGTGCACGACGGCTCTCGTCGGCGCGGTGCAGATCTGGCCCGAGTGGAACGTCCAGGTCGAGGCGATGCAGGTGAGGGCGGCCCGGACGTCGGCGTCCTCGAACACGAGGCAGGCGCCCTTGCCCCCGAGCTCGAGCAGCAGGCGCTTCATCGTCCGCCCGCCGGCCTCGGCGATCCTCGTCCCAACCTCGGTCGAGCCGGTGAAGCTCACCATGTCCACCTCGGGTGCCTCGACCAGCGCGGCGGCGGCCTCCGGACCGGAGGAGTTCACGAGGTTCACGACCCCGGGCGGGAAGCCCACCTCTTCGAGGATGCGGACGAGTTCGACGACGGCCAGCGGGTCCTGGGGAGCCGGCTTCACGACGACGGTGTTGCCGGCGGCGAGGGCCGGGGCGACCTTCCCGGCCATGTTGACGAGCGGGAAGTTGTAGGACGTGATGCAGGTCACGACGCCGACCGGCTGGCGGTTGACGAGGCCGCCGATCAGCCCGCCGGGCGCGAGGGGGGTGGCCCCCACCACCTGGGGGAGGAGCGGCGTCTCGAGCACGGGGCGGGGGTCGCGGCTGTAGCGCTCGAAGCGGTCGGCGGCCACCGGCACCTGCATGCGCGAGCCGACCGTGGCGGTGGCTCCTGTCTCGGCGATCACGAGCGGGAGCAGCTCGTCGGCCTTGGACCGGATGGCCCGGGCGGCCTCGCGCATGAGCGCGCACCGCTCCTCGGTCCGACGGGCGGCCCAGGCCGGCAGGGCCGCGGCGGCCGCCTCGGCGGCGGCCCGGGCGTCGGCCGCCGTGGCCTCGGGGGCCGGGCCCACGGTTTCCTCCGTGGCCGGGTTCACGATGCCGTAGGTGCCGCCGCCGGCTGCGACCCACTCGCCGCCGATGAACAGCCGGCCCTCCGGGGCGGTCGTGGTGGTCATGCGGTTCTCCTCCGTGGGTCTCGGTCGGGTCCTCTGGCGCTCAGCCGTCGAGCAGCGGGCCGACCGCCGAGCCGAAGGCGGCCACCTGGTCGCAGAGTTCGGCGGCCGAACGGCAGAGGAAGCGGACCTGGAGGTGGTTCACCCCCATCGCCGCCAGCTCGCGCAGCGAGGCCGCCACCTCGTCGGGGCCGCCCCGGAGCACGAAGCGCGGCAGCTCCCATCCGGGGTCGCCGGGCGAGCCCGGCCCGACGAGGTAGATGGGCTCGGCGATCGTGCCGATGTCGAGCGGCGCGCCGCCCCGGTAGGCCTCGCGGAGGCGCCGGATCTCGGCGATCTGGCCGGGGAGGTCCCGGCGCCGGGTCCCCTGCGGGAGCCAGCCGTCGCCCAGCTTCGCCGTGCGCCGCAGCGCGGCGGGCGTCGAGCCGCCGACCCAGATCGGGGGCCGCGGCGTCTGCACCGGGCGCGGGGCCACGCCGAAGTCGGCCGCCGGCCAGCGAGGGCCGTCGAGGACGGGAAACTCGTCGGTCAGGGCCCGGCTCACCGCCACGATGGCCTCGTCGGTGTCGCGCCCGCGGGCGGCGAAGTCCCCGAACAGCTCGTACTCCGCCTCGACGTGGCCCGCCCCCACCCCCACGATGAGCCGGCCGGCCGAGAGGCGGTCGAGCGTGGCGAGCTCCTTGGCCGCCCGCAGCGGGTGGCGCTGCGCCAGCACGAGCACGTGGGAGAGCAGCCGGGTGCGCGTCGTCAGGCCGGCCAGCCAGCCGAGCGTGGCCGTCGTGTCGTACCAGACGGTGCCCATGGCCTCGGCATGGGAGCGGGGGATGGCGGTGTGGTCGCAGACGCCCACGTAGAAGAACCCGGCGTCGTCGGCCGCCCGGGCCACCGCGGCGATCTCGTCGGGCCCGGCGCTCTTCTCCCACTCGGCCACGTAGATCGTGGACTGCGACTGCACGGGGAGCTGCATCCCGACGACCACTCGGCCCTCCGGCACCACGAGGACGACGTCGTCGGGGACGAGCCCTTCGTCAGCCACCGCCACCAGCCGCCTTCAGGCGGCGAGGTCGAGGCCGAACAGCTTGATGGCGTTGCCCCGGACGATCTTGCGCCGCTCGTCGTCGGAGAGGCGGGCCATCTGGCGCTCGGCGATCTCCTTCGTGTGGGGCCACGTCGAGTCGGAGTGCGGATAGTCCGACTCGTAGGTGATGTTGTCGACGCCGATCTCCTCGACCGAGCGCAGGCCGTGGGCGTCGTCGAAGAAGCAACCCCAGACGTGGTCCTTGAAATAGGTCGATGGGGGGTCGGGGATCTTGTCGGCCACGCCGCCCCAGCCGCGGTTCTCCTTCCAGACCACGTCGGCCCGCTCCAAGATGTAGGGGATCCAGCCGATCTGTCCCTCGGAGTAGGCCAGTTTCAGGTCCGCGAAGCGCACGAGGACGCCGGAGAAGAGGTAGTCGACGAGGGAGAAGGTGGCGTTCGTGTGGGTCAACGTCGAGCCGACGGCTGGCGGTGCGTCGGACGAGGTCGACGGCATCTTCGACGACGAACCGATGTGCATGTTCACCACGGTCCGCGTCTCGGCACACGCGGCGAAGAACGGATCCCAGTAGCCCTCCGGGTCGTGCACGCTCGGCAGCCCGAGGAAGGGTGGGATCTCGCTGAAGCACACCGCCCGCACGCCGCGCGCCGCGTTGCGGCGCACCTCCTCGGCCGCCAGGCGGGCGTCCCACAGCGGCACGAGCGTGAGGGGGATGAGTCGGCCGGCGGCCTCCCCGCACCACTCCTCGACCATCCAGTCGTTGTAGGCCCGAACGCACAGGAGGGCGAGCTCCTTGTCCTTGGCCTCGAGGAAGGTCTGGCCGCAGAACCGGGGGAACGTGGGGAAGCAGAGGGAGGCCTCGAGATGGTTCACATCCATGTCCTCGAGCCGGGGCTGCACCCCGTAGGAGCCGGGGCGCATCTCCTCGAAGGTGATGCCCTTCATCGTCACCTCGTCGCGGGGCACGCCCACGGCCGAGTCCACCCGGAGGAGCGGGCGGCGGAGGTCCTCGTAGTGCCACCAGTCGGCCGGCCGGCCCTCGGAGCCGGGCTTCACGGTGAGCTTGCCGCCGAGGAACGTGATCTCGCCCATCGGGGCCCGCACCACCCGCGGTCCGACGTCGGCGTACTTGGCCGGGAGGCGGTCGGTCCACACGGTGGCGGGCTCGACGACGTGGTCGTCGACGGACACGATGAGCGGCAGGTCGGCCATGTCGGGCGAGCGTAGCGCGAGCTGACGGACCGTCAGATCTGGGATCAGTTGGTCTCGAAGCCGGCGAGTTGTTGCCCCGTCCTGGCGTCGACGATCTCGACCGACTCGGTCACCTGACCCAAGGAGCAGGCCGATCCGCTCGGGCAGGTCCGCTCTTCGTGGGGGTTGGGGAGCTTCGACTCGACCACCCAGGCCTCGCGGCGGACGACGGCGCCGCTCCCCGCCGTCGCGCCGGGCGCGGGCAGCGTCCCGGGCAGCGTGACCCGGGCGAGGACCGTGCGCGAAGGGGTGGCGGGCGCCCCGCCGAGCGCGCCGTCGGCGGCCCGCAGGGCGGCCCGGGCGCTCAGGTCACCGGGCGAGGGCTTCGGCGGGTAGAGGTACGCCTCGACGCCGACAAGCCGACCACCCGGGCCCACCTGGTCGAGCACGACGCCGCCGGCCGGCACCGACGTCGGCACCCGGCCGGTCACGGCGCTCGGTGCGCCGGGGGCCGTCGGCGGGGTCGCCATGGTGGTCGTGCACGACGCCGCTCCGATGGCGACGACGAGGACTGCCAGCCCCCTCCGGCCCACCGGCTGCAGTGTAGGTGGGGTCGCTGGGATCGGGAGGGCGCCCGGGGACGTCTCGTTCGTCACATGGACGGGGCCGAGCGCCGGCACGGTGCTCGCGGGACGGCCACTGCTGACGTTCGCGGCGCCGGTCGAAGGCCGGAGGGGTCAGTCGACTCGTCGGACCGGGGCGGCACCCTGGGTGGGGGGCACGGAACGGGGGTGGGGACCGTCGAACCGGAAGTCCCGGTGTCGTCCCTCGACGACCGGTCAGTGCATCGCCACCCCGCCGTTCGGGCTGAGCAGCTGGCCGGTGAGGAACGTGCTGGCGTCCGAGGCCAGGTAGAGGATGCAGTAGGCGATGTCCTTCGTCTCGCCCAGCCGGCGCAGCGGCGCCCCCTTGGCCATGGGCTTGAACACCGCGTCGCGCAGCTCCTCGTCGACCGTACCGTCCGGTCGGCGGTAGTAGCGGCTCGTCATGCCGGTCGGCACGAAGCCGGGGGCCACCGCGTTCACGCGCACGTTGTAGCGGCCGATCTCGACGGCGAGCGTCCGGGTCAGCTGCACGACGGCCGCCTTCGAGATGGCGTAGGCGCCGATGCCCGGGGCCGGGGTCAGCACGGCGGCCGAGGCCATGTTGACGATGCTCCCCGAGCCCTGGCCCACCATCTGGTGGCCGGCGGCCTGGCAGCCGAACAGGACCCCTTTCAGGTTCACGGCGAACAGCCGGTCGAAGGCATCCTCCTCGAGCTCGAGGAGGTCGGCGTCGTGCATCGTGCCGGCGATGTTGCACATGACGTCCAGCCGGCCGTGCAGTCGGACGACGTCGTCGACGAGGACGTGCACCTCCTCGGCCTCGGCCACGTCGAGGCTGCGAGCGAGGGAACGGCCGCCACCCGTCGTGATGCCCCAGGACGTCTCCTCGGCCGCCGCCTCGTTCACGTCGGCACACACGACCACCGCGCCGGCGCCGGCGAGCACCTCGGCCGTCGTCCGACCGATGCCGCTCCCGGCGCCGGTCACGATGGCCACGCGGTCCGTGAGGGCGAAGCTCTCGCGGACGCTGTCGGCCGTCTCCATGGTGCGCCAGCCTGACACAGCGCCGGCCCGCCGCCGCCCGGCGCGGAAGGAGCCGGCCACCGGCCGGCTCCTTCACGTTCTGTTCTGTTGTCAGGTGTCGCCCGCCGTCCCGGCGTCGTTTGGCGACCTCCTCACCGGCTGGGTCGGTTCGGGCCGACCGCAGCTGCGGCCTGGGTCAAAGAGCCATGGGTCCGGACGGGCGACCGGCGGCGTCACCGACCACGGTGACGCGGGCTCAGCCCGGCGGATCCAGCTCCTCGTGCGAGCTCGGCGACGTCATCGCAAGCTCCCTTCTCGACCGAGGGTGCCCGGCGGTCCGGTCGGGAGCGCCGTCCGGCGATCCCTCTCCCTCCATTGTCCTCCCCCGGCACCGCCGTGCCAAGGGCCGCCACCTCGGGATCTGCGACGCGGCCGTCAATCCCAGTCGCTCACGCCCTCCAACGCGAGCAGCCGCCGCTTGAGGTCGAGGCCGCCCCCGTAGCCCCCGAGGCCCCCGGAGCTCGCCACCACCCGGTGGCACGGGAAGACGATCGGGATCGGGTTGGCCCCGTTGGCCTGGCCCACCGCCCGGAACGCCGTCGGCCGTCCGACCCGGCGGGCGAGCTCGGCGTAACTGATGGTCTCGCCGTAGGGGATGCCGGCGAGCGTCGTCCAGACCCGGCGTTGGAACTCGGTGCCGTGGAGCGCCGAGGGCACGTCGAACTGGCGACGCTGCCCGGCGAAGTACTCGTCGAGCTGCCCGGCCGCCTTGAGCAGGGGCTCGGGGAGCTCGTCGTCGCTGACCGGCACCGTCGTGGTGCCCGGCAGGTCGAGGCGCACGAGGGCGCGCTCGTTGCCGTGCAGCACGAGCGGGCCGACCGGGCTGGCCACGACGAGCGTCGCCGTGGCGCCGTCCGGGCGGCGGGTCGGGGTGTGGACGGGGGCGTCGGTGGTCATCATGCGGCAACACTCGCTTTCTTCGTCGGTCGGGCCCCGCGGGGGGCGGAGGCGTTCGGGAGAGCTCGGGCGGCGGCCGCCCACAGGTGGCCCACGGCGTAGGCCCGGAAGGGGCGCCAGCGCTCGGCCCGGGCCGTGACACTGGCCGGGTCGTCGGGCTGGCCGAGGCGGGCGAGGCCCCGGCGGACGCCGAGATCGCTGGGCAGGAAGGCGTCGGGGTCGGAGAGGGCCCGCAGGACCACGTAGGAGGCGGTCCACGGGCCGACGCCCGGCAGGGCGAGCAGCCGCTGCTCGAGCTCGGCCCGGTCGGCGCCGGGGTCGATGACGAGGTCGCCGGCGGCGAGCGCCCCGGCGAGCGTGGTGACCGCTGCCCGGCGCGACGCCGGCATCGGGAGGGCGGCGGGGTCGACGTCGACGAGCTCGGCCGGTCCCGGGAACGTGTGGGTGACGGGTCCCTGCGGGTGGCGCAGGGGTCGGCCGGCCGCGGCGACGAGGCGACCGGCGACGGTGGCCGCGCCGGGGATCGAGATCTGCTGGCCGATGACCGCCCGCACCGCGAGCTCCGCCCCGTCCACCGACCCGGGCACCCGCCGTCCCGGCGTGGCCCGGACGAAGGGGCGCAAAAGGGTGTCGGCCCCGAGGACCTCGTCCACTGCCACCGGATCGGCGTCGAGGTCGAGGAGCCGTCGGCAGCGGCTGACCGCGCTCCCGAGGTCCCGAAGGTCGTCGAGCCAGACCTGTGCGGCGACGTAGCCGGCGGAGGGCCACAGCTCGACGACGCCGTCGCCGTGCGCGAGGCGGACGCTGCGCCGGTAACGGCCGTCGACCGCGGCCTCGATGCCGGGGACGGCCCGGGCGGCGAGGAACGCGAAGAGCTCGGCCGAGGCGAAGGGCGCCCGGTGGGCGAGGCGGAGGGCGACGGCCCCCGGCCCCGGCGCCTCACCCGGCCCGCTCGGGCGCCGGTGGCGCCGCCGCAGCTCGCTCGGCGGGCGGCCGAACACGGCGCGCACCGTGTCGTTGAACTGCCGCACGCTCGAGAAGCCCGCGGCGAACGCCACGTGCGCCACGGGCAGCTCGGTCGTCTCGAGGAGCAACCGGGCCGACTGGGCCCGCTGGGCCCGGGCGATGGCGAGGGCCCCCGTGCCGACCTCGGCCACGAGGACCCGGTGCAGCTGCCGCTCGCTGTAGCCGAGGCGCCGGGCGAGGCCGACGACGCCCTCCCGGTCGACGACGCCGTCGGCGATGAGGCGCATGGCCCGTCCGGCGGCGTCCGCCCGGGTGTTCCACTCGGGCGAGCCGGGCGCGGCGTCGGGCCGGCACCGCAGGCAGGCCCGGAATCCCGCCGCCTGGGCGGCGGCCGGGGCCGAGTAGAAGCGGACGTGCTCGGGATGGGGCGTGCGGGCCGGGCAACTCGGACGACAGTAGATGCGGGTCGAGGTGACGGCCGTGACGAACCACCCGTCGAAGCGGGCGTCGCGGGACTGCACGGCCCGGTAGCAGCGGTCGAAGTCCTCGAGCACGAGAGCATCGTCGCGCTTTTGCGGGGTCTCGTCTGGCGGGTTTCGGACAAGGCCGTGGGGCGGTCCCTGGCGGCCGCTGGCGGGCCTCGTTCGCCCGCCGCGGCGAAGGCCGGCCGGGCTACCCTGCCGGGAGCGAGCGCGGGGAGCGAGCGACATGGCCAACGTGGTGGTGACCGGGGCTGGGCCGATCGGTCTTTCGACGGCGATGCTCCTCGCCAAGGACGGCCACACGGTCACGGTGCTCGAGCGCGACCCGGCGCCGGTGGCCACGCCGGACGAGGCGTGGGATTCGTGGGAGCGCCGCGGCGTGAACCAGTTCCGCCTGCCCCACGCGCTCCTGGCCCGGTTCCGCCAGGAGGCCGAGACCGAGCTGCCCGAGGTGCTCGACGAGTTGGCGGCCGCCGGCGGGCTGGTCGAGAACTTCATCGACACGATCCCCGACGAGTTCAAAGGGGGCTCGTTGCCCGGCGACGAGCGCTTCGCGCAGGTGACCGCCCGTCGGCCGGTCGTCGAGTCGGTCGTGGCCCGGGTGGCCAACGCCACGCCGGGCGTCACCGTCCGCCGGGGGGTCAGCGTCGAGGGGCTGCTCACCGGCACGCCGGCCGCGCCGGGCGTGCCCCAGGTGACGGGCGTGCGCACGGACGGAGACGAGGAGCTCACCTGCGACCTCGTGGTCGACGCGGCCGGCCGGCGCTCGCCGGCAGCGGCCTGGCTCGAGGCGGCGGGCGCCCGACGGCCGGTCGACGAGCTCGAGGACTCCGGCTTCATGTACTACGGCCGCCACTTCCGCTCGCCGACGGGCGAGCACCCGGTGTACATCGGGCCGCCCCTCCAGCACTACGAGAGTCTCTCGGCCCTCACGATCGCGTCCGACAACGGCACGTGGGCGGTCGTGCTCGTCACGAGCGCCAAGGACGCCGACGTCCGGCCGCTCCGCGACAACGAGCGGTACACCGCCGTGGTGCAGCTCCTGCCGCTCGCCGCGCACTGGCTGGACGGCGAGCCGCTGGAGGACGTGCGGACGATCGCCAAGATCGAGGACCGACGCCGGCGCTACGTCGTCGACGGCCGTCCGGTGGCCACCGGGATCGTGCCCGTGGGCGACGCCTTCGCCTGCACGAACCCCTCGCTCGGCCGGGGCATCTCGATCGGGATGGTCCACGCGGTCGCTCTCCGCGACCACCTGCGGGTTGGCCCGCTCGACGACCCGGTGGCCTTCGCCACCGGCTGGGCCGAGGTGACCGCGGCAACGGCCGAGCCCTGGTACGACTCGACGCTGCGCTTTGACCGGCACCGGCTGGCGCAGTGCGAGGCGCAGGCGGCCGGGGTCCCCTACGAGCCCGAGGACCCGTTCTGGGAGCAGTTCAACCGGTTCAACTTCGCCTCGGCCCAGGACCACGAGCTGCAGCGGGCCACGTTCGACGCGGGGATGGTGTTCCGCACGCCGGAGCAGACGCTGGCCGACCCGAGGTTGGCCGCCAAGGTCGACGAGCTCGGGGCGGGATGGCGCGACGAGCCGCGTCTCGGCCCGAGCCGGCAAGAGCTGCTGGCGGCTATCGCCGGTTGAGATTCCGGCGGGCCGGCGAGCGGGAGGAGGCGACAGCGTGCGCGTGGACAACCAGGGCGTGGGCATCGAGTACGACGTCACGGGGGACGGTCCCGCGGTCCTCCTCCTGCACGGGTTCCCGGACCAGGCGCGGCTCTGGCGCCACCAGGTGCCGGCGCTCGTCGGTGCCGGCTACAAGGTCATCGCGCCCGACCAGCGCGGCTACGGGCGCTCGGACAAGCCGGACGGCGTGGACGCCTACTCCTTGCTCAACGTGGTGGGAGACGCGGTGGCCGTGCTCGACGCCGAGGGCGTGGAGCGGGCCCACGTCGTCGGCCACGATTGGGGGGCCGCCGTGGCCTGGCTCCTCGCCGGCTTCGTCCCGGACCGCGTCGACCACCTCGTGGCCCTCTCGGTCGGCCACCCGGGGGCGTTCGCCGCCGCCGGCCTGGAGCAGCGGATGCGCTCGTGGTACATGCTCCTGTTCCAGTTCGAGGGCATCGGCGAGCAGTGGCTGTCGATGGACGACTGGGCGAACTTCCGGGAGTGGGGTGGCCATCCCGACACCGACGCGGTCATCGCCGACATGGAGCGGGACGGCTCGCTCACGACCGCCCTCAACTGGTACCGGGCCAACGTCCCGCCCGAGGCGCTCGTGTCCCCGCCGCCCGACCTCCCGGAAGTCCCCCGTCCGACGATGGGCGTGTGGAGCAGCGGCGACTTCGCCCTGACCGAGGTCCAGATGACCGGCTCGGCCGACCACGTGTCCGGCCCCTGGCGCTACGAGCGTCTGGAGGGGCCCGGCCACTGGATGCAGCTCGAGGCGCCTGAGGCCGTGAACGCCCTGCTGCTCGACTTCTTCTCGACCTGAGCGGCGCCGGCCGCGGGCCGGACCTGACGGCGTCGCCGGGCGGCGTCACAATGGGCGCATGACCACCGCCGTGATCGTCGATGCCGTCCGCACACCCGTCGGCCGGCGGGGTGGCTCCCTCGCCGGCTGGCACCCCGTCGACCTCGCCGCCCAGCCGCTGCGGGCCCTCGTCGAGCGCAACGACCTCGATCCTGCGGTCGTCGACGACGTCGTCTACGGCTGCACCATGCAGGTGGGGGAGCAGGCGATGAACATCGCCCGCAACGCCGCGCTCGCCGCGGGGTTCCCCGACACCGTGCCGGGCACGACGGTCGACCGCCAGTGCGGCTCGGCCCAGCAGGCCATCCATTTCGCGGCCCAGGCCGTGCTGGCCGGGGCCATGGACGTCGTGGTGGCCGGGGGCGTGGAGTCGATGACCCGGGTCCCCATCGGGGCCACCACCGAGCCGGGGCCGGGCGAGCCCTACGGTCCGCTCTACCTCGATCGCTTCCAGCTCGTCCACCAGGGTGAGTGCGCCGAGGAGATCGCCCGGCGCTGGCACGTCAGCCGGGAGGACATGGACGTCTTCGCCCTCGAGTCCCACCGGCGGGCGGCGAGGGCCACCGACGAGGGCCGCTTCAAGAACGAGATCCTCCCGATCGAGCGCCGGGGCGAGGGTCTCGACGGTGTCCTCGAAGCCGACGAGGGGGTGCGGCGGGACACGAGCCTGGAGAAGCTCGCCGCCCTCAAGCCGGCCTTCGTCGAAGGGGGCAGCGTGACGGCGGGGACCTCGTCGCAGATCTCCGATGGCGCGGCCGCCGTGCTCGTCATGAGCGAGGAACGGGCCAACCAGCTGGGCCTCCGTCCTCGGGCCCGCTTCGTCTCGTTCGTCGTGGCGGCGAACGACCCCGAGATCATGCTGACCGCCCCGATCCCGGCCACCCGACGGCTCCTCGAGCGGACGGGGATGGCGCTCGACGACATCGACGTGGTCGAGATCAACGAGGCCTTTGCCTCGGTCGTGCTGGCCTGGACCCACGAGTTCCACCCCGACCGGGAGCGGGTGAACCCGAACGGCGGGGCCATCGCCATCGGCCACCCGACGGGCTGCTCGGGCGCCCGGCTCATGGCCACGCTCGTGAACGAGCTCGAGCGCCGCGCCGGGCGCTACGGGCTCCAGACGATGTGCGAGGGCGGCGGCCAGGCCAACGCCACGCTCATCGAACGCCTGGACTGAGCCGCGGTTCGGGCGCTCGGCCCGCGCTCAGGCCGACTCGAAGCCGAGATCGCCCCGCTCGACCGCCTCGGTCGCCGCCGGCCGGTCCCCGTCCGACGCCGCCGACGCCGTGCTGACGGCGGCGTCGGGTTCGGCCGCTCCACCGTCCGCCGTGGCCGGTCGGGCCACGGGCAGGTCGAGCTTGCCGATGGTCCGGGGCACGAGGAACGCGGCGAGACAGCCCAGCGCCGTGAGGATGGCCGCCACCTCGAACGCCCGGGCGTAGCCGGCGGTGAGCGAGGCGGCCGGCGTGCTCTGCCCCCCGGCCAGCAGCGACTTCGTGTGGTCCGTGGCCACCGTGGCGAGGGCGGCCAGCCCGATCGAGCCACCGACCTGCCTCGAGGTGTTGAGGAGTCCCGAGGCCAGGCCGGCCTCTTGGGGCGCCACGTCGGCCGTCGCCCCGCGGGCCAGCGGGGTGAAGAGGAGGCCGAGGGAGAACGACGTGAGGCAACCGGCACCGAAGACGGCGCTCCAGTACGTGCTGTCCGGGCCGATCCTCGACAGCCAGACGTACCCGGCCGTGGCCACGATCGTGCCGATGACGAGCATCGAGCGGACGCCGATCCGGCTGACGAGGCGGGCACTGAGCTGGGCTCCCACGATGATGGTGAGGGCCATCGGCAGGAAGGCCAGACCGGCCCGGAGCGGGCTGTAGTGCAGCACGTTCTGCAGGTAGAGCGAGAGGAAGTACCACATCGAGAAGAACGCCGCGCCGATCGGCAACATGACGAGGTTCGAGCCGGTGACCGAACGCAATCGGAAGAGCCGCATCGGCATGAGTGGCTCGCTTGCCACCCGCAGCTCGAGCACAAAGAACGCGCCGAGGAGGATGACGGCCACGGCCAGCACGCCGAGCGTCTCGGCCGAGCCCCACGGGTGGGTGTCGGTGTTGACGATGGCGTAGACGAGCGCGGCCAGGCCGGCGGTGACGGTGATGGCGCCGGCCACGTCGAGGCGCTTCGGCGGCGTCGGGAGGCGGGCGTCGGCCAGGAAGGCGTACGCCGCCACCCCGAGGGCCAGGCCGATCGGGACATTGATGAAGAGGACCCAGCGCCAGGAGAGCTCGGACGTGAGCACCCCGCCGAGCACCGAGCCGGCCGCCCCACCGCCGGCGGCCATGGCGCTCCATACCCCGAGGGCCCGGGTCACCTTCTCCCGGGGGTAGGTGGTCACGATGATCGTCAGGGTGGCCGGCGAGAGCACGGCACCGCCGAGGCCCTGGAGGGCCCGGGCGGCCGTCAGCTGGGCCGAGCTCTGGGCCAGTCCGCCGAGGAGGCTGGCCCCGACGAAGAGGCCCAGTCCGAAGAGGAAGACCCGCCGCCGCCCGAAGAGGTCGGCCGCCCGGCCCCCGAGCAGGAGGAACCCGGCGAACGTGAGCACGTAGGCGTTGACCACCCACTGGAGCCCCGTGGCGCTGTAGTGCAGGTCACGCCCGATGGAGGGCAGGGCCACGTTCACGACGGAGACGTCGAGGACCACCATGAACTGGGCCACGCAGGCGATGGCCAGGAGGATCCCGGTGGGGACCTGGCGGTCGGTCCTGGGGGAGAAGATCGAGGCCATCGGCGGCGATCTTACGGGCGCCTCCCGACCGACCGCTCCGCCCCGGGACCCTGAAAATGGCGTTCCGGGGCCCCCAAAAATGGGCTCTCAGGCCCTCGACCTGGGGGTGCTCCGCGGCGTAAGTTATTGGCCCGACCCGGAGGAGGGGACGGGGTGGTCGCTCCAGCGGCCGCCGGTCGGGGTTGGACCGAGGAGGGCCTCCCCATGAGTGCCACCGACGACATGGTCGCGCTGGGGACCCACCCCTCGACGGAGGGGCGCCCGAGTAGCGGCGCGCCCCGTCGCACGGCCGCCGGGCGCCCCCGACGTTGCGTGCTGCCCGGCACGGTGGCCAGTGTCCCCATCGCCCGGCGTTGGGTGTCGGCCCAGTTGCAAGGGTTGCCGACCGAGGTGGTCGACACCGCCATCCTGCTCACCTCGGAGGTCGTGACGAACGCGGTGCTCTACGCCGGGACCGAGGTGGTCGTGGCGTTGCACTTCGGTAGCGACCGGCTGCGCGTCGACGTGGCCGACGGGAGCACGGCGACGCCGACGCCGCGCCACTACGGCGTCGACGCCACCACCGGTCGGGGGCTCTCCCTCGTCGAGGTGCTCGCACCGTCGTGGGGCGTGGAGCCCACCCTCGCCGGCAAGGTCGTGTGGTTCGAACTGCCGATCGATCTCCCGCTCTCGGCGGCCGACGTGGAGTGCGACGACGAGACCGTCGCCGAGGCCGTCTGGCCCTGGGTCGACAACGGACCGAACGGGCCGCGGGCCGAGACGCCGGTCGTCGAGGTCACGCTGGAAGGCCTCTCGGTCGAGCTGCTCGAACGGGTCGGCCAGCACTACGAGGCGTTGTTCCGCGAGTTCGGGCTCATCGCCGCCAGACCGTCGGCCCCCGGGGTCGACCCCCGGCTGCGGGAGCTCATCACCGAGCTCGGCACCCGCTATGGCGGCTTCACCCACGAGGCCGAGGAGCACTACCTGACGGCGCTCACGAGCGGGGTGCCCGAGGCCGACCTCTACTTCCGGCTGCCGGCCGCCGGCGCCCGGACGAGCGAGGCCTACGGCCGGCTCCTCGACGAGGCCGACGCGCTGTGCTCGGCCGGTCAGCTCATCACGCTGCCGGCCGCCCCCGAGCTCGTCGCCTTCCGGCGCTGGATGCTGGGCGAGGTGGTGCGCCAAGCGGCGGGCGACCCGCCGGTGCGCTGGTCCGAGAGCGTCGAGGCCCGGTCGCTCTCCGACTGACGTCGGCGTTCAGCCCCCGAGTCGCTCGAGGGTGGCGTTCGCTTCCTCGACGATCGACGCCACGAGCTCGGCCACCGTCGGCAGCTCGTCGATGACCCCGACGACCTGGCCGGTCGGCAGCACGCCGACGTCGGTGCGCCCCTCGACGAGGGCGGCCTTCGTCATGACCGGCGCGTTGGCCGCCATCACCACCTGGGGCCAGGTCAACTCGTTGCCCCGCTTCATCGCCCGGCCCTCGCGGAGGAGCGCCGGGAGCGTGGTGCCGGTCTCCTTGCGAAAGGCGCGGGCACTGGCGAGCGCCCGGGGCAGGCCCCTCACCCAACCGGCGCGCTCCAGACGGTCGACGAGGTCGGTGCGCACGACCCGTTGGGGGACGCCGTCCACCTTGGTGGTGACGACGGTGCCCGTCACCGTGGTGGCCAGGTAGGCGGCCTTCACCGGGTCGGGCACCCGGCTGTCCTTCGTGAGCAGGAAGCGGGTGCCCATGGCCACGCCGGCCGCACCGTAGGCGAGGGCGGCCACGAGCCCCCGCCCGTCGAAGTAGCCGCCGGCCCCGATGACCGCCACGTCGGGCCCGACCGCGTCGACCACCTGGGGGAGGAGGAGCGACGTCGGCACGCTGCCGGTGTGGCCGCCGCCCTCGGCCCCCTGGGCGATGACCGCGTCGACCCCCCATGCCGCCACCTTCTCGGCGTGGCGGCGGGCGCCGACCGTGGGCACGACCACAAGGCCGGCCTCCTGACAGCGGGCCACGAGGTCTCGGCCGGGCGCCTGGGCGAAGCTCGCCACCTTCACCCCTGCCTCGATCAGGAGCCGCACCCGCTCGCCGACGTCGGGGGCGTCGGTGCGCAGGTTGACGCCGAAGGGGGCTTCGGTGCGCGACCGCACCTCGGCCAGCGCCTGGGCCAGCCCGTCGAGCGTGAGCGTGGCCGAGGCCAGGATGCCGAGGCCGCCGGCCGCCGCGGTGGCCGCCACGAGCCGGGGCCCGGCCACCCAGCCCATGCCGGTCTGGACGATGGGATAGCGGACGCCGACCCGGTGGCAGAGCTTCGTCTGTAGGGCGGGGTGGGGCTCGGGTCCGGGGGCGCCCGTCCCGTTCACCCCCGCACCTCACGGTCGCGGAGGCCTTTCGGGTCGAGCACGTCCCGGATCAGTTGGAGCTCCTCGGCCGACGGTTGTCGCGTCTCCTGCACGTCGCTCTCGATCACGAGCTCGAAGGCCGTCGCCGCCACGACTTCGTCGAGCTCGACGCCCGGGTGCACGGAGCGGAGGCGCATCACCCGTTCGGGGGTGGCGAAGTCGAACACCCCGAGGTTCGAGACGACGACTCGGACGTCGTGGAAGCGGGTGGCCGCCGGGCCGGCGAAGGCGGCCCGGCGGTGGCCGACGCCACACACGAGGTCGACGGCCTCGACGAACGTGCGGGTCGAGTGGTCGGGGACCCAGTAGCTCGTCGGGTGGTTGACGGAGTTGCCCGGCGCGCCCCGCATCCCGATCAGCTGGACCTTCGGATGGTGCCAGTCGCCGACGACCGACAGGTTCTGGTTGCCCAGCCGGTCGATCTGGCTCGCCATCATCATGATGTGGCGACGGCCGGACCAGACGACCGAGAACACGGTGCGGTAGGGCATCGCCGCCTCGCGCACGACGTCGTCCGCCCCGAGCGGCGGCGCCCCCGACAGCAGCGCGGCCTCGCCGTCGGTGAGCACGAGCTCGGGGGCGAACGTCCGCAGCGCGAGTCGGGCGCCGAGCGCCGGCACCGTGCCGAACGGGCTGGCCATGACCTCGCCGTCACCGCGCCAGGCCTCGGCGCAGGCCACCACGCACACCTCG
The DNA here is from genome assembly GCA_035297265.1 of Acidimicrobiales bacterium. Taxonomy (GTDB): domain Bacteria; phylum Actinomycetota; class Acidimicrobiia; order Acidimicrobiales; family RAAP-2; genus DATGZH01. The sequence goes on along the minus strand of DATGZH010000064.1, from coordinate 9,816 downwards.
GCCCGGGTCGCGCCGTCGGCCGGGCTCATCTCGCCGCGCCCTGCCGTTCGGCCACCGCCCGCTGGTAGCCGGCCTCGTCCACGTCGATGTAGCGCCGCCGGAACGCGGCCCAGGCGTCGCCGTCGGCCGCCGCCGCGGCGTACTCCTGCTGGAACGCCTCGTCGCGCCCGTAGTCGGGCGGGCAGGCGGTGAAGTGGGCGCCCCGCGGCACCTCGGCCACCCCGTCGGTGAGGAGGCGGTGCACGCTGACCGACGACAACGGCCCGTGGTCGCTGAGCGTCCCGCGGGCCACGACGGCCTCGGCGGTGACGAAGCGGCGGGCCGCGGCGCCGAGGAACAGGTCGTCGAAGTAGGGGTCGGGCCCGAGGAACTGGGCGTTGCCGGCCTGGTCGGCCCGGTTGGCGTGGACGATGGCCACGTCGAGCCGGAGTGCCGGCATGGCCACGAGCTCGGCCCCGGCGTCGGCCGCCTCCGCGAACGGCCCCTCGGCGTACGGCGAGCGCACCGTGCGCAGGTCCGGGTTGACGGCGAGCACGTCGGAGCCGAGACCGGCCCGGGTGGGCAGGAACGGCACCCGCCAGGCGGCCGCCTGGAGGCCGAGGAAGAACATGCCCTCGTCGATCTCCATCACCTCCACCCGGCCCTGCTGGCGGGCGGCCCGCCAGTGCGGGTCGAGGGCCACCGAGTCGAGCGTGACGAAGCTGCAGACGACCTTCTTCGCCTGGCCGGTGGCGCACAGGAGGCCGACGTCGGGGCCGCCGTAGGCCACCACGGTGAGGTCGTCGAGGCCCGAGCGGCAGATCGCCCGGACGACGGCCATCGGCTTGCGGCGCGAGCCCCAGCCGCCGATGCCGACGGTCATCCCCGGGCGCAGCTCGCCCACGATCTCCTCGACGGTGGTCCGCTTGTCGCCCACGCCCGTCGCCTCAGCGCGACGTGTCGGCCTGGCGCTTCTCGACGAAGGCCTGCCGCTGCTCGTCGGCCACGCCCCGGACGTGGAGCTCGTAGGTGAACCCCTGCTCCATCCGGTAGCTCCGCCGCACGTCCACCGGGTCGATGGCGTTCAGCGACTCCTTGGCCCGCCGCAGGATGGTCGGGCTCTTCGTGGCGAGCTGCCGGGCCAGCCCGAGCGCCGCCTCGACGAGCCCCGATGCCGGGACCACCGTCGCCACCGAGCCGAAGCGGGCGAGCTCCTCGGCGGACACCGCGGTGGCGGTGTACACCATCTCGCGCAGCTTGTGCGCCGGGACGAGGCGGGCGAGATGGGTCGCCGCCCCGAGGGCCCCCCGGTCCACCTCGGGCAGCCCGAACGTGGCGTCGTCGGAGGCCACGACGATGTCGGCGTTGCCGACGAGCCCGATGCCGCCGCCGAGGCAGAAGCCGTGGACGGCGGCGATCACCGGCACCTCGCAGTCGTAGACCGCGGCGAAGGCCGCCGCGCACCCCCGGTTGACCTCCACGAGCGCCTCATTCCCGCGGCGCTGGAGCTCCTTGATGTCCACCCCGGCGCAGAAGCCGCGGCCCTCGGCCCGGAGCACGAGCGCACGCTGGTCGGCCGGCCGCCCGGCCCCCGTCACCGCGTCGGCCAGCTCGAACCAGGTGGCCGTGTCGAGCGCGTTGACCGGCGGGTGGTCGATGACCACCTCGGCGATCCCCGGCTCCAGCTGTCGCGTCTCGATGGGCATGTCCCTGCGCCGTTCGGTGCCGACGGTCGGCTCCGGAAGGGTAAACCGGTCGCCCGGCGGGCACCAACAGCGGTGCCCCCCGAGCCCGGTCCCCCCCTTCGGTAGGGTGCACGTCCGATGGCCGACCAGGCGCTCCCACCCGATCTGGCGAGGGCGCTCGACTTCACCGGCCGGGGCGTCCTCGTGACCGGGGGCACGCGTGGGGTCGGCGCCTCGGTGACCGCGGCCTTCCTCGCCGCCGGGGCCGACGTGGTGGTGGGCGCCCGCCACGAGCCGGCCGAGGAGGAGACGGAGGGTGCGGCGCGCCGGGCGCACTTCGTGGCGGCGGACGTGCGGGAGCCCGACCAGGCTCGGGGCCTCGTGGCCGAGGCCGTGCACCGGCTGGGTCGGCTCGACGTCCTCGTCAACAACGCCGGCGGGTCGCCGTACGCGCCGTCGGCCGAGGCCTCGCCACGCCTCTTCGCCGGCGTCGTGACCTTGAACCTGCTGGCGCCCTTCTACTGCGCGCAGGCGGCCAACGCCGTCATGCAGGAGCAGGACGACGGCGGGCTCATCTTGAACATCGGGAGCGTGTCGGGCGTACGGCCCTCCCCGGGCACCGCGGCCTACGGCGCGGCCAAGGCCGGCCTCATCAATCTCACGGCCACGCTGGCCGTGGAGTGGGCGCCGAAGGTGCGGGTGAACTGCATCACGGCAGGCCTGATGGACACGGGTTCTGGCCCCGAGCACTACGGGGGGATTGAGGGCATGGCCCGGGTGGCGGCCACGGTGCCCCTCGGCCGGGTCGGGGTCCCCGCCGACGTGGCCGGGCTGTGCCTCCTCCTCTCGTCCACGCTCGCCGCCTACGTCTCGGGGGCCAATCTCGTGGCCCACGGCGGCGGCGAGTGGCCGGCGTTCCTGCGGGCCGCCCAAAGCTGACCGGAGCGGCCGAGAGGCGCCGAATTCCGGCGCCCGACGGGGTGGAGGGTCCGGGCCACCAGGGCCCCGAGGGGGCCGCGGGGGCCATGCCTGTGCGCTGCGGTCGAATTCGGGCAGAATGGGGGGCGGGAACCTCTCGTGGTGGCGGGGCGGGCGTCGTCGCGGGATTGGATGGAGGGGGCAGCGGGGCAGTGGAAGACGATCGATTCGGGTCGTGGCATCGCGACAACGAGGCGCTCGGGCTGGCCGGCGAGCCCCGGCTCGAGTACCAACCGGTGGTGGACCTCGGGTCCGGCCGGCTGCTGGGCTTCGAGGCCCTCCTGCGCTGGTTCCACCCGACCGAAGGCCTGATCTTCCCGCAGCTCCTCATCCCCTGGGCGGAGGCCAACGGCGACATCGTGCCGATCGGCGCCTGGGTGCTCGCCGAGAGCTGTCGCCACGCCGTCCACTGGCCGCCCAGCTTCCAGATCGCCGTCAACTGCTCGATCGTCCAGCTCCGGCGGGGGGCCGCCTCGCGCTCGGTCGTCGCCGCGCTCGAGGACTCCGGGCTCGAACCCGACCGTCTCACGATCGAGATCACCGAGCACGCCATGACCGACGAGGCGGCCGTGGCCGACCTCCACCGGATCGGGGCGCTCGGGGTGCAGCTGGCCGTCGACGACGTCGGGACCAGCTGGACCTCGTTCGAACTGCTCCGCCGCATGGCCGTCAACACGGTGAAGATCGACGAGTCCTTCGTCGGCGGGCTCGAGCCTCAGCACGGGATCAACCGCATGGTGGTCGAGACCGTGGTGCATCTCGCCCACTCCTCGGGCATGTCGACGGTCGCCGAGGGGGTGGAGACCGAGCTCCACGCGGCGATCGTGCGCGAGTTCGACTCGGACGCCGCGCAGGGCTACTTCTTCGCCCCGCCGTTGCGCGAGGAGGTGGCCAGCGCGATGGCCAACCAGCCGGATCTGCGGTTCCCCCTCGAAGGTCCGGGGTGGAGCGAGGCGCTCGGCATGGAGTCGTTCCACGCGCCAGCCAACGGTGCGGCGCCCGGCTCACCGGGCGGCAACGGCTCTTCCCACAAGACCGGGCCGTCGAAAGAGGCCGAGGCCAAGCCGTCGGGCGGGTCGCGGTCGCAGCGCAAGCCTCGCGACGAGACGTCGGACTGAACGTCCGACGCGCCGACGGTCGGGGCTCCCGGGCGTCGCTGCGAGCACCTGATAGAAACGGCCTTCGTGCTGTTGGCGGTGCCTGCCGAGACCCGAGCCGGGGAGCGCCGCGTCGCCATCGTCCCTGACGCCGCGAAGCGCCTCATCGCCGACGGATGGGACGTGACCGTCCAGTCGGGCGCGGGCCAAGGGGCCTCCATCCCCGACGACCTCTACCGGGCGGCCGGCGTGGTGCTGGCCGGCGACGCGCGGGGAACGATGGACGGCGCCGACATGGTCGTCCGGGTGCACGCGCCGGACGCCGCGGCGGCCGCCCTCCACCCCGAAGGAGCCCTCCATCTCTCTTTCTTCCAACCCAACGAGGAGCTCGAGGCGCTCCGCGTGCTCGCCGCTCGTCGGGCCACCGTGTTCTCCTTCGACCTCCTGCCGCGCATCGGCCGGGCCCAGTCGATGGACGCCCTCTCCTCGCAGTCGACGGTGGCCGGTTACCGGGCCGGCCTCCTGGCCGCCGAGCACCTGGGACGGTTCTTCCCGATGTTCATGACCGCCGCGGGCACCGTGCCGCCGGCCAAGGTGCTGGTCATGGGGGCCGGTGTGGCCGGGCTGCAGGCCATCGCCACCGCCCGCCGCCTGGGGGCGGTGGTCCACGCCTACGACGTCCGGGAGGCGGCCAAGGAGGAGGCCGAGAGCCTCGGGGCCAAGTTCGTCGACCTCGGGGTGCGGGCCGAGGGGGTCGGCGGCTACGCCCGCGACCTCTCCGACGAGGAGCTCTTCCGGCAGCGTGAGGCACTCGCCGCCGAGGTGGCGGCGTCCGACGTCGTGATCACCACCGCGGCGGTGCCGGGCCGGCGGGCGCCCGTCCTCGTCACGACGGACATGGTCGAGCGGATGGGGCCGGGGACGGTGATCATCGACATCGCGGCGGACGCCGGGGGGAACTGCGAGCTGACCGAGGCCGGTCGTGAGGTCGTGCACGCCGGCGTGACGATCGTCGGCGTCGCCAACCCGGCCTCGGACATGCCGAACCATGCCAGCTTCCTCTACGGGCGCAACGTGGCCAACTTCTGCGGGCTCCTGAGCGAGCAGGGCTCGTTGCGGCCGCACTGGAGCGACGAGGTGGTGACCGGCAGCTGCCTGCTCCGCGACGGCCGCCCGCTGCACGGGCCCACGGCGGAGCTGCTCGGGGTGCCGCTCGCCTCCTTCGAGGACGGGGGCGACGAGGAGGCGGGTCCGTGAGCAACGGCATCCTCGAGCTGCTCACCGTCTTCGTCCTCGCCGCGTTCGTGGGCTTCGAGGTCATCTCCAAGGTGCCGAGCATCCTGCACACCCCGCTCATGTCGGGCTCCAACGCCATCCACGGGGTGATCCTGGTCGGGGCGATGCTCATCCTCGGCACGGCGCAGTCGGGAGCCGAGCAGGTTCTCGGCTTCGTGGCCGTGATCCTGGCCACGCTCAACGTGGTCGGCGGCTTCGTCGTCACCGACCGCATGCTCGAGATGTTCAAGAGCCGCCGCGACGAGCGGACCGACGACACCGGCGAGCATCGCCCATGAGCCGCGGCACCGCCATCGAGCTCGTCTACCTCCTGGCGATCATCGGCTTCATCCTCGCCCTCAAGGGTCTGAGCTCCCCCCGTCGGGCCCGGCTCGGCAACCTCGTCGGGGCGACCGGGATGGCGCTCGCCATCGGCGCCACGTTCTTCCAGCCGGGGCTCCGCCACATCGGGTTGATCGTGGGCGGGATGGCGGTCGGCGTGGCCATCGGCGTGCCGGCGGCCCGGCTGGTGCGGATGACGGCGATGCCCCAGATGGTGGCGATCTTCAACGGGGTGGGTGGCGGCGCCGCGGCGCTCGTGTCGATCACCGCGTTCTTGGCCCTCGACGCCTCGCTCACGCCCACCTACAAGATCCTCGAGATCCTCTTCGGCGTGGTCGTCGGCGGCCTCTCGTTCGCCGGCTCGGCCGTGGCCTTCGCCAAGCTCCAGGAGCTGATGACGGGGCGGCCCGTCACCTACCCGGCGCAGCAGGCGGTGAACGCCCTCGTCGGCGCGTTGATCCTCGGACTCGTGCTGGCCACGCTCGTGAACCCGACGACGGTCCTCGTCTGGGTGCTGCTGGCGGCGGCCCTCGTGCTCGGGGTGATCATCGTGCTCCCCATCGGGGGGGCCGACGTCCCCGTCCTCATCTCGCTCCTCAACTCGTTCACCGGCCTCGCCGTGGCGGCCTCCGGGTTCACCCTCGACTCCAACCTCCTCATCGTGGCCGGGACGCTCGTGGGCGCCTCGGGCATGCTCCTCACCCGGATGATGAGCGTGGCCATGGGCCGCTCCGTGCCCAACATCCTGTTCAGCGCGTTCGGGGCGGTCGTCACGGCGGGCGGCCAGGTCACCGAGGGCCGCACGGTGCGGGCGTCGACGCCAGAGGACGTCGCCGTGCTGCTCGCCTACGCCCGCAAGGTGGTGATCGTGCCCGGCTACGGGCTGGCGGTGGCCCAGGCCCAGCACACCGTGCGCGAGCTGGCCGACCTCCTCGCGGCCCGCGGCGTGGACGTCTTCTACGCCATCCACCCGGTGGCCGGCCGCATGCCGGGCCACATGAACGTGCTCCTGGCCGAGGCGAACGTCCCCTACGAGAAGCTGAAGGAGATGGACGAGGCCAACCCCGAGATGGACACGGCCGACGTCGCGCTCGTGGTCGGGGCGAACGACACCGTGAACCCGGCCGCGCTCAACTCGCCCGACAGCCCCATCTACGGGATGCCCATCGTGCGGGCCGACCAGGCGGCCAACGTCGTGTTCCTGAAGCGCTCGATGCGGCCGGGCTTCGCCGGCATCGACAACGAGCTGCTCTACGGCGACAAGACCGTGATGCTGTTCGGGGACGCCAAGGACACCTTGACCAAGCTGGTGAGCGCGGTCGAGGACCTCTGAGGGCCGCTCAACCGTCGTCCAGCGCCCGCAGCTCCGCCACCTGCTGCTCGACCGCCTCGGCTTCGCCCCGCCGGGCCCCCGGCCACTCGTCGACGGCGTGCCAGGCGACGTCGTCAGGCGTCTCGGGCCACCGCGGCAGCAGGTGGACGTGCAGGTGGTCGACGGCGTGCCCGATCGTCGCGAGGTAGACGCGGGTGGCCCCGGCCCGCTGCAGCACGCCCGACCACCGGCTCACCGCGACACCCACCGCTGCCGCCTCGTCGGGGTCGAGCCCGGCGAAGTCGGCGACGTGGCGGCGGGGCACGACGAGGAGGTGGCCGAGGTAGGTCGGCCCGGCCACGGGGGGGACGTGGTAGACGGCGGTCCGATCGTCGACGGCGAGCAGGCCGCCGGGGATCTCTCCTGCCCCACGCTGCTGGTCGCAGATCGGGCAGCCGCCCACGACGCTCGTCGGGATCGAGGAAGGAACGGCGTTCAGCCGCGCCGGCGGCTGCCGACCTTGTCGGACGGCGCCGGCTCGTGCTCCGGCTCCGCCTCGGCCCCGTCGACGGCTTCGTGGCCCCAGCCCTCGTCGGGGGGCACCGTCGGGTCGAGCTGGGCGAACACGAGGAGGCCCTGGTGCGTGCGGGTCGTCGACAGCACCTCGACGTGGACCCCGTGGCGCCCCACGAGGTGGGCGGCGTCGTTGACGACCACCATGTCCCCGTCGGGCAGGTAGCCGACGCCCTGCCGGGGCTGGCTGCCGGTCTTCAAGATGTCCACGACCAGCTGCTCGCCAGCGGCGTGGTCGGGCGCCAGGTCCTCGGCCAGGTGCCGCAGGTCGGTGACCGGGAGGTTGCGGCTGCGGGCCGCGTCCTTCAAGGGTCCCGAACAGGTCGCCAGTCGGAGGTCGAGCCGTCGGGCCATCTCGAGGAGCCGCTGGGACTGGTCGTCGTATTCGGGGAGCTCCTCGGCGGCCACGTGCACGCTGACGCCCCGCTCACGCAGGGCCTCGATCGCCTCGAGGCCCCGGCGGGCCCGACGCGAGCTGACCGGGTCGGGGCCGGCCGCCAGCGTCCGCACCTGGTCCACCACGAACTGGGGCACGACGAGGCCGCCCATGAGGAGGCCGGCCTGGCCGAGCACGAGCAGCGAGCGGTCCATCACCGCCGACGCGTCGACGAGGAGGGCGAAGCCCGGTGGCGGCTCGGTAGGCGGGGCGAGGATGCGGGTGAGGCCGGCCGCCGCCGCCACCTGGCGGCCCTTCACCGCCCCGATGCGGAAGCCGAACCAGGCGAAGACCCAGGCGACCAGCGTGGTGATCGGGTAGACGAGCTCGGAGTGCCAGATGGCCAGGAACGGCAGGCACAGGGCCGCCCCGAGGAGCAGCCCGGCCGTGCCCGTGAGCGTCCCGGCGAAGAGCTCGCCCGGCGGCACCTTCTCGAAGCGGCGGAGGGCCCCGACCCGCTCCCGGTCGAGCAGGCGGCCGAGGAGGCCCCCCAGGACATAGGCGAGGAGCGCTCCGACGACCATGCCGATGACCGGCGCCGGCGAGGCGTCGATCTCGCGGCCCACCTCGATGCCGGCGAGCGCGCCGATGAGCACGAGGACCGCCCGGAACCCCTCCACGAACAGCACTGACGGGCATGCTACCGGCGGTCTGCCGCCGATTTGGGTAGGGGGGTGGCCCCGCCAGGGGCGACGACCAGGTGCTATTGCGTCGGGGTCCCCGGTCCACAACAATTGCCCGGCCAGCCGGGAGTCGGACCCGCCGTGCGGAGGGGGCGCTGAGCCGCCGTCGGATCGGCCGGTCCCCGAACGGCCGGGAGGGGACGCCCTGCCGTCCGCCGCGATGCAGGGGCCTCGTGCAGCGCGAGCACACGGCAGGCGAGAGGGAAGGGTCCTTGCGACCGACACGGAGCCGAGGGGGAGAGGGCGCGCCCGGGTCTGGTCACGACCTGTCCCTGCTCCGGACGGACCGACCCGGCTCGACACGCTGCCGCCTGAGCGTCGGCGGACAGGGTCTGGTCCTCGTCTCGCCCGCCGGGTCGCTCGCCCCGACGCCGACGACGACGCTCGTCCGGTGGGAGGTGGTCGAAGGCTTCTCCGCCGACGGTACGGCCACCCTCGCCGATGGCACTCGCGGTCAGCTCCTGCAGGTGGTCACGGCCACCGGCAAGCTCGAGTTCCTGGCCCCGGCGCCCGACGTGTCGGAGTTGCTCGCCGACGTGGCGCGGTACTCGGCGGCCTGGCACCGCTCGCGGCGGGTGGACACCGGGGTGGCCGGCCGCACCCGGGCCGCCCTCGCTGAGGGCGCCGCCGCCGCTGGCGGCGTCGCCGTCCAGGTCCGTCAGCTCGGCGCTCCGCTGCAACGAGGCGCGCTCGTCGCCGTCGCCGCGCCCACCGCCCTCGCCCGCTTCGTCGCGGGCGCCGTCCACACGCTGGCCTGGTGGCTCGACGCCGCGGCGGCCTCGCTCAAGCCGGGGATGGGCCGGGCCACCCGGGCCGCCGGCGCCTCGGTGGTGGGTCTGGCCGCGGTGGCGGCCGGCCGGGGGGCCCGGCGCGGTGCGGCTACCGCCGGCTCGTGGTGCGTGGCTGCCGGTCGTTGCGTCGTCATCCCGCTCGCCGCGCTCATGCGACCCGTCGGCCGGGGCGTCGCCTCGGCGAGCGCCCCCGCCCGACGCCGCCTGGGCACCACCGTCGTGGGCCTCGCCGTGCTCGGCGCGCTCCACGGCGTCGCCGACGGGGGACGCGAGCTCTCGTCGCGCGCCGGGCGCTGGCGGGCCGACCACGGTCCGATCGCCCTCCTCGCCGGGCTCTCGTCGCTCCTCCTCGTGTCGGCGACGCTGCTGGCCCTGCTCACGTCGGGGCCGGCCTCGGAGGCCGCGGCCCACGGGCAGGCGAAGGGGCCGTTGTCCCCGCTCGCCCTGTCCGACGCCTCCTCCAAGGGCATCGACACCTCGTCGATGGCCCGGATGGTGGCCCTCCTGCAGGGCGGGACGCCCAAGTCCCTCGACCTCCCGCCGGCCACCGCCCCGCCCACGCCGGCCCCGCCGTCGCTCGCCGACGCCCCGGCGTTGCGGCCCCACGAGATCTTCGGCTTCGCCCCCTACTGGACGCTGCCCCAGAGCGGGGGCTTCGACGTGAA
>DATGZH010000063.1:0-36902 GCA_035297265.1 Acidimicrobiales bacterium | reverse complement strand
CCACGAACCGTCGTCACCTTGACGTGCACATGCCTAGCTTACAGCACTGTCACTTACACCGGTGGGATCGATTTGCCCCTACATCGGGCTTCCGTGAACCGACCTCCTCCTGCATCCGCCCTGCTCACGCGCGGTATCGATAATCGCCGCCAGCAGGAATCGGAGCTGAGCCGCCGAAGTCGGGACTGAGCGGGGGGGAGAGAGGCCCGGGAGAGCGCGAGGGGACAAACCCCGGGGACAGCAACGAGGCGCGAGGCGCAGGGCAGGGGACACGCACGAGGCCCCGGGGAACGAAACGGGACCGAGGCCCCGGGGAACCAGCCAGCCCCCGAGGCGCCCGAGGCGCCGGAGGCGCCGGAGGCGCCGAGGGGAGGCGCGAGGGGCGGTCGCGGGGAGGGACCTACGCAGGGGCGGTGAGCTGGGCGTCAGCGCGCGGAGCAGGGGCGCCGAGGTTGGGGCTGTGGTTGCGCGTAAGGGCAGGTCGGGGGGAGGGGTGTTTGCGGTGGGAGGGGCTGCGGCCGTGGGTCCCGGGAAAGGGGCCACCTGAGCCGCAGGCACCTACTCTCTAACGGCTGCTCAGCCATGGGCGTCTTGAGGAGAAGACATGAGCACTTTGACACTGGAACACGAGCTGGACGCGGCTACCGCAAGGTTGGAGGGCATCGAGAGTGAATCGCAGGAATCGTCGGCGGCTGATCACCTTTCCGAGATCATGGCCATCGTGGCGGGCATTAACCACGCAATGCACGCTGACATGCCGGATGCACCCCTTGGCTCTTTGAACAATGACGTGCTCAAGAAGCTCAAGGAGTGGCTCGACAAGCTTGTCGGAGCGCTCCGGACGATCGTGAAGCAACATGCGGCTGCCTCGTTCTCGATCACGGTGGGCCTGACGGTGTCGGTGACGGTGGCCTTCTAGGCCGAAGTCCTACAAGGGCAGAGATGCTTGGTCACCGGCAAGCACCTGCTCAGCCGGAATTTGTTCGACCTTCTCTTCGTTCAACCAACCTCGGACGCGCCCCTAAAGGCCTCGATGGTTCCTCTGTCTCCGGCTCCGGTGGATGGCTCGAGGATTACGGCGGTGCCGGCCGTCTGGACCCTTTCGAGCGCATATAAGAAGTGTCCAGCATCGTGGAATACAGGGGACCAGTCCTTCCGAGGGGCTGCGAACGAGAGCACTTCAAAGACCCGGTGGGGCCGCCGCTGGTCCCGTAGGACCGCATCGAAGACAAAGCCGTCAACCATCCCCGATCGCTCCACCGTTTGGTTCGTTCCCGATCGCAACGCCTCAACCACCTGGCCGAGCAGCGCCCCTTTGGTCAACCTGTTGCCACCTCCACTGCGAGAAGCAACGAAAGCTCTGCCGGCTGTGCGCAGCCGACGAGTGGAACCTCCACGACTTCCCCCACAGCAAGGGCGGCGAGCAGGGGATGCTGCTGTGAGGCGTGCCCGCTTCCAGGTCCTCGCCGACCTCGACCCCGAGGCCCGCGAAGCGCTCCGGGCCGACATCGAGCGCCACGGTGTGCAGGTCCCGATCGTGCGCACCAAGGCCGGCGCCATCGTGGACGGTCACCACCGGGCGCAGATCGCCGAGGAGCTGGGGATCAAGTGCCCGGCCATGACGGTCGACGTCGACGGCAAGAACGCCACCGAGATGGCGCTCCGGCTGAACCTCCTCCGCCGCCACCTCGGGCCGATCGCCTGGGCCGACGCCTTCCGGCACCTCGCCGAGGTCCGGGGCATACGGCTCGGGCGTGGAGGGGACCGCCGGAGCCAGAAGGGCCGATCAAACGACAAGGTGTCGCTTGATCGGCTCGCCGCTGAGGTAGGGGTCAACAAGCACACCGCCCAGCGGCGTCTGCGCCTCGCCGAGACCCTGGCCGACCATCCCGAGATCGCCGCCAAGGTCGACCGGGGCGAGGTCGATCCCAAGCGGGCCGAAGAGCTGGTCCGCATGGCCACCTACGAGCGGCGCCGGGCCAAGGCCTCGCCTCCGCCCAAGGTCTCGCTCGGCAAGGGGATCGTGATCTTCGCCGTGGAGGTCGTCCGACATGTCCGGGGCTGTTCGTGCCCGGCGGCTACCTTCCCCCCAGCTCGGACCTGCAAGGTCGACTAGCGAATCGCCAATACCAGCGACCAGGCCTTTCGCGTCATCAGAGCCCCAACCTCCGCGGTCCGGCGGGGCTCGATGTGACCCTCAACAGCCGCTGACCGTTCCCTTCGCCAGCTGGGCGAGAACGTTGACCGGGCCGACGAGGATGCCCGAGTAGGCCCGGGTGGACTTGGAGTACGTCCCGGTGAACGACGTAAAGGGGCCGTGAGTCCAGGTCTCTTTGATGGTCGCTCCGCCACCGGTGTAGGTGCCCATGTCGCCGTTGTCGGCCGTCCACCGGTGGCCCTTCTTGAAGGTCTGCAATTCCAGACATCCGTTCCCGTCCGTGAGCGACCACTTGGCGCCGGGCTTCACGTGGGCCGGGGCACGCCCCGGCGATGCATCGGCTACTGCGGGCCAGCCGATCGTGACGGTCACGGCGAGTCCGACAAACAGCACCATCCATCGGCGCATCGTCATCTCCTTGGTCCGGTCCGCCGGAACGTCGTTGCACCGTAAACTCTAACGAAGGCCCGTGTCACCGGACCAGGGTTCTGCCCCTGCGCACCGAGCTGGCGAGTAGGCACCCCCACCGGGAACGCCACTCCTTCCAGCGAGGCGTTCTCGCAAGGTTAGGAGTCAACTGAACCAGGGGGCAGACCCTTCAGCCAGAAGGGAATAGCCAAACCACCCCTCCCCCCGACCTGCCGAGGTTGGGGCTGTGGTGGCGCCGAAAGGGCAGGTCGGGGGGAGGGGTGGTTGCGTGGGAGGGGCTGGGGGGGGTGACGTTCCCCTCTAGGCTGAAGGATTCAAGGGGACGGGTCGCCGTGGACAGGTCCGACCGCAGTCTGTTTGTATGACTCACCGTGAGCCAAGACGGGGGATCACGGCGGGATCGACAAGCGGCGGAGCAGCTTGAGCCTGGCGAATCCATCATCGCAGCGGCGACCTTCAACACGGGATCGATCGAACGGGCGGCGCTCTCGGGTGTTAGCGCACGAATCGTCAGGCTTGTCGTCACCGATAGCCGGGTAATGCTCTTTGCCACCAGCGATCTGGCCTTCAACCTCAACCTGGGCAAACTCCTCCGTTCGATTCCCTTAGCCGAGATCGTTACCGTCGAATCTTCAACAGGCCGCATGATCGGATTCAAAGGGCTGAAACTCGGCATCACGCTTAGCGATGGCTCCGTGCTCCCATTCGAAGCGTCTGGCCTCACGTTTGCGAGTGCCAAGAAGCTCGCACCACTTCTCGAAGCGACTGTGGCGTCACACAAAGGCGCGGAACGCCCACCTGAAACGCAGGGCAGCGCCGAATAGGCAACCGGCCGGGGACACTAGGGACCGCTGCTGCCGCGAACGCCACGTGGGTGGATCACGAGATGGGCGTCCGATAGTGCCGGTGTACTGGGGCAGTGGCCCTAGGGTGTCCGGATGACGGCGGCGAGTGGTGAGCACCGACGATTCGCTCATTACCGCCTTTACCTTCCATGGATCGTTGCAGCCGCCTTCACGGTTAGCGGGGTAGTCCATCTGGCCCACCCGGCCACCTTCACGCCGATCGTCCCCCACTTCCTGCCTTTACCGAACGAACTCGTCTACGCGAGCGGGGTGGCTGAACTCATCTGTGCCGTTGGGCTATGGCGCCGGGACCGTTGGGCGGGGATTGCCGCCGCGGTGCTTTTAGTGATCATCTGGCCGGCCAACCTGCAGGCCGCCTTAACCGCCCAGCAGGGCGACGATATGGCGACGAAGCTGCTCGACTGGAGCCGACTCCCTTTGCAGATCCTTCTCATCTGGTTTGCCCTTCAATCAGGACGAGGCCCGACCGCGAAAGCTCCACACTCGTGAAAGGCCAAGAGACTCTCGGGGCGAGGCGATCCCATGTCTGGGAGCGAGGCATCGCGCAGAGACCGGGGCGCCACCGGAAACGGGGAGGGGGAATGGCGGGGGCAGCGGCTACGAACGGAGAAAGGCGTCGCAGGACCGAGCTTTCCCTTGTGCCCTACCATTTATCGCTGTGGGTGGCATGGATCTGTATGCGGAACTCACCCGGATCCGACGTCTGAGGGCTACCGGCCAGTACCGGCGCGCCCAACGCCGTTGTCTCGCCGCGCTGGAGCAGTTTCCCGACAATCCGCGGCTGCGTGCCACGAAGGTGAGCCTCGATGCCTACCTTGGCAGCACGACCTTCGCCGAGGCCGAGCACGTGCTACGCGAGATGGCCGACCGTCATCCTGACGACGTGCGTTTGGCGATGCAACCGATGGAAATGGTCATCAAACAGGGACGCCTCGCCGACGCTGTGGTCGAGGCCCGTGAGCTCACTGAGCGGTTCGCCGGCGACCCCTACGCAGAACTCGCGTTAGCCGGCTATATCCACGCCAACCCGGAGACTGAGGAGGAGGCCTGGGCCCTCTTCCGACGGACGTTGACCACGCTCTCTGCTGCTACCCCATGCCACCGCACCGCGGCATATCGGCTCGCTCGCAAGTACGAGCCTTCGCTCGCACCCGAGGTGCTGCGAGGAGCCAGCTCGCTTGAGCAGGCAGCCATCCGGACTCGCGCCCTCGGCTACACCACGCTGTCACTCGGGTTCCTCGTTCTCATGATCGGCGCGGTCGCCCTCCGTGCCGACCGCGTTCTTTGGGTTGGTGTTCTACTGGCGTGCCTGGCCGTATCGCTGGGCGTGTGGATGATCGTCTGCAATCAGATGGTGTGCTGCACCCGTTGCCGGAACGCGTGGCTAGCGGACCTCGCACTGCTCGGGTTCCTTTTTCTGCTGGCACCCGGAGATCCGTGGTGGTTCTGGGTCCTCGTTGGGATCGTGTACGCGATTGTCTTTGTCGTTGGTCTACGTGTGAGGACGATCTTGGGGTCCCGCAAGCCCGGCACCGGACGGCGGAGAGCGACGGCCGGGACGCGGGAAGATCTTCCTTCCGGCTAAACACTCGCCGCACGGGGGTTCCCCTGAGCGCTCTTGCGTTCGAGCGGAGGCCGCGGGACGGACCTACGGCTGGCAAGAGCCGTCGCGAGAGGCCCCGCTGTCTGAGCCATCCTAGCTCTCAGCGGGGCTCACGCGAGAGGCGTTCGGGGGGTCGAGGGAAGCCTGACGGGGCCTGCGGGAGGTTGACGTCAGCCTTTGAGTTTGTTCACTGCCTCACGTGTCAGTTGAGTGAAGGTGCCGGATTCGGACGATCCAAGGTCAACGAAGATGGTGGTGCCGACCAGCTCTCCTTGCCGCAAGATGTCGATGTCCATGAACAGAGGAATACCTTGGAACGTGAAGCGGAAGGCATAGGCGCGGCTCTCGTTTCCGACCTTGGGCACAGATAGACCCGTCATGTGACCGTGCAGAGTCAGACCCTGTGTCGTAAACGAGATCGATGAGCAGCCGGCCAGTGCCTTTGTCGCTCGCGCGTAGTAGAGATGGGCGTCATCTCCGCCGGCAACTACTCCTTCCAGGAAGACGGGAGCTGAGCCATCTTGCCAGAACTCAACATCGGCCCTCGTCAGGTTTGGCCTCAAGTGCTCGTATGCCGAAAGACACGACGGCGTTGGGCCGTTCCCGTTGCTAGAGGAATTGTCGATCGACCAGCCGCTGGGTAGGTCTGAGACCGTCAACAGCAGGGATCGAAGCTTGGCCTTGCTATAGGTGGTTGCCGCGCTGACTGAGCCCGTCGTTATGGAGCTTGCAAGCAGAACGGCTGCTAATCCGACGCACCCCTTCGACACCCAAGCGAACGGCGTAGCCCGCCAGAGCGCAGGGTCGTAGCTCACGCCGTCGAGCCTAGATGGCGACCGGCGTTCGCCCTCAGGGGGCCTCCTGCGCGAGGCGCGGGAGGGATGGCGATACCTCTGATCGACATTCCTGCGGCGTAGAGGTACGCCGTGCCCGGTTGCCCGAAGTTGGGGTATGGAGCTCGAGTCAGGACGACATGTTCCGCCGGAGGAGAGTCAAGCTGTAGACGCTCACCGTCGCACCGCTCGGACTCCAGACCCTGATCTCGAGCACCTGGCCGGTTGGTGGGGGCACGGCGCGGATCCTGAAGGGGCCCCAACCGTGGTAGCCGCCTGTCGCCGCGTAATCGGTCGACACGTCCACGGGGAGCAGGACCTCGTGTTCGCCCTGGGAGGGCACCAGGTCCTGCCGGGCCAGCGGGACGTTGGCGTTGTCGTCCCAGACCTCGACGTCGACCGGTGACGAGGTCGACAGCGACACGCCGACCTCATAGGTGCCGAGGGGACGTACCCAGTAGTCCCCCGACACGACGTAGCCCTCCCGGCCGTTGGACGACACCCGCCAGTCCGCGGCCGGTCCGGCGAGCTCCGCCACCCCGGCCGGTCCGACGGACGACCAGGCCGAGATGGTGGGTGGCGCATCGGAGATGCCCACGCTCCTCACCGACGGCGGACGGGTCCAGCGAAAGGCCCAGATGCCGTTGGCGTAGACCACCGGTACGGCGTGCATCGGGCCGGCCAGCTGGTAGATGAGACCCATGCTGGCATCGACCGGCAGGGTCTCGATGCCGACGTTGGGTGCGACTACGAACCACACCGTCTTCCCGAAGACCGGGAAGTCCGCCCCGTTCAGCACGTCGAGCACGTTCGGGCGGTCGGCGAACCTACCGGCGACGCCCTGGGAGATGAGCAACTCGTCGCCCTGCGGGATCTCCCGTTGGACCTGGGCCAACGTCGCCGCTTGGGCCGACGTGATCCGCAACCACGACGACTTGATAGGCGGGATCCAGATGCTCGCCCAAAAGACGGCCATCGCGACCACGACGGCGGTGACGGTCGCCGCTGCGTACGGGCGCCACCTGGCCACGGGTCGACGGATCGCCGTCGGCATGCGTGGTGGTGGTGGCGGTGCGGCGACCTGATCGTTGAGCGCCCCCGCTGCGCTCACCACCACGGGCTGATGGCCGTTGGGCATGGGGACGGGGGCGGTCCGATTGTCCACCAGCCGTCGGTAGGGCGAGCCGGTGACGAGCCAGACGACGAGGATGATGAAGCCGACCGAGCCGAACAGGTAGATAGGTGCCGACTGGAAGCCGGGGACCGAGTACACCTGGCCGCCGAGCGCGCTCAGGTTGTTGGCGAGGAGGACGACGAGCGGCACGCCGATGGTCCACGGGGTGAATATGCCGACGACGCCCGTCGGCGCCAGGTTGGCGAACACGTTCAACCGGTGGTGCCAGAGCGAGCCGGCCACTCGCCCGGGGTGCTCGAGCATCGCCTTGATCAGACCGACGAGAGACAGCTTGGCCGGCGGCATCGCCCCCTTGGGCACGGCCAGGTACCCGTAGCCGGCGGCGAGCGTCGATCCCTTGTTCCCCCCGATGAGCGCGATGAGCGCGAGCCACACCACACCGGCGCCGATGAGCGAGCCACCGTGGCGCAGGAGCACCTTGCGCTTCTCCGTGTCGAGCGCGGCCACGAGGAGGGCGCTGAGCCCGAGTCCCGCGACCCAGGTGGCCGAGACGTCCCCCCAGGCAAGGGTCAAGATCACCCAGATCCACCCCCGCCGGTAGCGGGCCTGGCTGAAGTCGAGGGCGGCGGCCACGATGAACGGGCAGGCGAAGATCTCCGTGTGCAGGTCCCAGGAGAGCGACCAGTAGGTCCAGGGATTGGCCACGAGGATCAGGAGCCCCGCCGCGCCGAGGGCTGTCGGCCACCAGCGGGCGGTGGCCCGCAAGCGGACGTCGTCCACCACCTTGACGATCCAGCGAAAGGCCACGACCTCGGCGGCCACCAGGGCCGCATCCTGGGCCCAGAGGACCATCAGGCCGTGCGGCGGGACCAGGTCGATCAGCGAGACCGGCCACCAGCCCACGGAGAAGTGGTCCTGCCAGAGCGGGTGGGCGACCACCGAGGAGTAGGGGTCGAGCGTCCCGTGGCTGATGAGGTAGAGGCCCTGGAGATAGGTGGTGGCGTCCCGGGTGAGGGCGAAGCGCGAGTAGAGGACCGCGCTCCAGGCCGCCACCGCCAGGAACTGCAGGCCGAAGACGGCCCACGAGACGCGTCGCGCCACCCGCAGTCCCCGGTCCTGTGCCGGGGCGGCCGCGGGGGGCGGGGGCAGCGGCGCCGTCTGGAGCGGTGGGGCGGTGATCGTGGTCACGTCAGCCACCGAACCGGATGGGGACGATCTCGGAGTAGCCGTAGGGGTAGTACTGCGAGGCGTTGACGAGGTTCGCCTCGAAGTACACCGGGTCGGTCGTGGCCTGGGTGCCCCGCACGGTGAACGTCGCCACCCCCTCAGCGTTCGTGCGGGCGATGACCGGGGTCTGCCCGACCTGGCCGTTGTTGATGACCGCCTGGCCGAAGATCAGCCCCTGCTGGCCGTAGATGATCTGCCCGAGGTACACCGGCTCACCGGCCAGGTGCACCGGCCGGTTCAGCTGGTCCAAGAGCTCGGCCCGGAGGACGACCGGCCGGCCGAGCGGGACGATCCGGTTGACGGCGTCGGGCACGAGGCTCACGTGCAGGAGCGTCGGCAGGTAGGCGTCGCTGCGGCTCACCGTGCCCGGACTGCTCGTGAAGGCCACGACCTGGAAGCCGCCGGTGATGGGCGGCTGGGCGAAGAAGTTGGGGGCGAGCAGTTCGTAGTGGGCGGCACCCCCGGCCGGCAGCAGGCTCGGTCCCCCTTGGGCCAGCCAGAAGGCCGTCAGCTGTCCCCCGCTCTCGACGGCGAACGCCGGATGGACGGGACCGTCGGAGTTGTTGGTCACCTCCACCCCCACCTGGACCACCGTGGCCAGCTGGCCGGTCGTGCGCACCGACGTGATGCGCACCGACAGCGGCGGTGAGGAGAGCAGCGCGAACAGGACGGCGATGCCGACGGCGGCCAGGCCACCCCCCACCACCCAACGCCAGTGGCGCCACGGCCGGAGCGGCCGCTCCTCCGGTGGGTCGTCGGCCGACGGACCCTCCGTTGCGGCCACTGTCCCGTGGCCGTTGGTGTGGCCGTTGCCGTTGGCCTGGCCGTTCAGGTGGAGCAGGGGCTCGGCCGGCGCCGTGCGGAACAGCGCCCCGCGTTCGATCGTGCACGCGGCCACGATGGCCGCCGGCAGCAGGGTGACGAGGTAGCTGCCGAACGAGCGGGCCGAGAAGAAGAGGACCACGGCCGGCAGGGCCACCGCCCAGACCTTCAGGGCCGGGTAGGTGACCAGGTAGACGAAGAAGAGCACGACGAAGACGACGACGAGCGTGACCGTGTAGGCGGCGAGTGAGCCGCCACCGAGGCCGAGGTAGAGGCTGAGGCCCACTAGGCCCTGTCCGGCCGGCACGGTGTGGCTGGCGATCGGCGTGAACACGCCGGTGAGCCAGGCGTGGGGGTTGGCCAGGATGAACGGGAGGTTGGGTACGAGGAACGCCAGGAGGGCGATGGCCACGTAGCCGCCGGCCACCCGCCAGCCGTCCTCGACCGTCGAGCGACGCCGGGCCTCGAGGCCCACCCCGGCCGCCAGGAACGGCAGGAGCAGCCAGGGCGTCTGCTTCACCGCCATGGCCAGACCGAGGAGGATCGGACCTCGCCAGGCGAGCGGGCCGCGGGTCGTGGCGAAGCGGTCCCAGGCGTAGACCGCGCCGACGAGGAGCGGCACGAACAGGGCGTCGGTGACGCCCCCCACCGCGTAGCCGATGTAGACGCTGAGGCTCCCGACGACGATGGCGAGGGGCCGCAGCTCCTTCGGGAGCAGCACGAACGTGAGCACGATGCCGAGGGCCCAGGCGATCACATTGACGGCCACCGCCACCTGGGTGCTCCAGCCGAGCCAGAGGAACGGCAGGTAGGCGAGGAACGAGAGGGCCGGGTAGGAGAGCGACGTCACCGGCCGCCCGTTGAGGAGGAAGGTGTAGCCGTCGGGCGAGACGTGGAATAGCGAGAAGGCAGGGGCCATCGAGTGCGTGTAGGGGTTGTGACCGTGCAGGAGGAGCTGCGCCGCGAACTGGTCGAAGGCGATCTCGTCGGTGCCGTAGGCGGGGACCGCCACCACCTGCAGGTAGCTCCAGAGGAAGAAGGCCCCGACGATGATGGCGAGCGTGGCCCAGGCGAGGGCGGTGGCCAGCCGGGGGTCCACCTCGCCCGGGTACCAGCTGGCGAGCACGGTGCCGAGGCCCCAGAGCCCGAGGACCACCACGGCCAGGCTGACCGCCGGGTAGGTGTCGACATAGCCGAAGAGCTGGAACGCCCAGAGGAGGATGGTGATCCCGGCCACCGTCCACCACACCCGGGAGGTGGTGCTGCGCACGGCCCGGGGCCGGCGGGGGTCGTCGCGCCGGTGGCGGGGCGTGCCCTGGGGCCCGAAGAACTGCTTGACCCGGGCCGCCCAGTCGGTGCCGGTGGGCGGGGCCTCGGGGGTGAAGGGTCCGACCTCCGACGTCGCAGTCGGGAGAACCACCGCGTCGAGGTCGACGGTGTCCACGGGGACCCGCCCGCTACCGAGCGGGGAACACCTGGATGTTCCCGACCGTCGGTGAGCCCACAGCGAAGTAGAGACTGCGGTCGTCGAGCGACAGCTGCACGCTCACCGAGTCGAGGGGGGCCGGCTGGGCCGCGCTCTGCTCTTGCGTGGCCACCTGCACGACGCTCACGTTGTCGGCCGAGATCGCCGACTTCAGCACGTAGAGCGTGGTGCCGCTCGAGTTGATGGCGAGGGCCCTGGGCGAGCCACCGACGGGGAAGGCCGAGCTCACGCTGCCGTTCGACAACTCGACCACCGTCACCTGGCCGCTCCGCTCCGCCGCGTACAGGAACTGCTGGTTCGGGGCGACGGCGATGGCCACGGTGTCGAGGGGCACCGGGATGGTCTCGCCCACGTGGTCGGTGCGGGCGTCGACCGTGGTGACGCTCGACGACGAGAGCGTGCCGTTCAGCACGTAGAAGGTGTTGCCGTCGGCCCCGGCGAAGAGGCCCTTGACCGGCGCTCCGAGCGCCACCGTCGTCTCGAGCGCGCCGTTGGCCCCGTTGCGCAGCTCGAGGGCGCCCGTGTCCGATCCGGCCAGACCCACCCCGAGGAGGCCGGAGGTGGACTGCGTGACCGTGGCGGCCGAGCTGGTCTCGGGGGCGACCGCCGAGACCTTGCCCGTGGTCAGGTTGAGCTGCTGGAGGGTCTTGTCCGCCGGACCGCCGGCCAGCAGCCAGAGCTGCCCGTCGGGCTGGGGCGCCGCGGTGGCCAGGATGTCGGCCGGCCCGGCGTAGGTGGCGCTGGGCCGCTCGCCCGGCGGAGCCGGGCGGACCGTGACGCCGGTGGTCGCGTTCGGCGACCCGCCGGAGCAGGCGGCGAGGAGGAGCGCGCCGACGCCGACGAGCGCGGCCGCGCCAGCCAGGCGCGCGACGCGACCTCGGTCGCCTGCCCCTGTGGGACCCGGAAGCGCGTGCTCAGGCAGTGCGCCGGCGCAGGCGCAGTCCGACCAGGACCAGCCCGCCGCAGAGGACGAGGACACCGGCCACGAGACCCTCGCCCAGGAACGGCTCGCCCGTCTGGGCGGTCGTGCCGCCGGCGATCGAGCCGGTCGACGACTGGGAGAGGGCCGCCGCGGTGGCGGCTTGGGCCACGAGGAAGTTCGGGTCGCTCGTGACGGTGAAGTTCAACGTGTGCGGCGGACTGAAGGTCGACGGGTACGGCGTCGTCGAGCCGTTCAGGTAGAGGACCGAGCTGGCGGTGATGTTGGGTCCGCTCACGCTGGCCGAGACGGCCGGGAACGTGCCGGTCACCTTGGAGCCGTTCTCGTAGAAGGCGATGCCGAACGAGACCACCACCGAGTTCCCCGAGACGCTGCCGGGCGAACTCGACGTGGCGTCGGTGATGACCAGCTGCACCGGCCCGTTGAAGGCGCTGGGCGGGACCGTCACGTTGATCGTGCTGCTCCCGACCACCCCCGAACCGCTGCCGCCGGTCGGCTGGATGGTGGTGGTCGAGACGACGGTCCCGGCCACCCCGCCGGTGCCTCCCGTCCCGCCGCCACCGGTGCCGCCCCCGTAACCGGTCCCGGCGCCGAACGCCGCTGACGATGCCAAGACGGCCGCTCCGATCCCGAGCGCCACGCCCAATACGGCGCGCGCGACGCGGGCGGCCCACAAAGGTGCCCTCTCCATGCCACTCCCCCTCCGGTGTGACAACCCCTCCAACCGGCTGACGACCATGCAACCAGCCGGCGACTTTCCCCCTGGAGGGCGAATTTACGGGCCCCGGCGGGGCAGAAGCAAGGCAGCCCCCCCTTTTGCCCTGCTCAGCGGCGGGCCATGAGGCGGCTCCACCACGCCGGATCCCGCCCGTGGGCGTGGAAGTGGTCGGGGATCTGGCGCATCACCCGGTCGACGAACCAGTTCCCTTCGCCGAAGCGGCCGTCGGCCACCTTGCTCAGCTGGGCCAGCATGTGCGCCAGGGCCTCGGCTGGGGGCTCAGGGCCGTGCTCGCGCCAGACCACCATGGGCACGTCGCAGATCTCGCAGTCGGCCACCCAACAGACGTCGTCTTCGAAGTGCCAGGTGGTGAGCCGCGCCGCCTCGCAGAGGTCACAGGCCCTGGAGACCCCGCTCACTGGGTGTAGATGTCGACGGCCGAGCCTTCGGGGATCTTGTCGCCCTCCGGCGGGTTGGTGGCGAAGACGTTGCCGTGGCTCGGGCCGTAGAGGTTGCCCTCGACGAGACCGGCGTTGGACAGCGCGACCTGCGCCTGGCTCACCGTGTCGCCCTGCATGTTCGGCACGGTCACGAGCGGCGGGCCGAGCGAGACGATCACCGTCACGGTCGTGCCGGGCACCGTCGGGGTGCCGGCCGGTGGCTGGGTCCCGATGACCTGACCGGCCGAGACGGTCGTCGAGTTGGCCTGGGTCTCGGTGGCCCCGAACCCGGCCGCCTTGAGGGCCGCCGCCGCGGCGTCGTAGCTGCTGATCGGGATGGTCGGGATCGGCACCGGGGCCGGGCCCTTCGAGGTGGCGATGATCACCACCGCCCCGTAGGGGGCCTTCGTGGTGTCGATCTTGTTGTTCCACGACCAGTTGATGACCTGACCGGGCTGGATGGTGCTCGAGTACCCCTGGGCCACGCCCGGGCACACCCCGCTCAGGTGGGCCACCGAGAGCACCCGCTGGGCGCCGGTGCAGTCGAGCCCCGAGAGGGACGGGAAGGTCTCGATCGGGAGGCCCGACGAGGTGACCACGGCGACCGTGCTCCCCTCCTTCTCCATCGTGCGCGGCGCCGGCTGCTGGCTCACGACGTGGCCCGCCGGCACCTTGATCGAGGTCGTCGTCCCGGCCTGGCGCAGCACGAAGTGGTACGGGGCGAGGGCCGCCCGGGCCTTGGCCAGGGTGAGGCCGGTCACCGAGGGCACCCGGTGGCTCGGCGTGAAGACCTTGTCCTTGGCCGCCACGAGGAGCCCGGCCACCACCGCGGCGACGAGGAGGAGCACGGCGAGCACCCAGGGCCAGCGTCGTCGCCGGCGGATCACGGTCGGCGGGGGCGGGAGCGGCTGGGCCGGGGGCGGTGGCGGCCGCGAGGCCACGACGAGGCCGGTGATCGCCGCGGTCTCGGCGAGCGGGGCCGGCGCGGCCTCGTCGATCGTGGAAGGCACCGGCGCCACGACGCCGGTCAGGTCGTCGTCCGGCCGGTCGGTCTTGAGCGGGAGCGGGGCCGGGGCGGGCAGGGCGGCGGCCAGGGCGTCGAGACGGGCGGCCAGCCCGGCCGCGTCCAGGCGGGCCCGGGCCTCGGGGGCGGCCGCCCGGGCGAGCACGTTGTCGAGCGGGCCGAGCGCCTGGTGGTGCGGGAGCGACGCGCCGATCCGGGCCATGAGCGTGCCGACCGTCGTGTCGGCCACGAACGGCACCTGGCCCGTGACCCCCTCGTAGAGCACGAGGGCGAGGGCGTAGACGTCGGCCCGCCCGTCGACCGTCTGGCCCTGGGCCTGCTCGGGCGCGGCGTAACGGGCGGTGCCGATCATCGCCCCGGCCGGCTCGGTCCACGCCGCCTCGGCCAGCGCCCGGGCCACGCCGAAGTCGGCCACCCGGACCCGTCCTTCGTCGTCGAAGAGGAGGTTGGCCGGCTTCACGTCGCGGTGCACCAGGCCCCGGGCGTGGGCGTAGGCGAGACCCTGCGCGGCCTCCGACCCGACCCGGCAGGCCTGGGACGGGCTCAGGCGGAAGCCCCGGTCGAGCAGGTCGCGGAGGCTCCCGCCGCCCAGGTACTCGAGGACGAGGTACGGGCCGTCGGTGTCCTCGCCCCAGTCGAAGACCCGGAGCACGTGGGGGTGGTTGAGCGAGGCGACCGAGCGGGCCTCGGCCCGGAACCGCTTCAGGAAGGCCTCGTCGTTGACCAGGTCGGGTTGGAGAACCTTCACCGCCACGTGGCGCTGCAAGGACACGTCGTCCGCCAAGAAGACGTGCGCGGAGGCGCCGGCGCCGAGGGCGGACACCAGCCGGTACCGCTTCCCGAGCACCCGGCCGATGGAGTCGGTGATGAGGGGCATCGAAGCGCTTTCAGGCTACTGAGGGACGCTGCGCCGCCGGTGGACCGCCAGGCACGAAGAATCTGCAGTCGACACGCAAATCATAGGCTCGGCGGGCCACAGCCCGGTTGGCCCCGGTCAGGCCGGCGGCAGCTCCCCGGTCTCGAGGAGCACCCCGAAACGGTCGGCCGCCACGATGGGCACCCCGAGCTCCTCGGCCTTGTTCAGCTTGGCCGTCCCCGGGTCCTCGCCCAGCACCACGGCGAACGTCTTCTTCGACACGGTGCCCGGGGACTTCCCGCCCCGGGCCACGATGGCCTCTTCGGCCTCCTCCCGGGTGAACCCGGGCACCGTGCCCGTGACCACGACCGACTTCCCGCTGAGCACGCCCGCCGGGGCGCCGTCACCGGCCGGTCCCTCGCCGAGAGCCCGGCGCCCGGTGGCGCCGGGCTCGAGCGTGTTCACCCCCGCCGCCACCAGACGGTCGAGCACGCCGCGGTTGGCCGGGTTGTCGAGGAACTCGGCCACGCTGTCGGCGATCACGGCACCGACCCCCTCGACCTCGGCCAGGGCGGCCGACGACGACGCCCGCAGAGCGGCCAGTGAGCCGGCGGCCCGGGCGAGGGCCCGGGCCCCGGTCGGCCCGAGGTGCCGGATCCCGAGGGCCACGAGGAGACGACTCAGCGGCCGGCCCCGCGAGACGTCGATGCCGGCGAGCAGGTTGCGCACCGAGAGCTCCCCCATGCCCTCGAGCTCGACGAGCGGCGTCGGGTCGAGCGAGTACAGGTCGGCCGGGTCGGCGATGAGACCGGCCTCGACGAGCTGCACGACCCGCTGCTCGCCGAGCCCCTCGATGTCCATCGCCGAGCGCGAGGCAAAGTGGGCGATCCGCTGCACCCGCTGGGCCGGGCAATCGATGTTCGTGCAATAGGTGTCGCTCTCCCCCTCCAGCCGCACGAGCGGGAAGCCGCACGACGGGCAGACCGTCGGGAACTTCCAGCGCCTCGGGCGGCGGGCGGGCACGCCGGGTCCGGACAGCACCGGCCCGAGCACCTCGGGGATGACGTCGCCCGCCTTGCGCACGACGACGAGGTCGCCGGGCCGCACGTCCTTCAACCGCACCTGGTCCTCGTTGTGCAACGTGGCGAGGCCGACCGTCGAGCCGCTCACGACGACCGGCTCGAGCATGGCGAACGGTGTGGCCCGGCCGGTCCGGCCGATCGAGACCATGATGCGCTCCAGCCGGGTCGTCCGCTCCTCGGGCGGGAACTTGAAGGCGATGGCCCAGCGCGGGGCCCGCGACGTCGAGCCCAGGCGCTCGTGGAGCGCGAGGTCGTCCACCTTGACCACGACGCCGTCCACCTCGTAGGCCAGGTCGTGGCGCTGCGCCATGAGCTCGTCGCAGCGGGCGAACGCGGCGGCGAGCCCCTGCACGAGTCGGGCGTCCGGGCTCACCGGGAACCCGGCGGCCCGCAGCCGCTCGAGCACCTGGCTCTGGCGTCCCGGTGGCCAACCCTTCGCCCCCCGGCGCCTTCGCGCCGCCTCCTCCGGTGCGCTGTCGTCGATCTCGCCGAGCTGGTAGGCCCAGAAGGAGAGAGGCCGGGTGGCGGTGACCTTCGGGTCTTTCTGCCGGAGCGATCCGGCCGCCGCGTTGCGCGGGTTGGCGAAGGTCTTCTCCCCCGCCGCAAGCTGGCGCTCGTTCATGGCCTCGAAGGCGGCCGTCGGGAGGTAGATCTCGCCCCGCACCTCCAAGTGGCGCGGGTAGGGTCCCGCGGCTCGGTCGAGGAGCTCGGGCACGTCTTCGATCGTGGCCACGTTGGCCGTCACGTCCTCGCCCACCACGCCGTCGCCGCGGGTGGCGGCCTGGGTGAACCGCCCATCGATGTACGTGAGCGACATGGCCACCCCGTCGACCTTGGGCTCACACGTGAACTCGAGCACGTCGAGATCGACATCGGGGAGGAGACGGTGGAGGCGCTCGCCCCAGGCCTCGAGCTCCTCCTGCGTGAACGAATTGTCGAGGCTCATCATCGGCACCCGGTGGCGGACCTCGGATAAGAGCCCAGCCAATGGTCCACCGACCGTCTGGGTGGGTGAGGACGCCTCCACGAGCTCGGGATGCTCCGCTTCGAGGCGACGCAACTCGACGACGAGGCCGTCGTACTCCGCGTCGGGGATCTCGGGGCTGTCGAGGGTGAAGTAGCGCTCGTTGTGGTGCCGGATGAGACGGCGCAGTTCCTCCACTCGCTCCGCCGGCGGCTTCCTTTTGGACCGGACCATGCGCTAGTGGAACTCTGTCGCGGGCGATGACGAGCGGCTTGACACCGGGTGCCGGTACGGGCGCGCGCTGGTGGTCATCGCTCCTTCACTTCCTCGGCGCTGCGATCGCCGGGATCAACCCGGCCCGTGTACTTTAGCCAGGGGCTGTTACGCAGCCGCCGGGCCGGTCTTTCCCGCCCGGGGACCCGACCGGGAAAGACGAAGGAGACGCGCCGAGAGCTCGGGAGCTCCGGTGGCCGACGACCGAACGCGCCGGCGGCCCGGCCGAAGGCCGGGCCGCCGCTTCGCGTGTCTTTCGCCGATGGTCAGCTGTTGGCGGCGGCGATCCCCACGACCGGCTTGTTGAGGGGCATACCACCCATCGAGCCTCGGTACGCGGCGTCGCCGAAGGTGAAGACGCCCCCGTCCGAAGCCACTTCGATGTAGCCACCGCCGCTCGCTGTGGCCGTGATGCCCACGACCGGCTTGTTGAGCGGCATGCCACCCATCGACCCGAGGTACGGGGCGTCGCCGAAGTTGAAGATGCCTCCGTCGGAGGCGACCAGCCAGTAGCCCAAGCCGTCGGGGGTGGCGGCGATCCCGACCACCGGCTTGTTGAGCGGCATGCCGCCCATGGAACCGAAGTAGCCGGCGTCGCCGTAGTTGAACACGCCCCCGTCGGAGGCCA
Source organism: Acidimicrobiales bacterium (assembly GCA_035297265.1). Classification (GTDB taxonomy): domain Bacteria; phylum Actinomycetota; class Acidimicrobiia; order Acidimicrobiales; family RAAP-2; genus DATGZH01. The sequence goes on along the minus strand of DATGZH010000063.1, from coordinate 19,418 downwards.
CTTCGAAGTAGCCCTTGCCGTCGGGGGTGGCGGCGATGCCGACCACCGGCGAGTTGAGTGGCTTGCCCCCTTGCGAGCCGTAGTAGCCGGCGTCGCCGAACGTGAAGACGCCCCCGTCGGAGGCCACTTCGAAATATCCCTGGCCGTCGGGGGTGGCGGCGATCCCGACCATCGGCCTGAAGAGCGGCTTGCCGCCCTCAGACTGGAAGAAGCCGGCGTCGCCGTAGTTGAAGATACCCCCGTCGGAGGCCACTTCGAAGTAGCCCGCGCCGTCGGGGGTGGCGGCGATGCCGACCACCGGCGCGTTGAGTGGCTTGCCCCCTTGCGAGCCGTAGTAACCGGCGTTCCCGAAGTTGAAGATCCCCCCGTCCGAGGCCGTTTCGAAATAGCCGCGGTTGATCGCCGCCACCTCGGGCACCACCGACATCCCGTTCACGTCGTGGGGTGGTCCGGACAGGGCCAGACCGCTCGGAGCGACGGCGCCCCGGAGCGACGGGTTCGCCGTCGTGCTCCCGGACACCACCGCGAGCGACCCCGTCGTCAGGCCCGCGTTGGTGTAGTTGACGACGAGGTTCCCGCTCGCCGAGTAGTCGATCGACATGATGGGTCCCGGCATCGTGAGGGGGGTGCCGCTGCTCGTGAGGGGCGTCGATCCGGTGGCCGTGAGCAGGCCGCTGAAGAAATAGAGCGTGTCGTTGACCGCCACGGCCACGTGGTTGCCATCGGGCGCGACCGCGATGGACTGGGCCCCGTTGCCACTCATGGCCGCCGGGATGGTCGTGAGCGACCCGAGCGTGGGACTGGCCGGGTTGACAAGACTCAGCACGCCGAAACCGTTCCGGGTCACCACCACCGCCGCGTTGGCCGTAGTCGGCGAAAAGGCCATCCCGCCGTTGCCGTAGTCGTTGAAACCGTTGTAGCCGTGAGTGATATTGGTCGTGTCCGTCAACAGGCCGGCGACCGTCGCCCCAGCCGTGCCGAGTCCGGTGACCACGGCCACCGTATGGTCGGATGCGTCCATGAGCAGGCCGACGTAGTCGCCGTCACTGCCCTTCCGGTTACTGATGGTCACACCGTCGTAGGTGGTGGCGTTGGCTGAGGTGTGCGGCGCGAGGATCCAACCCGGCGCGTGCGCGTGCCCAGCCTGATTGGTCCCCGGCGCCTGCACTCGGGAGTCAACGGTCCAGCCGCTGGCGCTGTGCATCAGAGCGATCGCCCCTTGCGAGTCGGCGGTGGCCAGGCCGGCTTGACCGTCAGGCGTGATGGCCACGGCATCGGTGAACACGTTGAACATCGCGCCACCTTCCCCGGTGAACTGCGAGACGTCGACGGGCGTCCCGACGGACGGCGAAGCGCTGAGCGGGTCCTCGATCACCGGGATCATGTTGCCGGCCTCGCCCACGAGGGCCAGCGAGCCGTCAGGGGCGATGGCCGAGCCGGCGACGAACTCGGCCCCCGGTGTGAGCAGGCCCGACACCGTATTGGCGCTCGTGGGCTGGTTGGCGAAGGAGTTGACCGGCCCGGCCACGTCGACCGAGCTCGCCGAGGTCGGGACTACCGCCCCAGAGACAAGATTCGCCCCGCTCACGTTCGGATGTACGGCGGCACGCGCCCCCAGATGCGTGACCCGAGACGAGTTCTGTTCAGGACCGTTTCCCGCCGCCGCGGCCGGTCCGGCGAACAGCCCGACCGCCGCCAGCGCAAGCAGTGCTCCGCACGACTTCCAGGCCGCACCTCTCATGTTCGATCCTCCTGGGCCTTTCGTACCCGTGCGACTCTCGCCCGGCGACGACTCCGCGGACTACCGGGGGATCGGCACGCGGCGCGCTCCTGAAGCAGCGCCCATCCACCCTGCACGACACTAACCCCTCGACCTGGTGAGGGGTCCGAAGCGAGCGCAGGTAGGGCGGTTGGCGAGCCGCGCACTCAAGGAAGAGGGTCGATCCTCCTCGGGGCGGCGGCGATCCCGGCGCCGAGCACAGCGTCCGGTCGGCCCGCGTCGTAGAGCGCAACGGTCTGACCGGGGGCCACAAGGCGTTCGGCGCGGTCGAAGCGGACGGTCGGGTCGCCCGCCTCGGATTCGTAGGTGCAGCCGACCGGACGGCCGTGGGCGCTCACCTGCGCAAAGGCCTGGGACCCCGAGGCGAGCGGCTCGCCGACCCAGGTCAGCGACCCGGGGCGGAGGAACACCCGGTCGCTCGCGGCGACCTCGGGCGGAGCGACCATCACCCGCCGGCCGGGCACGTCGACCGCCACCACGTAGCGGCGCCGGCCGTCGGACCCGTGGCCCATGCCCCGGCGCTGGCCGACGGTGACGAGCTCGACCGCCTCGACCTCGCCCACCACGTCGTCGGTCACGGCATCGACGACCTTTCCCGCATGCAGATCGAGGCGCTGACCGAGGAAGCCTCGACGACCGACGGCACCGTGGATGAAACAGACGTCCTGGCTGTCCGGCTTGGCCGCCGTACGAAGCTGGCGATCCGTCGCCAGGCGACGCACCTCGCGCTTCGTCAGATGCCCGACAGGCAACAGGACCCCGGCCAGCTGTGCCTGGCCGAGCATGGACAGTACGTAGGACTGATCCTTCTGTGCATCGATCCCCCGCAGCAGCCGGTAACGCGTGGTATCGACCCCTTCCGCCGCCTCCGCCACCACCCGGGCGTGGTGACCAGTGGCCACGGCGTCGAAGCCGAGCCGCCGGGCCCGCTCGAGCAGCCGGTCGAACTTGATGTGGCGGTTGCACTCGATGCAGGGGTTGGGCGTGGCGCCCTCGGCGTGCGCCACGGTGTATGGCGCCACGACCGAGGACTCGAACTCCTCGGTCAGATTGAAGACGTGGTGGTCGAGGCCGAGCTGCTGGGCCACCCGACGGGCGTCCTCGACGTCGGCCACCGAACAGCAACCCGAGTCCGAGGGCCCGCCCCACAGCTTGAGGGTGGCCCCGACCACGTCGTGGCCGGCGTCGGTCAGGAGCGCGGCGGCGACCGAGGAGTCGACACCGCCCGACATCGCCACGAGGACCTGCATCGGAGAATTCTCGCGCCGGCCGGGTCAGCCGGCGCGCCGGACCTCCTCGCTCCCCGATCGGAGCCGGGCCACGGCGTCGGGCACCACCGAGAGCACCCGGTCCACCTCGGCCTCAGCGGTCGTTCGCCCGAGGGTGAAGCGCACCGCGCTCCGGGCGTCGTCAGCACCCACCCCCATGGCGAGGAGGACGTGGCTCGGCTCGAGGGCCCCGCTGGCGCAGGACGAACCGCCCGAGGCGCAGATCCCCGCGGCGTCGAGCACGAAGAGCAGCTCCTCCTGCTCGACGCCGTCGAAGCGGAAGTGACAGTGGCCGGGGAGGAGCGTCCGACCGGTGGCCGTGGCCACGGACCCGGGCACCCGCTCGACGAGTCCGGCCCGCAGCCGGTCCCGCAGGGCGCCCACCCGCGCCGCCTCGACCGCCTGCTCGTCCACCGCCGCCTGGAAGGCCGCCGCCAGCCCGACGATCCCCGCCACGTCGTGGGTGCCGCTGCGCAGTCCCCGCTCCTGGCCGCCGCCGAAGAGGAGCGGACGGAGAGGGGTGCCCGACCGCACCCCGAGGGCGCCAACGCCCTTGGGCCCCCCGAGCTTGTGCGCGCTCACCGAGACGAGGTCGACCCCGGCGGTGACCGCCGGGAGGTCCAGCCAGGGCGCGGCCTGGACGGCGTCGGTGTGGACGACGGCCGAGGGCGCGCTGCGCCGGACCCGGGCGACGACGTCGGCGAGCGGCTGGACCGTTCCGACCTCGTTGTTGGCCGTCATCACGCTCACGAGGGCCACCTCGTCGTCGAGGAGCCCGACCAGCCCGTCGACCAGGAGCACGCCGTCGTCGTCCACCGGGGCGAGGGCCACTCGCACGCCGGCGGCGGCGCGGGCCGACTCCAGCACCGCCGGGTGCTCAATCGACGAGCAGACGGCCGCCCTCGACCCGTCGTGCGCGGTGAGCACGCCGGCGACCGCCAGGTTGGCCGCCTCGGTGCCGCCCGACGTGAACACCACCTCGCCCGGCGAGAAACCGAGCAACGCGGCCACGACCTCCCGGGCCTCGTCGACGGCGCGGCGGGCCTCCCGGGCCAACTGGTGGCCCCCGGACGGGTTGCCGAACCGCTCGCCGAGATAGGGGGCCATGGCGGCCGCCGCCTCGGGCCGCAGCGGCGTCGTGGCGGCGTGGTCGAGGTAGGCGACCGCGACGCCGCCCTCGGTGTTCACGCGATCCACACGGTCTTGGCGTTGCAGAACTCCTTGATGCCGAGCTCCGAGAGCTCGCGGCCGTAACCCGACAGCTTGATGCCGCCGAAGGGCATCTCCGGGGTCGAGGCCACCATGGCGTTCACGAAGACCGCGCCGGCTTCGATCTCCTCGATGCACCGTCGGGCTTCGTCGTCGTCCTCGGTCCAGACGCTCGACCCGAGGCCGAAGACGGTGTCGTTGGCCACCTTGATCGCCCCGTCGAGGTCGGCCACCCGCTCGACGATGGCCACCGGACCGAAGACCTCCTCGGTGGCGATCCGCATCTCCGGCGTCACCCCCGAGACCACGGTCGGCGGGTAGTACCAACCGGGGCCGTCCGGGACCTCGCCCCCGCAGTGCACGACCACGCCCTTCGCCTTGGCGTCGTCCACCTGGGAGGTCACCTCCTCTCGCTGGGCGGCCGAGTTGAGCGGGCCCACATCGGTGGCCGGGTCGAAGGGGTCGCCCACGGCGAGACCGGCCATGGCCTCGGTGAAACGCTCGACGAACTCGTCGCCCACCGCGTCGACCACGATGAAGCGCTTGGCCGCGATGCAGGACTGTCCGTTGTTCTGGACGCGCGCCTGGGCCGCCGTCGGCACCGCCCGCTCGAGGTCGGCCGAGGCGAGGATGAGGAACGGGTCCGAGCCGCCGAGCTCGAGCACGCACTTCTTGAGCGCCTGGCCGGCCGCGGCGGCCACCGAGCGACCGGCCGCTTCGCTCCCGGTGAGGGTGACCGCGGCCACCCGGGGGTCGGCGATGACCTTGGCGATCCGGCCCGACTCGACGAGGAGCGTCGTGAACGCACCCTCCGGGAAGCCGGCCCTCCGGAAGAGGTCCTCCAGGAGGAGCGCGGTCTGGGGGACGTTGGAGGCGTGCTTCAGGAGGCCGACGTTGCCGGCCATGAGGGCCGGCGCGGCGAACCGGACGACCTGCCACATCGGGAAGTTCCAGGGCATGACGGCGAGCACCGGCCCGAGGGGCTGGTAGTGGACCCAGCTCGCCTTGGCCTTCGTGGCGACCTGCTCGTCGGCCAGCAGGTCCTCGGCCCGCTCGGCGAACCAGCGCATGGCCATGGCGCACTTGGCCACCTCGCCCTTGGCCGCGGCGAAGGTCTTGCCCATCTCGGCGGTGAGGACCCGGGCAACGTCGGGCTGCTCGGCCTCGAGCAGCTCGGCCGCCGTCACCATCAGACGGGACCGCTCGCCGAAGCTCGTCCACCGGTAGGCGGCGAAGGTCTCGGCCGCCCGGGCGAGGCGCTGCTCGACCTCCTCGTCGGTGTGGGAGTCGAAGGTCTTCACGACCTCGCCGGTCATGGGGTCCGTGGTGGCGTAGGGCATGACCTTGATTCTTACCGCCGACGACCTCGGGCCCAACCGGCTGCCGTCGCCGGGGCGGCCCGGGCGGTGCCAAGCTGACTGTCGTGAGCGAGACCGACCGCGCCGAGGACGTCCTGGCGGCCCGGGACCTCGTGGGCGGGGCCTCCCGGGTCGTCGTCCTGACCGGGGCGGGCATCTCGACCGACTCGGGCATCCCCGACTTCCGGGGCCCGAAGGGCCTCTGGACCAAGGACCCCGGGGCCGAGAAGATGGCCACCCTCCAGTACTACGTGGAGGACCCCGAGGTCCGCCGGCGGGCCTGGCGCAACCGCCTCGAGTCGCCGACGTTCTCGGCCGAGCCCAACGAGGGCCACCGGGCCCTCGTGACCCTGGAGCGCACCGGTCGGCTGCACACGATCGTGACCCAGAACATCGACGGCCTCCACCAGGAGGCCGGCACCGACCCGGCCCGCGTCGTCGAGATCCACGGCACGATGCGCGAGGCGGCCTGCCTGCGCTGCGGCGCCCGCTCACCGATGCCCGAGGTGCTCGAGCGCGTGCGGGCCGGCGAGGAGGACCCCACCTGTGCCGCCGAGGCCGGCGGCGGCGTGTGCGGCGGGATGCTCAAGTCGGCCACGATCAGCTTCGGCCAGAACCTCGTCCCCGAGGACCTGCAAAGGTCGGAGGACGCCGCCCTCGCCTGTGACCTCCTCCTCGCCGTCGGCACCAGCCTCGTCGTCTACCCGGCGGCCGGCCTCGTGCCCCTCGCCCGCCGGGGCGGGGCGGCGCTCGTGATCGTGAACGCCGAGGAGACCCCCTTCGACGACCTGGCCGACGTGGTGCTGCGCGGCTCGATCAGCGATGTGCTCCCCCGGTTGGTCGAGGTCGAACCAGTCCGGGACTGAACGAGCGCGTCCCCCCGGGGAGCGTCAGCCGGCGTCGGCCGCCGGACCGGCGCCGTTGCCCCCGGCCGACGGCTCGTCCTTGGGCTTGCGGCGGGGCTTCAGGGCGAACCACCAGATGCTCGCCATCGTGCCGACGACGCCGATCGTCGCCGCCACCGGCTTGATGAACTTGCGTGCCCCACTTTTCGCCATGGGTCCGCACCTTACCTGTCCGCCTCACCACCCGACCCAGCGGCGCCGGCTCAGATCGCCGCGAGGAGGGCGTCGAAGGGTCGACGGTCGCCCGACTCCTCGGGATGCCACTGCACGCCGAAGACGAAGCGCCGGCCGAGCAGCTCGACCGCCTCGATGACCGGTTCGACACCCGGTCCCTCGACGGAGCGGGCGCTCACCACGAGGCCCTCGGCCAGCCGGCGCACAGACTGGTGGTGCGAGCAGCACACGGTGGTCCTCGGGCCGTAGAGGGCGGCGGCGAGCGTGCCGGCTTCGGTCACCACCTCGATGTCGCCCGACCGGCCCGGCCCCGGACGGTGCCCGGTGTGGCCGACCGCGTCAGGCAGGTGCTGGTACAGCGAGCCACCGAGATAGACGTTCAGGACCTGCAGGCCGCGGCAGATGGCGAGGACGGGGAGGTCGCGGTCGAGCGCCGCGCCGAGGAGGGCCATCTCCGACTCGTCGCGCCCCGGGTCGACCGCGCCCACGTCGGGACCGGCCGTCTCGCCGTAGGCCGCGGGGTCCACGTCGCCGCCGCCGATGAGGACGAGCGCGTCGAGCACGTTGACCACGCTCTCCCCCGCCCGGTTCTCCTCGGGGGCCGAGCGCAGCGGCGGCACGAGGAGCGGGCGGGCGCCGGCCTCCGCCACGAGCTCGACGTAGGAGGCGGGGACGAGGGCGGCGGGACGGCTCCAGGGGCCGAACGTGGCCTCGGTGGCGTAGGTGGTCAACCCGACGAGCGGACCGCCCCCACTCACCGCTCGAGGATGGCCTTCTCCACCGCCCCGACGACCTCGGCCGCCGAGGCGCCGGGGGCGAGCACCGCCACGACGCCGGCCTCCTCGAGCACGGGGACGTCGCGGGCTGGCACGATGCCGCCCACGACGACCGGCGTGTCGAGGCCCCGCTCGCGGAGCGCGGCGACCACCGCCGGGGCGAGGGTCAGGTGGCCGCCCGAGTGCATCGAGAGGCCGACCACGTCGACGTCCTCCTGCAGCGCGGCGCTGGCCACCATCTCGGGCGTCTGGCGCAGCCCGAGATAGATCACCTCGAAGCCGGCGTCGCGCAGCATCCTCGCCACGACCTTCACCCCGCGGTCGTGCCCGTCGAGGCCCACCTTGGCCACGAGCACCCTCCGCCCGATCGCCCGGGCATCGACCGACGCCAGCTCCGCCACGAACAACCAGCGTACCGACGGGGCGCGGCGTGCCCCGCTCGGGCCGCCCCGAGCGTCGCCACGTAAGGTGCGGTGCGATGGCCGACCTCGAGACGCTCCGCCAGCTGATCGCCGACGGCACGGTGGACACGGTCGTGGTGGCCTTCCCCGACCTCCAGGGACGGCCGGTCGGCAAGCGGGTCACGGGAGACTTCTTCCTCCGCCACGTGGCCGACCACGGCATCGAGGCCTGCGACTACCTCCTGGCCGTCGACGTCGACATGGAGCCGCTGCCCGGCTACCGCTTCGCCAACTGGGAGACCGGCTACGGCGACCTCGGGGCCCGGCTGGACGAGAGCACGGTGCGGCTCCTCCCGTGGCTCCCCGGCTCGGCGCTCGTCCTCTGCGACGTCTTCGACGCCGACGGCGAGCCGGTGGAGGTCTCGCCCCGCCGGATGCTGCGGCGCCAAGTCGAGCGGGCGGCCGAGCGCGGCCTCGAGGTGCGCGCCGCGACCGAGCTCGAGTTCTACCTCTTCATGGACTCCTTCGCCGAGGCCGCGGCCAAGGGCTGGCGCGACCTCACCCCGCACACCGACACGATCGAGGACTACCAGCTGCTGCAGACCTCGCGCGAGGAGTACGTGCTGCGGCGGGTCAGGAACGAGATGCTCCTGGCCGGCGTCCCCGTCGAGTTCTCGAAGGGCGAGGCCGGGCGGGGCCAACACGAGGTCAACGTCACGTACGCCACGGCCCTCGAGACGGCCGACCGCCACCTCGTGCTGAAGCAGGGGGTGAAGGAGATCGCCGGCCAGGAGGGCCGGGCGGCCACGTTCATGGCCAAGTGGTCCATGCAGGAGGCCGGCTCGTCCTGTCACCTCCACACGAGCCTCTGGGACGCGGCGACCGGCGAGCCCCGGACGGCCGACCCCGACACGAAGTGGCGGCTCTCCACGGTGGCCGAGCACTTCCTCGCCGGCCAGCTGCACGCGGCCCGGCAGCTGTCGTGGTGCTTCGCCCCGTACGTCAACTCCTACCGCCGCTACGTGCCGGGCTCGTGGGCCCCGACCGCCGTCGTCTGGGGCGAGGACAACCGCACGTGCGGCTTCCGGGTGATCGGCGAGGGCCCGAGCCGGCGGGTGGAGAGCCGGGTGCCCGGGGCCGACGTCAACCCCTACGTGGCCCTGGCCGCGGCCATCGCCGCCGGCCTCTACGGCGTCGACCACGAGCTCGCGCTCGGCGACCCCTACCGGGGCAACGCCTACGAGGCGAGTGACGTGCCCCGCCTCCCGTCGACGATCGTCGAGGCGCTCGCCGAGCTCGAGCGGAGCGAGGTGGCGGCCGAGGCCTTCGGCGACGACGTCCACCACCACCTCGTCCACACGGCCCGGATGGAGTGGGACCGGGCCAACCGGGTCGTCACCGACTGGGAGCTGGCCCGCAACTTCGAACGCATCTGAGCCACCGGTCGGGCGGCGGCGCCCGGTCGGCCTCAGTCGTGGAGGATCTGGCGGCCGGTGAGCTCCTTGGGCTCGAAGATGAGGTAGCAGCTCCGTTCGCCGCCGGCCCAGGGCACGATGTCGAGGCTCCGCACCTCCTCGAGCTCGGCCTCGTCGGCCGGGGCCCGGGCGTGACCGGTGGCGAGCACGCTCCAACCCGAGTCGATCGCGTCGTCGATGTGGTCGACCTCGAAGCCCACCGGCTCGGCGTCCCGGAGGGCCTCGAAGGCGCTCGCCGAGTTGGTGCGGAACACGATGTTGTGGCCCCACATGCGGTAGTTGACCGGGAGGGCCGTCGGCCCCCGCTCGCCGTCGAAGACCACCCGGCCGACACCGCCGGGGCTGAGGCGCTGCCAGCGCTCCTTCTCGTCGAGGTCGACGAGATGTCCCCCCGCCCCCCGGGCCTCGCCGGGCGGGCGGTCACGGCCCGCCCCGAGGAGGGCGGCCACCGTCGTCTGGAGCTCGCCGGCCAGGCGGCTGAGCGACTGCGCCCGGACCTGGACGCCCGGGTCGCGTTCGAGGTGCTCCAGGTAGTCCGGCGACATGCCGACGGCGTCGGCCACCTCGTCGAGCCCGAGGCCGAGCTGGGTGCGGCGGGCGTGGACCCGTTTGCCGAGGTCGCCCGGGTCCTCGTTCGTCGGTGTCTCGTCGCTGTCGGTCATCGTCGGCTCGTCACCTGTCGCCGGGGTCGCCCCGAGCGGGCGGCCCTCTTCATCATCGCAGCCCCCGGTCGCCCGCGACACCTGCCGCGTCGGGGTCGGCGGTCTCCTCGTCGGCGGCCGTCGTCGGTCCGGCCGGCGCGGTGAGCGACCGGTTGAGCCGGCGGTGGATGTCCTTCTCGGCCCGGTAGAGGTTCACGAACTCCGTCGCCAGCTCGTCGTAGAGCGGCGCGGTCGCCGGGTCGGGCTCGTGCACGGCCTCGGTCGTCACCATGGCCGGGATCTCCGAGAGACGCACCCGGCCGAGGGCCAGGTGGCACAGGAGGCCGGCCCCTCGCACGTTGGCCAGCACGGGGTCGGCCATGCGGGCCACGCTGCGGCCCATCACGTCGGCGTGGATCTGGGCCCAGAGTGCCGACTCGGCACCGCCGCCCACGAAGGCGAGCGAGTCGAAGCGCCGGCTGCAGAACTTCTCCACCGCGTGGAGCAGCCAGCGAGAGTTGAGCGCCACGCCCTCGAACACCGCCCGCACCATGTCGGCCCGCGAGCTCGAGAGCGAGAGGTTGTGGAACCCGCCCCGGATGGTGTGGTCGTCGACCGGGGCCCGCTCCCCGTTGAGCCACGGGGTGAAGAGCACCCCGCCAGCCCCCGGCGCCACGGCGGCCGCCGTGTCGTTCAGGCGGGCGAGGGCGTCGGCCGGTGGCCCGTCGGGCCCGAAGGCCACCTCGTCGGCCAGCCAGGTGAGGCAGGCCCCGCCGGTCTCGTGCTCGTCGGCCACGAGGTAGCGGCCGGGCAGGCCCGAGGGGAGCGAGGCGATGTTGCTCCCGATGGCCGTCTTCTTGAACGGCACGTGGCAGCTGATCCACGACGAGGTGCCGATGTAGAGGTGGGCGGCGAAGTCGACGACCGCCCCCGAGCCGACGGCCGCCGAGTGGAGGTCGCCGGTGGCCGTGCTGACCGGGGTCCCCGGCCGGAGGCCGAGCTCGGCCGCCGCCGCCTCGGTCAGCCCGCCGACCACCGTGGCCGTGGGCACGAGGTCGGGGAGCGTGCGGCGCTCGAGGCCGGCCACCTTCAAGAGGCCGTCGTCGTAGTCGACCCGGTCGATGTGGCGGTTGTCGGTCACCCAGTGGACGGTGATCGAGTCGAAGGAGGCCCGGGCCGAACCGGTGAGCCGGAGGTTCAGGTAGTCCACGGGCTCGAGGAAGAGGTGGGTTTGCCGGTAGAGGTCGGGCCGTTCGTCGCGGAGCCAGAGGATGTGGCCGACGGGGTCCTTCCCCGAGAGGCTGGGTGCGCCGCCGGTCAGCCGCAGCCACCGGCTGATCTTGCGGACGTCGTAGCCCATCGCCGCCACCGCCCCGCCCACCTGGCGGCGCACCGGCCCGCTCCCCCGCGAGTCCATCCAGATGACCGCCGGCCCGAGGGGCCGCAGGTCGCCCCCGACCGCCACCGTGCCCGACCACTGGCCGGTGCAGCCGACGCCCACCACCCGGTCGACGGGCACACCGCCGTCGGCGAGGGTGCGGCGGGCCGCCGCGACGATGGCCGACCACCACTCGTCGGGGTCCTGCTCGGCCCCGCCGCCCTCGAGCAGGTGGAGGGCCACCGGCTCCTTGGCGTGGGCGGCGATGGCGCCGGTGGCCGAGACGAGGGCCACCTTGGGGCCGCCGGTGCCGAGGTCGACGGCGAGGACGAAGGCGTCGGCCGGATCGAGGTCGGGGGCCTCGCCGGGGGGCACGGGCGCCGTACTCGTCACGAGAAAGGAGCGTACGCCGGAGGCCCGGCGCGCCGAGTCCCCGGCCGAAGAAGCCGGGGACTCGGTCGTCGGTCGGGCGAGGCCCGGTTACTTGCGGAGGATGGCCTCCCCTTCGATCTCGATCTTCACCTTGTTGCCCACGACGAGGGCCCCGGTGTCCAGGGCGTACGAGAACGTCACGCCGAAGTCCCGACGGTCGATCTCGGTGGAGGCGGAGTAGGCGAACAGCTCGACCCCCTCCTGGAGCCCCGGCCCGAAGCCGAAGAACTCGAGGTCGAACACGACGGGCCTCTTGACCCCCCGGATCGTGAGGTCGGCCGCCAGTTGCCACTCGCTGTCGCTGACCCTGGTGAGCCCGGTGCTCTTTACGGTGAGCGTCGGGAAGTTCGGTACGTCCAAGAAGTCGTTCGACCGCAGGTGCTCGTCCCGCATCTCGACGCCGGTGACGATGCTCGAGGCGTCCACCTCGGCCTCCACCGAGGAGTCCTCGATGGGGTCGGCGATGACGATCGTGCCGTCGAACTTGGCGAAGTGGCCCCGGACCTTCGTGCCGACGAGGTGCCGGGCCACGAAGTTCACGCTCGTGTGGGCCTGGTCGAGGTCGTAGGTCCCGACCTTGGGCAGGGTGACGGTGGCGCTGGTGGTGGTCATGGTGTTCCTTCTCTCTTGGTGGTCTCGAGTCGGCCGGTCGGCCTCCGGCCGCCGTCCTTGGTCCAATACCCCTGCCAACTCAGAATCTAGCTAGTTTATTTCTGACTAATCAACTTCTGCTCGGACAGGGACTGGTAGGCTGGCCCCATGACCAGCCCGCGGACCGTGGCTCCGGAACGCACCCCGGCCGACCAGGCCGGATGGGACGACGAGCGGCTCCACCTCATGGGCCTCTTCATCGGGGCCCATGCCCGGCTCACCCGCGCCCTCGGGGCCGAGCTGGAGGAGCAGGCCGGCCTGCCCCTCACCTGGTTCGACGTGCTGGTCTGCCTGCGGCGGGCCCCGGAGGGTCGCCTGACGATGACCGAGCTGGCCTCCCAGGTGCTGCTCACCTCGGGCGGGGTGACGAGGCTGGTCGACCGGATCGCCGAGGCCGGCTACGTCGAGCGCCAGCAGTGCCCCTCGGACCGAAGGAGCGTCCACGTGGTCCTGACCGAGGCCGGTCGGGAGAAGCTCGACGGCAGCCTCCCGGGCCACCTCGCCGGCCTGGACGAGCACCTCTTCGGACCGCTCAGCATCGAGGAGCGCAACGAGCTGGCCCACGCCCTCACCAAGCTGGTGGGCGACGCCCCCACCTGCGGCGGCGCCGCCTAGGCCGAACCACTGAGCGGCGGCGCGGCGAGGCGCACCGGGCCGAGAGCGCAGTATCCGTAACGTACTGATGTGCCTCGAACGGACAGGGCGTCTCGCGTTCTTGCCGTCCCGTGCGAGCGCGTCTATGCCGCTCTCGTCGACCCCGAGGCACTGGCGGCATGGTTGCCGCCTGGCAACATGACCGGCGCTATCGAAAGATTCGACGCTCGTCCCGGCGGGTCGTATCGCATGGTGTTGACCTACCCGGACGCCTCGGGTCGACGGGGCAAGTCCACCCCTGACACCGACATCGTCGAAGCCCGCTTTCTCGAGCTCGTCCCCGGGGTGCGGGTGGTGTACGCCGTGGACTTCGTTGCTGACGACCCCGCCTACGGGGGCACGATGACCATGACGTGGGAAGTCACAGCGGCCGATGGCGGAACCCGCGTCGGCATCACCGCCGAGAACGTCCCCGACGTGGTCTCCGCCGAGGACCACGTCGCCGGGATGACGTCGAGTTTGTTGCAACTGGCGGCGTACCTCGAGGGTTAGGTGGTCTTCTCCACCCAGGCCCGGGCGTCGACCGCCTGCCCGTCGAGGTCGAGCGGGGTCCCCGGGCCCTTCCCCGGCCGGTCGAGGACCTCGGTGGCCAGCACCTCTTGGGCGATGACCCCGAACGAAGGGGCGAGCTCGTCCACCCCGACCAGGTGCAGCCGCACCCGGTCGGTCACCTCGAGCCCGCTCGCCTTGCGCAGGTCCTGGACCTGTCGGACCACCATCCGAACGAGACCCCGGAGGCGGAGCGGCTCGTCGATCGCCAGGTCGAGCGCCACCACCTCGCCGCCGTCGCGCGAGACGGCGAAGCCGGGCTGCCCCCGGACCCGCAGCTCGAGGTCGCCCGGCCCGAGCTCGACCGGCCCCGACGCCAGCTCCACCCACACCGACCGGCCGGCCTCGAGCTCGGCCGCCACCGCCGCCCCGTCGACGGCGGCGAGGGCCGGCTTGAGCTCGGGCCGGCGGTCCCGGAGCCTCGGGCCGAGCACCTGGTAGTTCGGGACGAGCTCGAACTCGAGCAGCCGGCCCAGCTCGCTCGTCACCTCCACCTCGTCGACGTTGAGCTCGTCGGCCACGACGTCGGCGAGGATGGCCGGGGCGCCGGGCGGCAGGAAGACGTAGGCCCGCCGCAGGGGCTGACGGACCTTCACGCCGGCCTGGCCCCGGGCGGCCCGGCCGAGCGAGGTGAGCCGGCGGGCCAAACCCATGGCCTGGTCGAGCGCGGGATCGGCCCGGGCCGGGTCGGCGGTCGGCCAGTCGGCGAGGTGCACCGAGTCGTCCTCGGCCGCCCCGCTGAGCTGGCGCCACAGGTAGTCGGCCACGAACGGGCAGAAGGGAGCGAGGAGCACCGACAGGGTGACCAGCACCTCGTGCAGGGTGGCGTAGGCGGCGAGGGAGTCACCCGGCGGGGCGTCGGGGTCGGTCCGCCAGAAGCGCCGACGGCTGCGCCGCACGTACCAGTTCGAGAGGTCGTCCACGAGGCGGGCCAGCTCGCTCGCCGCCTCGAGCGGCTCGTAGGCGTCGAGGGCCCTCGTGACCACGTCGGTGGTGGCGCTGAGGCGCGAGAGGGCCCAGCGGTCGAGGGCCGGCCGGTCGGCCGGCGGCGGGACGGCCGGGTCGGCCGGGTCGAAGGCGTCGGCCTCGGCGTACATGGTGAAGAAGTAGACGGTGTTCCAGAGCGTGAGCAGGGTGTCGCGGAGCGACGCGTCGATGGCCTGCAGGCTGGCCCGGGTGGGCGTCCACGGCGAGCCCTGGCTGAACATCCACCAGCGGAGCGGGTCGGCGCCGAGGGTGTCGAGGATCTCCCACGGATCGATGACGTTGCCGAGGGACTTCGACATCTTGCGGCCGTCGCTGTCGACGATGTGCCCGAGGCAGACCACGTGGCGATAGGGGGAGGCCCCGAAGACGAGCACGTTCACCGCGAGGAGCGAGTAGAACCAGCCCCTCGTCTGGTCGATGGCCTCGGAGATGAAGTCGGCGGGGAAGGCGAAGGCCTCGGCCGAGCCCTCCACCGCCGGGTAGCCCCGCTGGGCCGCCGGCATGGAGCCCGAGTCGAACCAGGCGTCGATCACCGGCTCGACCCGCCGGGCCTCCGGCGCGCCGGGTCCGCCCCCGCAGTCGGGGCAGGGGAACTCGACCTCGTCGATGGTGGGCCGGTGCGGGTCGAGGCCGGCCAGGTCCCGCCCGGCGAGCGCCGACAGCTCGGCCAGGGAGGCCACGCACCGGGTGTGGCCCTCCGGGCACCGCCAGATCGGGAGCGGTGTGCCCCAGTAGCGGTCGCGCGAGAGGGCCCAGTCGACGTTGTTGGCGAGCCACTCGCCGAAGCGCCCGTCGCGGATGTAGCCCGGGTGCCAGTCGACGGTGGCGTTCGCCGCCAGCAGCGCCGCCTTGTGGTCCGAGGTGGCGATGTACCAGCTGGGCTTGCCCCAGTAGATGAGCGGGGTGCCGCAGCGCCAGCAGTGCGGGTAGCTGTGGACGTAGGGGAGGCGCCGGAGGAGCAGCCCCTCGGCTTCCAGGCGGTCGTTGATGTCGGCGTTGGCCTCGCGCACCGACCGGCCGGCCAGCCACGGCACCTCGTCGGTGAAGCGCCCGTCGGGTCCGACCGGGTTGAGCGACGGGAGCCCGTTGGCCCGGCCCACCTGCCGGTCGACCTCGCCGAAGGCCGGCGCCAGGTGGACGATGCCGGTCCCCTCGTCGGTCGTCACGAAGTCGGCCGCCACCACCCGCCAGCCGTCGGCCTCCGGCGGGGCGGCCACGTCGTCGAAGGGTCGGCGGTAACGGAGCCCCACGAGGGCGCTCCCCGGCAGGCGGTGGGCCACGACGGCCGCCTCGCCGAAGACCTCGGGCACCAGGGCCTCGGCCACCACCATCCCGTCGACCACGGCGTACGTGAGCGCCGGGTCGACGGCCGCCCCGGTGTTGGAGAGGAGCGTCCACGGCGTGGTGGTCCAGACGACGAGCGCGGTGGCCGGGCCGACGGCGGCCGGGTCGGGGGCGACGAGGGGCAGGCGGACGTAGGCCGACTCGTCCTCCTCGTCGTAGTAGACGCCGGGCTGGCCGAGCTCGTGGCTGGAGAGGGGCGTCCCGCAGCGTGGGCAGTAGGGCACGACCTTCAGGTCCTCGTACAGGAGGCCCTTGTCGAAGAGCTGGCTGAGGTGCCACCAGACCGACTGGATGTAGTCCGGGTCGAGCGTCCAGTAGGCGTCGTCGAGGTCGACCCAGTAACCGATCCGCCGGGTGAGCTCGCGGAACTCGTCGACGTAGGTCGTGACCGACTCCCGGCAGAGGCGCACGAACTCGGCGATCCCGATCTCGTCTTCGATCTGCTGCTTGCCGGTGATCCCGAGGCGCTTCTCCACCTCGACCTCGACCGGCAGGCCGTGGGTGTCCCAGCCGGCCTTGCGGGCCACCTCGAAGCCCCGCATCGTCCGGAAGCGGCAGAAGAGGTCCTTGTAGACCCGGGCCCAGACGTGGTGGAGGCCCGGCCGCCCGTTGGCGGTGGGCGGGCCCTCGTAGAAGACCCACGCCTCGGCGCCCCGCCGCTGGGCGATCGAGCGCTGGAAGACCCGCCGGTCGGCCCAACGCGTCAACTCGGCCGCCTCGAGGGCGACGAAGTCGGCGTGCTCTGGGACGGAGCGGAACAACGGGTGGCTCCTCGAGTGGCCGGCACAGCGCCGGATGGCTGGACGGTGCTCGCGGCGGTCGTGGTGTCGAACCGCCTGCGCAAGACTAAAGGGTGTGGCGAGCACCACCGCCCAACCCCCCGTCGCCGTCGCGGCCGAGCCCTTCGATTCCCCCGACGCCGCCCGCCTGCTCGGCCTGGCCATGGCCGAGCTGCAGGCCCGCTACGGCCCGGGGCCGCACGATGTCCACCACGACGTCGGCGAGGACCCCGACCGGACGGACAAGCGCCACAGTCCGCTGACCGCCGAGGAGTTCGGACCGCCGGGCGGCACGTTCCTCGTGGCCCGGGTCGGGGGCCGGGCCGTGGGCTGCGTCGGGCTCCGGCAGCTCGATCCCGGGGTGGCCGAGGTGAAGCGCCTCTACGTGGAGCCCGAGCTCCGCCGCCGGGGCGTGGCCCGGGCGCTCATGGCCGAGCTCGAGCACGCAGCCCCTCTGCTCGGCCACCACCATCTCGTCTTGGAGACCGGCGGCCTCCAGCCCGAGGCGGTCGCCCTGTACCGCACGTCGGGCTGGACGCCCATCTCCTCCTACATGGGCCCGCCCCGCCACGAGCACTCCGTCTACTTCGAGAAGCGGCTCGAGGAGCGTTAGGGCGAGGTCGGGTCAGTGGGCGCCCGGCGCGGCCATCGGGTCGGCCCAGTGTCTCGCCACGAGCTGCTCGAAGAGCGCGTCGTCCACCTCTGCGAGCGACACCAAGACGGCGTCGGCCAGGGCGAACGCCGGGCGGTCGCGCTCGGCCGGCTCGGGCACCGCCACGCAGGCCATGCGGGCGGCCTTCGCCGCCAGTACGCCGGCCGGCGCGTCCTCGAAGACGAGGCAGCGGTCGGGCGCCACGTCGAGCTCGGACGCCGTCGTGAGGAAGACGCCCGGGTGCGGCTTGCCATAGGGCTCGTCCTCGGCCGAGTGCACCACGACGAACTCGTCGGCCAGGCCGAAGTGGGCGAGCACGAGGTCGATCAGCCGGTACTCGGTCGAGGAGGCCACGGCGAGGGGCAGCCCGTGGCGTCGGCAGGTGGCGAGGGCCCGGTCGACGCCCGGCTGCAGGCGCCCCTTGGCCAGGACGAGCGAGCCCACCGCGTCGACGATCTCCCGGGCCACGGTGTCGGGGTCGGGCGAAGGCCACGGGAAACGCTCGTGCCAGAACCGCGTGACCTCGCCGACGAACATCCCCTTGGTCTGCCGGCAGTCGGAGGCGGCGAGCGGCACACCGAGACCGCCGAGGATCTCCACCTCGGCCTCGTGCCACAGCGGCTCGGAGTCGACGAGGAGACCGTCCATGTCGAAGATGGACGCGGCGAACGCCGGGCCGCTCACCGCGCTGCGTCGGAGGTCGTGGGCGGGCCTTGGCTCAGGCCGGCAGTTGCGCCTCGATGGCCTCCACCACGGCCGGGTCCTGCGGGGCAACGGGCGGGCGGAAGCGGGCCACCACGTCGCCGTCGGGCGACACGAGGAACTTCTCGAAGTTCCACTGGATGTCGCCCGCCTCGCCGGCGCTGTCCTCCTTGGCCGTCAGCTCGGCGTAGATCGGGTGGCGCTGCTGGCCGTTGACGTCGATCTTCTCGAAGAGGGGGAACGACACGCCGTAGCTCGTGGAGCAGAACTCCCGGATCTCCTCGGCGGTGCCCGGCTCCTGGCCCATGAACTGGTTGCACGGGAACCCGAGCACGGCGAAACCCCGGTCCCCGTAGGTCTGCTGGAGCTCCTCGAGCCCCTCGTACTGCGGCGTGAGGCCGCACTTGGACGCCACGTTCACGAGGAGGAGGGCCTTGCCCCGGTATGACTCGAGCGAGCTGTCCTCGCCCTCGAGGGTGTGGATGTGGTAGCCGTAGATTGCCATGGCCGTAGGGTACCGGTGGACGGTCCCCGCCGCGCCGGGGGCCCCGGACGGCACGGAAGGGGATGACGTGGAGGCGGTCGTCGTCACGGGCGGGGAGCTCGAGGTGCAGACCCGACCCGACCCGGTCCCGGGGGACACCGAGCTCTTGGTGGCGGTGCGGGCGGCCGGACTGAACGGTGCCGACCTGGCCCAGCGCCGGGGGCTCTACGCCGCTCCGCCCGGGTCACCGCCCGACATCCCGGGGCTCGAGCTGGCCGGGGAGGTCGTGGCGGTCGGCCGGCAGGTGACGCGCTTCGCCGAGGGTGACCCGGTGATGGCCGTCGTCGGCGGCGGGGGCCAGGCCAGCCTGTGCACCGTCGACGAGACCCACGCGCTCCGCGTCCCGGCCGGACTGGCGTGGGCCGAGGCCGGGGGCTTCCCCGAGGTCTTCACGACGGCCTTCGACGCGCTGTGGCGCCAGGGTGAGCTCGTCATGGGCGACCGGGTCCTCGTCTCGGGCGCCGGCGGCGGCGTCGGCACGGCCGGGGTGCAGCTGGCGGCGGCGGCCGGGGCCCAGGTCGTGGCCTCGGTCCGCCATCAGGAGCACGAGCGTCCGCTGGCCGAGCTCGGGGCCACGACCGTCATCCGGGCCGGCACCGAGGGCGACCACGGGCCGTACGACGTCGTCTTGGAGCTCGTCGGCGGCCCGGGCTTCGTCGCCGCCCTCGGCGCCCTCGCCACCGGCGGGCGGGCCGTGGTCATCGGCGTGGGGGGCGGGGCCACGGTCGAGCTCAACCTGTTCACCCTCATGGGCAAGCG
>DATGZH010000062.1:0-3474 GCA_035297265.1 Acidimicrobiales bacterium | reverse complement strand
GCTCTTCATCCCCGAGTCCTTCCTCAAGCTCGAGGCCGAGCACGTCGAGGGGTTCGCACCCGAGCTGGCCGTCGTGACCCACGCAGGCGGGAAGGAGCTCGAGGAGCGGCTCGTCGTCCGGCCGACGAGTGAGACCGTCATCAATCACTTCTTCTCCAAGTGGGTGCAGAGCCACCGCGACCTGCCGCTGCTCGTCAACCAGTGGGCCAACGTGGTGCGCTGGGAGCTGCGGCCCCGGCTCTTTCTGCGAACGAGTGAATTCCTCTGGCAGGAGGGCCACACGGCGCACGCCACCGAGGAGGACGCCCGCGCCTACGCGCTACGCATCCTGGCGGACGTCTACCGCTCGACCATGGTCGACGTGTTGTCCATGCCGGTGCTGACCGGGCACAAGACGGCGCGCGAGCGCTTCGCCGGCGCGACCCGCACCTGGACCTGCGAGGGGATGATGGGCGACGGCAAGGCGCTGCAGATGGGGACGAGCCACGAGCTCGGGCAGAACTTCTCGCGGCCGTTCGACATCACCTACTCGAACGCGTCAGGCAGCCTCGAGCACGTGTGGCAGACCTCCTGGGGCGTCTCCACCCGCCTCGTCGGCGCCCTCGTCATGGGCCACGGCGACGACTTCGGCCTGCGCCTCCCGCCTGCGCTGGCACCGGTGCAGGCGGTGGTCCTCGTCGTCAAGGACGCGCCCGAGGTCCGTTCCGCCGCCGACGCGCTGGTCGCCGAGCTCGGCGCGGCCGGCCACCGGGTCCGCCTCGACGACCGCACGGACACCAGCTTCGGCCGCCGCAGCGTCGACTGGGAGCTGAAGGGCGTGCCGGTGCGGGTGGAGGTGGGGCCCCGCGACCTGGCCGAGGGCAACGTGACCGTGGTCACGCGGCACCGGCGGGAGAAGGCGAACGTCGCGCTGGCCGCGGTGGCCGGCTCGGTGTCGACCGTGCTCGCCGACGCCGGGTCCGAGCTCCTGGCCGAGGCGACGGCGGCCCGGGACGCCCGGACGGTGGACGCTTCCTCGCTGGCCGAAGCGGTGGAGGCCGGGTCGGTCGGCTTCGCCCGAGTGCGGCTGGGCGCCCTCGGGCCCGACGGCGAGGACCGCCTCGCCGAGCACGCGATCAGCGTGCGCTGCCTGCGGCGGCCCGACGGGTCGCTGGCCGCCGAGGGCGACGCCGAGGAGGATCTCGTGGCCGTCGTGGGCCGGTCGTACTAGTTCGGGGATTGCTATAATCACCGGGCTGTCCATTATTAGATCAGTACCTCGTTGAAGCGTGGGCTGCGGCCCACGCTTTCGCTTTGCGGGGGCAGGAACGACGACCGGAGGAGGTGACGGCGATGAGCAGGGATACGAATGACCTGGTGGGCGCGCTGTCGCCCATCCTCGAGGCGCGGGGCCTGGACCTGGTGGACGTGGAGCTGCACGGTGCCGCCCTCACGGTCTTCGTCGACCGCGAGGGCGGTGTCGGTCTCGACGAGCTCGGGGACGCCACCCGGGAGGTCTCGTCCGCCCTCGACGTCATCGACCCGCTGCCGGGCCGCTACACGCTGTCGGTCTCGAGCCCCGGCCTCGAGCGCCGGCTGCGCACGCCGGCCCATTTCGCCCGGGCGGTCGGGGAGAAGGTCACGGTGCGGGTCGACGCCGGCACGGCCGAGGTCCGGCGCCTCACCGGGACGCTCGATGCGGCCGACGAGACGGGGTGCACCCTGGTCGGCCCCGAGGTGCCCGGCGGCGAGGTCCGGATCGGCTACGACCAAATCGAGCGAGCGCGCACGGTGTTCGAGTGGGGGCCCGAGCCCCGCGCCCCGAAGCGCCAGAAGAGTGAGAAGGTGACGCGGCCATGAGCAAGACCAATTTCGAGTTCCTCGATGCGCTGGGCCAGATCGCCCGCGACAAGGGGATCTCGGTCGAGACCCTGCTCGACGCCTTGGCCAACGCCCTGGTGGCGGCGTACAAGCGCCGCCCCGACGCGGCCGAGGAGGCCGTGGTCACCATCGACCCCGACTCGGGGGAGATCCGGGTGTACGGCCAGGAGCTCAACGAGGAAGGCGAGGTCATCCGGGAGTGGGACGACACCCCCGACGACTTCGGCCGCATCGCGGCGCAGACGGCCAAGCAGGTCATCCTCCAGCGGATCCGCGAGGTCGAGCGGGACATGAAGTACGAGGAGTACGCCGGGCGCGAGGGCGACATCGTGACGGGTATCGTCCAGCAGACCGACAACCGCTACACGCTGCTGGACCTGGGCAAGGTCGAGGCACTGCTGCCGCAGGCCGAGCAGGTCTCCTACGAGCGCTACGAGCACGGGGCGCGTCTCAAGGCCTACATCGTCGAGGTCCGCAAGACGACCAAGGGACCCCAGATCGTGGTCAGTCGCACCCACCCCGGCCTGATCAAGCGGCTCTTCGAGCTCGAGGTGCCCGAGATCGGCTCCGGCGTGGTCGAGATCAAGGCCGCTGCCCGCGAGCCGGGCCACCGCACCAAGATCGCCGTCTGGTCGAACGACCCCAATGTCGACCCGGTCGGCGCCTGCGTCGGCGCCCGGGGCTCGCGGGTGCGGATGGTGACCAACGAGCTGCGCGGCGAGCGGGTCGACGTGGTGCCGTTTTCGGACGACCCGGTCGAGCTCATTCAGAACGCACTGGCGCCCGCCCGGGTCCGTGAGGTGCGTCTCGACGAGGAGACGGGCACGGCCACGGTCATCGTGAGCGACTTCCAGCTCTCGCTCGCCATCGGCAAGGAGGGCCAGAACGCCCGCTTGGCGGCCCGCCTGACGGGCTGGCGCATCGACATCAAGAGCGAGACGCAGCTCGCCGAGGAGGAAGCCGGGTACGGCGACCAGGAGTGGGCCGAGGGCGAGTGGGTCGAGGACGAGAGCGGCGAGCTGGTGTGGAAGCCGGCCGAGGGCGGCGAGGCCATGTCGGCCGAGGAGTGGACCCACCAGGCGGAGGATCAGGGTGAGACTCCCGCCGCCGAGGCGGTGCAGACCGACGGGGCCGCCGAGGCACCGGCCGAAGCGGAACCTGCAACGGCTGCCGAACCCACGGCGGAGGCCGAGGTGACGGCGGAGGCCGAGGTGACGGCGGAGGCCGAGGTGACCCCGGCGGAGGCCGAGGTGACGGAGGAGGCCGAGGCATAACGCCGACCCGGACGTGTGTCGGCTGCCGGCGGGCCCTGCCGGCCGAGCAGCTGATCCGCATCGTCCGGGGGCCGGGCGGGGCCTTGTCGGTGGACAGGCAGGGTCACGGGCGCGGCGCGTGGCTCTGCCGGGGGTCGCTCCGCTGCCTCGACGACGCGGTTCGTCGGCACGGCTTCGAGCGGGCCTTTGCGGCGCCGGTCCCGGCCGGCGACCTGCAGCAGTTGCGTGTGCACCTGGGTGAGGCGTGGGGGCGCCCCGCACCCGATGTGCGAGGATAGGGGGCTGGGTTGACGCCGGGCCCCGAGAGGAACCAAGGACAAAGAGAACCACTTGCCGAAGA
>DATGZH010000061.1:0-28289 GCA_035297265.1 Acidimicrobiales bacterium | reverse complement strand
CGGTAGACGACGGCGGTCACCCAGGCCAGCAGTTCGATCCGCTCGGTGTGGGCGGCGACGAAGCCGAGCGCGGTGTAGGCCTCGAGCATCTCGTGCTCGGGTGGTCCGATGTTGCCGATCTGCCAGACGTGGTCCATGACGCTCAGCTTGCTGAACCCCTGGTCCTCGGCCACGGTGGCGATCCGGGCCAGGTCCTCGGCCAGGGTGGCCGGCCCACCGGGCCAGGTGAAATTGGAGACGTGCACGCCGAGTTCCATGTCTGCGTCCGTTCCTCGAGGGGTGCTCTGCACCGTACCGGTCAGGACCGGCCGACCGCGCTGGCGGGCGGGACGCTCAGGGACGCGACGGGGTGCGCCATCCATTGCCGCCCTTCGTCGGGGGTGGATTCCGGTTGCGCTCAGTCCAGCTCCTGCCGGCTCACCCCCGGTCGAGGTGGGAGATGGTCAGCGGGACTTCGCCGGGGCGATGCTGCGGAAGAAGTCGACGTCGGAGGGGTCCGGCGGCCG
Organism: Acidimicrobiales bacterium; assembly: GCA_035297265.1. Classification (GTDB taxonomy): domain Bacteria; phylum Actinomycetota; class Acidimicrobiia; order Acidimicrobiales; family RAAP-2; genus DATGZH01. Next base: position 27,783 of record DATGZH010000061.1, on the reverse strand, counting down.
GCCGACGCGGGTCACCGTGTCGACGTCGGGCACCTCCGCCCGCAGCGCCGCCGCGGTGCACCGCTCCTTGGGCCGGCGGCTGAAGGGGTCGAAGTGGTAGTGGCGCATGGCGTTCTCGTGGGTGATCTTGTTCACCTGCTCGTCGGTCAGCCCCGCGAACTGCTTTTCGTTCACCTCGGGTGAGTTCGGCCACGAGCTGTCCGAATGGGGGAAGTCGCACTCCCAGCAGACGTTGTCCACGTTGAACTGGTCGAGGAGGCTGACCCCGACCGGGTCGTTGATGAAGCAGCACAGCATGCGCTGCCGGAACACCTCGGCCGGGCCCCAGCCCGGTGGGAACTCGTGGCGGGTCCAGCCCGAGTGGCGGTCCTGGATGTGCTCGGCCCGCTGGAGGAAGTAGGGGATCCACCCGATGTCCCCTTCGGTCAGGGCGAAGGTGAGGTCGGGGAAGCGCCACCAGATGTCCGACCAGATCAGGTCGCCGAGGGTGTAGACGGACATCACCGAGGAGAGCGCCATGCCCACGCTGGGCGGGGCGTCCGGCGTGGTCATCGCGACCTTCGACGACGAACCGACGTGACAACAGAGCACAAGGCCCACGTCGGAGCAGGCGGCGAACAGCGGGTCCCAGTAGCCCGAGTGGAGGGAGGGCAGCTTCAGGGCAGCCGGGTTCTCGGAGAACGTGGCGGCGTGGCAGCCCTTGGCCGCCAGGCGGTGGACTTCGGCCGCCGCCTTCTCCACGTCGAAGAGCGGGAGGATCCCACACGGGATGAAGCGTTCGGGGTAGGCGGAACACCATTCGTCCACGTGCCAGTCGTTGTAGGCCTTGATCATGACCTCGTTCACCGCGTGGTCGGGACCCTCGTTCAGCACCTGCCCCGAGAACCCCGTCCAGTTGGGGAAGTTGAGGCCGGCCAGGACCCCGCCGGCCGACATGTCCCGGACCCGCTGGTGGACGTCGTAGCAGCCCGGTCGCATCTCGTCGTAGCGGGAGGGGTTCACGTTGTACATCTCGCGGGGCTTGCCGGCCACGGCGTTGAGGCCGAGGTTCCGGCCCTGCTTCTCGCCGTACCACCACTGCTGGAAGCCCCGCTCGTCGGTCACCACCCTTGGCATGAGCTCGCGGTACTTCTCGGGGACGTGACCGAGGAACATGTCCTCGGGCTCGGCGATGTGGTCGTCGACGCTGATGAGGATCATGTCGTCGGCTCGCATGTGGCTCCCGTCCGCTCGTCCACCGGACCCACGCCCGTGGGCGCGCTGCTCGGCTACGGTCAGCTTACGAGGACCGGCCTCTCTCCTCACCTCCCATCGTCGGATGACCGACCCATGACCATCGACGACGCCAGCGGACCGCCCGCCACGATCCCGGCCGTCCTCCGCCGGGCCGCCGGCGCGTTCGGGGCCGACGAGGCCGTGGTGGACGGCGAGGTCCGGTGGACCTGGCGCGACCTGGCCCACCGGTCCGACGAGGTCGCCCGGGCCCTTCTGGCGAGCGGCGTGGTGCCCGGTGACCGGGTGGCCGTCTGGGCCCCGAACAGCGCGGCGTGGGTGGCGCTCAGCTTCGGCGTCTACAGCGCCGGCGCCGTCCTCGTGCCGATCAACACCCGTTTCAAGGCAGAGGAGGCCGGCCACGTGCTTCGCACCTCGGGGGCCCGGCTCCTGTTCGGCGTCACCGAGCTCCTGGGCACCGATCCCCTGTCCTCGCTCGACAAGGGGCCCCGGCTCGACTCCCTCGGCGAGCGGGTGGTCCTCGCCGGTCCGGTGCCCGAGGGCATGGTGGGCTGGTCGGAGTTCCTCACTCGCGCGGGGGCGGCCTCGATCGAAGAGGTCCTCGCCCGCGAGGCCGGGATCCGCGGCGACTCGACGTCGGACATCATCTTCACCTCGGGCACCACCGGACGCCCGAAGGGGGCCGAGCTCAGCCACGGGGCGAGTGTGCGGACCTACGCCATCTGGTCGGAGACGGTGGGGCTGCGCCACGGCGACCGCTACCTCGTCGCCTACCCCTTCTTCCACACGGCCGGGCTCAAGTCGGCCATCCTCGCCTGCGCACTGGCGGGCGCCACGATCGTGCCGCTCGCCGTCTTCGACGTGGACGAGGCGATGGACCTCGTGGTGCGCGAGCGCATCACGATGCTGCCCGGGCCACCGACCGTCTTCCAGAGCATCTGGAGCCACCCCCGGTTCGAGACGTTCGACCTCTCCTCGCTCCGCCTCTCGGTCACCGGGGCGGCCAGCGTGCCGGTCGAGGTCGTGCGGCGCATGCGGGAGGTGATGGGCTTCGAGACCGTCGTCACCGGCTACGGCCTCACCGAGACCACGGGCACGGTCAGCATGTGCCGCCACGACGACCCGCCCGAGGTGATCGCCACGACCGTCGGCCGACCGCTCCCGGGGGTCGAGGTGCGGATCGTCGGCCCGGACGGACCGGTCGGCCAGGGTGAGACCGGGGAGATCGTGGTCCGCGGCTTCAACGTCATGAAGGGCTACTTCGACGACCCGGTGGCTACGGCCGAGGCCATCGACGCCGACGGTTGGCTGGCCACCGGGGACATCGGCCACGTGGACGAGCGGGGCAACCTGCACATCACCGACCGCAAGAAGGACATGTTCATCGTGGGCGGCTTCAACGCCTACCCGGCGGAGATCGAAGGCATCATGCTGGAACACCCGTCGGTAGCCCAGGTGGCGGTGATCGGCGTCCCCGACGAGCGCCTCGGCGAGGTCGGCCTGGCGTTCGTCGTCCCCCGTCCGGGCCTCGAGCTCGACCCGGTGGACCTCCTGGCCTGGTGTGCCGAGCACATGGCCAATTACAAGGTGCCCCGCTCGGTCCGGCTGATCGACGCCCTGCCGCTCACCCCGAGCGGGAAGGTCACGAAGTTCGCCCTCCGCGACCTCCTCGGTCTTTGACCCGGGCGGGTCAGCGGGCCGAGCCCGGGGGGTCGACCACCCAGACGGCTTCGCGCTTCTCGGCGAAGGCGGCCGGGCCCTCGGTCTGGTCGGGGTGGCCCCACATCGAGACGAGCTCGACCGCCCCGGCCGCGCCGGCCTCGGTGAGCCCAGTCTCGAGGGCCCCCCAGAGCGCCCGCTTGGTGGCGGCCATGGCCGCCGGCGAGTTCCGGGCGATCTTCTCGGCGAGCACCTGGGCCTCCTCCCGCAAGCGCTCGGGCGGGTCGACCACCTGGCTCACCATGCCGAGCTCGAAGGCCCGGGTGGCCGAGACCCGCTCGTGGCGCCCGACGAGGGCCATGCGGAGCACCGCCTCGAACGGGATGCGGCGGGCGAGGCCGATGAGCTCGAAGGCCGCCACCTGGCCCACCGAGACGTGGGGGTCGAAGAACTCGGCGTCGGAGGCGCAGATCACGATGTCGGCGTCGGCCACGAAATGAAAGCCCCCGCCGGCACAGATGCCGTTCACCGCGGCGATCACCGGCTTCCAGACGTGGTTGTGCCAGGCCGTGAACCGGAGGGCATTGTTCTCGACCGACTCCCGGTAGCGCTCCATCCCGACGCCGTCCGAGGCGATCTCCATCACGTCCACGCCGGTCTGGAAGGCCCGGCCCTCGCCGGTGTGGACGATGACCCGGACGTCGGGGTCGGCGTCGAGCTCCTGCCAGGCCGCCGCGAACTCCTCGCGCATGGCGGCGCTCATGGCGTTCATGCGCTCCGGTCGGTTGTTGATGAGCCACCCGACCGGACCGTGGCGCTCCACCTTCAGCGTCTCGTACATCGACGGCCGTCCTCCTTCAGTCCACGGTGGTCGTCCAGACCGGCTCGCGCTTCTCGGCGAACGCCGCCGGGCCCTCGGTCTGGTCCGGGTGGCCCCACATCGAGACGAGCTCCACCGCCCCCGCCGCGCCGGCCTCGGTGAGCCCCGTCTCGAGGGCCCCCCAGAGCGCCCGCTTCGTGGCGGCCATGGCCGCCGGCGAGTTCCGGGCGATCTGCTCCGCCAGGACCTGGGCCTCCTCCCGCAGGCGCCCGGGTGGGTCGACGACCTGGCTCACCATCCCGAGCTGGCGGGCCCGGGCGGCCGAGATGCGCTCGTGCCGGCCGACGAGGGCCATGCGGAGCACGGCCTCGAACGGCATGCGGCGGGCCAACCCAATGAGCTCGTAGGCCGCCACCTGACCGACCGAGACGTGGGGGTCGAAGAACTCGGCGTCGGCCGCGCAGATCACCACGTCGGCATCGGCCACGAAGTGCAGGCCCCCGCCGGCACAGATCCCGTTCACCGCGGCGATCACCGGCTTCCACACCCCGTTCTGGGTGGCGGTGAGGCGCAGCTCGGCGTCGCGGGTGCGCCGCGACTGTTCCCGGAGGGCCGCCGGGTCCCGGGCGAGCTGCACGACGTCGAGCCCCGTCTGGAACGCCGGCCCGGACCCGGTGTTGACGATCACCGCCACCTCGGGGTCGGCGTCGAGCTCGAGCCAGGCCGCCTCGAGCTCGTTCAGCATCTTGGCGTCCATGGCGTTGCGCACGTCCGGCCGGTCGAAGACGAGCCAGCCCACCTTGCCCCGGCGCTCCACCACGAGCGTCTCGTAGGTGCTCAACTGCGCGGCACCTCCCGCCAGGGCACTCCGTCGAACGGGTCGGGCTCGCGGGGGAGGCCGAGGACCCGCTCGGCGAGGACGTTCTTGTTGACCTCGGTCGTGCCGCCCTCGATGGTGTTGGCCCGGCTGCGCAGCATGCCCCGCACCTCGAAGGGCAGGTTCGGCCCGGCCGAGCCGTCCTCCCAGGCGAGGCCGGCCGGGCCGAGCACGTCGACCGCGGCCAGCTGGACCCGTTGGTTGAGCTCCCCCTGGTGGACCTTGCCGATGGAGCTCTCCGGCCCCGGTGCCCTCCCGGCCCGGCCGGCCGCCCGGACCCGCTGGTTGGTCCAGGCCCGGATGCGCTCCTCGCCGTGGAGAGCGACGAGGCGCTGGCGCATGACCGGGTCGTCCCAGCCGCCGCGGCCCGTGCGCCCCCGGGCCAGCGTCAGCACGTGGCCCACCCCCGAGCCGCCGATCCGGTCGACGCCGCCCGACCCGCTGCCGGCCACCATCTGCCGCTCGCCCGAGAGCGTGGCCCCGGCCACCTTCCAGCCCTCGCCCACCTCGCCGACCCGCTCCCTGTCGGGCACCCGGGCCTCGTGCAGGAAGACCTCGTTGAAGTCGACCTCGCCGCCCATGTGGCGGAGCGGTCGGACCTCCACCCCCGGTTGGTGGAGGTGCAGCAGGAAGTAGGTCAGGCCCCGGCGCTTCGGGACCGAGGCGTCCGTGCGGGCGAGGAGCACGCCCCAGTCGGCCAGGTGGGCCCAGGTGGTCCAGACCTTCTGGCCGCTCACCACCCACTCGTCGCCGTCGCGCTCGGCCCGGGTGGCGAGCGAGGCCAGGTCGGAGCCGGCGCCCGGCTCGCTGAAGAGCTGGCACCAGACCTCCTCGTTGGCCACGATCGGCGGGAGGAAGCGCAACCGCTGTTCCTCGGTGCCGTGGGCGAAGAGGGCCGGCGCGGCGAGGTTGAGGCCGAGGGGGTTCAGCCGACCGAGGTTGAAGGGGGCGAGCTCCTCTTCGACCACCCGGGCCAGGGCCACGGGGAGGTCCAGCCCGCCGTACTCGACCGGCCAGGTCGGGACGACGAGACCGGAACGGGCGAACACCGGGTACCAGGCCTCGTAGTCCGGCCGGGAGCGCACCGTCCGCACGGCGGCCGGACCGCCGCGCCGGCCGGCCTCCACCCAGGCGGCCGGCACGCAGGTCTCGACGAAGGTCCGGACGGCCGCCCGGACGTCGTCGGGCCCGGGCGCCGACGGGAGCTCGAGGCGCGTCGATGTCGACTCAGCCACCATCTAACGCCCCGTTAAGCGGGGCCGCCGCTTCTCGCTGAAGGCGGCCAGCCCCTCCTTGAAGTCCTCGCTCCGCGACGAGACCTCGAGGGCCAACGCCTCCCGCTCGAGCTGGGAGCCGACGTCGGACGACGAGCCCGTGAGGAGGAGCCACTTCATGAGGCCGAGCGTGACCGTCGGGCCCTCGGCCAGCTCCGCCAGGAGGGCCTCGACCGTGTGGTGCAGCTCGCCGTCGGGCACCGAGCGGTGCACCATGCCCCATTCGGCGGCCTCGCTCCCGTTCAGCGCCCGGCCGAGCAGCAGCATCTCGCGGGCCCGCACCTCGCCGATCCGCCGCGGCAGGAGCCACGTCCCGGCGCTGTCGGGGGTGAAGCCCCGTTCGGCGAAGGGCTCCCACAGGCGGGCACCGTTGGCCACCACCGCAAAGTCCGAGGCGAGGGCGAGGTGGAGGCCGATGCCCGCCGCCCAGCCACGGACCTCGCAGACGACCGGGGTCTGGACGGCAAGGAGGGTGGGCACGAGCCGGTGCGCCTGGTGGGGCAGGCGCCGCTGGGTGCTGCCGGCCCGGGGGCGCCGGCCACCGGGGGCGTTGCGGGCCACGATATCGAAGCCGGCGCAGAAGTGCTCACCGGCCCCGGTGAGGTGCACGACCCGGACCGCCTCGTCGTCACCGGCCTCCTCGAGGCGCCGCGTCAGAGCGGCGACGGTGGCGTCGTCGAGCGCGTTGCGTTTGTCGGGACGGTCGAGCGTGAGGCGCAGGACCGGGCCGTCGTGCTCGACGACCAGCCCCGGCGAGCCTTGCGCCTCGCTCACGAGTCGAACCGTTCAGCGATGGCCTCGAGGACGTCCTGGAGGTCGCCCCGGGTGCCCGGCGGGTCGGGCAGGCGCACCGGCCCCTCGTCGCGGCTCGGCAAGAGCACGGTGGCCAGGCCCGGCGTCGTGAGCTCGCCGCGTTGGTTGACCGCCGTGAGCTCGAGGTCGACGGCCGGCCGGTCCCCCTCGGCCCGGTAGCGGCGCACCACCGTCCCGCCGAGCCATTGGGTGTCGCCCACGTAGTTGAACCGCCGGAACTCGCAGTCGAGCTTCCAGAGCCAACCGTCGTCGCCCATCCAGTCGGTACAGAGGTGGATGAGCCAGGTCTCTCTCATCCGTCCGTAGTCGAACGTGGTGGGATTGCCGCTCTTGCGGGCGAACTCGGGGTCCCAGTGGACCCGTTGCTGGACGTCGAAGATGTTGAGCGGGTCCCGCGTGAAAAAGCGCGGCACCCGTCGACGGTTGGCGGCCCCGAGGCGCAGCGGGGCCACGCCGTAGAGGCCCATCCCCATCCCGACGTGCCAACAGACGATGTCGGTGATCTGGAGCGGGCCCTTTACCATCGGGCCGATCTCGTCGCCCTCGGCCACGTCCTCGAAGTAGCGGGGCTCGGCCCCCCGCGGGCCCTCGGCGGCGTACTGGTCGTCGATGCGCTCGATCTCGGCGTCGGTGTAGGGGTCGATGACCACGTCGTCGTACTTCTTGGCTTCCCGGGCCTTGCCCCGCTCGGTGCGGATCATGAGCCGGTGCTGGGCCGAGAGGGCCCCGTCCTCGTCCCCGAACACCTGGGAGGTCCACTCGTGGACCGCCCGGCCGGCGAACTCGCTCGGCTTGTCGAGCACCCCGGTCAGCGCGTTGCGGCGGGCCACCCGGCGGTCGGGGCCCAGCGGCGCCCACCACTCGCGGGCAGAGGCCGAGTAGAAGGCGTGGACCCCCCGGAGCGGGTCGCCTTTCATCAGCTCGTGCGACTCGGCGGCCACCTCGGTGACCTCGTCCTCGCCGACGAGCGTGTCCCCACCCACGAGCGGCGGTGGGGCGATGAGGCCGGCCCAGCGGGTGCCGGCGGCGTAGTCGGCGTCGCACCAGAGCGGGTTGTCGTCGCCGTAGGCGTTGGCCACGTGGCGGAAGGCGTCGGCGCCCGGGCGCAGGTAGTGCGGGGGCAGCGGGTGGGGCACGGGGATCCCGATCCGCTGGCGCAGCCGGGCGACGCCCTCGTCGGTGATCTGCCCGTCGGTCATTGGCCGGCCGCCCGGAGACGGCGCGACGGGCGACCGGCGGCCTCCGTGACGTCGCGGTAGGTGAACAGCGCCCGCAGTTGCTCGTCGATCTTGCGCCGGGCCTCGCCGATCGGGCGCTTGCCGAGGGCCCAGGCCCGCATCTCGGCGCTCAGGATGGCGAGGGAGGCGTCGAGGAGCACGTTCGCCTCCTTCTCGTCGACGCCGGTGATCGCCATGAGGTAGGTGGCGTTGGTGGCCTCGTGCATGACGTCGTAGAGCTCCCGGGCGACGGGATCGCGCGTCCCCTCGAGGACGAGGAGCACCCGGTAGAACTGCGGCCGCTGCTCGAAGGCCCGGATGGTGGTGTGGATGAGCTCGAGCAGTCGTTCGAGGTTGGAGCTCCCCCGGAGCTCGTGGGCCTCCGCCACCCGACGGTGCAGCCGCTCGACCCACTCGAGCTGCACCGCCGCGAACAGCTGCTCCTTCGAGGCGAAGTAGCGGTAGAGGGTCCCGAGCGCCACCCCGCTCTGCTCGGCGACGTCGCGCATCTGGATGTCCTCGTAGTCCGAGTCCATCAAGAGCCTCATCGCCGCCCGGACGATCCCGTCGCGTCGGGCGGCCCTTGCCCGGGGCAGGGGTGCGGCCCGGTTCGGGTCCTCGGCTGTGCTCCGGTCGGTCACCCGGGTCGGCTCCTGAGCGTGGTCGGACACGGCGGTGGGACCGCGCCGAGCAGCTCCACCCCGGTTGTCTGAACGAGAATCTCGTTCTAGGGTACTGACCAGGTCGGATGGGGGCAAGGGCCGGACGAGACGTGGACGGGACCACCACAGCGCAGGCTGGGCGCCACGAGGGCCGGGACCCCGCCGTCGCCGAAGCCGATCTCTGGCGGTTGCTCGAGCGTCGGGCGGGCGCCACCGCCGACGCCACCTTCCTCGTCGAACGCTCCGGTCGTCGCTCGAGCTTCGCCGAGGTGCACCGCCGGGCGGCGGCGCTCGCCGCCGGCCTGGCCCGATCGGGGGTCTCGGCCGGCGACACCGTGGCCTGGGAGCTGCCGACGACGCTCGAGGCGGTCGAGCTCACCTTGGCCCTCCACCGGCTGGGCACGACGCAGGTGCCGATCATCGCCATCTACCGCGACCGCGAGGTCACCCACTGCTGCGCCGAGACGGGCGCCCGCTGGCTGGTCACGACGGCCGAGTTCCGGGGCTACGACTTCGCCGCCATGGGCGCCCGGGTGGCCGCCGGCCTCGACCTCACCCACCTGCTGGTCGAGGACGTCGTCCCCGCCGACCCGGCCGAGCTGGCCGAGCACGACGTCGACCCGGACGAGCCGCGGTGGGTCTTCTACACGTCAGGGACGACCGCCGCGCCCCGAGGGGCCCGCCACGCCGACCGGGCCCTCTCCTCGATCGCCGGCGAGATGGCCGGGGCGCTCCGGCTCGGTCCGGACGACCGCTACGCCCTCGTCTTCCCCCTCCCCCACGTGGGCGGCATCCTGCTCCTCTTCGCCGGGCTGCAGACCGGGTGCTGCCACCTCCTCGACGCGGCGTTCGACCCGGTGGCCACCCCGGCCTTCCTCGCCGCCGAGGGCGTCACCCACGCCGGCACGGGCACCCCGTTCCACCTGGCCTATCTCGAGGCCCAGCGCCAGCACCCGGCGGGCCCGCTCTTCCCCCGACTGCGGTGCTGCCCGGGCGGTGCAGCGCCGAAGCCACCGGACCTCCACGCCCGGGTCCGAGCGGAGCTCGGGGGCGTCGGGATCCTGTCGTCGTGGGGCCTCACCGAGGCGCCGATCCTCACGTTCTGCCGCTTCGACGACCCCGACGACAAGCTGGCGGCGACCGAGGGCCGGGCCCTCCCCGACGTGGCCCTGCGGGCGGTGGGCGCCGACGGCGGGCCGGTGGCCGAGGGCCTCGAAGGCGAGCTCCAGGTGCGCGGCGGTTACGTGATGGCCGGGTACGTCGACGCCACCCTCGACGCCGAGGTCCTCACCGAGGACGGCTGGCTGCGCACGGGGGACCTCGGCGTGATCGACGAGGACGGCTACGTCACGATCACCGGGCGCCTGAAGGACGTGATCATCCGCAACGGGGAGAACGTCTCGGCCAAGGAGGTCGAGGACCTCCTCTACGCCCACCCGCGGGTGGCCGAAGCCGCGGTGTTCGGCCTGCCCGACGTCCGCACCGGCGAGCGGATGTGTGCCGTCGTCTGCCCGACGGCCGGAGCCGACCCGCTCACCTTCGAGGAGATGGTCGAGTACCTGCGCTCCGCCGGCCTGCGGCCCCAGGCCCTGCCCGAACGACTCGAGCACCTCGACCGGCTGCCCCGGAACCCGGCGGGCAAGGTGACCAAGCGGGTGCTCCAGGACCGGTTCGGCGACGGAGCGACGGGATGAGCGGGCCCGACGACGCTGGGGTGGACAACCTGGCCCAGCTGCTCCTCGACCACCCGTTGGACGGCGCCCAACCGCTCCTGTCCACGATGACCTCGTCGGTCACCGGCGACGAGGTGAGGCGGCGGGCCGGCGCGCTGGCCACCGAGCTGCGCGAGGCCGGCATCGGACCGGGTGAGGCCGTCGCCGTGCAGCTCCCGAACGGTCCCGACTTCGTCATCGCCATGATGGGCGTCTGGCTGGCCCGCGCCGTCTTCGTGCCGGTGAACGACCGGCTGCCGCCGACCGGTCGCGACCAGCTGCTCGAGGCCGCCGGGGCCGCCGCGCTCCTCGACGAAGAAGGCCTGCGGCGGCTCGGCGGTGGACGGGCCTACGGGCCGGAGGTGGCCTTCGTCACGTGGACGTCGGGCACCACCGGGCCGCCCAAACCCATCCTCCACACCCACCGGTCCTACGTGGAGCTGCTCGACCGGGTGCTCGGTCCGTTGCGCGGGGGCGGCCAGGGCGACGCTCGACCGGTGTCCCCCAACCTGATCCCCGTGTCGCTGGCCCTGAACGCCGGCATCTACAACGTCCTCTTCGGGCTCCGGGCCGGCGCCCCCATCGTGATCATGGAGCAGTTCGCCACGGCCGACTTCGCCGAGCTGGTGGCGCGCTTCGGCATCCGATCCACTGTCCTGCCGCCGGCCGCCATCACGATGCTGAACGACGACCCGGCGCTCCCCGGCCTGGCGCCCCTGCGCTACGTGCGGAGCATCACCGCTCCCCTCTCCCCCTTCCAGGCCCGGCGCTTCACCGAGCGCTTCGGCGCCTTCGTGCTCAACAGCTACGGGCAGGCGGAGATCGGCGAGGTCATCGGGTGGACGGCCGCCGACGCCAAGGAGCACCCCGAGAAGCTCGGCGCGGCTGGACGCCCGCACCCGGGCGTCGACGTGAAGATCGCCGGCGACGACGGCCCCGTACCGGAGGGTGAGGTCGGCCAGCTCTTCGTCCGGCCGCCGAGCATGGCCGCCGGCTACGCCGACGGGGGGGAGCTCACCGACCGCATCGACGACGAAGGCTTCGTGGCCACCGGCGACCTCGCCCGGCTGGACGCCGAAGGCTTCGTCTGGCTCGAGGGCCGCCTCGGCGACCTCATCAACCGCGGTGGGAACAAGGTGGTCCCCGACGAGGTGGAAGAGGTCCTCGCGGCGTCGCCGACGGTGGCCGAGGCCGCCGTGGTCGGGGTGCCCGACGAGCGGCTCGGCGAGGTCCCCGTGGCCTTCGTCGTGTGCCGGGGCCCGCTCGACGCCGAGGGTCTCGGGGCCCTCTGCCGCGAGCACCTGGCCCCCTACAAGGTCCCGGTCGACTTCGTCGCCGTGCCCCGGCTCCCCCGGACCGACGTCGGCAAGATCCTGCGCCGCGAGCTGGCCGACGGCTACCGGCCACCGGCCTGACCGATCCCCAGAGCCCCGCGGTCCGGTTGTCTGAACGAGAATCTCGTTCTACACTGCGGCCGAGCACGAGAGAGGCGACTGTTGTGACCGACTTGCCGGTCTTCGACGCCGACAACCACTACTACGAGGCCCGCGACGCCTTCACCCGCTACCTCGACCCCGACCTGCACAAGCGGGCGATGCAGTGGGCGGTGGTCGATGGGAAGGAGCGGCTGCTCGTCGGGGGTCGCGTCAACCGCTTCATCCCCAACCCCACGTTCGAGCGCGTGTCGAAGCCCGGCGCCCTGAGCGAGTACTACCGGGCGAAGTCCGGGGTGGCCGACATGCGCTCGGCCTTCGGGGAGCTCGAGCCCATCGAGACCCGGCCCGAGTACCGCAACCGGGACGCCCGCCTCGCGCTGATGGACGAACAGGGGCTGGAGGGCTGCATCATGCTGCCCACCCTCGGCGTCGGGATGGAGACGGCCCTCGAGGACGACCGGGCGGCCTGTACCGCGGCGTTCAGCGCCTTCAACCGCTGGCTCGACGAGGACTGGGGGTTCAACTACCGGGACCGCATCTACGCCGCGCCGTACATCAGCCTGATCGACGTCGACTGGGCGCTCAGCGAGCTGGAACGGGCCCTCGAACGCGACGCCCGGGTCATCCTCATGCGGCCCGGCTCGGTGAACAGCCTCGGCGGGCGGCGCACCCCGGGGGACCCCCGCCACGACGCCTTCTGGACCCTCCTCGACCGGGCCGGTGTCACGCTCGCCGTCCACGGCGGCGACTCCGGCTACGCCGACTACGAACAGATCTGGGGACTGAGCGGGGAGGTCGAGGCCTTCCGCCAGCCGGTCTTGAAGCGCCTGCTCTCGGCCAGCCCGATCCACGACATGATGGCCTCGCTCATGGCCGACCGGCTCTTCGAGCGGTTCCCCAACCTCCGGGTGGCCACGATCGAGACCGGCTCCTCCTGGGTGGCCCCCCTCCTGCAACGGCTGCGCAAGACGGCGGTCCAGCGCCCCGGGGCTTTCGAGGCCGACCCGGCGGAGCTCTTCTCGAGCCACGTCTGGGTGTCACCGTTCTTCGAGGACGACGTGCTGAAGCTGGTCGACCGGGTGGGGGCCGAGCGGGTCCTCTTCGGCTCGGACTTCCCCCACGCCGAGGGGCTGGCCGACCCGCTCAGCTTCACGAAAGAGCTGGACGGGTTGTGCGAGGCCGACGTCCGCAGGATCATGTACGAGAATGCCCGGGCGCTCGTGACCCCGAGGCCGGCGTGACCCGCGTCGACCCCCGGGGCGACGGTGGCCACGTCGGTCCGCCCGCGGGCTCTTGACGAGGAGGAGCTTCACGTGAACCATCGGCTCGACTTCCCCGTGTTCGACGCGGACAACCACCTCTACGAGACCAAGGAGGCGCTGACCCAGTACCTGCCCGACCCCTACAAGGGGGCCATCGACTTCGTCGAGGTCCACGGCCGGACGAAGATCATGGTCCGGGGCCAGGTCAGCAACTACATCCCGAACCCGACCTTCGACCGGGTCGGGCGGCCGGGCGCCCAGGAGGAGTACTTCAAGCACGGCAACCCGGAGGGGAAGTCCTACCGGGAGCTCATCGGACGGGGCATCGACTGCCTGCCGGCGTTCCGCGAGGCCCCGGCCCGGCTCGAGCTCATGGACGAGCAGGGCATCGACTACGCCATGATGTACCCGACGCTCGCCAGCCTGGTCGAGGAGCGCATGAAGGACGACCCCGACCTGTGCGCGGCGGCCATCCACGCCCTCAACCAGTGGATGATCGAGGCCTGGCCCTACGCCTACGAGAACCGCATCTTCGCCACGCCGGTCATCACGCCGGGTCTCGTGGAGAAGGCCATCGAGGAGCTCGAGTTCGTGCTCGACCACGGGGCCAAGGCCATCCTCATGCGCCCGGCGCCGGCCTGGGGCTACCGCGGGCCGCGGTCGTTCGCCAAGCCCGAGTTCGACCCCTACTGGCGGCGGGTGGAGGAGTCGGGCGTGCTCGTCGTGCTCCACGCCTCCGACAGCGGCTACAACCGCTACAGCAACGAGTGGGAGGGCAGCCAGGGCGAGACCCTGGCCTTCGCCCAGCCCCAGCTGTTCAGCGCGGTGGTGGAGGGCGACTACCGGGCCATCCGGGACGCCGCGACGGCGATGATCTGCCACGGGCTGCTCTGGCGCTTCCCGAAGCTGCGGGTGGCCCTCGTCGAGAACGGGGCCGGCTGGGTCCCCCACCTCCTCGAGACGCTCGACCACGCCTACGTCAAGATGCCCCACCTCTACCAGGAGCACCCGGCGGAGACGTTCAAGCGGCACTTCTGGATGCACCCGTTCCACGAGGAGGACCCCCGGGACCTGGTCGCACTGCTCGGGGCCGACCACGTGGTGTTCGGCTCGGACTTCCCCCACGTCGAGGGGCTCGCCGACCCGGTGGCCTGGGCGCAGGAGCTGCACGGCCTCCCCGACGAGCAGCTCCGGCTCGTCATGGGCGGGAACATGATGGAGCTGATGGGCCTGGCCGCCTGAGGGCGGACCGGGCGAGCGAACAGGGGGGCGTGACATGGACCCGATCAAGATCGGCTGGCTGGGCTCGACCCTCGACGGCCCGGGCGGGGGCTACGACAAGATCCACCGGATGGCCTTCGACGAGGCCGCCGAGCAGGGACTCCTCGACCGGCCGGTCGAGTTCGTGCTCGACCCGGAGAACGGCCTCCCCCAGGGGAGCGCCAAGAACGCCACCGACGGGTTCCGCCGCCTGGTCGACGAGGGCTGCCTCGCGGTGGCCGGCGCCTACAGCTCGGACAACGCCATCACGGTCGGCCCGCTCGCCAACGAGCTCCACGTGCCCCTCATCAGCTGGTGCGGGACCGAGCAGTTCCACGGCGACTACTGCTTCCGCCTCGGCAACGGCGACTGCGGCGGTGACGCCGCCCTCATCGTCGGCTGGCTCAAGCGCAACGGCTACGAGCGGGTGGCGGTACTGAGCGAGATCTCCCCGAACGGCGAGGAGTACTTCCGCTTCTTTCGTCAGGAGTGCCGACGCCGCGGCGTGGCGGTGGCCGCGGTGGAGACCGTCTCGCAGACCCCGGCCGACCTCACGTCGAACTTGCAGAGCCTCCAGCGGATCGAGCCCGACGCCCTCGTCTACATGGGCTACGGGATGCTCGCCGCCCAGGGGCTCTTGCGGGCCTCGCTCGACGAGCTCGGCTGGGACCCGCCGCGCATCATGACCACGGCGTTCATGTTCTACCTGATGGGTTTCGAGAAGTTCGAGGGGTGGGTGGGCATCGACCAGTTCGACCCGACCAACCCCCTCGTCCAGGGCTTCTACGACCGCTTCGTGCAGCGGTACGGCTCGGACCCGCCGCTCTGGCCCAACGCCATCCCGGTCCTCGCCTACGACACCGCCCGGGTGCTGGTCGAGGGACTGGTGCGCGCGCCGATCCTCTCGGGCGAGGGGCTGAAGACCGGCCTCGAGCGGATCCGCTTCCTCCCGAGCACGACCGGCGGTCCGAGGGCCCACATCGCCTGCTCGCCCCACGAGCACGGGATGTTCCGGGGCGACTGGCTCCTCTACGGCCGGGTGCGTGACAACAAGCTCGAGTTCGAGGGCCTGTTCGAGCCCTGGGAGTGAGCGGACTCACCCCGAGAGCAGCCGGACGCCACCCCACGCACCGCTTCGGAACCGCTCCAGGCGGCCACGGCGCGAGGAGCGCCTCGAGTGGTCGTCTGGGTTGTCCGCCGCCGACTTCCGACCGTTGCGCGTAGTGTCCTTGTCCTCCCCTGTCCTCAGAGCAAGGAGGAACCATGAGCCTGCCGACCGCCACCCTCGGCCGTACCGGTGTGGCCGTGTCGAAGCTCGGCTACGGGGCGATGGAGCTGCGGAGTCGCAACTTGGACCCCAGCGAGGTCGACCGCTTGCTGAACGGAGTGCTCGACGCCGGGATCAACATGATCGACACCTCGCCCGACTACGGCGCCTCGGAGGAGCACATCGGGCGGGCCCTGTCCGGCCGCCGCGATGAGTACTTCCTCGCCAGCAAGTGCGGCTGTCCCGTCGGAGAGCCCGTCGGCGAGGCCGGGCCCGCCGGGCGCGAACACGTCTTCACCCGGGCGAACGTTCGGGCCGGGGTGGAGCAGAGCCTCTCCCGGATGCGCACGGACCACCTCGACCTGGTCCAGTTCCACATGAGCCCGTCACCGGCCACCTTGGCCGAGGACGACGCCGTCGCCGAGCTGGTCGCCCTCCGGGACGAGGGCAAGATCCGCTTCCTCGGTATCTCGGGGACCTTGCCCAACCTGCCGGACCAGATCGCCATGGGGGTCTTCGACGCCTTCCAGATTCCCTATTCGGCCGTCGAACGAGAACACGAAACGGCGATCACGAGTGCGGCCGAGGCCGGCGGGGGCACCATCATCCGGGGCGGCGTCGCCCGCGGCTTCCCCGAACCACCGGCGGAGTACCCAGAGCGCTACCGGGAGATGATGAGGGCAAGAAATGAGCGCTTCAATCAGACGGACATCAGCGATCTGCTCGGGGAGATGACCCCGATGGAGTTCATGTTGCGGTTCACGCTGAGCCATCCCGACATGCACACCACGATCGTCGGCACGAAGAACCCGGACCACCTGGCGGCCAACGTGGCCGCGGCGTCGAATGGGCCGCTGCCGACCGATGTCTACGACGAGGCGAAACGCCGCTTCGACCGAGGGTGAGCACGACAGGTTCTCGAGGCGCTCGGACCGACGGAGCCACGCAGCTAACTTCGACAACGCGTTGAGACTCGGCGACGTTCCCGAACTGCGTGACCGGGTGACATTGCCGGCTCCTCAACGAGGCCCTCACCACCGTCTTTGACGGCGTGTGCTCGGGTAGCTACCGTGCCTCATCCCCGGTTGTCGGGCCGGGGTGGCAGGTAATGCAGCGAAGTCCGGTGAGATCCCGGCACTGTCCCGCAACGGTGATGCCCGAAGGGCTAGTCCGGTCGCCTCGTTGCCCGCCGACGAGTCCAGTCCTCGGACGAAGGGCGGTTCGTGGCCGTGAGCACACCGACAGCGGAGGTCCGTTCGGCCCCCGATACCTCTCAGCGCGGCGCCCTCCGGAGCCGCTTACACCTTCTTCGGCTCACGCTGCGGCCGAAAGAATGGGGTCGCCTCGGCGCCATAGCGGCGATCGTCGTTGTCATCAATGCGGTCGGTTGGGGATTGTTCGCCCTCGCGATCGAACCCCACCAGGTCCACTACAAGGGGCTGGGGGTCGGCCTCGGTGTGGCTCTCACGGCATGGACTCTGGGCGCCCGCCACGCGTTTGACGCCGACCACATCTCGGCCATCGACAACACCACCCGCAAGCTCATGGCCGAGGGAAAGCGTCCGCTTGGCACCGGATTCTTTTTTGCCCTCGGTCACTCCACGACGATCGTCCTGGTAGGCGTCGCCATTTCCGTCGCGGCCAAGGCGGTCTTCGGGGCCATCGTGGATCCGCACTCCGGGTTCGAGACGATCGGCGGAGTCGTCGGCACGTCGATGGCTGCCGGCTTCCTGTACCTCATCGCCGCGCTCAACCTCGTCGTCCTCCTCGGAGTCGTGAGGGTGTTCCGCGGGCTCAGGTCCGGACAGTTCGACGAAGACGAGCTCGAGCAACAACTGCAGGCCCGAGGAATGATGTGGCGCTTCTTCGGCCGCGCTATGCGTTCGATCACGAAGAGCTGGCATATGGTCTTCGTCGGCCTCATCTTTGGTCTCGGCTTCGACACCGCTACCGAAGTGTTGTTGCTCACTGCGACAGCGACGGCAGCGACGCAAGGACTCCCTTGGTACGCGGTGCTTGCTCTCCCCCTGCTGTTCTCCGGCGGCCTCCTCCTCTTCGACACCCTCGACGGCTGCTTCATGAACTTCGCGTACGGATGGGCCTTCGCTCGTCCCGTACGGAAGGTGTATTACAACCTGGTCATCACGGGCCTCTCGGTGGCCGTCGCCCTCATGATCGGGACGATCGAGATCGTGGGTCTGCTCTCGAGTGAGCTCCATCTGCGTGGGCAGTTCTGGCAGATCTTTGCAAGCTTCGACATCAACCGTGCCGGATTCGCCATCGCGGCGCTGTTCATCGTGGTCTGGATCGCCGCAGTGACCTACTGGAAGGTAGGCAAGCTCGACCACCGTTGGTCCGGCGCAATCTCATCGCCGGGTACGGAACTCCCTTCAGAGGGCTGACCAGCGAAACCCGGCAAGGCCATCAAGCGCTAGCGGAGGCGGCCGGCCAGAACGTCGCTGTCGTGAACCCGGCCTCTCGGAAGGCGAGGACCGCTGCTTGCGTCGACGGACCCGTCAGATATGCCTGAAATCGGTGCGCTCCATGGAAGTTGACACCGTCGATCTTCTCTGGGTTCACGATGATCGAGACCATCATGCGTTGCATGACTGGATCGGTGACGACCATCGGGGTCAGCTTGTTCGTCACGCTTTGGAGTGACGAGCTCTCGTCGCCCCAGATCGTGTAGGCGTTCTTCGCCGCGGCGGCGGTCAGCAGTGCCGTCCCGACGGCTGGACTCGCCTGGTACCACGCACCCTTGGGGACACCAGATGCGGCAAGGATGAGCTCGTCGAGGTAATTGATCCGAACGTCGTTCACTGAAGCGAGAAACGTGTTCCGCGTCGTTGCGATCTTGGCCATCGCCTGCGCTGCGCTGGCCATGCCCCGCACGCCGGCCGGATCGCTAGCAGGTCCGACGAGCAGCGCCTGGTTGTTGAAGAGCGCCATGGGCCACAATCCGTAGCCCTCGAGGACGAAGGCGCCCGTGTTGATCGTCCCCGGACTCGCACCCTTCGGATGGGCGAAGTCACCGGGCAGGACGGCGGCGCTGCCGACCGCCGTGCTGCCGCCACCGGCCCGATGGCCGCCACCACCAGTGCCGCCACCCTGGCCGCTGCCGGGCACGACGTTGTGCGCACCGGAGCCACCACCCGTACCCTGACCGCCGCCACCACCGGTGCCCTGACCGCCGCCGCCACCGCCGCCCGTGCCGCCGCCACCACCGCCGCCCGTGCCGCCACCACCAGTGCCGCCACCCTGGCCGCTGCCGGGTACGACGTTCGGGTGCCGGTGGCCGCCGGCATGCGTGCCGCTGCCGGCCCGGCCGGGTTGACGTCCCGGCTGACCGAGGTGGTAGTAGTGCACGATCAACAGGTCGGCCTCGCCGTGAACCGCCGGGGTGAAGACGTCATTTGTCGCTGTGACCTGGACCTTCAGGCCGGACGCCGTCTCGAACGCTGGGATGAGCGTTGGCAGAAGGCCGCTCGTGCTGGGCGTGTAAACGGTTTGGACGCGCACGATGCCCGGATGGCTTGCCTTGTTCGAGGCTGCACTCTCGGTCGCCCCGGTGTTGTTGGCCATCTCGGCAACGGCGATCCCGGCAGCGCTCACGACAGTCCCGGCGGCGATCAGGCCAAGGAAGGTTCGACGTCCGAGTCGCGTGTCGTCACCCGGCGACCCCGACTCCGGACTTCCCGTGTTCGGTTGCTCTTCGCTCACCTGACGAGGATCACTCAGACCGCCGCCCGCCACTCGCTTCGATCACCGTACCCACAGGTTGGCCAGCTAGGGCATCGGTCAACATGCCCGGGGTTGTACCGTCGACGATCTGCACCCGCCGACAATGGTGGCCATGTGGGAGGAGATCGAGCAGAAGCTCGTCGAACGGAAGGGTCGATGGTCGCGATCCCACCAGTTCGTCGACCGTGATGTATGGGATCATCTCGGCCCCTGGCTCCTGCTTCGGATCCGCCGTGTACATCCCATCGACGTCCTTGACGAGGACAACGGTCTCTGAACCGTAGATCTCGGCCAGCAGGTACATACCCACGTCAGTGCGGTTCGGCGGGATCTTCCCCACCGAGGGAGGGTGCTCCCAGAGTTCGAACGGTGGCACGCCGTTCACCACTACACCGCTACCCAGAACCAAGAGGGCTGGCAGAAGATGGGTGATGAGGGGCGGGGGAAGCGAGACTACCCCATAGCGTGCCAACAATGCCCCGAGGATGTGGGCGTTCTGCTCGGCGTCCGTGGCTGAGAGAGCTGCCAGCACACCGGTCGGGAGGCCGAGATCGAGTCCAACACTGAACACGTGACGGGAACGAATGCCAGCACCCGCGCCAATGATGAGCTTGTAACTCGACAGCGCCTGTACCACCTCGTCGATCAAGGGCAACAGCGTTTCGCTCCCGCCGTCGATCAACCGTCCCCCGATCTTGATCACTCTGGCCGCCGGCACCAGGGGAAAGGCCACGGCCTCGGTCCGCCGCTGGGTCCCCTCGCTCAGCAACGAGTCCTGCATGAGGAGCGACTGCAGATGCCGGGCCCCGCCAACGAGCAATTCATCGTCCGCGACCACACTGGTCGAAATATTCGCCTGACCCGATCCAGCCGTCATGCCGAGCCCGAGGCCTCGATGATCGTGCCAACGTGCTCACCCGCCAAGGCCTTGGTCAAATTGCCGGGTTTGAGGCCGTTGATCACTTGGATGGATCGAATGTGTCGAGCACGCTGAAGGAACTCGATCACCGGCCGTTCGACGACCAAGTCATCGAACCGGTCGCTCAAGAGTTCCGAGGCCGTGATCCTCGGAATGAACTCGGCTTTCGGGTTCTTCTTGGGATCGTCGGTGAACAGGCCGTCCTCGTCCTTCACGTAGATCATCGAGCGCGCCCCGTAGACCTCGGCCACGAGGAACGTCCCAGTGTCGGTGCGGTGGGGCGGAATCAGACCGATGTCAGGGTTGTGCTCCCAATAGGTGTAAGGCGGCATGCCGGGGAACACGACGGCGTGACGCTCGGCGATGTACAGCGGAAGCTGTCCGAACTCGATCGGAGTGATCACCGGTATGCCGTGCTTGGCCAGCATGTAGCCCAGAATGCGGGCGTTCTGCATGGCGACGCCGGTGCCGAGTGTGGTGAGCACGCCGGTCGGAAGGCCGAGGTCGACACCCACGCTGTAGGCGTGGCGGGCCCGGGTACCGGCGCCCGTTCCGATGATCAGCCGATAGTCGACGAGCAAGGCCTCGATCTCCTCGAGGAGGGGGAACAGGGCCCGGCCACCCCGGTCGATGATGCTCTGGCCACCGATCTTCAGCACGTCGGCCTCCGGCAGCAGCCGGGTCTCCAATCCGATGTCCGTCTCGGCCTGGAGCCGCCGGTCGGTCAGGGACCCCCTCAGGAGGCGTTCAGCGAGCCGAGGACCCTCGTCGGCACCAATGGCTCCGGTCGGCACGAGCGCCAAGGCTAGCGACCACCGGCCTGGGCTTGCCAGGTATCAACGCCGCGTCACCGAGGTTCGACCGACAGCGGTACTTGTGACTGGCAAGGTTCGCTTGCAGTTGCGGCGAAAGGGGGGCTGCTGAGGCGCAAGTGGTCCTTGACACCTCGGGGCCAGCGTTGCAAACATGCCCCACCATGACGACTCCGCACCCGCAGCGACGCCCAGCCGCCGTCCTCGGTAGTCGATTCCTCGCCTGCGCAGCCGCCGTCACGTCGATCGTCGTGGCGTCGGCATCGCCTGCTCTGGCCACGTCCACCCCGACGACGCACGCGCCGCAGTCTGGCACCGCCAACGTCGCCTACGCCGGCTCCTTGCTGACCGTGAACGAGCAGACGGTCGGACCGGGGTTCGAGCACGCCACCGGCTACTCGTACACCGGCCGAGGAGCAGAGTCGTTGGCCATCACCCAGGAGATCATCGCGGGGACGATTCAGCCGGGCGTGTTCGAGAGCGTCGGCGCCGCGCCGATCAAGCCGCTGATACCGAAGTACACGACGTGGTACGCCTCCTTCGCCGCAAGTCCGATCGTCGTCGCCTACAACCCATCGGGGCCCTACGCCGCGACCTTCAAGGCCATCGCTAAGGGCAACGAGCCGATCACCAAGCTGTTCCCACTCATGGCGAAGTCCGGGTTCCGTCTCGGACGCACCGACCCCAACACCGATCCCCAAGGTCGCGCCTTCGTCCTCATGCTGACGCTGGCCGAGCAGAAATTGGGCGTACCCGTCAGTACCGTGAATTCGATCCTCGGTAGTGACGCGGTCGGCGCGAGCCCTCAGATCTATGCCGAGACCTCTCTCCTGGCGCATCTCGAGGCAGGACAGCTCGACGCAGCCAGCGCGTACCGATCCCAGGCCATCCAGCAGCACCTCCCCTTCGTTACCCTTCCGGCCTCGATCAACCTCGGGAGTCCCTCCGATGCGTCGGCCTACAAGAAGGCCACGCTCACCCTGGCCAATGGGATGAAGGTCGAGGGTGGCGCGCTCGTTCTCACGATCACGACTATCGGTGGACCGGGAGCGCCGACGGGGAGCGACCTACAGGCCGATCAGGCATTCGTCGCCTTCGTCCTGTCGCCGCAGGGCCGGGCACTTTACCAGAAGAACGGCTACACGCTGCTCCCCGTGAAGTTGACCGGTAGTGCTTCCAGCGTTCCCGCAGTCATCAAAAAGGAGTTACCCCACTAACAGACCGCGTGGCTGTGTCCTTGGGGAGAGAGAGGATCGACGTGAATCGGCTGGATGAGCCCCTCTTCAGTTTCCGTCGCCCGCACTCATCGGCCCGAAGCACCCGTCCCCCGGGCGCCTTTCGGCTCGGCATCGTTTCCAGCGTGATCGTGATCGGTGCGGCCGTCTTCATCTGGCTGATGCTGCTCGGCCCGCTGGGCGCCCTCTTTGCCCATCTCTCCGGGCATGCCATCCGACAGACGCTTGGTGCACCAGGCGGGCTCTCGCCGATGTGGACGTCTCTCGAAGCGGCCATGGTGGCGCTCACGGCGATCGTGCTTCTCGGGACACCGCTGGCCTGGCTGCTCGCTCAGGGACGGCTGCCGTTCGCCCGCGTGATCGAGGTCGGGTTACTGATCCCGCTCCTGATGCCACCGCTCGTCATCGGGCTGCTGCTCATCTACTTCATGGGCCCATCGACCCCCATCGGCGGGTTCCTGAACCACCTCCACCTCACCGCGACGAACACCTTCTTTGCCCTGGTGATCGCGCTGATTTATGAGTCGGCGCCCTATTACATCCTGGGGGCACAAGCGGCCTTCTCGTCCGTCGACCCACAGTTGGAGGAGAACGCCGCGCTCCTGGGTGACAGCTGGCCGAGGGTGTTCCGTCGGATCACCCTGCCGATGGCCGCCCCAGGCCTGGCATTGGCCCTCGCCATCGCCTGGGCGAGGGCGATGGGCGCGTTCGGCGCTGTTGTCATCATCGCCTATCACCCGTACGGTTTGCCCATGGCCATCTGGGTCACGCTGCAGGAGCAAGGAGTCGGGGCGGCGTTGCCCTACGCCTTCCTGCTGCTCATCGTGGCGCTGCCCCTTCCGGTGCTGGCCTACCTGTGGAGCGCCCGTGCTCGCGCCAAGGTCACCGGAACGTCGAGAGTCCGTACCCTCAACGTGCCGCTCCCCGACCAGGCGAGCCTGGCTTGAGCTCGACCACGTTCGATCGAACAGCGATAGCGGAGGCGCAGCCAGACAAAGGCCTCGAGACCGAGGGTCTGCTGGTCGACGTGGAAGTGGCACGGCGGCCCTCGCTCGTGTCCGCGGCCTTCATGGTCGACCCCGGCCATCGCCTGGCGCTCTTCGGGCCGTCGGGAGCCGGGAAGACCACGCTGCTCGAGCTCGTGGCCGGCCTCCTCCGCCCCGATCGCGGACTGATCCGACTGAACGGACGCGTCCTCACGAGTACGTCGCCACCTCGTCAGGCCGTACCCCTCGCCGAACGCCGGGTCGGTCTTTTGCGTCAACCAGCTGGGCTTTTCCCTCATCTGACCGTTGAGGAGAACGCGGCCTACGGGTCGGGTGGACCTATCGGGGGCGAGGGAAGGGCGTTGCTCGAGGAGCTCGGCCTCGACCGCCACCGCCAGGCGCTGCCCGTCGCGCTCTCAGGGGGCCAATGCCAGCGTGTGGCCGTCGCCCGGGTGCTCTTGAGCCGTTTCGAGGTCCTGCTGCTCGACGAGCCGTTCAACGGACTCGACGCGGCGATCCGGTCGCGGGTCAACCAGAGTGTGCACGACCGTGCGGCCGCACGCCGGGCCCCTGTCGTGCTCGTGACCCACGACCTCCCCGAGGCCCAGGCCTTCGCCCACCGGCTGGGCATCATGGACGACGGACGTCTGCTCCAGGTCGGCGAGGCACACGACGTCGTCGCGGCACCCGCAACTCGGAGGGTGGCCGAACTCGTCGGCTACCGGGGGTTCGTCCCGACGACGCTGCCGGGCCGGGACGGCCTCGTCTGCATCCACCCTCAACGGATCCGACTCGGCGCCCATCCGGAGCACGGCATGGTGCTCTCGGGCATCGTGAGTGCGTTACGTCCGAGTGGCGTGGGGTTCGAAGCCGAGGTGATCGTGAACACCGCCGACCGGATCGTCTGCGCCATGCCCGGATCGTCCGGCGAGCCGGGTCTCGACGCTGGTGGCCCGGGTCCGGCAATGGCCGATGTCGGTCGGGTCGGCGAGGTCGGTCGAAGCATCACGATCACCGTGCTTGATCCTCCCCACGTGCCGAAGGAAGGATGAGCCGCAGGATGGAAAGCGCGCTCAGTAGACCGAACCCTCACGACGGATCCGACTTGGCGGACACCGGGAGCCGCTTGCGGCTCACGCGACTGGCCCGTGCCCTTTCCCAGGAGCAGTTGGCCCAGGCCAGCGGGGTCAGCCGACAGGCGATCGCCGGTGTCGAATCCGGACGTTGGGCCCCCTCGCTCAAGGTCGCGCTGAACATCGCCCGGGCTCTCGGGGCCTCCGTCGAAGAGTTGTTCGGCGGCACGGTGCCGCTGCCGCCCGTCGAAGCGGTGGCGGTCGACGAGGTCCCGTTGTCTTCGGGGCAGGGGACGAGGGTGGCGCTCGCCTCGGTGCTCGGTCGGGCCATCGCCTTCCCCCTGGCCCACCACGCGGCCGCCGACTTCGGCTTCCGCCCCGCCTCCGCCGTGGTCGAGGACGCCCGGGCGTCGAGGACCGGGAAGCGCCCCGGTGACGACTCAGCGGCCGACCCGAAGTCTGGACGTCGGGACTCGCAGAGGGTGGCGACACGGCAGATCGCGCCGTTGTCGCCGACGGTGGTGATCGCCGGCTGCGACCCCGCGTTGCCGCTGCTCGCCGTGCCGTTGGGCCGGCTCGACACGCCCGTCGACCTCCTCTGGTGGCCATGTGGGAGCGGGCGGGCTCTCGAGTTGCTGCGCGACGGTCTCGTGCATGTCGCCGGCGTCCATCACGTCGACCCGGACGAGAACGAGGACGCCGGCCGGGAGGCCCGGGAATGGGGCTCAAGCCTGGCCGAGCTCGACGCCGTGGCCGTGGGCTTCGCCCGGTGGCGCGAGGGCCTCGCCATCCGGCCGCAGGTGCCGCACAAGGTTCATGACCTGGCCGGGGTGGCCAACCTGGGGCTGCGGCTCGTGAACCGCGAGCCCGGCTCCGAGGCCCGTCAGCTGCTCGAAGAGGAGCGGCGGCGCCTGCAGGTCAAGGCGCGGGACCTGGCCGGCTACGAGACGGCCGCCACCGGCCACCTGCAGGTCGCGTCGGCCCTGGCCGCCGGCCTCGGTGACGTCGGCATCGTGAGCGAGCCGGCCGCCCTCGCCTACGAACTGACCTTCGTCCCCATGGCGACCGAGCGCTACGACCTCGTCGTCCGGCGGGCCGCCCTCCACAGCCCCGAGGTCCAGGGGCTCCTGCGGGCGCTCCGCAGCGCCTGGCTCCGCCCGCAGCTCCAGGCGCTGCCGGCTTACGACGCCTCGATGTGCGGGGACGTCTTCGAACCCGTGCCGTGAGGATTGCCGCGGCCTGAGCCAAGACGGCGACGGTGGGCCCCTCCCACCTGGCCCGCCCCCGCCGGGGTGCGGGCTAGGAGGAGGTGGCGGCGATGCCGGTCACGTTGGAGATGTGGATGCCGAGACCGGGCACCGAGCCGAAGTAGGAGGCCACGCCGAAGGCGTAGACGCCACCGTCGTCGCCGGCCATCCAGTAGCCCTGGCCCTGGACGACGCCGGCCATCCCGACGACGTTGGTCACGTGGACGCCCGCCCCGGGCACCGAGCCCTGGAACATGGCGTCACCGAAGGCGAAGTTCCCGCCGTCGGCCGCGGCCGTCCAGTAGCCCTGGCCGTCGGTGGTGGGGGCGATCGAGACCATGGGCTGGGCGAGGGTCTTGCCGCCCTCTGAGCCGAAGAAGCCGGCGTCACCGAAGCCGAAGACCCCGCCGTCCTTGCCCACCAGCCAGTAGCCCTTGCCCGTCGGCGTCGGGGCGATGCCCACGATGTTGCTCACGTGGATGCCGAGCGCCGGGAGGGAGCCGTAGTAGCGGGCCGAGCCGAAGCCGAAGACCCCGCCGTCGTTGCCCACCAGCCAGTAGCCCTTGCCGTCGGGCGTGGGAGCGATCCCCACGATGTTGGTCACGTGGATCCCGAGTCCCGGCAGCGATCCGAAGAAGCCGGCGTCACCGAACCCGAAGGCCCCACCGTCGTCGCCCACCATCCAGTAGCCCTGGTTGTCGGCGGTGCCGGCGATGCCCACGATGTTGCTCACGTGGATGCCGAGACCCGGCAGCGACCCGAAGAAGTTGGCGTCACCGAACCCGAAGGTCCCGCCGTCGTCGCCCACCAGCCAGTAGCCGTTGGAGGAGGGGGCGAGGTTGGTCACGATGCCCCCGAGGGACCCCACGGCCCAGCAGATCCCGCCGGCCACACAGGAGATCCCGGGCAGCCCGTGCTGGGGGGAGGGGGCCGAGGCCGCCGTCCAGGTGACCCCGCCGTCGGTCGTCGTGAGGAGCAGGCCCGGGTGACCCGGGGCGTCGAAGCCGGTGCCGCCCGAGGCCGTGCAGCCGGTGTCGGACCAGCACGACACCGACCAGATGTCCCACACCGTGTGCGCCGGGATGGTGACCGAATGGTTCACCCAGTTGGCCCCACCGTTGGTGGTGGTCATGATCTGCCCTTTGCCGCCGGTGGCCACGCAGTGCATGGCGTCGAAGCACGATGCGTCAAAGAGGTTGGTCGTGATCCCGGCGGCCGCCGTCTGGGCCGTCCAGGTGGTCCCACCGTTGACCGTGCCGATCACGGTAGCGTTGCTACCCACCGCCTCGCAGTGCAGGGAGTCGGCGCACGAGACGCCGTACAGCTGGTTGCCCGTGCCCGAGACCTGCGCCGCCCAGGTGGTGCCACTGTTGGTCGTGGCCAAGACCGTGCCGGCCTCTCCGACGGCGAAGCACGTCGCGTCGTTCGGGCAGGAGATGGCTCGGAGCTGGTTGGCCGTACCCGACGTCTGCGTGGTCCACGTGGTCCCGCCGTTGCTCGTGGCCAGCAGGAAGCCCGAGCTGTTCGTCTTGCTGTAGCCGGCGACATAGCAGTGCGTGGCGTCGGGACACGAGATGCCCTGCCCGGACCCTGAGCCTGCCGCACCGCTGTACAGGACGCTGAAGTGCGAACCGTCGGTCGTCTTCTCGATCATCGTGGCGCCGGAGGCACCGGACTGCGGGCCGGCCGACGAGGCCGTGAAGCACGTCGTCGTCGAAGCAAGGCACGAGATCGCCTTGACCTTGTGCACGAGCGAACCGGGGATAGTGGATGCCCAGGTCGCCCCGCCGTTCGACGTGTAGAAGGCCGTAGCCGGGGTGATCGGTGCCCCGTTGTTCGGAGTGATCGTCTTGGAACCGATCACGCAGACGGTGTTGCTGGCGCAGGCAACCGAACTGAGGTCGACCGTCGTGCCGACGCTCTGTGTACTCCAGGTGGTCCCACCGTTCGTGGTGGCGACCACCGTGCCACTCGATCCGACGGCGACGCAGTGCATGGCGTCGGTGCAGGACACCATGCGCAGGTCGTTACCCGTGCCGGAGGTCTGGGGGTTCCAGTTGGTCCCGCCGTTGGTCGTCACCAGAATCGTGCCGGCGGCCCCGACGACGAAGCAGTCGTTGGTGTTCAGACACGAGATGCTGGCCAGGTTGTTGGCCGTACCGGAGGTCTGCGCGTTCCAGGTCGAGCCGTTGGTCGTAGCGACGATCGTGCCGGAGTCGGCGACGGCGAAGCAGTTCGTTGCGCTCGGACAGGCGGCGCCGTGGAAGGCGTTCCCCGT
>DATGZH010000060.1:0-119620 GCA_035297265.1 Acidimicrobiales bacterium | reverse complement strand
CGGCGGCGGCGGCGGCGGCGGCGGCGTTTGTCGCAGCGGTTCGGGCGGGACGGGCGGGGGCGGGAGCGGCCGGGTCGAGATCGGCTCGGGCGGGACCGGCGGCGGAGGCGCGGGCGCGGCCAGCGGTTCGGGTGGGACGGGCGGTGGGAGGAGCGGTCGCGTCGAGGTCGGCTCGGGCGGGACCGGCGGCGGTGGCGCCTCGCGTCCCTCGTCGGCGGCCGCGTCGGGTCGCGGCGCGGGGAAACCGTCCGGAGAATCGGCTTGCGGCGGGTTCGGTGCTGCGGGGGGCTCGTTTTCGCCGGGCGTCGTCGGCGACTCGTTCATGGCCCTCCAAGCTCGCTCTTTAGCAAACTTTTACCGTGTGATGGCACATTTGAGGGGGGATTTCGGGAGGTCGGCCGTTTACACTCGACAGTGAGAAGGGAGTGACCCGATGGACACTGAATGGATGGCAAGCGGCAAATGCCGAGACCTCCCTCCCGCCGTTTTCTTCCCGAGTGACGGACTCGGTGTGCAGGAGGCGCAGCGGATTTGCGCCGAATGCCCAGTCGCCGACGCATGCCTAGAGTATGCCCTCGCGAACCGAATCGATCACGGCGTCTGGGGCGGACGGTCGGAGCGGGAGCGGCGCCGCATCCTTCGTCGCCGTCGCACTGCTCAGGTCGCCGTCGGCACCTGACCCAGAGCGTGTGCTGCCGCTCCGGCGGCGGCAGTGGCGGCCGCACCCGGCACGGCCCAGCCTCACTCTCCTTCACCCACGCGTTGGTGTCCGTTCACTGACGCGTCACCCCTGGGGTGGCTGATGCTCCTCGAGTGCGTGGCCAACGTCAGCGAGGGCCGCGACCCCTCCCTCCTCGACCGGTTGGCCACGGCCTGCGGCCCGCCCCTCCTCGACCTTCACGCTGACCCCGACCACCATCGGGCCGTCTTCACGCTGGCCGCCCAGGGATCGGAGCTGGAGGCGGCCGTTCGCTCTCTCGTGGCCGAGGCCGTGACCCTGCTCGACCTGCGCCTCCACGCCGGCGTCCACCCCCGATTCGGTGTGGCCGACGTGGTCCCGTTCGTGCCCCTCGGCGGCGCCACCCTGGACGACGCAGCGGCCGCCCGGGACCGCTTCGCCACCTGGGCCGGCGCCGAGCTCGGCCTGCCCTGCTTCCTCTACGGACCTCTGCCCGGGGGCGGTGTGCGGACGCTGCCCGAGGTGCGCCGGGCGGCGTTCGCCGCGCTCCGGCCCGACACCGGACCCGACCGGCCCCACCAGAGCGCCGGGGCCTGCGCCGTGGGGGCCCGGCCAGCGCTCGTGGCCTACAACGTCTGGCTGGCCCGGGGGCAGCTGGACCTGGCCGAGCGGGTGGCCCGGGCCGTGCGGGGCCCGTCGGTGCGGGCCCTCGGCCTGGCGGTGGGCGCCCAGGTCCAGGTGTCGTGCAACCTGCTCGACCCGGCGGACCTGGGTCCCGCCCTGGTCTACGACCGGGTCGCCGAGCTCGTGCGCCGAGGCGGCGGGGAGGTGGACCGGGCCGAGCTGGTCGGCCTCCTGCCCGAGTCCGTCCTCCGGGCCGTGCCCGAGGACCGCTGGACGGAGCTCGACCTCGGCCCGACGGCCACGATCGAGGCCCGGCTGGCCGGACGGGGGCCTACGACGCCGTCATAGCGGCCCGGCGCTGGAGGGCCCGGGCCCGGCGGAGGCGGCGGCGCTCCCGCTCGCTCATCCCGCCCCAGATGCCGAACTTCTCGCCGTTGGCCAGGGCGTACTCGAGGCAGTCCTCACGGACGACGCACCCCCGGCAGACCTCTTTGGCCTCCCTGGTCGAGGCCCCCCGCTCCGGGAAGAACAGGTCCGGGTCGACCCCCATGCAGTTCGCCTGGGCCTGCCAGCTCCGTTCCTGTCGTTCGTAGAGCAGCGACACGATGTCCATCGTTCGCCTCCCCTCATCCACCCAATGTGCCATCCGTGTAACTACAGTGGTGTCATCTTTCACCATTCGGGACCCGAGCGCAAGGGGGTCTTGGATCGGCTCGCGACCGGCGTGGGAATTCCCTGGTCAGGCGCCTCGGAACGGTCTTCGTGCCGCTGTCTCGCTCCCTCGCCCGGCGCTCGACACCGGGCCGGCCGGCAACCGAGCCGGCTGGGGTGTCGGCCACCAGGGGTGCCCCGGCCCGGGGGCCGGAACGATGGGGCTGCTCAGCCGGTGGCCGAGCGGATGATCCGACGGTGTTGGAGGAAGTCCACCAGCACGTAGCCGCCGAGGGAGTCGGGTGACGTGTAGAAGGTCCGTCCCCCGTTGATGCGGGCGATCTGGTCCACGAACGGGTACTGCGTCCGCTCGAGGTCGAGAGCGAACACGTTGATGGTGATCCCGGCCCTGGTGCACCGCAGCACCTCGGCCATCGTCCGCCGGAGGGTCTCGGCCACCGGCGGGTAGGCGAAAAACACCTCGCCGTGGTCGTCGATGTGGGCGGTGGGCTCGCCGTCGGTCACGACGATGATCTGCTTCGTGCCGTGCTCGTGGGCCAGCATGCGACGGGCCAGGGTCAGGGCGTGCTGCAGGTTGGTGCCGTAGACGTAGTCCCACATGGCCGTGGGCAGGTCGTCGGCCTTGATCTCCCTCGCCACCTCGGAGAAGCCGATGATGCCGAGGAAGTCGCGCGGGAACTTCGTGCTGATGAGGCGATGGAGGGCCATGGCCATCTTCTTGGCCGGCACGAAGTTGTCCCGCATGGGCATCGACATCGACAGGTCGACGAGGAGGGCGGTGGCCGAGCGGCTGAGGGCCTCGGTCTCGACGATCTCGAAGTCGTCGAGGACGAGGCGGACGGGTACGCCGGCGCCGGAGCGGGTGACTGCGTTGTGCACCGTCTTCGACAAGTGGAGGTTGAACGGGTCCCCGAACTCGTAGGGCTTCGTCGTCTCCTCCCGGTCGTGGCCGAACCCCGACCACGTGATCTGGTGCTCCCCGATGCGGTCCTGGTTGATCTGGGCGAAGAGGTCCGAGAGGGCCCGCTGGCCGATGCGGCGGGCGCCCTTCGGGGTCAGCTCGGTGCGGTCTCCCTTCTGCTCGATGAGCCCGGCCTCCTGGAGGGTCCGGGTCAGCCGGGCCAGGCGGTCGAGCGAGCGGGCGGCGTCCTCACCCATGTGCCGACGCACCTCGTCGATGTCGATCTCCGAAAGGGCAGCCGGCGAGTTGGCCGACTGCAGGACCGACTCGATGCGGTCCATCTCGGCCAGCTCGGCCGTGGCGTCGGTCGCCTGCGACAGGCCCATGGGGGCGTCCCCGGTGAACTCGTAGCCCTGGTTCCCGCCGAGCCCCGGGAAGGCCCCCGCGAGGTTGCCGGCGAGGCGCTCGAGCTGCCAGCGCAGGTCCATGTCCTCGAGGAGCTGTTCGGCCAGCTGACGCAGCTGGTCCCGCTGCTCGGGCGAGAGCGACCGCCACATGGCTTCCGCCGCCGCCATGCGGGCCGCGAGCTGCTCCAAGAGCTCGTCGAGGCTCTGCGGGTCGCCCGGGAACATGTCACCGAACTGGGACATGAAGTCCTCGAAGGAGGGGTCGAGCGGCTCGCCCCGCTCGCGCTGCTCGATCATCTGGTTGAGCGCGTCGAAGGCGTCGCGCATCCGTTGGAGCTGGGCCGGGTCGGTCGAGCTCAGCGCTTCGGTCGCGCCCTTGAAGTAGGTGTCGGCCACCTCCTTCCTGAGCTCCTCCATCAGCTCCTCGAAGCGCTCCCGGGCCTCGGTGGAGACGAAGTCGTAGTGCTGGAGCTCGCGGACCTTCCCGGCGAGGTCGTTCGGGAGAAGGTCGAGGGCCATGCGCTTCTCGGACACCACGTTGTCGGTGACCTGTTGGCGCCGTTCGTCGCCCGAGGCCTGCGCCTCGTCGGCCAGCTCGTCGAGGGCCTCGCGCTCGTCGCCCAGCACCTCGTTCAGGGCCTCGTTGATGCGCGCCAACTCACCGCTCAGGTCGCCCCGGTCGAGCACTTCCTGGCGGCGGCGGCGCAGGCGCTCCATGAGCTCACGCAGGCCCATCACCCGCTCGCCGTCGGCCGTGCGCATCCCGCCCCGCAGCATCCGCCGCAGGGCATCGGTCAGGTCGCCCTGCGCCAGGAGGTCGTCGGTCAGGCCCGACAGGAGGTCGTCGGCGTCGAGGTCGGCGAACTCCTGGGTGCCGTCCCAGCGGGAGTAGTCGTAGCGGGCGGTCATTTGCGGCTCCGGTAGAGGGCCCGGGCCCCCGAGGCGTCCTTGTTCAGCCGCTTGGTGAGGTGGAGGCCCTCGAGGAGGAACTCGAGGGCGCTCGCCAGGAGGGCCGGCGACTCCTGGGCGTCGAGGCCGCCGATGGCCCGGGCCGGGGGCTCGAGGGCGGGGGCGTCCCGGAGGACCTCGAGGTAGGCCGACGACGGCAGGTCGTCGCCGGCGTGCACGACCATCTCGCCCTCGAAGGCGGCGACGATCGAGCCGGGGTCCTCGAGGGTCACCCGGCGGCGGAAGACCGACAGCACGGCGGCCGACACGAGCTGGGCCATGACCTCGTCCTCGTGGCCCTCCTCCATGGCCTCCACCTCGACCTTGCCTTGGGTGGAGGTGACGAGGGCGCCGAGGTCGCTCACCCGGGGGACGGCCATCGGCTCACCCGTGCGCAGCGCCCGGCGCACAGCGTTGGCGGCCAGCGTCTCGTAGTTGGCGATGGACAGGCGCACCGAGACGCCGCTCCGCTGGTTGAGGTGCGGGCTCCGTCGGGCGAGCTGGCTGATCTCCGCCACGATCTCCTCCAGGAACGCCGGCACCACCACGGGCACGCCGTCCGTCGGCAGCGTGGCCTCGGACTTCATGATGGCCACCTCGGTCACCGTCTCGCGCGGGTAGTGCGTCCTGATCTGGGCACCGAAGCGGTCCTTCAGCGGCGTGATGATGCGGCCCCGGTTCGTGTAGTCCTCGGGGTTGGCGGTGGCGACGAGCACGATGTCGAGCGGGAGCCGGATCCGGTGGCCCCGGATCTGCACATCGCGCTCCTCGAGCACGTTCAGGAGGCCCACCTGGATCCGCTCGGCCAGGTCGGGCAGCTCGTTGATGGCGAAGATCCCCCGGTTGACCCGGGGCACGAGGCCGTAGTGGAGGGCCAGCTCGTCGGAGAGGTAACGGCCCTCGGCCACCTTGATCGGGTCGACCTCGCCGATCAGGTCGGCGATCGAGGTGTCCGGCGTGGCCAGCTTCTCGCCGTAGCGGTCGCTCCGGTGGATCCAGTCGATGGCCGTGTCGTCGCCCTCCTCGGCCACCCGCACGCGGGCGTAGCGCGAGACGGGGTGGTAGGGGTCGTCGTTGATCTCCGAGCCGGCCACGATCGGGAGCCACTCGTCGAGCAGGTCGACGAGGTTGCGGATGACCCGGGTCTTGGCCTGGCCTCGCTCGCCGAGGAGGATCATGTCGTGCCCGGCGAGGAGGGCGTTCTCGAGCTGGGGCACGACGGTCTCCTCGAACCCCATGATGCCGGGGACGAGGGTCTCACCCGCGGCGATGCGCTTCGACGCGTTGCGGCGGAGCTCGTCGGTGACCGGCGTCGACGTCCAGCCCGAGGCGCGGAGGTCGGCGAGGTTGCGGGGCAGGCCCGCGGGCGGGAAATGCGAGTGGGTGGAGTGGGCGGCCATGCGGGGAGCCTATGCCGGGCACCCCGGGGCCGTGCCCCAGCGGGCGGGCCGCCGGCCGAGCGGGCCGGCATCGCCTTCGTCGATGGCCGAATTCGCTGGCGACGATAGTTGTGCCGTCTCCGGTCACATTCTGGAAAGATGGCCTCGACCAGAGGTTCGCCCCCCGGTTGGGGTGGGCGGCGGTCGGCGACCTGAGGCCCGGGACACGGCGCAGCCACGGGCGGGAAGGAGGTAGGGCGTGACGACGGTCGAAGACGCAAGGGTGACGCCGGTCGCCATCGGCGGCACCCGGGGCGGTCCAGACCGTACGACGCTCCGCAAGGACCGCTGGTGGGGCTCGGTGCTCGTCACCGTCACGATCCTCACGGCCTTCGTCACGTACGCCACCTACGCGGCGTTCGCCAACAAGAACTACTTCGTCGGCCCGGCGATGCACCGCAACTACATCTCGCCGTTCTACTCACCGTGCCTGGCCGCCAGTTGCGTGCCGGGCAGCCACCCGAGCTGGGTCATCAGCTGGTGGACGATCTCCCCCGCCCTCCTGATCCTCGTCTTCCCGCTCGGCTTCCGGTTCACCTGCTACTACTACCGCCGGGCCTACTACCGCTCGTTCTGGCTGGCCCCGCCGTCGTGCGGCGTGGCCGACGCCCACGGCAAGTACTCGGGCGAGACCCGCTTCCCGCTCATCCTCCAGAACGTCCACCGCTGGTTCTTCTACTTCGGCCTCATCTTCAACGTGATCCTCACGATCGACGCCGTGGTGGCCTTCCAGTTCCCCGGGCAGGGCATCGGTGTGGGGCTCGGGACGATCGTCCTCTGCGTGAACGCCGCCCTCCTGTGGCTGTACACGCTGTCGTGCCACGCCTGCCGCCACCTCTGCGGCGGGCAGGTGCGGAGTTTCTCCAAGCACCCTCTCCGTCACTGGCTCTGGAAGGTCGTGACGCCGCTCAACGCCCGCCACATGCAGTTCGCCTGGGCCAGCCTCATCTTCGTGGGCCTGACCGACCTCTACATCCGGCTCGTGGCGAGTGGTGCGTTCACCGACCCGAAGCTGTTCTGAGGTGGTCGGGGCACGTGCAGTGAGAGGACGGTAGGAGATGGACGGGATCGAGAGCCACGAGTTCGACGTCGTCGTGATCGGGGCCGGCGGGGCCGGCCTGCGGGCGGCCATCGAGGCCAAGCAGCGGGGCCTGCGCACCGCGGTGGTCTGCAAGTCCCTCCTCGGCAAGGCCCACACGGTCATGGCCGAGGGCGGGGTGGCCGCGGCGATGGGCAACATCTACCCGGAGGACAACTGGCAGGTGCACTTCCGCGACACGATGCGCGGCGGCAAGATGCTCAACAACTGGCGCATGGCCCAGCTCCACGCCCAGGAGGCCCCCGACCGGGTGGAGGAGCTCGAGGCCTGGGGGGCGCTCTTCGACCGTACGAAGGACGGGCGCATCCTCCAGCGGGACTTCGGCGGCCACCGCTACGCCCGCCTGGCCCACGTGGGCGACCGCACCGGGCTCGAGATGATCCGCACCCTCCAGCAGAAGGCCGTCTCGATGGACATCGAGGTCTTCATGGAGTGCAAGGTCCTCCGCCTGCTCACCGACAGCGACGGCCGGGTGTCGGCCGCCGTCGGCTACTGGCGGCCGACCGGCGAGTTCGTGCTGTTCACCGGCAAGGCCTTCGTGCTCTCGAGCGGCGGCATCGGCAAGTCCTGGAAGTACACGTCGAACAGCTGGGAGTCGACCGGTGACGGTCATGCCATGGCCCTCTGGGTCGGGGCCGACCTCATCGACATGGAGGCCGTGCAGTTCCACCCGACGGGCATGGTCTGGCCCCTCTCGGTCCGGGGGCTGCTCGTGACGGAGGGCGTGCGGGGCGACGGAGGGGTGCTCCTCAACAGCGAGGGCAAGCGGTTCATGTTCGACTACGTGGCCCCGATGTTCCGGGCGGAGACGGCCGAGACCGACGAGGAGGCCGACCGCTGGTACGAGGATCACTCGGCCGGCCGCCGCCCGCCGGACCTCCTCCCCCGTGACGAGGTGGCCCGCTCGATCAACACCGAGGTGAAGGCGGGCCGCGGCAGCCCGCACGGCGGGGTCTTCCTCGACATCGCCAACCGCCGGAGCCCCGAGTACATCCGGCGCCGCCTGCCCTCCATGTACCACCAGTTCATGGAGCTAGCGGGCGTGGACATCACCGCCGAGGCCATGGAGGTCGGGCCGACCTGCCACTACATGATGGGCGGCGTGCGGGTCGACGCCGACACCGAAGCGGCGGCGGTGCCCGGCCTCTTCGCCGCCGGCGAGGTGGCGGGCGGTATGCACGGCGCGAACCGCCTCGGCGGCAACTCGCTCTCGGACCTCCTCGTGTTCGGCCGCCGGGCCGGGATGGGGGCCTCGGACTACGCCGAGGGGCGCACCGGCACGCCGACGGTGAACGACAGCGAGGTGCAGGCGATCTCGAAGGAGGCCCTGGACCCCTTCGAGCGGGAAGAGGGTGAGAACCCCTACGACGTCCAGCACGACCTCTGGGAGACCATGCAGTCCCTCGTCGGCATCATCCGCACCGGCCCCGAGCTCGACGAGGCGCTGGAGCAGCTCGATACGCTGCGCGAGCGCACGGCCAAGTTGGCCATCAAGGGGCCCCGGGTCTACAACCCGGGCTGGAACCTCGCCACCGACCTCCCCGCCATGCTCACCGTCTCGCGCTGCGTGACCCTCGGGGCGCGGGAGCGCAAGGAGAGCCGGGGCGGCCACACGAGGGACGACTACCCCGAGGCCGATCCCGAGCTCGGGAAGGTCAACTTCGTGCTCAGCCAGCCGGCGGGCGGCGGGGTGGAGGGCGAGATCAAGGTGACGCCCGAGCCCATCCTCGTGCTGCCCGACGACCTCAAGGCCCTCTTCGAGGAGTCGCACTGATGGCCGACGACATCGTGATGCAGGTCTGGCGGGGCGACGAGACCGGCGGGGACTTCCAAGCGTTCACGCTGCCCGCCCAGGAGGGCGAGGTGGTCCTCGACGTCATCCACCGCATCCAGGCCACCGAGGCCCCCGACCTCGCCTGCCGCTGGAACTGCAAGGCCGGCAAGTGCGGCTCGTGCTCGGCCGAGATCAACGGCCTCCCCCGGCTCATGTGCATGACCCGCATGGACCAGCTCCCCGAAGGCGAGGAGGTGGTCGTGGCCCCCATGCGGACCTTTCCCATCATCCGGGACCTCGTGACCGACGTCAGCTTCAACTTCGAGGTGGCCAAGGCCGTGCCGGCCTTCCTGCCGGGCCCCCCGCCGGAGGGGGGCTACCGGATGCAGCAGGAGGACATCGAGCGGGGCCAGGAGTTCCGCAAGTGCATCGAGTGCTTCATGTGCCAGAACGTCTGCCACGTCATCCGGGACCACGAGGAGAACAAGCCCCACTACGCCGGGCCGAGGTTCTTCATCCGCTACGCCGAGCTCGAGATGCACCCCCTCGACACGAACGACCGGCGGGAGCTGCTCCGCCAGCAGGCCGGGCTCGGCCTCTGCAACATCACCAAGTGCTGCACCGAGGTCTGCCCGGAGCACATCAAGATCACCGACAACGCCATCATCCCGCTGAAGGAGCGGGTCGTGGACAGCTCCTACGACCCGGCGGCGTGGCTCGGCCGCAAGATCCTCCGCCGGAAGAAGAAGACGCCGGCCGAGGCCGAGGCGGCCGGCTGACACCACTCGGGTAGGGTTCGGCGCCGTGCCCCGCTTCCTCTCCGACGACTGGGTGGCCGCCTTCAACGCCGCCCTGGGCGGGAGCGACCTGCGTGAGCTGACGGGCACGGCCGCCGACGCCTCACTCGCCGCGGCGGACGGGCGCTTCACGGTCACCGAGGTCGTGCGCGACGTGCCGCCCGACGGGGACGAGGTCACGATCACGCTCCGCATGGACAACGGGCTCGTGTCCCTCTGCCGCGGCACGCCGTCCGACGCCGTGGAGTGGGCCGCCGCACCGGCGGTGACCGTGTCGCTCTCCTACGCCGACGCCGCCGCCCTCTCCCGGTCGGAGTTCAGCCCGGCCGAGGCCATCGGCAGTGGCCGCATCAAGGTCCGCGGCGACCTCTCGGTCCTCGTGGCCAGCCAGGCCCTCCTCGCCGCGGCGGCCGGGCGGCTGGGACCCCTCCAGGCCGAGACGACGTACTGATTCGTCGGGCGGCGCGTCACCCACCCTCACGGGGGCGGTCCGCCCTGCAGCCTTGACTCGGATGACGAAGGGGTGAACGCTGTGGTCGAGGGGCCGCGGGGGTGGTGATGCCGGAGACCCAGTACGCCAAGAGCGGCGACGTCCACATCGCCTATCAGGTCAGCGGCGAGGGCCCGCTCGACGTGGTGTTCGTGCCTGGCTTCGTCTCGAACGTCGAGCTGGCCTGGGACATGCCCTTCACCGGCCCGGCCGTACGACAGGTCGGCTCCTTCGCCCGTGTCGTGCTCTTCGACAAGCGGGGCACCGGTCTCTCCGACCGGAGCTCCGGCGTACCCACACTCGAACAGCGGATGGACGACGTGCGCGCCGTGATGGACGCCGCGGGCATGGAACGGGCCGCCCTGTGGGGGATCTCCGAAGCCGGGCCCATGTGCCTGCTCTTCGCGGCGACCTACCCCGAGCGGACCTCGGCGCTCGTCCTCCAGGGCTCCTTCGCCCGCATCCTGCGTGGTCAGGACCAGGCCTTCGGGTACTCGACCGGCGAAGCGGCAGACATTGTCGCCATGTTCCAGGACCGGTGGGGCACCGGCGAGATACTCGCCGGTTTCTTCCCGAGCGCGGCCACCGACCCGGCGATGATGGAGGCGTTCGCCCGCTACGAGCGCCACGGCGCCAGCCCGAACTCGATGGTCGATATCGTCATGATGCTGCGAGACGTCGACGTGAGGGACATCCTCCCCACGATCCAGGTCCCGACGCTTGTCATCCACAGCACCGGCGATCTCATCACCCCGGTCGAACACGGCCGCTACCTGGCCGAGCACATCCCCGGTGCCCGCTACATCGAGCTGCCGACGGTCGACCACCTGACCGTCCGTTCGGACGAACGGACGATCTTCGACGACGTCGAGGAGTTCCTGACCGGTCATCGGCCGCTGCCCGACCCCGACCGGATCCTGAAGACGGTGATGTTCACCGACATCGTCGACTCCACCCGCCGGGCGGCGGAGCTCGGTGACCACCATTGGCACGTCGTGCTCGACGACCACGACTCCGTGATGCGGGGCTTGCTCGGGCGGTTCCGGGGCACCGAGGTGAAGACCACGGGCGACGGCTTCCTCGCCGCCTTCGACGGCCCGGCGCGCGCGGTGGAGTGCGCAGTGGCCGCGACCCAGGCGGTGCGGCCCCTCGGACTGGAACTGCGCGCCGGGATCCACACGGGGGAGTGCATCCAGCGCGGCGACGACCTCGGCGGGATCGGCGTGCACATCGGGGCCCGGGTGGCCGCCCTCGCCGAGCCGGGGCAGGTGCTCGTGTCGCGAACGGTGACCGACCTCGTGGCCGGTTCGGGCCTCTCGTTCGCCGACCGGGGCGAGCACGAGCTGAAGGGCGTGCCGGGCAGCTGGCAGATCTTCGCCGTGGCGTAGACACGGCGGAGCCGGCCGGTCGCCGGACCTGCCAACCTGGCGGCGTGACGGGCGACCTCCCCACGCGTCCGCTCGGGTCCACCGGGCTGACCGTGACCGTGCTCGGTCTGGGCCTGGCCGCCCTGGGCCGGCCGGCGTACATCGATCTCGGGCGGCACGAGGACCTCGGGGTCGACCGGTCCACGGGCCGCATGGAACGCCGGGCCCACGCGGTGCTCGACGCGGCCTACGCGGCCGGCGTGCGCTACGTCGACGCCGCCCGGTCCTACGGGCGGGCCGAGGCCTTCCTGGCCTCGTGGCTCGAGGCCCGGGGGCTCGCCCCCGGATCGGTCACGGTCGGCTCGAAGTGGGGCTACCGCTACGTCGGGGACTGGCGGATGGACGCAACGGTCAACGAGGTGAAGGACCACAGCTTGGCGGCGTTCGAGCAGCAGCGGTCGGAGTCCTTCGCCCTCCTCGACGGTCACCTCCGCCTCTACCAGATCCACTCGGCCACCTTGGAGAGCGGGGTGCTCGACGACCGTGCGGTCCTCGGTGCGCTGGCCGAGCTCGGGAGCCAGGGCACGGTGGTGGGCCTCTCGGTGAGCGGACCGCGGCAGCCCGAGGTGGTCCGGCGGGCCCTCGAGGTGGAGGTGGACGGCACCAACCCGTTCGGCTGCGTCCAAGCCACCTGGAACGTGCTCGAGCCCTCGGTCGGCCCCGCCCTCGCCGAAGCGGCCGGCGCCGGCTGGGGGGTCCTCGTGAAAGAGGCGGTGGCCAACGGCCGCCTCACGGCCCACGGGCCCGGCCCGGTCCGGGCTCCCCTCGACCGGGTGGCGCAACGCCGCGGCGCATCGGCCGACCAGGTGGCCCTCGCCGCCGTGCTGGACCAGCCGTTCGTCTCGGCCGTGCTGTCGGGGGCGGTGACCCCCGCGCAGCTCGAGAGCAACCTGGGCGCCCGGGAGCTGGACCTCGACGACGAGGACCGGGCCGAGCTCGGGGCGCTGGCCGAGGACCCCGAGGCCTACTGGGGCACCCGAACAGCCCTCCCCTGGGCCTGACCGCGCCGCCCGGCCACGGCGGGCGCAGTCAGCTCGTCGACGAGCCGGTGGGCCAGCGCCTCGAACCGGCGGGCGTCGCCGGTCGGACGGCCCACGAGCATGGCCCCCTCGAGCCCGCCGACGAGCAACCGGGCCGTCTCGTCGGCCGGGGCCCGGAGGTGGAGCTGGCCGGACCGCACGCCTTCGTCGAGCACCCCGGTCAACCAGGCCTCGTTGGCCTCGAAGAAGGCGACGACCGCCTCGCGCATCGGTGCGGGCAGCATCCGGTACTCGGCGGCGAGCATGCCGCAGAGGCAGAGGCGGTCGGCCCGGACCACGTCGACGTAGCGGCGGACGTAGCCGGCGAGCTTGGCCCGGGCGTCGGGCGCCTCCTGGTCGAGCGAGTCGAGCGAGGCCATGAAGCGCGACGAGTAGCGCTCGATCAGCGCTTCGCCGAGCTCGGCCTTGCTGGCGAAGTGGTAGTGGAGGGCGGCCTTCGTGAGGCCGAGCTCGCCCGCCACGTCGGCATAGCTGAACCCCTGGTAGCCCTGCTGCTGCACGAGCCGCTCGGCCACGTCGAGGATCTGCGTCGCCGTCCCGGCGTCGCCGTCCCTGCGCTCCTCGGCCACTGCGCCTCCGTCGGTGTTGACTCTTACCTACTAGTAGGTAAGGATGCTACCAGCCGTGCGGGAACGGGTCCCCGATGCGGGCTCTCGAGCAGGAGGTGGTGGGCCATGGCAGAGACGACGAGCTCCGTCGGGACAGCCGGGGCGCTGCAGGTGGTCGAGGCCTTCGGCGCCGCCTGGGGGGCCCACGACCTCGACGCCACCCTCGCCCTCACGACCGACGACTGCGTCTTCGACAGCACCGGCCCAGCGCCCGACGGGTCGCGCCACGTCGGCCGGGCCGCCGTCCGGGCCGCGTGGCAGCCCATCTTCGACGACGTCGGCGCCACGTTCGAGGCCGAGGAGACCTTCGCCGCCGACGACCGGGTGGTGCAGCGCTGGCGCTACACGTGGGGGGACGGGCACGTCCGGGGCGTCGACCTGTTCACCGTGCGCGACGGCAAGGTCGCCGAGAAGCTGTCCTACGTGAAGGGCTGAACGGAAGGGGACGGCCGTGGCCGACATCGCCCAACTGCACCGGCAGGCCCTCGCGGGCACCCGAAAGATCGTGGCCGGCGTGCCAGCGGACCGCTGGGACGCGCCGAGCCCCTGCGAGGGCTGGGACGCCCGGGAGCTCCTGAACCACGTGGTCGCCGGGAACTGGTGGGCCGCCGCCCTCTCGGCGGGGGCCACGATCGAGGCGGTGGGCTCGAGGCTCGACGGCGACGTGCTCGGCGGCGACCCCCTCACCGCCTACGACCGGTCGGCCGAGGCCGCCGGCGCGGCCTTCGAGGCCCCCGGTGCCCTCGACGCCCCCTGTGCCGTCTCCTACGGCCCGGTCCCCGGCTCCCTCTACGCGGGGCACCGTTTCATCGACGTCTTCGTCCACGGGTGGGACCTCGCCGAGGCCACCGGGCAGGATCCGACGCTCGACGCGCGGCTGGCCGAGGCCTGCCTCGAGGTGGTGGCCCCGCAGGCCGAGCTGCTCGCGGCCAGCGGGATGTTCGGCACGCCGGTCGAGCTGCCCGCCTCGGCCCCGCCCGCCGCCCGGCTGCTCGCCGTCCTCGGCCGGAACGCCTCGGTCTGAGCCGCGGTCGAAGCCGCCCTCGCGGGGGCGCTCGGGGCGGTGCACGTGCCCGCCACCCACGCCGTCGCCTCGGTGCTCGTCGACCGCCTGATCAGCTGCTGGCTGGTGCTCGCCGTCGGCTGGGGCTCCTACCTGGTGGTCCGGCGTCGGGCCGCGATGGCCGCAGCAAGCCCACCGGGGCCGCCACCCGCCGGCTCAGGCCACGACGGCCTGGTACACGAGCTGCTGGAGCTCACTCCTGATCGGGTAGGAGCCCGACGGGACGAGCTGGGTGAAGAAGAGCGCAGTCAGCTCCTCCGCCGGGTCGACCCAGAAGGCCGTGCTGGCCGCGCCGCCCCAGGCGTAGAGGCCCTTCGAGCCCATGGTCTTGGAGACGGCCGGGTCGAGCAGCACCGAGAAGCCGAGGCCGAAGCCGGTGCCGTCGAACGTCGTTTCGGAGAAGAGGGGCCGGCCCACCTCCTCGAGCGTGGCCCCGCCGGGCAGGTGGTTGGTCGTCATCAGCTGCAGCGTGCGGGGTGAGAGCAGCCGCACGCCGTCGAGCGCACCCTCGCCGACGAGCATCTGCACGAAGCGGTGGTAGTCGTGGGCGGTGCCGACGAGGCCGCCGCCGCCCGACAGCATCTTCGGCGGGCTGAGCACCTGGCGACCCTCCCCCTCGGCCCGGGCGAACGTGCGCTTCGGCGCCAGGTTGTAGAGAGCGGCCAGCCGGCCATGGTCCTCCTCGGGGACCGAGAACCCGGTGTCCGCCATGCCGAGCGGGGCGAAGATGCGCTCGGCGAAGAAGGCGTCGAGGGTCTGGCCCGAGAGCACCTCGACCACCCGCCCGAGCACGTCGGTCGAGACCGAGTAGTTCCACTCGGTCCCGGGCACGAAGAGCAGCGGGAACGTGCCCCAGAGGTCGGCGGCCTGGGCCAGATCGAGGTCGGGTACCTTCCCGTAGTCGAAGCCGGCCGCGCGGTAGATGGCGTCGACCGGGTGGGCGTAGAAGAACGGGTAGGTCAGGCCCGAGGTGTGGCTGAGGAGGTGCCACATCCGCATGGGCTCGGGCGACGGGAGGGTCACCGGATCGAAGGCGGACCCCCGCTGGTAGACGCGCTGGTCACGGAACGACGGCAGGAAGCGGTGGACCGGCTCCTTCAGCTCGAAGAGACCCTCTTCGTAGAGCATCATCGCCGCCACCGAGGTGACCGGCTTGGTCATCGAGTACAGGCGGAAGATCGTGTCGGGCTCGACTGCCAGACCCGCCTCGACGTCGCGCATCCCGTAGGAGGAGAGGTGGGCCACCTTGCCCCGCCGGGCCACCACGATCGTCCAGCCGGGCAGGCGCCCGTCGTCGACGTACTCGCGGAAGTGACGGTCGATCCGCTCGAGCCGCTCCCCGTCGAGGCCCACCGCCCCGGCCTCGGTCTCCACGCTCAGCTTGGTCACGGCCACCTCCTTCGGGTCGTCCGCACGCTATCGCCGGGACCGGGGCGGAGCCCGGGCCGGTCGTGGCGTCACGTTGCGGGTCCGAGGCACTCTCGTTGCAAAATCCCTGCATATGGGGCAGAACGGGGCTCCCACCGGGACAGGCCGAAGAGGCCGGCGGTAGGCTCGGTTCCGAGCGGCCCGCGGCGCCGGGCCTATGACAAGGAGGCCATGTGTTGCAGCCGATCGACGATCACTTCCTTCTCAAGTATCGCCAGCTGCTCGACGCCGAGGACGCGGCGTTCGACGATCTCGAGCACGCTTGCGAGGAGGGCAACCGCCCTCAGTTCGACGAGGATCTGAACGTCTGGCAGGCGACCTTGACCAAGCGGCTCACGTTCTTGAAGCAAGCCGGGATGGAGCTCCCGGTCTCGCTCAGCTCCTGACGCCCTGCCCGCCTCGGGCGGGCGACGTCAACCCGATGGCCTGACGGCCGACAGCGGTGCCGCGCCCTACTCGATGAGCCCGAGGGAGCGGACCTCGGCCCGCTCGGCCTCGAGCTCCTCGGTGGTGATCCTGATGCGGTCCGTGGCGAAGGCGTCGTGCTCGAGGCCGCCGGCCACCGTCCACGCACCCTTCCCGTCGACCTGGACCGGGAAGCCGAACTGCAGCCCTTCGGGCATCCCGTACTGGCCGGTGCTCGTCACCGCCACCGAGAACCAGTCCCCGGCCGGAGTCTCGGTCCGCAGCGACCGCACGGTGTCGATGGCCGCGTTGGCGGCCGACGCGGCCGACGAGGCGCCGCGGGCATCGATGATGACCGCACCCCGCTTCTGCACGGTGGTGAGGAAGTCGCCCTGGAGCCACGCGGTGTCGCCGATCACCTCCGGCACGGCGATCCCGTCGATGCGGGCGTGGGCGAAGTCCGGGAA
This sequence comes from Acidimicrobiales bacterium, assembly GCA_035297265.1. Classification (GTDB taxonomy): domain Bacteria; phylum Actinomycetota; class Acidimicrobiia; order Acidimicrobiales; family RAAP-2; genus DATGZH01. Next base: position 103,352 of record DATGZH010000060.1, on the reverse strand, counting down.
CTGGGTGGCCGAGTGGTTCCCCCAGATGGCCAGGTTCGTGACCGAGGCCACCGCCACGCCGGCCTTCTCGGCCAGCTGGGCCTTGGCCCGGTTCTCGTCCAGCCGGGTCATGGCGAACCAGCGGTCGGCTGGGACGTCCTTCGCGTGGGACCGGGCGATCAGGCAGTTCGTGTTGCACGGGTTGCCCACGACGAGGACCCGCACGTCGGCCGCCGCATGGGCGGCGATGGCCTCCCCCTGGGGCTTGAAGATCCCGCCGTTGACCGAGAGCAGGTCGCCCCGCTCCATGCCGGCCTTGCGGGGCACCGAGCCCACCAGGAGGGCGAGGGAGGTCCCGTCGAACGCCGTCTTCAGATCGGCCGTGGCCACGACGTCGCGGAGCTGAGGGTAAGCGCAGTCGTCGAGCTCCATGACCACGCCTTCGAGCGCCCCCATGGCCGGCTCGATCTCGAGCAGGCGGAGCACCACCGGCTGGTCCTCTCCGAAGGCCTCGCCGGAGGCCAGACGGAAGAGGAGGGAGTAGCCGATCTGACCGGCTGCGCCGGTGACGGTCACCTGGACGGGCTGCTTGGCTGCCATGTGGGCCACGTTAGGTCGGGCCCCCGATCCCGTCGAAACGACGGGTGAGCTGCGCCGACGCCCGAGATGCCCGCTCCTCGCGGCCGGTGAGCGAGCCGTCAGGTCAAAGTCGGTCGACGATCGCCCGGGCGAACTCCGAGGTGCGCACCTCGGTGGCCTCGTCCATCAGGCGGGCGAAGTCGTAGGTCACGATCTTGGCCTCGATCGTGGCCTCGAGGGCCTTCACGATGTCGGCCGCCGCGTCGCGCCAGCCCAGGTGCTCGTACATGAGGACCCCTGACAGGAGGAGCGAGCCCGGGTTGACCTTGTCCTGGCCGGCGTACTTCGGGGCCGTCCCGTGGGTCGCCTCGAAGACGCCGTGCCCGGTGACGTAGTTGATGTTGCCACCAGGGGCGATGCCGATGCCTCCGACCTGGGCCGCGAGGGCGTCGGAGAGGTAGTCGCCGTTCAGGTTGGTCGTGGCGATGACGTCGAACTCGGCCGGTCGGGTGAGAACCTGCTGGAGGGTGATGTCGGCGATCGTGTCCTTCACGAGGAGCTTGTCGCCGGGGTCACCGTCGCAGTCGTCCCACCCGACGGCGACGTCGGCGAACTCCTCGCGCACGAGCTCGTAGCCCCAGTTGCGGAAGGCCCCTTCGGTGAACTTCTGGATGTTCCCCTTGTGCACCAGGGTGACCGAGCGGCGATCGTGCTCGAGGGCGTACGTGACGGCCGCCCGGATGAGCCGTTTGCTGCCCATCTCGGAGATGGGCTTGATGCCGATCCCCGAGCCGTCGCGGATCGGCCACCCCATCTCGGTCCGGAGGAACTCGGTCAGCTTGTCGCCCTCGGGGGTGCCGGCCTCCACCTCGTAGCCGGCGTAGACGTCCTCGGTGTTCTCTCGGAAGATGACCATGTCGACGAGTTCGGGGTGACGCACGGGCGAGGGGACGCCGGCAAACCAGCGCACGGGGCGCAGGCACACGTACAGGTCGAGGATCTGCCGGAGGGCCACGTTGAGCGAGCGGATCCCCCCGCCGACTGGCGTCGTCAGCGGGCCCTTGATCCCGATGATGTGGTCCCGGAAGGCCTCCACCGTCTCGTCGGGCAGCCAGGTCCCGACCGTGTCGAAGGCCTTCTGGCCGGCCAGGACCTCCTTCCAGGCCACCTTGTGGCCGTGCTTGGCCGCCGCGGCGTCGAGGACCAGCTGGGCCGCCGGCCAGATGTCGACCCCGGTGCCGTCGCCCTCGATGTAGGGGATGATCGGCTCCTCCGGGACGTGGAGGGTGCCGTCGGCGCCCATCGTGATGCGTTCAGCCATGGCTGAGGAGCCTATGGCGGAGGCGACCTCGCACCCCAATCGCCGGTCGCCAACGTCCAGGGGCCGGCTTGCGCTCGGGAGGGTGCCTGCACGTGCCCTCCCGGGTTGAGCTGAGCGACCTTGCCGACGCGTGACCTGGCGTCACCAGGATCGATGGAAGAGGCGGACCTCGGAGCTGACAGATGACCGACGTCCCGACGGCCGAGACTCAATGCGCTTGATCCGCCCGACGTGGCCGCCGGTCAACGAACCGTGACGTCAGGGGGCCCGAGGTGGAATCGCGCGGCGGGTACGTCGGCGTAGACGTGCGACAGGACCAGCCGCGGCGAAACGGGATTGGAGAAGGTCGCCGTCACGACTCGCCCGCCTTGGCGGTTCGTCGTCACTCGGAGCGCGACGAGCTGCCAGAAGTTCGGCTGCGTGTTGGGCACGAAGCTCAGGTCCCCGTGACAGCCGTCGCTCCCAGCAGGTACCACGAACGTGCCATGGAGGGCAGTCGTGCTGTCCGCCCCCCCGACGCCTTGGCGGTACGAAGTGTCGAACACCCCGCTGGCGGTGCCTCCCGGGAGACACTCCAGCACCATGGATGTCGCGACGGCAACAGGTTGGGACGCGCCAGAGGAGGTCGGGCTCGTGACCGTGGCCGCCCCTCGGAAGACCCAGAGCGGCCTTGGTGGAGCACCGTGCCATGGCCGGGTCACGAGGAGCAGGACGGCCAGCAGGGCGGCGAGCACGATGACCGTGCGCTTCGACCGGTTCCGGCGTACGGGCCGTGGCGTATCGGAACTCGGGAGCGACGTCGGATTGGTCGCAACGACGACCATGTCGACGCAGCGTAGCCAAGCACCGCCAAGCGCTGCTCGGGTCGACGTCAGCTGGCGACGTCGCCGTACCGACCCTCGGCGTCGTTGCTACTCAGCGGGGATCGTTGCGCTGAGGCCGAGGGCCTCGTAGATCTCGCGGGTCGCGCTCGAGCGGTTGAGCGTGTAGAAGTGCAGCCCCGGTGCCCCCATCTCGAGCAGGGCCTGGCACAGCTCGGTGGCCGCGGCGACGCCCTCCCGGCGGACCGCTTCCTTCCCGCCGGCGGCGTCGGCCGCCTCGAGGCGGGCTATCAGCCAGTCGGGTAGCGCCTGACCCATGGTGGCCATCCGCGGCACGGAACTCAGCGCGGTGATGGGGATGATGCCCGGCAGGATGGGCTTGTCGATGCCTCGGGTGGCCACGTCGGCCACCAGCTGCTCGTAGGGACCGATCTCGAAGAAGAACTGGGTGATGGCGAAGTCGGCCAGTTCGAGCTTGGCCGCCAGGTAGTCCCGGTCGCTCCGCAGGTCCGGCGAGGTCGGGTGGCCGGCCGGGTGGGCGGCGACCCCGATCGAGAAGCCCCCGACGGCCCGGGCCAGCTCCACGAGCTCGATGGCGTGGGCGAGCTCGCCGGGCCCGTCGGCCGGGTCGGCCGGCGGGTCGCCGCCGAGAGCGAGGAGGTTGTCCACCCCGGCCTGCCGGTACTCGACGAGGATCTCGGCCAACTCGAGTCGGGTGTGGGCCACGCAGATGAGGTGGGCCATGGGGTTGAGCCGGGTCGTGTGGAGCATCCCCCTCACGAGGTCGTAGGTGCGCTGCCTCGAGGCCCGGCCGCCGCGGTAGGTGACCGACACGAACGACGGCTCGAGCGGCTCGAGGTCGCGCAGGGTCTTGGTCAGCACGGCCTGCTCCTCGTCGGTCTTCGGTGGGAAGAACTCGAACGAGTAGGTGGGGCCCTTGGCGAGGAGCTCCGCGATCCTGCTCATGGCCAGCAAGCGTACCTGCACCCCGGGCGAACGGGCGCCCGGGGCACTGTTCATGCTCGGCCGAAGTCGTCCTCCAGGCGCATGATGTCGTCCTCCCCGAAGTAGTCGCCGTGCTGGACCTCGATGAACACGAGGTCGGTCGTGCCAATGTTCTCGATGCGGTGGGACGTCCCGACCGGCACGTCGAGCGCCTGTCCGGGCCCGAGGACGAGCTCGCTCCCGTCCAGCGTGACCCGGGCCCGGCCGCTCACGATGAACCAGTGCTCGGAACGCCGGCCGTGGCGCTGGTAGCTGAGGCGCTTGCCCGGGAGGACCACGATGCGTTTCACCTTGTGGTCGGTGGCGCTGTCGTCGAGCACCGTGAAGCTGCCCCAGGGACGGACGTCGACCTCCCGACCGGCCCGGTCGACGGTCATTGGCGCTCCGCCGCCAGGACCGTGTTCTTGAGGAGCATGGCTCTCGTCATGGGCCCCACCCCGCCGAGGCGCGGCGTGATCCACCCCGCCACCTCGGCCACCGACTCGTCGACGTCGGGCAGCACCTTGCGGCCCTCCCACGTCGTCCCCGCGCTCACGACCGCGGCCCCGGGCTTCACCATGTCCTTGGTCACGATGCCGGCCCGGCCGGCCGCCGCCACGACGACGTCGGCGGTTCGCACGAAGGGCGCGATGTCCTTCACCCCGGTGTGCACGACCGTCACCGCGGCGTTGAGGCCGGGCCGCTTGAGCGAGAGCAGGTTGGCGAGCGGTCGGCCGATCGTGAGCCCCCGCCCGATGATGACGACATGGCGCCCCTCGACGGGTGCGTCGTAGGCGTGGAGGAGCTCGACGATGCCCGCCGGCGTGCACGGCAGCGGTCCGGGGGTGCCGATCACGAGGCGGCCGAGGTTCACCGGGTGGAGGCCGTCGACGTCCTTCAACGGGTCCACGGCGAAGAGCACCCTCTCCTCGTCGATCCCGTCCGGCAGCGGCACCTGGACGAGGAAGGCGTCGATACGGGAGTCGGCATTGAAGCGGGCCACCACCGCCTCCACCTCGGCCTGGGTGGCGGTGGCCGGCAGGTGCTCGGCGAAGGACTCGATCCCGACCTCGGCGCAGTCCTCGTGCTTGAGGGCCACGTAGCGGGCGCTCGGCACGTCGTCGCCGACGAGGACCGTGCCGAGCCCCACGGTCACACCTTCGGCCTTCAGCCGGGCCACCCGGTCGGTGACCTCGGCCTTCACCTTGGCGGCGAGCGCCGTGCCGTCGAGGAGGATCGCCGTCACGTCAATGCCGGAAGTGGCGCTCGCCCGTCGTGACCATGGCGAGGCCGGCCTCGTCGGCCGCCGCCGTCACCTCGGCGTCGCCGACCGAGCCGCCGGGCTGGACCACCGCCGCCACCCCGGCCCGGGCCAGCACCTCGAGCGCGTCGGGGAACGGGATGAAGGCGTCGCTCGCCGCCGCTCCGCCGGCGGCCCGCTCACCCGCCTTCTCCACCGCCAGCTCCGCCGCCACCACCCGGGACTGCTGCCCCGCGCCCACGCCCACGGCCTGGCCGTCGTGCACGACGGCGATGGCGTTCGACGTCGTGCGCCCGCACACCCGCCAGGCGAGGACGAGGTCCCGCCACTGGGCGTCGGTCGGGACGACCTTCGTCACCACCTCCCAGTCGGCCTGCGGGCTGAGGAAGCGGTCGGCGTCCTGGACGAGGGCGCTCCAACCGAGCGTCCGCACCTGTCGGACGATCGCCTCGGGGTCGGGCGCCGAGAGGAGGCGGGTGGCTTTCCGCCGGGCCGAGAGGCGGGCCAGGGCCTCGGGCTCGTAGGAGGAGGCGATGATGACGTCGGCCTGGGGTCCCACGGCGATGGCCTCGGCGGTGGCCGCGTTGAGCCGCCCGCCCACGGCCACCACGCCGCCGAAGGCCGAGAGCGGGTCGCACTCGAGCGCCCGCTGGAAAGCCGTGGTGAGGTCGGCGGCCACGGCCGCGCCACAGGGGTTGGCGTGCTTCACGATGACCACGGCCGCCTGGCCGGGCCCGGCGTCCTCGGCCAGCTCGTGGACCAGCCGCCAGGCGGCATCGCCGTCGAAGAGGTTGAGGTAGGAGAGCTCCCGCCCGCCGTGCTGGACCACGCCGTCCCACCACGTGGCGTGGCCCGGCACCCGGTAGCGGGCCCCCGACTGGTGGGGGTTCTCGCCGTAGCGGAGGACCTCGGCCCGCTCCAACGTGAGGTGGAGCGTGGGCGGCAGGAGCTCCCCGTCCGGCGCCTCTTCCCCCTCGACGGCCGGCGGACCGCCGGCGTCGAGCCAGGCCACGATGGCCGCGTCGTAGGCCGCGGTATGGGCGAAGGCCCGGCGGGCGAGGCGCCGGCGGGTGGTCGCCGAGAGCGCACCGTGCTCGCGCAGCTCGGCGAGCACCGTCTCGTAGTCGGCCGGTGCGACCACCACGCCCACGTGGGCGAAGTTCTTCGCCGCGGCACGCACCATGGTCGGGCCGCCGACGTCGATGAGCTCGATCGAGGGGTCCGAGGAGAACGGGTAGAGGTTGCAGACCACGAGGTCGATCGGCTCGATGCCCTGCTGCTCGAGGTCGACCACGTGCTGCGGGTTGGAGCGGTCGGCCAGGATCGCCCCGTGGATCCGCGGGTGGAGGGTCTTGACCCGGCCCGAGAGCATCTCGGGCGAGCCCGTCACGTCGGCCACGGCCACATGGGGGACGCCGGCCTCCTCCAGGGCGGCCGACGTGTTGCCGCTGGCCACCAGCTCGAAGCCGAGCTCGTGGAGCCCCCGGGCCAGCTCGGCCAGGCCGGTCTTGTCGTAGACCGAGAGGAGGGCCCTCACGTGGCCACCTCGGCGGCCAGGACCGAGAGCACGGTGGCCGGGTAGAGGCGGCGCTCGACCTCCTTGATCCGCTCGTGGAGCGTCTCGACCGTGTCGCCCGGGCGGACGGCCACCTCCTCCTGGGCCAGGATCGGGCCGGCGTCCATCTCCAAGGTGGCCACGTGGACGGTGCAGCCCGTGACGTCGACCCCGGCCGCCAGGGCGTCCTCCACGGCGTGCCAGCCCGGGAAAGCCGGGAGGAGGGAGGGGTGGGTGTTGAGGATCCGGCCCGGGAAGGCGTCGTGCACGGGCTGGTCGAGAACGGTGCCGAAGCCGGCCATGGCCACGAGGTCGATCCCCGCCCCGACGAGCACCTTGGTCACGGCCTCGGTGTAGCCGAAGCGGTCGAACGACTGACCAAAGCCGCCCCACCCCCGCCGGTCGACCAGCTCGGTCGGCACCTCGGCCCCGCCGGCCACGGTGAGTGCCTGGCAGTCCCGGTCGGTCACCACCAGGGCCACCGGCACCCCGGCCTCGAGCATGGCTTCGAGGATGGTCCCGCTCCCCGACGCCAGCACCGCGACTCGCACGGCCGCCACGCTAGTTCGGGGTGCGGTGGACGCCGGTCAACGGACGGCCCGCTGAGCTGGGCCGCTCGCCGTGGTCGTTCAGCCGAGACCCTTCACCACTTCGACCATCGTCGTCCCCGCCTCGGTCGGGTTCCGGGCCACGACCGCGCCGGCCTCGGCGAGGGCCTCCATCTTGGCCTGGGCGGTGCCCTGTGAGCCCGAGATGATCGCCCCGGCGTGGCCCATCTTGCGACCCGGCGGCGCGGTGACGCCGGCGATGTAGGCCACGACGGGCTTGGTCATGTGCTCGGCGATGTACTCGGCGGCCCGCTCTTCTTCGGCCCCGCCGATCTCGCCGATCATCATGACGGCCTTCGTGTCCGGGTCGGCCTCGAAGGCCGAGAGGACGTCGATGAACGAGGTGCCCGGCACCGGGTCGCCGCCGATCCCGACGCAGGTGGTCTGGCCGATGCCCTGCTGGGAGAGCTCGTGGAGGGCCTGGTAGGTGAGGGTGCCCGAGCGCGAGACGATCCCGACCGGTCCCCCCGGGAGGGCGATGTCGCCCGAAGTGATCCCGATGTTCGTCTTGCCCGGCGAGATGATGCCCGGGCAGTTGGGCCCGAGCAGGCGGGTGGCCGGGTACTCCTCGATGAGGCGGTTGTAGGTGAGGGCCTCGTCCTGGGCCGGGATGCCCTCGGTGATGCACACGATGAAGCGGATGCCCGCGGCCGCCGCCTCGAGGATGGCGTCGCAGGCGCCCCGGGGTGGTACGACCACGAACGAGGCGTCGGCCCCGGTGGCCTCGACCGCCTCGGCCATCGTCTCGTAGACCGGCACACCGTCGACGTCGGTGCCGCCCTTGCCGGGTGACGTCCCGGCGACGACCTTCGTGCCGTAGTCGCGGTTGCGCAGGCCGTGGAACCGGCCCTGGCTCCCGGTCAGTCCCTGCACCACCACCTTGGTGTTCTCGTTGACGAAGATGCTCACCCCTGCTCCCTGTCTCGCGTCGCGTACACGGTCATCGTCTGTCCGACCTTCCGATCACTTGCCGGCGAGCGCCACGGCCCGTCGGGCGCCGTCGAGCATCGTGGGCTCCGCCACGAGCCGGTCGGAGAGGTGCGGGGCGAGAATGGCCCGTCCCGCTTCGGCGTTCGTGCCGTCGAGGCGCAGCACGATCGGCGACGTGATGTCCACCCGGGCGAGGGCGTCGACGACGCCCTGGGCCACCTCGTCCACCCGGGTGATGCCGCCGAAGATGTTGACGAAGATCGACTTCACCGCGGGGTCGGCGTTGATCACCTCGAGAGCCGCCGCCATCACGTCGGCGTTGGCCCCGCCGCCGATGTCCAAGAAGTTGGCGGCGCTGCCCCCCACCTGGTTGACGACGTCGAGCGTGCTCATGGCCAGGCCGGCGCCGTTGGCGATGATCCCGACCGTGCCCGAGAGGCCGATGTAGTTGAGGCCCTTCTCCTTGGCCATGAGCTCCCTCGGGTCCTCGGTCTCGGTGGCCGCGTACTCCTCCCATTCGGGGTGCCGGAAGGCCGCGTTGTCGTCGAGGGTCACCTTGGCGTCGAGCGCGTGGACCTTGCCTTCGGTCGTGAGGATGAGCGGGTTGATCTCGGCCAGGTCGCAGTCGCCCTCCACGTAGCAGCGGTAGAGCTTGACCAGCAGCTCGGCCGTCTGGTCCCGGATCTGATCGGGCAGCCCGGCCGCCCCGACCCAGGTCGTGGCGGTGTCGAGGTCGAGGCCGTCGACGGGGTCGATGTAGAGGCGGGCGATGGCCTCGGGGTTCGTGGCCGCCACCTCCTCGATCTCGACGCCCCCCTCGGCCGAGAGCATGCCGAGGTGCTGTCTGGCCTGGCGGTCGAGGGTGAAGCTGGCGTAGTACTCCTCGGCGATGTCCGAGGCGTGCTCCACCCACAGCCGGTGCACCACGTGGCCCTTGATGTCCAGCCCGAGGATGGCCCCGGCGTGCTGGCGCACCTCGTCGGCGTTGGCGGCCAGCTTGATGCCACCGGCCTTGCCGCGCCCGCCCACCTTCACCTGGGCCTTGACCACGACCGGGTAGCCGGCTTCCTCCGCCCGGGCGACCGCCTCGTCGACGGTGTCGGCCACGCCGCCCGGCGAGGTCGGTATGCCCCAGCGGGCGAAGTACTGCTTGCCCTGGTACTCGAACAGGTCCACGCTCCGCTCCTTCTGCTGCTGTCGTTCGCTCGCCGGACTCCGGGACGCGTCACCCGGGCGCGGCCGACCGTTGCCCCTTCGACGATGCCCGTGGTCAGACCCCGAGCGTCTCCTCGCGCCGGTCGAGCGCTGCGGCGAGCCAGGCGCCGATCGAGGGCAGGGGGGCACCCGGGGTGAAGACCTCGGCCACCCCCATGGCCTTGAGCGTCGGGATGTCCGCCTCGGGGATGATCCCGCCCACGATCACGAGCACGTCGCTGCGCTGCTCCCGCAGGGCCTCGATGATCCGGGGCACGAGCGTGAGGTGGGCGCCCGACAGGAGCGAGAGGCCGACGGCGTCGGCGTCCTCCTGGACCACGGCCGCCACGACCTGCTCAGGCGTCTGGTGGAGGCCCGTGTAGACGACCTCGAAACCGGCGTCTCGGAGCGCCCGAGCGATGACCTTGGCCCCCCGGTCGTGGCCGTCGAGGCCCGGTTTGGCCACGACCACCCGGTAGTGACGCTTCACGCGGCCGATGTTAGGCGTGGGGGTCCCCCCAGGCGCCAGACGACGGAGCTGAGGGGTCGCTGTGTCCGCGAAACCGGGAGCGCCGTAGACCCCCTGGTAGCGTCGTTGCATCGCCGTCGAGCCCAGCCACGAGGCGTCGGACCTCGACGAGCCCACCACGCTCGCCCGGCTGACGCCGAAGAACCCCGTGCCCTCGCCCGGGAGGACGCCCGCCCTGATCCGGGCGGTCCGGCCGCGCCAGTGGGTAAAGAACCTCCTCGTCTTCTTCGCACCGGCGGCCGCCGGCGAGCTGCACCACGCCAGCGTGTTCCTCCACGCCCTCGGGGCGTTCGGCCTCTTCTGCCTGGCCGCCTCGGGCACCTACCTCGTGAACGACGTGCTCGATGCGGCGAACGACCGGCGCCACCCGACGAAGCGGCACCGCCCTGTGGCCTCCGGCGATCTGCCGGCGAGGACGGCCCTTGCCGTCGGCATCCCCATGGTGCTCGCCGCCGTGCTGCTCGCCTGGCCGCTGGCCGGCTGGCAGCTCGTCGTGGTCGTGGGCTGCTACGTGGCCCTCACCTCGACCTACAGCGTGTGGCTGAAGCGCGAGCCGGTGATCGAGCTCGCCGCGGTGGCCGGCTGCTACGTGCTGCGGGCCATCGCCGGGGGCGTCGCCACGTCGGTGCCCCTCTCCAACTGGTTCCTCATCGTGGCCTCGTTCGGCTCGCTCCTCGTCGTCTGCGGCAAACGGCTGGCCGAGTTCGAGCAGCTCGGTCAGCGCCGGGGGGACCACCGGGAGGTGCTCGCCTCGTACTCGGCCAACTTCTTGAAGGCCGCCCTCCTCCTCTCCGCGGCGGTGACGGTCACCGCCTACTGCCTGTGGGCCTTCGACCACGTCGGCGTCGGGCACCACGTCGGCCACCACCCGATCTGGTTCGAGCTCTCCATCGTCCCGTTCGTGCTCGGCATCCTCTACGTGCTCCGACCGCTCGAGAACGGCGAAGGCGACGCCCCCGAGGAGATGGCCTGGCACGATCGGCGGCTGCAGGCGATCGGCCTCGTCTGGCTGGTCCTCATGATCGTCGCCGTCTACGGCTGACTCTGTGTCGACCATCGGGCGCGAGCTCCTGTCCGGCTGGGGCCACACCGCGCCGAGCGCCGCCACGGTGGCCCGGCCGACCGACGTGGCCGAGCTCGTCTCCCTGCTCGACGGCGGGAGTGGACGTGGCGTCATCCCGCGGGGGCTCGGCCGTTCCTACGGCGACGCCGCGCAGCTGGCCGGGGGCACGGTCGTCGAGCTCGGCGCCCTCTCCGGGGCGCCGCGGCTGGACCAGGCCAGCGGCCGGGCCGTCCTCCCCGGCGGGGTGAGCCTGCACCGGGTGCTGCGCGAGGTCGTCCCCCGGGGCTGGTTCGTCCCGGTGACCCCGGGCACCCGCCAGGTGACGGTGGGCGGGGCGGTGGCCGCCGACGTGCACGGCAAGAACCACCACCGCGACGGGGCCTTCGGCCGCCACGTCACCCGACTCGAGCTGGCCACCCCGGTCGGTCTGCGCAGCACGGGCCCCGACGACGACCCTCCGCTCTTCTGGGCCACCCACGGCGGGATGGGACTCACGGGGGTGGTGGTGTCGGCCGAGGTGCAGCTCCTCCCGGTCGAGAGCGCCTGGATGCTCGTCGACACGGAGCGGGCCGAGCACCTCGACGACCTCATGGCGGCCATGGAGGAGGGCGACGACCGCTACCGCTACTCGGTGGCCTGGGTCGACTGTCAGGCCCGCGGCCGGCACCTCGGGCGCGGCGTGCTCACTCGGGGCGACCACGCCCCGGCGGCCGCCGTGCCCCGCCGGCGGCGCGGGCCGCTCACGGTCCGGGCCGGTGAGGGCCTCCGCCTCCCGGTCGGCGCGCCGTCGGGCCTCCTCAACCCGCTCACGGTCGGTGCCTTCAACGAGCTGTGGTTCCGCCGGGCGCCCAAGAGGGAGACCGGTCGGCCCCAGCCCTATCCGGCCTTCTTCCACCCGCTCGACGCGGTGGCCGACTGGTCCCGCCTCTACGGGCCCCGCGGCTTCATGCAGTACCAGTTCGTCGTGCCGCCGGACCGCGGCGACGTCGTGCGGCAGGCCGTGAGCGAGCTCTCGGCCCGGCGGCTGGCCTCGTTCCTCGCCGTGCTGAAGCGCTTCGGCCCGGCCGACGACGGGCCGCTCTCGTTCCCCATCCCCGGGTGGACGCTCGCCCTCGACCTCCCGGTGGGTCCGCCCGGGTTGGGCGAGCTCCTCGACCACCTCGACGAGCTGGTGGCCGGGGCCGGTGGCCGGGTCTACCTGGCGAAGGACGCCCGCCTGCGCCCCGAGCTCCTCCCCGTCATGTATCCCCGCCTGGCCGAGCTCGACCTCGTGCGCCGGCGGGTCGACCCGAAGGGGGTGCTGCGCTCGGACCTGGCCCGGCGCCTGCACCTCGGCGGACCCGACGGGACGCCGTGCTAGACGCCCTCGGGCGGCCGCAGTCCGTCCTCCTCCTCGGGGGGACCTCGGAGATCGGGCTCGCCATCGTCGAGCGGCTGGTGACCGCCCGCTGCACGACCGTCGTCCTCGCCGGGCGCGACCGGGAGGGACTGGCCGGCGCGGCGGCCGCACTCGCCGCGAACGGCAAGGTGACGGTGCACACGGTCGACCTCGAGGCGACCGATCCCGCGTCGTGCGCCGCGGCCGTCCAGCAGGCCTTCGAGGTGGCGCCGACCATCGACCTCGTGGTGATGGCGCTCGGGGCCCTCGGCGACCAGGCCACCGACGAGCGGGACCCACTGGCCACGGCCGAGATGATCGAAGCCAACTTCACCGGGCCAGCCGCCCTCCTCGCCGGGGCGGCGGCCCGCCTCGTCGAGGCCGGGCAGGGTCGCATCCTCGTGCTCTCCTCCGTGGCCGGGGTGCGGGTGCGCCGGGCCAATTACCTCTACGGCTCGGCCAAGGCCGGGCTCGACGGCTACGCCCTGGGGTTGGCCGAGTCGGTGCGGGGCACCGGGGTGGCGGTCCACATCGTGCGGCCGGGCTTCGTCGTCGGGCGCATGACGGCCGGGCGGAACCAGGCGCCGCTCGCCACGACCCCCGACGCCGTGGCCGCGGCCTGCCTGCGGGCGCTCGAGACCGGGGCCCCCATCACCTGGGTGCCGGAACACCTGCGCTTCGTCTTCCTCGTGCTCCGTCACGCCCCGGCCGCCCTCTGGCGCCGCCTCCCCGGTTGAGCCGACCGGGGAGGACCGCCCTACGCTGCATGCCCGGGAAGCGGCCGGGGCCCGCCGGGCACACCCGCCACAAGGGGAAGGTGGACGATTGGCGACGAGCAAGACCCGGGTGTTGATCCTCGGTGCCGGTTTCGGGGGCCTCGAGCTCGCCTCGCGACTGGCCGAGGACCTGCCCGACCGGACCGAGGTGGCGCTCATCGACCAGAGCGACCACTTCATGTTCGGCTTCTCGAAGCTCGACGTGATGTTCGGTCGACGGGCCGCCGCCGAGGTGCGTTGCTCCTACCGCGACCTGCAGAAGCCCAACCTCACGTTCCACCAGGAGCACATCACCGAGATCGACCCCGAGCAGAAGCGGGTGGTGACCGACCGGGGCACCCACGAGGCGGACGTGCTCGTCGTGGCGCTCGGGGCGGACCTCGATCCCGGCGCCACCCCGGGGTTCGTGGCCGGGGGTCACGAGTTCTACTCGCCCGAGGGCGCCGAGGCCCTCCGCCCGGTGGTCGAGTCCTTCGAGGGTGGCGTGGCCGTGGTTGGGGTGCTCGGGTCGTTCTTCAAGTGCCCGCCCGCCCCGTGCGAGGCCGCGCTCATGCTCGACCACTACCTCCGCGAGCGGGGTCGGCGCCACGGGAGCGAGATCAAGATCCTCTCCCCTCTCGGCATCCCGATCCCGATCTCGACGACCACGTCGGAGGCCGTCCTGGGTGTCCTCGCCGAGCGGGGGATCGAGTACTCGGGCGGCGGGGGCTCCCGCGTGGCCCGCCTCGAGCCCGGGTCCGGTGAGCCCGGGTCCGGTGAAGCGGTCACCGTCGACGGGCGCAAGGTCGCCTACGACCTCTTCCTCGGCATCCCCGTCCACAAGGCGCCGCCGGTCGTCGAGGCCTCCGCTCTGGCCGTCGACGGGTGGATCCCGGTCGACCAGAACACCTTCGCCACCGCCTTCCCGGACGTCTACGCCGTGGGTGACGTGGCGAGCGTCCCGATGCCCCGGGCCGGCGTCGTGGCCGAGGGCGAGGCGCGTACCCTGGCCGACGTGCTCGTTGCCCAGCTGGCCGGCGGGGACGACCCCGCCCCCTTCGCCGGCGAGCTGAAGTGCTACATCGACTTCGGCGACGACACGGTGGCCACGGTGGACGCCAACTTCTTGTCGGGGCCCCAGCCGACCGCCGTCTTCAACCCGGCGTCGGCCGAGCAGGCCGCCGAGAAGGAGCAGTTCGGTTCGAGCCGCCGGCGCCGCTGGTTCGGCCCCTGAGGAGGTTCCCATGTTCGACCTCGACACGTTTCTCGCCGACTGCCAGGCGGCGGTCGCCGACCCCGACCAGGTGGGCGCGGTACGGGAGGTGCTGGCTCGGACGCTCGAGCGCCCCGGGGACCTGGCCGACGCCTTGCCGGCCGACAAGGCGACCTTCAACCCCCTCTACAGCTCGCCCGAGCTCACTGTCCTCCACGTCGTCTGGGGCCCGGCGATGAAGCTCCCGCCCCACGACCACCTGATGTGGGCCCTCATCGGCGTCTACGGCGGGGCCGAGGACAACGCCTACTTCCGCCGCCGCGACGACAGCATCGAGGCGGCCGGTGGGCGCCGGGTCGCCACCGGCGAGGTGCTCCGCCTGGGCCACGACGTCATCCACGCCGTCACGAACCCGAACCGCGACGTCTCGACCGGCGCCATCCACGTCTACGGCGGCGACTTCATGCACAAGGCCCGTCACCGCTGGGACCCCGAGAGCATGGAGGAGCACCGGACCACCGGCGAGGACATGCGTCGGATCTTCGAAGCGAACAGCGCTGCGCTCGATTCCTAGGCGGATCGCAGTGACCAGCAGATCCTCGATCTGGTGGCTGAGGGACCCGGTGCCCGCTACTCGAGCACGAGCGCGCCCTCCCGAGCCCACGTCTGCAGGACGTCGAGTATGTCGTGAGCCCGGGCGCCCACCTCCGCGGCGAGGCGATCGGCGATCTCTCCGCAGGTGTCCCTGCCGGCGCATCTGCGGAACACGAGCTCTGGTCCGGAGTCGAGCGGGGTGACCCAGTAGGTGTCACCGAGGCGGGGCACGAAGGAGAGCAACCTGAGGGGGCGGTCGAGGACGGCGCCCTCGGGCCGGCCGTTCACGATCCATTCGGTGATGTCCTCGTCGAGCTCGATCAGCTGCGACACCGGGCCGGGTCGGGGCCGCAGGTCGTGGATCGGCGAGTCCGCGGCGTGCTCCGGCCCCCAGGCTTCCAGAGGAACGCTGGCCGACCGCTCGAGGAGGGCGCAGACCGCCGTCTCGTAGGTGAGCACCGTCTCGAGATGGTCGGGCAGCCGCCGCCGCTGGCTGACCCGCCCAGTGACGTAGTCGGCGAACCGGCGGCACTCGGCGAAGTGACGGTGCCCCAGCTCGTCCCAGCGGTGATGGGCGAGGTACTCGAAGCACAGGTCGAGCAACCAGCCCGGTCGGCCCTCCGTCAGCAGGGCTGAGGTGAGCGGCATCCAGCGCCGCAGCTTGAACATGGTGTCCTGGGAGCCGCGGAACCTGAGGTTCACGATGTTCCAGCGCAGCGCAGCCGGGTTCGCCGCCCAGGTCTCGAGGATGGACCGCTCGGCCGGGTCGGAGCAACGGTCGGCCACGACCGACGCGGCGTCCCCGGAGAGGAGCGCGTCGCAGAGCTCCTCGTCCGCGATGACCTCGCGCCAGAGGGCGTGACAGCCCGCCGCGTCCAGCGGGACGGTCACCACGCTGCGGGACCGGGCCGCTCGGCCCACATGGCCTGGGCCCGCCGGAGGTCGTCACAGGCCATCGGCACCCAGCTCGGGTCACTCGGCCGGGACAGTGGGTGGTGGGCCGGGCCCTGGACCTCGAGGACCACCGCCCGGACGTTGCGGGCCTTCGGCAGGACGTCGCCGAGCATCGCCCAGACGGGCTCGGGTACCGGGGCGTTGTGGAAGTCGTGGTACCAGCCGTCGAGCCACTGCCCACCGGCCAGATGGATCTCGACCACCCGGTCGAGCGGGATGGTGTCGAGGTAGGCCGCCGCCGAGAAGTCGGCGTGATTGACCGAGTTGGCGTAGACGTTGTGCAGGTCGAGCAGGAGGAAGGTCCCGGCCTTCTCGGCCACGCCGCCCACGAACTCGGCCGCCGGCACGTCTGAGCCGGCGAACGGGGCGTAGAAGAAGGCGTCCTCGTGGAGGAGGGGCACCCCCATTCGGTCCTGCAGCGCGGCGGCGCGCTCGGCCACCCGGGTGATCTCCGCCCGGGAGAACTGGAGGGGACTGGACCAGATGTGCGACGAGGACGGGCTTCCGTAGAAGAGGTGGTCGGCGACGAAGGGGCTCGCCACGGCATCGACGAAGGGTGCATGGCGGCGGAACGCCGCGGTTTCCTCGAGGGGCTCGAAGCCGAACTCGCCGCCGTAGTTGCTGTGGGCGAGCAGCGGGTAGCGCTCGGCAAGGGCGTCGAGGACCGGCCGGGCGTGCGGGTCGAACAGAAAGCGGCAGTCGAGCGGGGCCACGAACGTGTCGATGAGCACCTCGGCGAAGTCGATCGGGCAGTCGGAGAACCGCTCCCATCCGAGGTCGTCGACGATGGTGGGGTTGAACTGCAGTCCGACACCCTCGATGTGGCCCACCGGAGGCCCCGTGCCGCCTGGCGAGGTCAGGCCGCCCGGACCAGGCGGCTCTGCAAGTGCTCCGAGAGGTATTCGGCGTCGCGTCCCACCCCGTTGATGAAGGGCGAGAGGAGCCTCGTCTGCCACGTGAGGCCGAGGAAGTAGAGGCCCGGGAAGGCGGTCACGCCCTTGGTGTGAACCGGCCGGCGTTCGGTGTCGAGCACGGGTACCTCCAGCCACGGGTACTCGCGGCGCAGTCCGGTCGCCCAGATGACCGCGCCGATCCCCGACCGGCGGAGGTCGACCGCTTCGACCGGGTCGGCCGGCACGTAGCCCGGCGATCTCAGCTCGACCTCCTCCGGCGGGGCGCTGAGCCCGTTGAGCCGCACGTACCAGTCCACGGCCGTCACGAAACGCTCGAACATGACGTCGCCATCCGCCAGGACCGCCTCGACGTCGGGGGCGAACCGGAGCCGGGGGCCGTCCACCGCCCTCAGGTGGCCGAGCAGCGTGGCCCCGTCGAGGGCGTAGCGGCGAATGTCGAGCGTCGATCCCCCGTCCACCCCGCTGATGAGGAGCCCCTTCCCGGTGCCCCGGCGGGTCTGCTCCTGCTTGGCGACCACCGTCTTGTTCGTCCGGTCGAACTCGCCCAGCTCGGTCAGCCACGTGACGACGTCCCGGCCGCGGTAGCGGCGGGGGACCCGGTCGTGCAGGCCGAGGGAGAAGTAGACCTTCCGTCCTGCGGCAAGGAGGTCCTCGGTGATCTGGCAGCCCGAGGCTCCGCTCCCCACGACGAGGATCGCCCCGGAGGGCAGCTGCCCCGGGTTCTGGTACTTGACCGCCGGGACCTGCACGACGTCGGCGGGGAGCAGCCCGGCGAGCGTCGGGACGTACGGCCGCTCGAAGGCCCCCGTGGCCACCACGACGTTCACGGCGCGCAACGAGCCGTGCTCGGTCCGGACCAGCCAGCGGTCGGCGTCGGGATCGTGGCGGAGGGACTCGACGGAGGTGCCGGACCGGAGCGGCGGGGAGATCTGGCCTGCGTACTGCTCCAGCCAGTCGATGAACTCGTCGCGGGTCGAGAAGCCCTCGGGATCAGGACCAGCGTAGGAGCACCCCGGCAGCTGCAGCGTCCAGTTCGGCCCCTGCAACGCGAAGGAGTCCCACCGCTCGGTCTTCCACCGCTCGCCCACCCGCCCCCGCTCGACGACCACGTGCTCGCCCCCGAGCCCGGTCAGGTAGTAGCTCATGGCCAGCCCGGCCTGGCCCGCCCCGATCACGACCGTCTCGACGTCCTCGGCCCGGGCCACGGTTCAGGGCTCCGAACCGCTGGCCTCGGCGAAGCTGGCCGAGATGGCGTCGACGAAATAGTCCAGCAGGCTCTCGTCCACCCAGAGCGGGAGGGGCATGTCCGCCGTCTGCTCGAGCAGCGCCCGGGTCCGCGGACAGTCCTCCCACGAGAAGAAGCTCCAGCGCCAGAAGCTCCGGGCGTTGGTCGGGTCGAGGCCGAAGATCTGCAGCGGCAGCCCCCGGGCCGTGCACAGCTCGACGAACCGCCGCCGCTGGGCCACTGAGAGCGTGGGCAGCTCGAACTGCAGGGAGTCACGCACCGGTCGGGCCTTGGACGGGTGCCCGGGGATCCGGAGCGGGAGGCCCGAGAGGCCGTCGGCAACGCGGGCGAACCGGGTCTCGTGGTCCTGCAACCGGCGCTCGATGCAGGGGACCTGGGGCCGCAGCGCCGCTGCCGTGAGGTTCGACATCCGCAGCCCGTAGGCCGGCAGGGTGTTGACGGCGCCCTCCAGCCAGGCCCGGTCCTCGTCGCTCACGAAGTGCTTCTCCCAGTTCCGGTCGTAGCAGCCCGCCATGAGGATCGTCCGGAGGGCGACCTCGCGGTCGTCGGTGGCGACCAGCCCACCCTCGCCCCCGTCGAGCAACTTGTAGGACTGGAAGCTGAACGCCGAGACCCGCCCCAAGCGCCCGAGGGGCACCCCGGCCCACTCGACGCCGAGGCCGTGGGCGACGTCTTCGATGAGGGTCACGCCGTGCCGGTCACAGATCTCCGTCACCCGGTCGAGGTCGGGGACGTACCCCCGCATGTACGACAGGAGCAGTGCCTTGGTGCGGGGCGTGATCTTGCGCTCGAGGTCGTCCGGGTCGACGGCGTAGCCCTCGGTCACCTCGACGAGGACGGGCCGGGCCCGGGCGTGCACCACCGCACTGGGGACGGCGATGAACGTGAAGGCCGGCACGAGGACCTCGTCGCCCGGCTCCACCCCGCACGCCTGCAGGGCGAGGAAGAGGCCCGAGCTGCAGGAATTGACGGCAACGGCGTAGCGGACGCCGAGCCACTCGGCGAACTCCCGCTCGAAGAGCGCGGTCGTGCTGGCCGAGGCCGACGGACCGTCGTAGCGGAAGAGCCGGCCCTCGGCCAGGACCTCGACGACGCTGGCGACGACCTCGTCGTCGAGGGACCGCGGTCCCCTGGTCCGTGCGGTGACCGTCATGGGCCCTGGAACCGGGGCCGGGTCGCCGGCCGCGCCACCAGAGCGCCCTGCACCCGGTCGACCTCCGACGAGGATCTCGCCGGCCGCCTCGCGCTCGCGAGGCCGGCGCGCCGACCTAGCAGGTGCCGATCCCGAGGCCGTGCTCGGCCCTCAGCGCCAGGTTGCCGAAGCCGATGTTGTTGAACGAGATGCTCTCGAACGTCCCGGGGCCGCTCGGCAGGAACGAGAACCCGGCGACCTCGTCTCCCTGCTCCGCCTTCTCCTCCAGCTCGGAGAACGCCGACAGCGTCTCCTGGTCGGTCACCTTGAACTGGTCGAGCTTGTCGTCGCGGATGTAGTACCAGGTCCCGTCGTCGCTGCGAATGATCGTGCCACCGGGTACGGCGGTCTGCGCCATGCCTGCCTCCAGGGTCGTTGGGCGAATATATCGTCCCCTTCTTGACGGGGAAACGGGGTCGGGGTTACAGGCCGCGACCTGGGCGGACCCCGGAGGCGCTGCGGTGACCCAGTCTGACCGTCGTGCGGCTCGTTCTGGCGCCGACCTGGCGCGCTGGCGCCTACGTCAAGCCATCGCGACTGCCGCCCGGCATCGGTTCCGAGCCCATGATGGCGAAGCCGCCGAAATGGCGGCGAGGAGGCGATCGCCGCTGATCCAGCTCGGCCGCCGTCGGTCTCCGAACGTCTTCTTGCTGCTCGGCTCAGCTCGGCGGCCCCGGGCTGAGGATACGGGCAGGCCGCCCTGTAACTCCTCTCGGCCTCGTCCGTCACATCAGGGAGAAAGGAGACGGAGCGATGACCGAGGAACAAACATTCGATGCGGCCGACTTGGAGCGCCTGGCGACCAAACTGGACGCGATCTCCGCCGACTGGGACGACAACGAGCGTGCCCTTCTGCACGTGGTGTTCGCCAGTGCCGGCGAGGCCAGCGCCGCCCACGGAGCCGATGAGGTCAGCGGCTTCGCCGTCGACGCGTTCATCTGGTTCAGAGGCGCCGAACCCCCTACATCGGACAGCCTCGTCTCCTCCTTCCAGTGGGGGGTCGGCCGGGGCAGCCAGGAAGGGATCGTCATCCAAGGCGGCTGAGCACCGGCCTCCGCTGCCGACGTGCCTACGAGGGGTAGGCCGACGGGAGCTCGACGAAACCCTTGCGACGAGCGATCCGCCAACGCCCGTCCTCCCGGACGAGTTCGTCCTCGTGGTGCCCGAACATCGTCATGGCCGGACGCCCGTCGGGGCCCCGGGTGAGGGCGGTCCATTGGACGTTCGAGCGGGCCCGGTCCCCGTCCAGCTCGATCACCGGGGCAGTGATGAGGTGGAACGAGTTGCCCCCGGTCCCCTCGACCACCGGGGCCATGAGGGCCCGGATGGCGTCCCGGCCCTTGGCCCGTCCGAGCGGCCCGAGGAGCAACTCACCTTCCTCGGCGAAGATGGCGCCGTAGGCGTCGAGGTCGCCCCGGTCGAGGTAGCGGCCGTAGTCGACGAACAGCTGGCGGATCTCCTCGAGGTCCTCGAGGCGGGCCAGCCTCGCCTCGAGCTCCCCACTCGAACCGGGCATCTCGGCACCCCGCCGACGGGCAGTAGCGGGTTCGTGCACAGCGTCTACGCTTCCACGACCCACCGCAGCGCGCCAACGGCGGCCCCTCAGCGGCCGCTGAGCGAGCGGGCGGGAGGGGTGGACTTGGTGGGGACGGCCGCCGACATGGTGAAGAAGTCCCGTGACCAGTAGGACTGGAAATAGCGGCCTTGGCCCCCGTACACCATCGACGAGACGAGGGGTGTCCCGTTGGCCGTCGTGGCGGCGCCGTCCGGTGTGGACGGGGTGTAGACGCTGTACTGCACCCAGTCGGGGTTGATGTCGAGCTCCATGCCGCGTACCACTCCGGCCCGGACGAGGAGGTCGGCGAGCGAGGTGATGTTGAGCGACGGCCCGCCGACGTAGACGAGGGCGCCGTTTGCCGTCACGCCGACGGCCGAACGGGCCACGTAGATGTTGTTCCCGAGGGTGAAGCCCCACTGGCTGGTGTCGTTGGCGTTCAGGCCGGGGACCGGCTGGCCGTTGTCGACGAGGAGGTCGAGGTTCTGGCGCACTGAGACCACGTCGGGGGTCATCGTGACGTCGCGACCCCATGCCCCGACGGTGGCGCTCCCGTTCTTGTAGATCACGAAGGACGCCGCACCTGTCCTCAGCCCGATGATCGTCCGTCCGTCGGTGTAGTAGCCGCCCTGGGCCTGGTCCATGCGGAAGCCGGCGTTGAAGGCGGCGACGAGCGTTGTGGCGGCGGTGGGCGAGATGGGTGCGCTATGGGTGTAGGGACCGCCGCCTGGTATGTAGCTCCCCGAGTACAAGGTGGCGTGGAGGAGCTTCGTGTCCATCCAGGCGATGCCGACCACCTGGCTCGTGTGCACGGGGTCGGGTCGGACGAAGGCCTCGTAGACCGCGGGCACGCCGTCGACGAGCCGGCCCACCGGATGCCACTGCCCCTCGCCGGGGAGCGGCGGGCTGGCCGGGGGCACGATCGGCGCCGGCGCCGCCAGGTGGGCCGGGCCGGCCGGGGCGGTGCTGGTCGTGGAGGCCGGGGCGGGGATGGCCCCCTTCGGCGGCTTCCCGCCCTTCGGCGGCTGGTGGTGGCTGTACCACTCGTTCTCGGCCCAGTTCACGACGGTGGCAAAACCGTGGTCCCGGGCCCACTCGGCGAAACGGGCGCTCACCGTGTTGCCGAGCGCCGGGTTGGTGAGCGCGCTCCCGAGCGAGATGCCGAGCCACACCAAGAACACGAGGAAGACGGAGCCGAGGACGAGGAGGACGCGGCGCCGGCGCGTCCGTCGGCGCGTCCGCTCGCGCGTCCGACGCACCTCGCCCCTCGGCGGAGGCGACGGGGTCGTCCGCTCGGGGGCGATGTCGGTGGGGGTTCGCATCAGGGGCTGCGTCGCTCTGGCGGGGTCCTCGCATGAGGCCCCGCGGGCCGGGGTGAGAGCCTGGACGGGACCCCCGGCCGTGTCTCCAGGCTACCCACGGGGCGTCGTCGGGAGCCGCCGGGGGCCCCAACAGGCCGCCTTTCGTACTCAGGCTCGTCTCAGGGGCGTGGCCGACAGCAGCAAATTCTTCTTGCCGACCGAGTCGAACTGCACGGTCGCCGTGGCCCGATCGCCCTCGCCCTTCGTCGACAGCACGACGCCACGTCCCCAGTGCTCGTGCACCACCGGCTCACCGGCCACGAGGTTGAGCGACTCGGCCCCCGTGCTCGTCCGCGCCGCACGCCGCCGTGCGGTCGGGCCGGTGCCGGCACCGAAGACGCGGCCCTCCTCCTCGCCGCCCACGTCGAGGCGCACGCTCGTGCGCGACGACGAGGTGGGGAAGGGCCCGCGGGGGCCGAAGCTGCGGTCGGAGAAGGGTCCGCCGGGCATGCGCCCCGGGCCCCGGCGGAGCCGACCGGCGCCGATGACGCTCTCGACGTCGCGCACGAGCTCCTCGGGCAGCTCGGCGAGGAACCGACTGGGGATGTTGTGCTGGGTCATGCCCCACAGCGTTCTCGTCCAGGCGTGCGACAGGTAGAGGAACCGGCGAGCCCGGGTGATGCCGACGTAGCAGAGGCGACGCTCCTCCTCGAGCTCGACCGGCTCACCGAGCGTCCGGAAGTGGGGGAAGATCCCGTCCTCTAGGCCGACGAGGAACACGGCGGGGAACTCGAGGCCCTTGGCCGTGTGGAGCGTCATGAGTGAGACCTTGGTGCCGTCGTCATCGAGCTCGTCGGCGTCGGACACGAGGGCCACGGTCTCCAAGAACTCTGAGAGGTCGTCGTACTCGGAAGCCACGCTCACGAGCTCGGCCACGGTCTCGATGCGCCCGTCGGCCTCGTGCGTGTGCTCGGCGAGGAGCTCGGCCAGGTAGCCCGTGCGGTCGGCCACCTCCTGGACGAGCTCCGCCGGGGGCAGGCGCTCGGCCAGCGTCCGGAGCTCGCTCAACAGGGCGCTGAACTGCTCGGCCCCCCGGAGGGCCTTCCCACTGAGCCCGGCCTCCTCGGCGTGGGCCACTGCATCGGCGAAACTCACCTTCTCGGTCAGGGCCCAGGCGGCGAGGCGGGCCACCGAGGTGGCGCCGATGCCCCGTTTGGGCACGTTCACCACCCTGCGGGCCGACACCTCGTCGTTGGGGTTGCCGAGGAGGCGCACGTAGGCCAGGAGGTCCTTCACCTCGCGGCGGTCGTAGAAGCGGATGCCCCCGACCACCTTGTAGGGGATGCCCGTCCGATAGAACTCCTCTTCGAACACCCGGCTCTGGGCGTTCGTTCGGTAGAAGATGGCGCTGTCCGCCCAGGAGAGCTGTTCGTCAGCCCGTAGGCGCACGATCTCGCTCGCCACGAACCCGGCCTCGTCGTGCTCGTCCTCGGCTCGGTAGCGGACGAGCTTCTCGCCCGGCTCGTCCTCGGTGAAGAGACGCTTCGGACGGCGCTCCAGGTTGTGGGAGATGACGGCGTTCGCCGCGTCGAGGATGGTCTGGGTCGAGCGGTAGTTCTGCTCGAGGACGACGGTCGTGGCCCCGGGGAAGGCCCGCTCGAAGTCCAAGATGTTGGTGATGTCGGCGCCGCGCCACTTGTAGATGGACTGGTCGCTGTCGCCGACCACACAGACGTTGCCGTGGTCCCGCCCGAGCAGCAAGACGAGCTCGTTCTGGGCCCGGTTGGTGTCCTGGTACTCGTCGACCATGATGTTGGTGAAGCGCGCCTGGTAGGCCTGCCGCACGTCGTCACAAGCACCGAGCAGGTTGACGGCCACCATGAGCAGGTCGTCGAAGTCCATGGCGTTGGCCGCCAGCAGCCGGCCCTGGTAGTCGGCGTAGACCTCGGCGATGCGCCGCCCGAAGACGTCGTCCTCGGTCAACGCCCGGCCGCGGAAGCTCTCGAAGTCGATGAGCTCGGACTTGGCCTGGCTGATCACTGCAGCCACCGAACGGGGCGGGAAGCGCTTCGTGTCGAGCCCGAGCTCGTTCAGCACGAGCTCGACGAGCCGGCGCGAGTCAGTATCGTCGTAGACGGTGAAGCCGGGGTGGTAACCGAGCCGGGAGGCGTGGGAGCGCAGCATCCGCAGGCACGCCGAGTGGAAGGTCGACACCCACATCCGCTTCGCCCGCTCGCCCACGAGCTCGACCACCCGGCGCCGCATCTCGTCGGCCGCCTTGTTGGTGAAGGTGATGGCCAGGATCTCCCACGGCGCAGCGTCGCCCGTGGCGAGGAGGTGAGCCACCCGCCGGGTGAGCACCCGGGTCTTGCCCGAGCCGGCCCCGGCCACGACGAGCAGCGGACCGCCCCGGTGGGTGACCGCCTCGCGCTGGGGCGGGTTCAGGTCGGCGAGCAGGTCCTCCGGCTTGTCGAGTTTGCGCCGGGTGCGCAGCTCGGCCAGCTCGGGGTCGACCTCGGCCGCGGCCGCCGCCCCCTCGTCGGTGTCGTCGGGGGGGAGGTGCGGCGGGACGGGTGGCGGGCCCTCGTCCTCGAGCGGACGGGGTGGCTCCTCGTCGAGTGGCGCATCGGGCTCGTCGTCGAGGGAGAACAGGGTCGCCGCGGCGTCGTCGGGCCGGGCGCGCCCCGACCGCTTGGTGGCCACCGTGCGTCTACTCCCACTCGATGGTGCCCGGCGGCTTCGACGTCACGTCGAGGGCCACCCGGTTCACGCCGTCCACCTCGTTGATGATGCGCGAGGCGATCCGCTCGACGAGGTCGTAGGGGAGGCGGGCCCAGTCGGCGGTCATGGCGTCGTCACTCGTCACCGCCCGGATGACCACCGGGTAGGCGTAGGTGCGGTCGTCGCCCATCACGCCCACGGTGCGCACGGCCGGGAGCACGGCAAAGCTCTGCCAGAGCTGGCGGTAGAGGCCGGCCTTGCGCACCTCCTCGACCACCACGGCGTCCGCCGCCCGCAGGATCTCGGCCCGCTCCGGGGTCACCTCGCCCACGATGCGCACGGCGAGGCCGGGACCGGGGAACGGCTGACGCCAGACGATCTCGGCCGGGAGGCCCAGCTCCTCCCCCACCGCCCGCACCTCGTCCTTGAAGAGCAGGCGGAGCGGTTCGACGAGCTCGAAGGCGAGGTCGTCGGGGAGACCCCCCACGTTGTGGTGGGACTTGATGTTGGCCGCCGCCGACGTGCCCGACTCGATCACGTCGGGGTACAACGTGCCCTGCACCAAAAACCGCGGGCCCTCCCCGCCGGCGCCCAGGTCCCGGGCCACCTCCTCGAAGATGCGGATGAAGAGGGCCCCCACCACCTTGCGCTTCTTCTCGGGGTCGGTCACCCCGGCCAGGGCGGCGAAGAAGCGGTCGGCCGCCTTCACGGTGAGGAGGTCGATGTGGAACTGGCGCCGGAAGGTCTCGTCCACCTGCTCGGCCTCGCCGGCCCGCATGAGGCCGGTGTCGACGAAGACGCAGGTGAGCTGGTCGCCGACGGCCTTGTGCACGAGGGCCGCGGCCACCGCCGAGTCCACCCCGCCCGAGAGGGCGCAAAGGACCCGGTCCCCGCCCACCTGGGCCCGCACCGCGGCCACCTGGGACTCGATGATTGACACGTGGGTCCACCCGGCCGGCGCGCCGCACACGTCGTGGAGGAAGTGCTCGAGGAGGTCGGCGCCGCGCTCGGTGTGGACCACCTCGGGATGGAACTGCACGCCGAAGAGACACCGGTCGGGGTCGTGGAAGGCGGCCACCGGGGCCTCGGCGCTCGACGCCGTCGCCACGAAGCCCCGGGGCACCTCGGTCACGCAGTCGGCGTGGCTCATCCAGACCTCGGACTCGGCCGGCCAGTCCGCGAAGAGGGGAGACGGGGCGGTGGTCGAGAGGCGGGTCCGGCCGTACTCGCCCCGGCCGGTGCGGGTGACCGTCCCCCCGAGCTGGAGGGCCAGGAGCTGGGCGCCGTAGCAGATGCCGAGGATCGGCACGCCGAGGTCGTAGATGGCCGGGTCGAGGGAGGGCGCCGGCTGCTCGTAGACGGACTTGGGGCCGCCCGAGAGGATGAGACCCCGCGGCTTCCTCGCCGCCACCTCGGCCGCGGTGATCGTGGCCGGGACGATCTCGGAGTAGACGTGGTTCTCGCGGACGCGGCGGGCGATCAGGCGGGCGTACTGCGCGCCGAAGTCGACGACGAGGACGGCGTCGTCGACGAGGGTCAATGCCCCATACCGACGCCCTGGGACCGTTGGAGCGCCTTGCCCTCGGTCTGCAGGGACGGGGCCACCATCACCTCGGCCTTCTGGTACTCCTTCACCGTCTCATAGCCACAGGTGGCCATGGCGGTGCGCAGCGCACCGAAGAGGTTCATGCGCCCGTCGTTCTCGTGGGCCGGGCCGAGGAGGATCTCCTTCAGCGTGCCCCGCACGCCGGTGCGCACCCGGGTGCCCCGCGGCAGCGTGGGGTGGAAGGTGGCCATGCCCCAGTGGAAGCCCCGGGCCGGGGCCTCGACGGCCGACGAGAGGGGTGAACCGAGCATCACGGCGTCGGCCCCGCAGACGATGGCCTTGGCCACGTCGCCGCCCTTGGACATCCCACCGTCGGCGATCACGTGCACGTAGACGCCGGTCTCGTCGAGGTGCCGCATGCGGGCCCCGGCCACGTCGGCGATGGCCGTGGCCTGGGGGACGCCGAGGCCGAGGACGCCGCGGGTGGTACAGGCGTTCCCCGGGCCGACGCCCACGAGGACGCCGACGGCCCCGGTGCGCATCAGGTGGAGGCCGGCCTGGTAGGAGGCGCAGCCGCCCACGACGACCGGGATGTCGAACTCCCGGATGAAGCGCTTCAAGTTGAGCGGTTCGGAGGTCTTCGACACGTGCTCGGCGGAGACCACCGTCCCCTGGATGACGAGGAGGTCGAGCTCGGCCTCCAAGATGGCCGGGGCGAACCGGAGCGTGCGCTGCGGGGTGACCGAGGCGGCCGTGGTGATGCCGGCGTCCTTCATCTCCTTGATGCGGGCCGTCACGAGCTCGGGCTTCACCGGCTCGGCGTACATCTCCTGCATCCGGAAGGTGGCCTTCTCGTCGTCGAGCTCGCGGATCTCGTCGAAGAGCGGGGCCGGGTCCTCGTAGCGGGTCCAGAGGCCCTCCAGGTTGAGCACCCCGAGGCCGCCGAGACGGCCCAGCTCGATGGCGCTCCTCGGGCTCATGACCCCGTCCATGGCCGCCCCGAGGAGGGGGAGGTCGAAGCGGTAGGCGTCGATCTCCCAGGAGACGTCCACGTCCTCGGGGTCGCGGGTCCGGCGGCTCGGGACGATGGCGATGTCGTCGAAGCCGTAGGCCCGCCGCCCCGACTTGAAGATGCCGATCTCGATCTCTGCCATCAGCGGTTCCTCCGGCCCTCGTCAAAACCCGCGAACGCCGTCCCGACCAGCCGACGTCACATCAGCTTAGTGTCTAGGCCCCGGCCAACCGCCGACCGATGACCCCCTTTTCCTCCAGCGCGAGCAGCTCTTTTGTCGAGAGGCCGAGCTCGCCGCCGAGCACCTCCTCGTTGTGCTGGCCGAGGAGCGGGGCCGGGCGGTCGCACCATCCCTCGGTCAGCGCCGAGAAGTGGAGGGGCCAACCGGGGAGGTCGTGGCGTCCGACCACCGGGTGCTCGACCGGGAAGTAGAAGCCCCGGGCCGTGAGCTCGGCCACCTCGTCCTGGCGGTCGGCCGGCAGCACCCGGGCGGCCGGGACCCCGTGGGCGAGGAGGTGGGACGCCGCCTCGGCGGCGTCGCGGGGGGCGGCCCACGCCGACAGGTGGCCGTCGACCTCGGTCGCCCGGCGGCGGCGACCGGCCTCGGCCGCGAGGTCCGGGGCGGCGGCCCAGGCCGGCGAGCCGAGGGCCGCCACCAGGCCGGGCCACTGGCCGTCGTCGGCCACCGACAGCGCCACCCACTCGTCGTCGCCCGTGCAGCGGTACACGCCCTGGGGCGAGCCGTCGGGGCCGTGATTGCCGTCCCTCGTGAGCTCCCGGCCGTAGGCCGACCACTCGATCACGATCTCGGCCGCCACGTTGGCCGCCGTCTCGACCATCGCCACCTCGACGAGCTGACCCTCGCCCGTGCGGTCCCGGTGCTCGAGGGCCATGAGGAGCGCCACCACGGCGTGCATGCCGGCGATCGGGTCGCACGCCCCCCTCGGGATGAGGGGCGGCCCGCCCGGGTAGCCGGTGATCCAAGCCATGCCCGTGATCTGCTCCATCGTCTGGGCGAACCCGCCGCGGTCTCGCCACGGTCCCTCGGCGCCGAAGGCCGGCATCCGCAGCATGACGAGGTCGGGGCGGACCTTGACCAGGTCGTCGTAGGCGAGGCCGAAGCGCTCCATGACGCGGGGCGTGAAGTTCTCGAAGACGAGATCGGCGCCGGCCACGAGCCGCAGCGCCAGCTCGCGTCCCTCCTCGGTGTCGAGAGCGAGGGTGATCCCCCGCTTGTTGGCGTTGGCCGAGCCGAAGAGGGCCGAGTGCTCGTACCAGAGCGGGTGGTTGGTCGTGGCCACGTTGAACCGCATCGGGTCCGGCCGGGCGATCGACTCCACCTTGATCACGTCGGCGCCCAGCGCGGCGACGAGGGCCGTGGCGTAAGGGCCGGCCCAGAAGGCCGAGAAGTCGATCATGCGGAGCCCCTCGAACGGCCGTCCGACCGGACGGGGGGCAGGGGCCGGGGCGGGACGGGCCGGCTCCATACGACGGGCCCGCTCGGTGTGCTCACCGGGCGAGGGGCAGTCGCCGGGCGGCCGGAGTTCGCAGCGGGAGAACCGGTAAGGCGGGCGCGGGGCGAGGAAGCGCCCGCTCGGCGAGCGCACGTAGGTACCGAGCGAGGCGAAGGGCTCGATCGAGGCGATCTTCGATCCCTCGACCACGGGTGCCGCGGGGATCCGGAAGTCGGCCGCCTCCTCGAGGAGCTCGGCCACAGAGTGCTCCTTCGTGTAGGCCTCGATCATCGCCTCGGCCTCCGCCCGGTGCGCCAGGCGGTAGGCGAGCATCGCCCAGTCGCCCTCGGCCTTGTCGTGCTGGCCGATCATCGTGGCGAAGGCCTGCCACTGGACGTTCGTGACCGTGCAGAGGCCCACCCACCCGTCGGCCGCCCGCTCGACGGAGGGCAACTCGACGGAGCGCCGGTAGGGCCGGACGTTGGCGCCGGCGATGTTGCGCATCAACGTGGCGTACCCGACGAGGGTGATGGCCATCGACTCCAGGCGCGACAGATCGACGTGCTCGCCCACGCCGCGCTGCTTGGCCTGCCGCCAGCCCACGAGGGCGCCGACCGCGGCATAGATGCCGGTCGACCATTCGCCCAGCCGGCCCCCGGCGGCCAAGGGGAAGCGCTCGGGCTGACCCCGCCCGCCGACCGACCCCGAGCGGGCCTGCAACGTGAGCTCGGTCGGTGTGACGTCGGGGACGGCCACACCCCGCCCGAAGTCCGAGATCGAGACGAGCACCGTCGAGGGTCGCCGGTCGGCCAGGCGGTCGAGCCCGAGCCCGAGCGCCTCGATCCGGCCGGGCGCGAGGCTCTCGATGACGACGTCGGCCTCGCCGGCCAGGGTGAGGACGAGGTCCCGCCCCTCGGCCGTCTCGAGGTCGGCGGTCACGCTCTCGGTGGAGGCCCGCAGCCACTCGAAGAGGGCCCCGGTGCCGGGGGGCTCGTCGCCCTGGCCCGACGCCCACCACCGGCGGAGCCGGGCACCGCCCGGTGGCTCGACGACCACGGCCCGGGCGCCCCCGTCGACGAGGAGCTTCGTGCAGTAGGCGCCGGCGATGCAGTCCGTGAGGTCGAGGAGGGTGAGTCCCTCGAGCGGCCGGGTCACGGCGCCCCGCAGGGCTGCCCGGGTGCCTCCGGGTCAGGCACGGAAGGCGAGCTGGAGGCCGGGCCGCGGCCACCGGCAGGCCACCAGCCGTCCGGTCGTCGACAAGGTGAGGTAAGCGGTCCTCAGGTCCGGTCCCCCGAAACAGATGTTGGTCACCAACGCTTCTCCGAGGTCGGCCGGCAGCGCCAGGTGCTCGACCGACGCGCCGTCCGGTGAGATCACCGTAATGCCGGGGTCGAGGAGCGTGGCCACGCAGACGTTGCCGGCCGAGTCGACGGCGAGCGAGTCCAGCTCGGCGTAACCGGGCAGCCCGACGAGGAGGGAGTCGAACGTCGGCACCCGCCCGAGGACGATGGTGCCCGAGCTGATCGGCTCGATCGGGGCCAGGCGACCCGGGGCCACCACGGTCCGGCGGTGCACCCGGGCCAGCTGGGTCTCGCTGTAGTAGAGAACGGCACCGTCGGGGCTGAGCCCGATGCCGTTGGCCTGCGTCGTCGGCGTGATGACCTCGGTGATCGACGAGCCGTCCGGCAGGGCGTAGAAGACCGACCCGAAGTCCATCGTGCGCCCGTCGCCGTGGCCGGTGTCGGTGAACCACATCCCGCCGGCCGCGTCGAAGACCAGGTCGTTCGGGGCATGGAGCGGCCGGCCGGCACAGCTCGCATACAGGTCCTCCACCCGGCCCGTGACCAGGTCCGCCCGTTGGATGCGCCCCGGGCCGGTGCGGTTGGGCCACAGCCCGCCGCCGTTGGCCAGGTAGCAGGCCCCGTCGGGGCCGATGGCCGCCCCGTCGGGGCCGTCACCGCACTCCGCCACCACCTCGACCGAGCCGTCAGGGTCGACCCGGCTGAGTGTGCCCCGCCGGATCTCGACCAGGAGCACGCTCCCGTCGTCCATAGCCACTGGTCCCTCGGGGTAGGCCAGACCCTCGGCCACGACCTCCAGGTCCTCCAAGACCGCCATCGCCGTCTCCCCGGGTCCGGACGGCGCCAGACCCAAAATTTTTAACCTGGTTTAACAGCCCAGCCCAGGAGGGGTCAACGGCATCGTGGCGCCATCGTCACCTCGTGTCGCGAGAGTTGACACTCTCGAAAGGAAATGTTAAACGCTTAATATTAACGAGGTTAAAAACGGTGGGACCGGCCGGCGTGACCCACGGCGGCCGGTACTACCGACCTCGACGAGACAGCCCCGACGGGGCGCACACAACAGGGGGGTATCTGGAGATGAGGCGTATCTGGTCTTGCTTGCTCGCCACGGCGGCCGCGGTGTTCGTGGTCTGCCCGGTACTCGTCGCGGTGACCGAGGTCCAGCCGGCCGCGGCCAGCGGCACGGTCAACATCGGCTTCATCTGCGACTGCAACGACGGCACGCTGTCGTCGAGCGACAGCGTCACCCAGCCGACGATGGAGGCCTGGGCCTCCTACGTCAACGCCCACGGCGGCCTCGACGGTGAGCACGTGAACGTCATCTACGAGGATCCCCATATGAGCGACGGGACGGCCACCGCCGAAGCCGAGACGCTGGTCAGCGACCACGTCATCGCCATCGTCGACGTCACCTCGAGCGACAACGTCTGGGCCTCGATCGTCCAACAGGCCGGGATCCCGGTGGTCGGCGGGAACACGTCGAGCGAGACGTTCACGACGAACCCCGACTTCTTCGCGGTCGGTGAGACGCTCGACGCCTACTTCACCAACTTCGTCGCCGCGGCCAAGAAGGCGGGGGCGAAGAGCCTGGGTGAGCTCTACTGCGCCGAGGCGGTGACGTGCCAGGAGGCCGTGGCCCCGCTCAAGGCGGCGGCGGCCAAGGAGAACATGCCACTCAGCTACGTGACCTCCATCTCGGCCTCGTCCCCGAACTTCACGGCGCCGTGCCTCGCGGCCGAGCAGGCCAAGGTCCAGGCCCTCATCGTGGCCGACGCCGTGTCGATCGTGGAATCGGTGGCGAGCAGCTGCAACCAGCAGGGTTACAAGCCCTA
The DNA here is from genome assembly GCA_035297265.1 of Acidimicrobiales bacterium. Taxonomy (GTDB): domain Bacteria; phylum Actinomycetota; class Acidimicrobiia; order Acidimicrobiales; family RAAP-2; genus DATGZH01. Next base: position 71,557 of record DATGZH010000060.1, on the reverse strand, counting down.
CTACGTGGCCCTCGACGGTGCGATCTCCATCTCGATGACCAAGACCCCGGGCCTCCAGACGAGCCTCGTGGGCTCTGAGCCGAACATCCCGTTCTGGGTGACCGACACCCCGGCCACCGAGACGCTGCACTCGGCGCTCGAGAAGTACCAGCCGGCGCTCCTCAAGAACCCGAACTTCAGCGAGCTCGTGACCCAGGCCTGGGCATCGGGACTTCTGATCAGCGACGCGGCCAAGGCGGGCCACCTCGGCTCGGGTGGCAAGGCCACCGCGGCGCAGCTGAAGGCGGGCCTCTACGACCTCCACGGCGACACCCTCGGTGGGATGGCTCCGCCTCTCACCTTCAAGAAGGGCGTGCCCAACCCGATCGACTGCTGGTACTGGATGCGGATCCAGAACAAGAAGTTCACGACGCCGTACGGCCTCGCGCCGGTCTGCGTGCACGTCTCGTCGTGAGCCCCGGCCGGAGCGGCGCCTCGACCCCCCCGGCGCAGGCGCCGCTCCGGCCGGCAGGCCTATCGTCTCGTTGGTCGGCGCACGACCACGGTGCGTGGACAGGGAGCGGAGCGTGACCGACCGGACCGATCCGTCGCCGGGGGCCGAGGGCCCCGCCCGGCCGACGATCCCGGCGGCCCTCGCCCGGGCGGTGGTGCGCTTCGGCCCGACGCCGTGGATGTTCTACGGCGGCGCCACCCAGACCTTTGCCGACCTCGGTGACCGGGTGGCGGTCCTCGCGGCCGGCCTGGCCGCCCTCGGCGTAGGCCCGGGCGACCGGGTGGGCCTCTTCCTCGGCAACGGCTTCGACTGGCTGCAGATCGAGTACGCGGTGACCTCGCTCGGGGCCTGGCTCGTGCCCCTCAACACCACCTTCCGTGAGCGCGAGCTCGACCCGATCATGACGGGCTCCGAGATGAGCACGCTCGTCATCGGCGACGCCGTGCTCGGCCACGAGAGCGGGCCGCTCCTCGAGTCGCTCGTGCCCGAGCTCGCCGAGGCCGACCCGGGGGGCTGGCGGAGCGCCCGCTTCCCGGCCCTGCGGCAGGTCATCGGTCTCGGCCAACGCCCGTGGCCCCGGGGCGTGACCGCCTGGCCCGAGGTCGAGCGGCTGGGCGCCGGTGGCGGGGCCCCGTCGGCCGAGGTGGCCGGCGACGACGTGGCCCTCGTCATCTACACCTCGGGGACGACCGGCACGCCGAAGGGGGCGATGCTCACGCACCGGAGCATCGTCGAGCACCTCCAGGTGTGGGCCGACCACCTGGGTCTCGGGCCAGGTGACCGTTCCATCCTGGCCTCCCCGTTCTTCTGGACGTTCGGCTGCACGATGAACGCCCTCGTGCCCCTCCTCTGCGGCTCGGCCATCGTGCTCGAGGACTCCTTCGAGGCGGGCCAGTTCGTGCACGACCTCGTGGCCTACGGCTGCACGCACCTCCAGGGCGTGCCCACCCACTACGAGATGGCCCTGCGCCACCCCGACGCACAGGAGGCTGACCTCTCGGGCATCCGCCGGATCCAGATCGGCGGCTCGACCACCGCCGAAGGCCTCGTGGCCCGCATCCACGAGAAGATGCCCCACGCCGCCCTCGTCTCCTCCTACGGCCTCACCGAGGCGGTCATCTGCACCACGTGGACCGACCTCGGGGCACCCGACTCGGACGTGATCTCCACTGTGGGCCGGGCGGCCCCCGACAACGAGGTCGAGCTGCGCGACGCCGAGACCGGCCGGCCGGTGCCCCCGGGCGAGGTGGGCGTCGTCTGGGTGCGCGGCGGCAACGTCATGGCCGGCTACCTCGGGAACGAGCGGGCCACCGCCGAGACCATCGTCGACGGCTGGCTCGACACCGGCGACCTCGCCACCATGGACGAGCGGGGCTACTTCACGATCGTCGGCCGCCGGACCGACGCCTACAAGCGGGGCGGGGCCAACGTCTACCCGGCCGAGGTCGAGGCCCTCCTGGCCGAGCACTCGGCGGTGGCCGAGGTGGCCGTGATCGGCGTCTCCGACGACCTCTACGGCGAGGTCGGCGCGGCCTTCGTGGTCGCCGCCCCCGGGGCCGACCTCCGGGCCGACGACATCGTGGCCTTCTGCAAGGAACGCCTGGCCAACTACAAGGTGCCCGAGCACGTCCGCTTCGTCGAGGCCCTGCCCCACACGCCGTCGGGCAAGGTGCAGAAGTTCGTCCTCCGGGACGGCTGGCCCGGGCCCGAGGGGAACGGCGCCGGCGGCGCGCCGGCCGCCGCCTCATCCGTCGCGAAAGGAGCCGGTCAGTGAGATTCGGTGTGTTCTTCGAGCTGCAGCTGCCACGTCCCTGGCACGAGGGCGACGAGGAGCAGCTCGTGGCCGAGGCCCTCGAGCAGGCCGAGTTGGCCGACCGTCTCGGGTTCCACTGCCTCTGGGCCACCGAGCACCACTTCTTGGAGGAGTACAGCCACTCGTCGGCGCCCGAGGTGTTCCTCGCCGCGGTGGCCGCCCGGACCGAGCGGATCCGCATCGGCCACGGCATCCGGCTCATGCCGCCCGCCTACAACCACCCGGCCCGGGTGGCCGAGATGCTGGCCACCTTGGACCTCGTGAGCCGGGGCCGGGTGGAGTGGGGCATCGGCTCGTCGAGCTCGGCCACCGAGATCCTCGGCTTCGGCTTCGACCCCCACGACAAGGAGCCCATGCAGGACGAGGCGGCCCGCGAGGTGGCCAAGATGCTCTCCACCACCCCCTACCCCGGCCACGAGGGCACCTACTTCTCGATGCCGGCGAGGAACGTGGTGCCGAAACCGGTCCAGCGGCCTCACCCGCCCATGTGGACGGCCTGCTCCAAGCGCCAGACCATCGCCCGGGCGGCCGAGCTCGGCGTCGGGGCCCTCACGTTCAGCTTCGTGAGCCCGCTCGAAGCCGAGGAGTGGGTGCGCGACTACTACGCCATCTTCGAGGAGCGCTGCACGCCCCTGGGCCGGGCCGTGAACCCCCGGGTGGCCATGGTCACCGGCTTCGGCTGCGCCGACGACGCCGACGCGGCGAGGGAGCGGTTCAAGGCGGGCCTCGACTTCTTCGGCTTCGGCCTCGACTACTACTACGGGTCCGGGCGCCACGTGCCCGGGGTCTCCAACCTGTGGTCGACCTTCGAGACGAACTACCAGCCGGGCGACGAGGGATGGGGCGACCTCACGCCGTTCAGCGATCCCGACGGCCTGCGCCGCCGCTACCGGGTCTACGAGGACGCCGGCGTCGACCAGGTCATCCTCATGCCCCAGGCCGGGCGGAACCGCCACGACGACATCTGCACGGCCCTCGAGCTCTTCGGCCGCCACGTGCTGCCGGACTTCGCCGAGCGGGACGAGGCGGCGCAGGCGGCCCGGGCCGAGCGGTTGGCCCCGGCGGTCGAGCGGGCGATGGCCCGGGTCGAGCGGGTCGAGCCGCCGGCCGACCTCGAGCCGATCGAGGCCTTCGGCCTGCGGAGCCGGAAGGCCAAGGACCAGACGGCGACGTTCTTCAAGCAGTGAGCGGCGGCGACACGTGAGCGGCCGCCGCCGTCGGCGCCGGTCCTGACCGAAGGCAAGAGAGAAAGGAAACCGACGAGATGCCCGTGCTGAGTGGGAAGACCGCCATCGTCACCGGGGGAGCGCTGGGGATCGGCAAGGGGATCGCCCGCCGCTTCGCCGACGAGGGCGCCAAGGTGGCGATCTGGGACATCAACGACGAAGCGGCGGCCGAGGCGGCGGCCGACATCAAGGGCGCGGGCGGCGAGGTGGCGACCGTCCACTGCGACGTGTCGGACCGCGCCGCGGTGACCGCCGCCCTGGCCGAGACGGTCGACGGGCTCGGGCCGGTCGACATCCTCGTCAACAACGTCGGGATCTTCAACGGGTTCTACCGCTTCCTCGACATCCCAGAGGAAGCCTGGGACGACATCATGCGGGTGAACCTCAACTCCGCCTTCATCTGCAGCCAGGTCGTGGGGCGCCACATGGTCGACCAGGGCATCGAGGGGCGCATCATCAACATCGGCTCGGTCGACGGGTCCATCGCCTACGGCGACTTCGCCCACTACGCGGTGTCCAAGGCCGCCATGCGACACCTGACCAAGACCTCGGCCATGTCCCTCGCCGACCACAAGATCACGGTCAACGAGATCGCCCCGGGTTTCATCCTCACCGAGATGTCGCGCTTCGTGATCGAGACGCCGGTCTTCCAGAGCCGGGCGCCGTCGTTCAGCCCCATCGGCCGGGCCGGGCTGCCCGAGGAGATCGCCGAAGGTGCGCTCTACCTGGCCGGCCCCGGTGCGGCCTACGTCACCGGGACCACGCTCACGATCGACGGCGGCAGCGTCGAGGCCGGGCGGCACTGGATCCAGCGGCAGTACCTCATCGAAGACGGGATGCTCCCCTAGCGGGGGCAGACGGAGGGAGTGACGTGACGGAGGTGTGGACGGCGTCGGTCAACCGGCCGGGCTTCGGCCTGGCCGACGGGATCGAGGCCGAGCGGGCCGGGTTCGACGGGGTGAGCTTCGGCGACACCCAGCACCTGTCGGCCGACCCGTACTGCGGCCTCGCCGTCGTGGCCCGGGCCACCGAGCGGCTGCGGCTGATGGTCGGGGTCACGAACCCGGGGACGAGGCACCCGGCGGTGACGGCGGCAGCCATCGCCACAGTCCAGGTGGAGTCGGGCGGCCGGGCGGTGCTCGGGCTCGGCCGGGGCGACTCGGCGCTCGCCTATATCGGGCTCCCGCCGGTCTCGGTGAAGGAGTTCGTCGACTACACCGACCGGGTCCAGGGCTACCTGCGCGGCGAGGTGGTCGAGACGGGGGGCTTCCCGAGCGAGATTCCGTGGATCGCGGCGAGCGGCCTCCCGAAGGTCCCCGTCGACGTGGCGGCCACCGGGCCGAAGATGATCGGCTACGGGGCCTGCTTCGCCGAGCGCCTCACCGTCAACATGGGCGCCGAGCCCGAGCGGGTGGCCTGGGCCCTCGAGGTGGCCCGGGCCGCCCGGGAGGCGGCCGGCGTGACCACCCCGCTCGCCCTCGGGGCCTACCTCGTCGTGGCGGCCCACGACGACCGGGCCACCGCCCGCGACCTCGCCCGGGCCTGCCTCGGGGTCTACGCCCGCTTCTCGGGGCTGCCCGGCGGCACGGCCGAGCTCCTCACGCCCGAGGACAAGTTGGTGGTCGATGCGGTGACCGCCGACTACGACCGCAACTACGGCCGGGGCTGGGGCCGCCACGTGAACCACCTCGACGAGGACTTCGTGGACCGCTTCGGGGTGGTGGGGACGCCCGCCGAGTGCCTGGCCCGGCTGAAGGAGCTCGTGGCCCTCGGCCTCGACCACCTGGTGCTCGTCGAGGGGCGCGACGCCAACCGGCCCGAGGGGTGGGGCGAGTCCCACGCCGCCCTGGCCGCCGAGGTGCTCCCGGGGTTGCGGTCGTGAGCGGGGCGACCGAGGCCGCGGCCCGGCCCGTCGTGGTCGACGCCGACACCCACCTGACCGAAGTCCACGACCTGTGGACCAGTCGGGCCCCGCCCGAGATCAAAGAGCGCGTGCCGAAGGTCGTCGACCAGGACGGCATCCCCACCTGGGTGGTCGACGGGTCGGTGCTCGCCCGGGCCACGGGCGGCGGCGTGGTGGCCATCGACGGGTCGAAGGGCCCGCCGGCCGAGGCCTGCCTCGAGTGGCCGATCGAGGCCATGCACGCCGCGGCCTACGACCCGGTGGCCCGCCTCGAGCTCATGGACGACCAGGGCATCGCCGTCCAGGTGGTGTTCCCGAACACGGTGGGCTTCGGCGGCGACATCCTCTCGAACACGGTCAACGACCCCGAGCTCCGACTCGCTTGCCTGCAGCTCTACAACGACTTCGGGGCCGAGCTGCAGCGCGACACGAAGGAGCGCCTCCTCTCAATGGCCGTCCTGCCGGCCTGGGACGTGGGGGCCTCGGTACGCGAGACGCTCCGGGGCCACGACATGGGGCTGCGGGGGGTCAACATGACGATGGACCCTCAGGACCAGGGCGGCCCCGACCTGGCCAGCCCGGACTGGGACCCCCTCTGGGAGGTGGTGAGCGACCTCGCGCTGCCCGTGCACTTCCACATCGGGGCGAGCGCCACCACGATGGCCTTCTTCGGCGACTTCGCCTGGCCCTCCCAGGACCGCGACGTGGCGGTGGCCGTCGGCAGCGCCCTCCTGTTCCAGAACAATGCCCGGGTGGTCTCGAACATCTGCTGCTCGGGGCTGCTCGACCGGTTCCCGGCGCTGCAGTTCGTCTCGGTCGAGAGCGGGGCCGGCTGGGTCCCCTTCGCCCTCCTGGCCATCGACTTCGAGATGCAGGAGAACGCCCCGGAGCGGCTGGCCGAGCTCTCGATGATGCCGTCGGCCTACGTCAAGCGGAACTTCACGATGACGTTCTGGTTCGAGCCGCTCACGCCAGGGGGCTTCGGCCACTGGATCGGTGAGGACAACCTCATGTTCGCCACCGACTTCCCCCACCCGACGTGCCTCTTCCCCGACCCGGTCGAGGTGGCCATGGCCAACACCGCGGCCCTCTCGCCCGAGGGGCGGGCCAAGGTCCTCGGAGGCAACGCCGCCCGCCTCTACCGCCTGGACCTCCCGACCATCGACTGAAGGGGGTGGGCCCGTGCTCGACCTCGTGATCCGCGGCGGGACCGTGCTCGACGGCACCGGGGCCCCCGCCCGGCCGGCGGACGTCGGCGTGGCCGACGGCCGGGTGACGACGGTGGGCGAGGTGGACGAGCCGGCCGCCCGGACCCTCGTCGCCGACGGCCTCTGCGTGGCCCCGGGCTTCGTCGACCTGCACACCCACTACGACGCCCAGCTGCTCTGGGACGGCGACGCCAGCCCCTCTCCCCTCCACGGCGTGACCACGGTCATCGGCGGCAATTGCGGCTTCTCACTCGCCCCGGCCGGCCCCGACGACGCCGTCTACCTCACGCGGATGATGGCCAAGGTCGAGGGCATGTCGAAGCGGGCCCTCGAGGCCGGCCTCGACTGGGAGTGGCGGAGCTTCGGCGACTTCCTCGCTCGGCTGGAGGGGCGACTCGGGGTGAACGCCGGCTTCCTCGTCGGCCACTCGACCATCCGCCGTTCGGTCATGGGCGATGACGCGGTGCGGCGGGAGGCCACCGGAGACGAGGTGGCGGCCATGGTCGCCGCCCTCCAGCGGGCCCTCGGCGAGGGGGGCCTCGGTCTCTCGACCTCGACGGTGCACACCCACCACGACGGGGACATGGAACCCGTGCCGTCCCGTTCGGCCTCCCGCACCGAGCTCGAGTCGCTCGCCGCGGCGTTGGCCGACCACCCCGGCACCACGCTCGAGATGATCCTCCAGGGTTGCCTCACCGGCTTCAGCCCCGAGGAGGAGGACCTGATGGCCAGTCTGTCGGCCAAAGCCGACCGGCCGCTCAACTGGAACGTCCTCGGCGTGCCGGCCTACGTCCCCGGCCGCATCGAGCACCAGCTGCACGCCTCCGACGTGGCGGCGGAGCGAGGGGCCACGGTCGTGGCCCTCACCCTCATGCAGGTCATGCCGGTGCGCATCACGTTCGCCGGCGGGTCGCTCCTCGAGGGCCTGCCCGGGTGGCGGGAGTTCCTCTCCCAGGACGAGGACGAGATCCTGGCCGGCCTGGCCGACCCCGAGGTGCGTCGCCGGCTCGAGGAGGGGGCGGCCTCCGACGGGGCGGGGATCCTGCGGGCCCGGGTGGCCAACTGGCCCGAGCTCACGGTCGAGGAGACCTTCACGCCGGCCGCCGCGCCCTTCGAGGGGCGCAAGGTGGGCGACGTCGCGGCCGAACAGGGCCGCTCACCCTTCGACACGCTCGTCGACATCGTCGTCGCCGACCGGCTCCGGACCGGGCTGCGGGCGCCCACCCCCGAGTCCGACGGCGACTGGGTCGCCGGCCGCGAGGTGTGGCGCCACCCCCGGGCGGTGCTCGGCGGCTCCGACGCCGGGGCCCACCTCGACCTCCTCGTCGGGGCGGTCTATTCGACGGCCTTCCTCGAGGGAGCGGTGCGAAAGCGCGGCCTCATCAGCTGGGAGGAGGCGGTCGCCCTGCTGGCCGACCGGCCGGCCCGGCTCTACGGGCTGAAGGACCGGGGCCGGCTGGTCGAGGGTTACGCCGCGGACGTCGTCGTGTTCGACCCGGAGACCGTCGGGCCCGGCACCGAGCACACCCGGAGCGACCTGCCGGCCGGACAGCCCCGCCTCTACGCCGGGGCCCGGGGCATCGAGCACGTGCTCGTGGGCGGCACCGAGGTCGTGACGGCCGGAGAGTTCACCGGCGAGCGTCCCGGCCGGGTGCTGCGCTCGGGCCGCGACACGACCACCGTGCGGGCCGGCGCGCCCTGGTGAGGGTGCTCAGACCCGGGTCGCCGCCAAACGGTCAGCGGAAGGCCGGGATCACCTCGGTGGCGAAGCGCTCGAGGACCTCGGGCTCGAGGGGCACCCGCAGCGCCACGACCAGCCAGTCGGCGCCGGCCTCGGCATAGCGGGCCACCTGGTCGATCACCTCGGCGGAGGAGCCGCTGAGCGTGGCCTCGGCCACCGGGGCGGCCGCCCCGAAGCGCTCGCGGAGGAACCGCTCCTTGTCCTCGGCGGCCACGTCGCCCACGAGCCCGACGTTGACCCCCGTCACGAACGGGCGGCTGCCGGCGTGCTCCCGTACCGTTGCCGCGCTCTTCGCGAACTCCGCCGCGCTCACGTAGGCCACGTTCCAGCCGTCGCCGAGGCGCCCGGCGAGGGCGAGGGCCTTGGGGCCGCGGGCGCCGACCCAGATCCGCGGGTGGGGCTGCAGGGGCTTCGGGGTGTTGCGGGCCTGGCGCAGCGTGTAGAACTCGCCGTCGTAGTCGGCGGTCTCCTCGGTGAAGAGGAGCCGCACCACCTCGACGGACTCGGCCAGACGGCGCAGCCGTACGCCCGGCGGCTCGAAGGGGAGCCCGTAGGCCTCGAACTCCATCTGGTGCCAGCCGGCCCCGAGCCCGAGCTCGAGGCGTCCCCCCGAGAGGTGGTCGATCGTCGTGGCCGCCTTGGCGAGCACCGCCGGGTGGCGGTAACCGGCGCAGTAGACGAGGCAGCCCAGCCGCACCTTGCTGGTCTCGACGGCCATGGCCGCCTGACAGGCCAGCCCCTCGAAGTTCGGCCCGTCGAAGGGCGGGGCAGCCGGGTAGAAGTGGTCCCAGACGCTCAACCAGTCGAAGCCGAGCTGCTCGGTCTGGTGCCAGCCGTGGCGCAGCTCCTCGATGGTGAGGAACTGCGGTCCGAGGTGGACGCCGAACTTCACGCGGCACCTCCGCTCCGCTCCGCCCGCAGCGCGCTCCGCCGCACCTTGCCGGCGTCGTCACGCACCGGCCAGTCCACGAACTCGACCGAGCGGGGCACCTTGGTTCGCACGAGCCGGTCGCCCACGAACGAGAGCAGCTCCTCCTCGTCCACCTCGGCCCCCGGGGCGAGCTGGACGATGGCGTGGACCCGACTGCCAAGGTCCTCGTCGGGCAGGCCGATGACCGCGCACGAGGCCACGCCGTCGTGGGCGAGGACCGCCGCCTCCACCTCCGCCGGGTACACGTTGGCCCCGCCGACGAGGATCATGTCGGCCCGCCGGTCGGCGAGGAACAGATAGCCCTCGGCGTCGAACGAGCCCATGTCGCCGAGCGACTCCCAACCGCCGGGCAGGGAAGGGGCCTCGGCGCCCCGGTAGGCGTAGGGGGGCGGCGCCCCCGGGGCCGGGCGCAGGTAGAGCTCGCCAACCGTGCCGGCCGGCAGGTCCTGGCCCGTCTCGGGGTCGACCACCTTCATCTCCCCGAACAGGAGGCGGCCGACCGAGCCGGGGTGCTCGAGCCACTCGTCGCCGCGGATGGCCGTGCCCGCCTGGGCCTCGGTGGCCGTGTACATCTCCCACACCTTTTCAGGGCCGAGCCAGTGGAGCCAAACCTCCTTCAGCCACGCCGGGCACGGCGCGCCCATGTGCCAGACGGTGCTCAGGCTGGAGAGGTCGTAACGGGCCTTCACCTCGTCGGGGAGCCGCCAGATGCGCAGCATCATCGTCGGCACGAGGAGGGCCCAGTGGGCCGAGAAGCGCTCGACCGCGGCGAGGGTGGTCTCGGCGTCGAAGCGGGGTGAGAGCACCACGTGGTTGCCGGCGCACACCCCGTCGAGGGTGTTCGAGACCGGGGCGTTGTGGTACAGCGGGCCGGGGACCACCATCGTCCCGTCGGTGCCCATGAGGACGACGTCGGCGCCCGAGAGCTCGCCCCGCCGGCCCGACATGATGAGCTTCGGCCGCCCGGTCGAACCCCCGGAGGTGACCGCCAGGCGCTGCGGCGACACCCGGTCGGGCAGGGGGTCGCCCGAGAGGTCGGCCGGCGGCACGAAGCCCTCGGCCAGGTGCCGTCGGCCGCCGGGCGGCGGCGGGCCCCCCACCACGAGCGCCGGGTCGGCGAGCTCGATGATCTCCTGCCGCTCGGGCTCGGGCAGCCGGTGGGAGACCGGTTGGGGCACCGCCCCGAGCTTGGCGGCGGCGAGCGCCGCCTCGACGAAGGCCACCGAGTTGGGCAGGCCGATCGTGACGAGGTCCCCCTCGCCTACCCCAGCGGCCTCGAACCAGCGGGCCAGCCGGTTGGTGTGCTCCTCGAGCTCTCGTCGGGTGACCGACTCGACGACACCGTCGGGCCCGTAGACGGTGACGGCCGGGCGGCCCGGGTCGGCCTCGGCCAGCCGGCGGAGGGCCGCCCCGAGGGGCACGCCGGTGCCGGCCAGCGGCGTGCCGTCCGTACGGCTCAGCGCCTCCCGTGGATCCACCCGACTTGGTTAGCCGAGCACGGCCGCCGATTCAAACCCGCACCGGCCGTAACGCCGCGGGACGAGCGACGTTAGAAGTAGTGGTAATCCCGCAGTCGCCTGTCAGCAGTGGATAGTCCCGTGTCGTCGTCCGGAGCTCCCCGGGCTCCGTCAGGAGGTGTCCCATGTCCTCGCGCGCCCTTCGTCTCGCCGCCGGCGCGGCCGTCGCGGTCGGTTCGGTGCTCGTCGCCGCCCTCCCGGCCTCGGCCGGCTTCGGCAACGGCAAGATCGGGCCCCACCAGTTCTTCATCGGCTTGGTGAACGGCCAGTCCTCCGACGCCGTCGTCCAGGTGGTCTGCCCCGGTCCGGAGGGTCTCACCGGGCGGGCCCTCGGCGGTCAGACCTTCACGGTGCTCTCGCCGACCGCCATCCCGAACCCGGCCGGCTACACGGGTACCGCGGCCCACGGCATCGTGGCCTACTTCGCCCCGGTCCCCGCGTCGGCCAAAGGTACGGTCCGCTTCACGCACTACGGGGTGACGAAGACCATCCCGACCAACATCCCACTGCCCTGCAGCGGGGCCGGTCTCGTCACCTTCGCCCCCGAGCCGTCGAGCCCGACCGCCGTGTCCTACAACGTGGCGGTCACCTTCGTGAACGTGGCGGTGTAGCTGGGCCGCCTGCCCGGTGCCGGTGGCGAAGACACCAGGTCCACTCGCCGCCGGCACCGGGGTGCGCCGTCGAGGTGGCGGGCACCCCGGGGCACGGGGGACTACCCGAGGAGCCGACCGCTCCCGTGACGCCGCGGTAACTCGAGGTCGCGCAATTAGTTCGGGCGACCCCGGGTCGCGGTCACGGCACCGCTCTGCACCGGGGGGCCGGCGATGAGGTCGAGGAGTGCGGCGCAGAAGGCGTCGAGGTCGTCGCCGCGCCGAATCCGCCACCGGCTGCCGGCATCACCCGTCTTAAGCGCGGCGCGCCACGACGAGCACGCAACCGCCGTCGACGTTCTCCTTAGGGGCGGCCCATAAGCACAGCCGGGGACCCCGCTTCACCGACTCGGCCCGCTCGCTCGACCCGACCAGTAGCTGGTGGCGAACAACTGCCGCTCGGCGCGAACCACGGGGTCGGCCAGCGATCGGACTCGGCTCCGCGGAGCGGCCGTTCCCTCGTCCCTATTGGCCACGGAGACGCGCCGATCAGGAGGGCCGGGGCTCTTCAATCACACCGAGCGCAACAACATTCGTCAACGGCCGAAGCAGGTTGACTGCGGCGCTCGGAAGGAAGAGTGTGGTGGAGTGAAGCGCTGGCGGGCGGGAGCCGCTCTTCTCTGGTTGTCGGCCCTCATCTTGTGGTTCGTGGCGGCCGGCACGATCCTTCCCTTGTCAGGGTCGGCGGCCGCGGCGCCGAGCGCCAGCGTGTCCTTGGCCGCGTCCGCCTCGCGGTCGGCGATGACTCGACTGGGCCCTCGCCCACCGGGTCCTTCGCGGGACGAGTCCGTGCGGTCACGTCGCTTCCTCGTCGTGACGACGCCGCAGCGCCGACCCCGGACGTCCGATCGGGGGCTAGAGGTGGTCATCCCCAGCCGGATCCTCCCTCAGGGAGGGGGTCCGACCGTCAGTCTCTCCGCCTCCCCGACGTCGCTGCCGGCCACAGGCGGACAGGTGACGCTGACCGCCACCTCCACCAACGCCACCACCTGCACGTTCTCCGTAACCCCGGCGATAGCCGGACTCCCGGTCAGTCTCTCGTGTAGTTCGGGGACCACGATGACCACGGTGAACGTCCCGGCCAATCCCGGGTCGACCGCCCGTACCCTCACGTTCAAAGTGGTGGCGAAGCAGGGCAAGAAGAGTGCAACCGCCACGGGAACCGTGACCCAGGCGGCCCCGGTCGGCGTACCCGTCACGTCGTTCACTTCGTCTCCCGGCGTCGTGGCCCACACGGGCGGCAAGGTCATCTTGACCGCGACCGTCCTCGCGACGAGTTGTGCCTTCTCGGTAAGCCCGGCCGTGGCCGGCCTCCCGAAGAAGGTGCCCTGCGCCGGGACCGGTTCTGTGACGGTGAAGCTCCCAGCTAATGTCGGCTCCCAGCCGGTGGGCTACACGTTCACGGTCACCGCCACCTCGGCTAACCACGGCGTGACCTCGGCCACGCTGCTCGTCGACGTGGCCCCGGTCACGCCTCTCGCGACGATCACCGTGACCGGTGACATCACGACGAGCACCACCTGGAGCGACCTGATCGCCAGCACCTATGTGATCCAGAATTTCGCCGAGGTCGCCGCTGGCGTCGTCCTGAACCTGAACAACGGCACCGTCGTGAAGGCCAGTGGGAGCGGTCAGATCTGCGAGGACGGGATTGCCTGCGCCATCGACACTATGGGCACACTCAACGCCACGGGTGCCACCTTCACCTCGATCAACGACAATTCTGTGGGCGGTCCCACCGGTACCGGTAGCCCAGCCGAGGGCGACTGGCGAGGTTTCGGGGTGGCCGGCACGCTCAGTCTCTCGAACACCACCGTGGACTACGCCGCGTTCTGCCAATACGGCACCTGCGACAGCCTGTTCGGCTACGGCGGTCCGTCGATCACCTTCACGAACGACTCGTTCGTGAACTCGGCCCAGCTCATCGCCCAGGACGACACCGGACCGATCACGATCAGCGGCACAAGAACGTCGGGCAGCATCACGTTGCAGGGTGTCGACGCGCCCGTCCTGACCGGCGACAGTGTCACGGACGGCAACATCAACATCACGTGTCACAGCGTGCCGACGATCGAAAACGACGTGGTCACGAATCCGGGAGGCATCGCCTACTACATCGAGTCGCAGGCCATCGTGCTCGACCAGGTGACGGGCGACACGGCCACCGGCACCGGAGAGCTCGCCGTCGAGTTCGACGCTTCCGTCGTGACCGGCACCTGGAGCGGCAGTCTGCCCATCGTCGCCTACCGGGGGCTCACCATCAGCGGGACCGTCACGCTGCCCCAAGGCACCACCGTGAAGCTGGGTGGGACCGGGCTCGTGTGCGCCAACGGCGTGACATGCTCGATCAAGGTGGCAGGGACGCTGGACGCCACAGGTGTCACCTTCACCTCATTGAATGACAATTCGGTGGGCGGCGTCACAGGTTCGGGATCACCGGGTGAAGGTGATTGGCTGGGCTTCGGCGTGACGGGCACCCTCGATCTCTCCAATTCGGTGGTCGACTACGCCGACGGGTGCACGTATGGACTGTGCGAGAGCCTCTTCGGCTACGGCGGTGCGTCGATCACGGTCACCGGTGGCACTTTCTCGAACTCTTCCCAGCTGGTTGTGCAAGACGGCACGGGCCCCCTTACCGTCAGTGACACCACCACCGATGCCAGTCTCAACTTCCAGACCGAGGGCTCCCCGGTGATCACTGGCGACTCGGTGTCCGACGGCACGATCACGGTCGAGGACCAAACAACCATGCCTACGGTCACGGACGACACCGTCACCGACCCTGGAGGCATGGCGTACTTCATCCAGTCGCCGGACATCGATTTCGACAACGTGACCGGGGATTCGGCCGTCGGCAACGGCACGCTCGCCATCGAGTTCGACGCCTCGATTGCCACGGGTACGTGGAACGAGTCGCTGCCGATGGTAACCGAGAACACGCTCGTCCTCACTGGGACCACGATTCTCACCAGCGGCTCCGTGGTGAAGTCGACCTCGAGTGGCCAGTTCTGCCAGTACGAGACGGCGTGCTCGATCGACGTCGAGGGCACCCTCGACGCCACAGGCGTCACCTTCACCTCGGTCAACGACAACTCCGTGGGCGGCATGACCGGCTCGGGTTCCCCCGCCGAGGGCGACTGGTACGGGTTCGGGCTCGAGGGTGGCACCCTCGATCTCCGGGGCTCCTCCGTCGACTATGCGGCGACCTGTAAGTACGGCCTGTGCCAGAGCCTCTTCACCAACGGAGACGACCCCGTCACGCTAACCGATGACATCTTCTCCGACTCGGCGCAGCTCACCTTCGACGGCGACCCCGGGCAGATCACGGTCACTGGGACGACCGCGGACGCCACTCTCTCGATGGTCGGGGTGGAGTCGCCGGTCGTGACAGGTAACACCGTGACCAGCGGCCAAATCGTCATCTACAACGAGATCAACTCGCAGATCACACTTGAGAACAATCAGGTCATCGATCCTCTTGGTGCCGCCTACGTGATCAGTACCCCCTATCTGGACCTGGCCGACATCACCGGGAACGCCGCCTCGGGCCCGGACACCGAAATCGAGCTTCTCCAGTCGACGCTCGTCGACAGCGGGACATGGCAGAACCCGATTTCCATGGTGATCGCAGGGCAGCTGCTGATCCTCCCGTCCGTCACCCTCACGCTGTCAGCCGGCACGGTGGTGAAGGGCAACTACCCGGCCGGCGGGCAGCCCTGCCCCGACGGCTCGCTCTGCTCCTTCCTGGTGGAAGGGGAGCTCGACGCCGACGGCGTGACGTTCACCTCGGTCAACGACAACTCCGTCGGAGGCGACACCGGGTCGGGTACCCCCATCGAGGGCGATTGGGGTGGCTTCGGCGTGGCCGGGACCGGCATCCTCACCGTGAACAACACCAACGTGGACTACGCCGGCGGCACCACCACCTACTACGGGGAGAACGCCGTCTGGGGTACCACCGACCAGTCGATCACCCTCAACGGCGACACGTTCTCCGGATCAGCGGGCGTCTGGGTGAACGACTCTTCGACCGTGGCCGGAAACTTCACGATGGAGAACACTACGCTGAATCCCGGCAGCGGGGGCTCCTACGGTGGCGCCTTCGTCGACTACGTCACCAATGCTGTCCTGACTGGGGACACGGTGGAGGGTGGTGGCATCACCATCGTCAACACCGTGAACACCACACCCGTCCTGGAGAACGACTCGGTCGTGGCCCCCGGGGACCCGGCCTACACGATGCAAAACGCCATCCTCAACTTCGGCACCATCACCAACGACGTAGCCAGTGGGGACAACATGGCCGGGATGTTCCTGAGCGGGGGCAACTCAGCCTACGGCGAGTGGAACAACACGACGCTACCCCTCGTGCTCGAGAGCACCCTCTATGTGAACGCGAGCGACACCTTGACGCTCGACCCCGGCACCATGATCAAGGTCGCACCGAACGAAACCGGCATCGACGTGCCGGCGAGCAGCGACTTCGTCGTCGGTGCGAGCGGGATACCTGCGACGCCGGTGATCTTCACCAGCCAGGACGACGGTTCAGTCGGGGGGGTCACGGAAGCCGGGGGAACGGCGAGCCGGCCCACCCCCTTCGACGACTCCGAGTACGGCGGGACCGGCATCCAGCTCGAGTCGGCCTCGGCCGGCGACACCGTCGACGGCGCCCAGTTCCAATACCTCGTGACCGCCATCTCCGTCCCGCTGCTGGCGGCCCTGGCCGTCGGCTATTCCCAGTTCAGTTACGACGAAGACGCCGTTGCCGTCGAGAGCACGACCCAGGAGTACCCGTGGCTCGGTCTGCTCCCCTGTGTTCCACCCTGGGAGGCCTTCGTTGACGCCTCGACCGACTGGTGGGGCGGTTACGGGGTGCCGGGGGGCGACATCGACGTCGGCAGCATCATCGACTTCTCCCTCGGACTGATCCCACCCCCCTTCAACCAGCTCGCCGCCAATGTCTCGAAGATCTTCGACGTCTACCAAACCCTGAGCGGGCAAGGGATCAATTTCCCCTTGAATGAGAACAGGATCCCCTGGGCCGTGTACTCCTGCCTGGGGGTGAGCTTCCCGATCACGCCGGTCAACTTCGTTGCCATCGCGCCCGGCCCGGTGTTCCCTCACTACGCCGAGCCGCCCTCGTAGGCCGTCCCCTCGTCGGTTGTTGCAGCCTCGGTTCGCCCGGGGCCGTCGGCGCAGTCAGCGGGGCGGGGGCTTGACCCCGACGACGACAGCGAGCAGCTCCGTGAGGACGCGGGCCGTCGCCCCCCACACGAGCTCGCCCGCCGCCTCGAAGAACCAGATCGGCCGCTCCCGGCCATCGGAGTCGGCGCTCTCCGGGAGCATCCACAGCTCCTCGTGGAAGACGTCGTCGGCCAGGAGGTCGGTCAGGGCCACGTCGAAGACCCGGTCGACCTCGGCCGGGTTGGCCACGAGCACCGGCCGGCCGGGCAGGCCGCCCACCACCGGCATGATGAACGAGCCCGACTGGAACGTGACGACGGGTTGCAGCCAGCCGTGACGGGTCACGGTGGCCGGGTCGAGGCCCACCTCCTCGGCCGCCTCGCGGACGGCGGCAGCCCACGGGTCCTCGCCCGGCTCGGCCCGGCCGCCCGGGAAGCTCACCTCGCCCCGGTGCGACCGCAGGCGCGTCGAGCGGCGGGTCAGCACCACTCGGGCTTCACCGCGCTCCTCGAACAGTGCCACGAGGACCGCGGCGAGGGCCGCTCGCTCGACCGAGACGAACGAGTCGAGCACCTCGGCCGGCGCCTCACCCGGCGGCGGGGCGTCGCCCCCGTGACCGGCGCGGTCGAGGGCGTCGAGCACCACCTCGAGCGTGAGGTGGCGGCGGCGCCCGGGCGGGAGGCCTGACCAGGGCGGCGGGCCGCCGGGCCGGGCGGTCGGTGGGCGCGGGACGATCTGGGGCGGGACGGCGGGATCGGATGAGGACACGGGTCAGCTCACCCTACGGCGAGCGCCCGACCGCCCACGCGGCTCGGCCGGGCCCGTGGGCCCGGCCGACCGGCGTCGGACCGCGGGAGGCGGCCCGTTCGCCGTGCTCTCACATCATGCCGCCCATGCCGCCCATGCCGCCCATGCCGGCGGCTGCCGCGGCGGCCGCCGCGGCGTCGTGCTTCTCGGGCTTGTCGGCCACGAGGGCCTCGGTCGTGAGGAGGAGCGAGGCGATCGAGGCCGCGTTCTGCAGCGCCGAGCGGGTGACCTTGGTCGGGTCGACCACGCCGGCCTTCACGAGGTCCTCGAGCTGGCCGGTGAGGGCGTTAAGCCCGACCGCGCCCTTCTCCGCGGCCACCTGGCGCACGAGCACCGCGCCCTCGAGGCCGGCGTTGAAGGCGATCCAGCGGAGCGGCTCCTCGAGGGCCCGGGCCACTATGCGGGCCCCGGTAGCCTCGTCGCCCTCGAGCTTGGCCGCCAGCTTCTCGACCGCCGGCTGGGCCCGCACGAGGGCGGTGCCCCCGCCGGCCACGATGCCCTCGTCGATGGCCGCCCGGGTGGCCGAGAGGGCGTCTTCGATGCGGTGCTTCTTCTCCTTCAGCTCGATCTCGGTGGCCGCGCCGACCTTCACCACCGCTACGCCGCCGGCCAGCTTGGCCAGCCGCTCCTGGAGCTTCTCGCGGTCCCAGTCCGAGTCGGTATCGTCGATCTCCCGCTTGAGCTGGGCCACCCGGCCCTTCACCGCCTCCGCGGTCCCCCCGCCCTCGACGATCGTCGTGTCGTCCTTATTCACGATGACCCGGCGAGCCTTGCCGAGCAGGTCGAGCGTGGCGTTCTCGAGCTTGAGACCGATCTCTTCGGAGATGACCTCGGCCCCGGTCAGGATGGCCATGTCCTGGAGCATGGCCTTGCGACGCTCGCCGAACCCGGGGGCCTTCACCGCCACCGAGGTGAACGTGCCCCGGATCTTGTTGACCACGAGCGTGGCGAGCGCCTCGCCCTCCACGTCCTCGGCCACGATGAGGAGCGGCTTGCCCGTCTGCATGACCTTCTCGAGCACGGGCACGAGGTCGTGGACGGCGCTGACCTTGCCGTTGAAGAACAGGATCAGCGGCTCGTCGAGCACGGCTTCCTGGCGCTCGGGGTCGGTCACGAAGTAGGGCGAGAGGTAGCCCTTGTCGAACTGCATGCCCTCGGTGAGCTCGAGCTCCATGCCGAAGGTGTTCGACTCCTCGACCGTCACCGTGCCGTCCTTGCCCACCTTGTCGATGGCGTCGGAGAGCACGTCGCCGATGGCCTGGTCGGCGGCGGAGATCGCCGCCACCTGGGCGATCTCGGTCTTCGAGTCGACCTCCTTCGAGAGCTTGGCGAGCTCCTCGACCGTGGTGGCCACCGCTTTGTCCATGCCCCGCTTGAGGGCGCTCGGCGAGGCGCCGGCGGCCACGTTGCGCAGGCCCTCCCGGATGAGGGCCTGGGCGAGCACGGTGGCGGTGGTCGTCCCGTCGCCGGCGATGTCGTTGGTCTTGGTGGCGACCTCCTTCACCAGCTGGGCGCCCATGTTCTCGAACGGGTCCTCGAGCTCGATCTCCCGGGCGATCGACACGCCGTCGTTGGTGATGGTCGGCGGGCCGAACGTCTTGCCGATCACCACGTTGCGGCCGCGGGGGCCGAGGGTGACCTTCACGGTGTCGGCCAGCTTGTTGACGCCGGCCTCCAGCCCGTGCCGGGCGGACTCGTCGAACTTCAGGATCTTGGGCATCGGTGACGCGTGCTCCTCGTGGGGTGCTTCTCAGGTGATCGGGGGGCCCCGGGCGGGCGCCCGGTGGCCGGGGCGTTGGCCCCTACTTCTTCAACATCTTGGCCAGGACGTCCCGGCCCGAGAGGATGAGCAGGTCCTCGCCGTCGACGGTGATCTCGGTGCCGCCGTACTTGGAATAGACGACGGTGTCGCCCACCTTGACCTCGAGGGGGATGAGCTCGCCCGTGTGCTCGGCTCGCCGGCCCGGGCCCACGGCCAGGACCTCGCCCTGCTGGGGCTTCTCCTTGGCGGTATCGGGGATGACCAGCCCGGAGGCCGTGGTCTCCTCGGACTCGCCGGGCCGGACGACGATCCGGTCTTCCAGGGGGTGCAGCTTCATGAGAAGGGGCCTCCTTGGCACTTCTAGCACTCTGACCTTGCGAGTGCTAATCCTAGCGGGCGCCGTGCGGGGGAGCAACCGGGCGCCGGTCAGGGCGGGCCCGGGACGTCCGCCCGCCCCCGGGGACGCCCGTCGGGCCGCCCGGAGGCGGCCCGACGGCACAGCTGCCTGTGAGCGGGCGACCCCGCCGCATCAGGACACGAAGGCGGCCATGGCCACGATGGGCTCGTTCAGGGGCTGGCCGACCATCGAGCCCTGGTAGACGGCGTCGGGGAAGGCGTAGACCCCGCCGTTCCTCCCGGCCATCCAGTACCCGAGCCCGTTCAGGCCCGCCGCCCCGCCGACGACGTCGTTCACGTGGACCGCGAGGCCCGGCACCGAGCCCCAGTAGCGGGAGCTGCCGAAGCCGTAGACCCCGCCGTCGTTGCTGAAGAGCCAGTAGCCGCTCCCGTCGGGGTTGGCCACGACGCCCACGACGTTGTTCACGTTGAGCTGGAGACCGGGCACCGAGCCGTAGTACCGGGCGTCACCGAACGTGTAGACGCCGCCGTCGTTCCCGACGATCCAGTAGCCACCCCCGTCAGGGGTGGCGGCGATGCCCACGACGTTGGTCACGTTGATCTGGAGACCGGGCACCGAGCCGGCGAACGCGGCGTCGCCGAAGGTGTAGACGCCGCCGTCGTTCCCGACGATCCAGTAGCCGCCCCCGTCGGGGGTGGGGACGATGCCCACGACGTTGGTCACGTTGATCTGGAGACCGGGCACCGAGCCGGCGAAGCGGGCGTCACCGAAGGCGTAGACGCCACCGTCGTTCCCGACGATCCAGTAACCGCCGCCGTCGGGGCTGGCGGCGATGCCCACGATGTTGGTCACGTGGACCCCCACCCCGGGCACCGAGCCGAAGAACCCGTGGCCGAAGCCGAATACCCCGCCGTCCTTGGACACGAGCCAGTAGGTCGGCGCCACGTACTGGTAGGCCCCGGAGTCACAGCCGCCGTGCGTGGGACGGGCCACGCCACGCTGGTCGGTGGCGGGGCAGAGCGAGCCGCCGTTCCCGATGGCCGGGCTGCCCGGGAGGAGGGCCACGGTCGCCGTCGGGTACGTGGCCGTCGCCTCGTCGGGGCCCGGGTTGAGATTCAGCGGGCCGAGCTCGGCAGTGCTCGTCACCACGTCGCCCAGGGACAGCGCGGTCACGCACGAGGCCGACCCGAAGACGTTGTTGCCCGACGACGTCAGCGTGGCCGCCGTGCTCGTGGCGTCGCAGTCCGAGGCCGTCGGGTCGGCCAGCACCGCCGTGTTGCCGGCGATGATGCTCCCCTTGGCCACGCCGCCCTTGCTGGCGCCGTAGTAGCCACCTCCGAGGCCCGCGGCGTTCCCGGAGATCGTCGTGAATTCGAGCGTGTCCGCACCGCCGATGTCGGCGATGCCTCCCCCTTCGCCCATGGTGGACGACGTGTTGAGCGCCACGTTGTTGACGATGGTGGAGTTGGTCGCGTCCACCTCGGTGTCATCGAGGAACAGCCCCCCGCCTGCTCCGGCGGCCGACGAGTTGCCCGCCGTGTTGCCGCTCACCGTCGAGTTCTCGAGCCGCAGCTCGTAGCCGTCCGAGTCGAAGTAGAAGCCGCCGCCCGCTTCGGCGCGGTTGTCGGAGATCGTCGACTGCTTGACGACGTCACCTCCCTCGTCGTCGCTGTAGATCGCGCCGCCCCAGGAGCCGGTCCCGGTGGCCTGGTTGCCCGTGATGAGGTCGCCGGTGTAGGTGGCCGACTCGTAGCTGGCGTCGTAGACCGCCCCGCCGTAGGCACCGGAGGCGGACGTCCCGATAGCCGAGTTGTCGGACAACTTCGAGTCGGTGACGTCGAGCGTGCCGTAGTAGTACAGGGCAACGGCGCCGCCATAGCCCTCCTCGCCCGACGTCGTGGACCCGACGGAGTTACCCGAGAGCACGTCGTTCGTGAGGTTGACCTCGGTCGGGGAATAGTCGTCCTCGTCGTAGGCGTAGATCGCCCCGCCGTACCCATCGTCGGGTGCGGTGTTGTCCGACATCGTCGAGTTGCTGGCGTCGAGCGAGGCGTTGGAGTACTCCTCGGACCAGGCGAGGACCCCCCCGGATCCCTCCGCGCCGGTCGAGGCGTTGCCGTCGACCGTGTCACCGTCCATGGAGACGTTGACGGCGGCATACTCCTCGGCCCAGGCCAGGCCGGCCCCGCCAGCGAAGTAGCCGCTGGCGCTGTTGGCGTCGAGCGTGTCGTCGTCGAGGGCCACGTTGACGCCGGCGTACTCCTCGGCCCAGGCGAAGACGGCGCCGCCCGAGTACTCCCCGGTCGTGGTGTTGCCGTCGAGCGTGCTCCCCTGTACCGAGAGGGCCGTCCCGCCCTCCTCCTCCGTCCAGGTCATGATGGCACCGGCGGTGTAGTCGGCGGTCGCCGAGTTGCCGTCGACGACGTCGTTCGTGAGGGTGAGCGCGTTGCCTGCGTAGTAGTAGCTGTACTCGGTGATCGCCCCGGCGCTGTACTCGATGTCGGAGCTGTTCCCCGAGATCGTCGAGTCGGAGATGTCCATCACGCCGCCGCCGTAATACCCGTAGGCGACGATCGCTCCCGTCTGGTTGCCCGAGAAGGTGCTGTGGTCGTCGATAGTGACCCCCGTCCCGTACGTGTATTCGTACAGGTAGAGGCCGCCGCCGCCGTCGCCGTAGCTGTCGGCACCGGTGGAGTTGTTGGTCACCGCCACGCCGTGGAGGGCTATCAAGACCCCGCCGTCGCTGGCGATGCCCCCACCGACAGAGCTGGTCCCTTCGGCGGCGTTGCCCGATATCGAGCCGCCAGTGACCGTGAGGTCACTCTCGTCGTACTGATAGATACCGCCGCCCCAGCCGTCGTCCATCGCCACGTTGTTGTCCACCGTTGCCCCGTTGAGCTCGGCGTCGGCGTAGTAGTCGTAGATGGCCCCGCCGTAGCCTGCCTGAGAGGCGGTCCCGGCGGTGTTGGACGAGAGCAGTCCATCGGTGATCGTCACGTTGCCGTATTCGTTGTACAGGGCACCGCCGCCGTCGTCGGCCGCGGTGTTGTTGGTGATGGTGTCATCCGTGAGCTGCACGCCGCACCAGTACTCGTAGAGGGCGCCACCGTCGTCGGTGGCCGAGTTGCCCGTGATCGTCGAGTCCGTGACCCAGAGACTCCCGCCGTAATCGCTCGTCCCGCAGGCGAGCCCGCCGCCGCTCTCCGCCGTATTGCCGGTCACCGTCACGTCGTCGAGGACCGCCGCGTCGTTCGGGTCGACGACGGCCAGCCCCCCGCCGTCGCTGGAGCCGGCGCTCCCACCGGTCAGTGTCACGCCCGAGGCCCACAGGGTGCCGCCGGCGCCGCCGGCCGTGTCGACGACCTGGACGACGCCGTAGGGGTTACCACCCGGCACGGCGATGGTCGTGGTCGAGGCCCCGGCGCCCACGATCGAGGTACCGCCGGGATTGGCGACGGTCAGCGAGCCGAGCGTCGAGTCGCTCAGGTCGTAGGTGCCGGCCGGGAGATCGATCACCACCGGCGCGGCCAGGTTGTTGGCCGCCTGCACCGCGGCGCGGAGCGAACACAGCGGGGTGCCCTCGGAGTCGGCGCAGGTGGTGCCGCCCGGGCTCAAGAGCGGGGAGTCGGCGCTCGAGTTCACCGTGAAGGTGGCGGCCGGCCCCACCGAGACCTGCGGCACCGGGCCGAGCGTCCTCCGCGGGTCGAGCTGGCTGGCGCTCGCGTTCCCTGCGGGCGCGCCGAGGGGCGCCTTGACCTGTGGGAACGGCACGGCCAGGTGCGGCGCCACCGGCGCCCCTGAGCGCAGTGCCGGCGGGGCGGCGCCAGCCGTGGTGGCCGGCCCGGCCGCCGCCAGCACGACGGCGAGCCCGCCCACGGCCAGCGAGAGCCCGAGCACCACCCGGGCCAGGGCGACCGGGAAGACCGGCCTCGACCGGTGAGCACCCGCGACGCGCTGCGACTCCGGCATCTGGCTCATCACTGCCCCACCCCCACCTGCATCGCCCAGCCGAACCCCACTTGGGTCCAGTCGCCACTCGGTGATGCTCCGGTTGCACTCTTGTTGCTGAGAGAGTGCTGAGTCAACGCGGTCCGGCGCATCGACACGAAATGGTCACCCGGGTCCCCGGTCGCTGCCCAGCTCCCGACGGGTACAAGAACCCGCGACGCCCGGCATTGTCACGGGATCGTCACGCTGCCCGGGCTCGGCCCGACAGCGAGAGATTGGGCTCGGCCCCGAGTGAGAGCGTGGTCGGGCCGTCCCGCCCGAGGCGGTAAGCACCGGCCGCCGCCACCATGGCCGCGTTGTCGGTGCACATGGCCAGCGTGGGCACGTAGACGGCCGCGCCGTCGCCCGCCGCGGCCTCGGCCGCCCGACGCCGGAGGAGCGAGTTGGCGGCCACCCCGCCCGCCAGGGCCAGGCCCTTCGCCCCGGTGGCCGCCAGCGCCCGGCGGGCCTTCGTCACGAGGACGTCCACCACCGCCTCCTGGAACGAGGCGGCCACGTCGGCGGTCGGCGCCTCGGGGTGGCGCTCGACGGTGCGCACGACCGAGGTCTTCAAGCCCGAGAACGAGAAGTCGAAGCCCTCGTGGTAGAGGGCCCGGGGGAAGGCGAAGGCCGCCGGGTCACCCTCGGCGGCGATGCGGTCGATGGCCGGGCCGCCCGGGTAGCCGAGGCCGAGATAGCGGGCCACCTTGTCGTAGGCCTCTCCCGCCGCGTCGTCGAGGGTCTGGCCGAGGACCCGGTAGTCCCCGGGGCCCCGCTCCTCGACGAGGACCGTGTGGCCGCCCGAGACGAGGAGGACCACGACCGGGTACTCGACCTCGGCCTCGAGGCCCGCTGCGAAAAGGTGGGCCTCGAGGTGATTGACCCCGACGAAGGGCACGTGCCAGGCCATGGCCAGGGCCTTACCGGCGGCGAGGCCCACCAGGAGCGACCCGACCAGCCCCGGACCGTAGGTGGCGGCCACCGCCCCGACCGGCGGGCGGCCGCCGTCGGGGGCGAGGCCGGCCCGCTCGAGAGCCTCGGCCACAACCGGGGTGAGGAGCGCCAGGTGGGCCCGCCCGGCCAGCTCGGGCACGACGCCACCGAAGCGGGCGTGCAGGTCGACCTGGGAGGACACGACCGAGGAGCGGACGATCCGGCCGTCCTCGACGACGGCGGCCGCCGTCTCGTCGCAGGAGGTCTCGATGCCGAGGACGAGCGAGGGGCCGGTCTTGTCGTCGACGCCGGTCACGGGCGGGCGGCCAGCCGGGCCTGGATCGTCGCCAGTCGCTCGGCGTACTCGGGGCGGTCGATCTCATAGGCCCACATGACGAAGGCGTCCTCGCCGGTGAGCGGGTAGTAGCCCTTGCGCACGCCGACCGGGGCGAAGCCGAACGTGCGGTAGAGGGCCTGGGCCCGCTCGTTGCTGGCCGCCACTTCCAGCGAGACCTGCGCCTTGCCGTGAGCGAGGGCGGTGCGCATGGCGTCGAGCATCAGCGTGGTGGCCACGCCCTGGCGCTGGAACTCCTCGGCCACGGCCAGCGTGGTGACGTGGGCCTCGTCGTCGGTGAACATGAGACCGCGGTAGCCGGCCACGGTCTTGCCCACCTTGGCCACCACGTAGGAACGGCCGCGGCGCAGCGCCAGCTCCGAGGTGAAGATGTTCGTACTCCAGGGCTCGGGGAAGACCACGCGCTCGATGGCCATGATCTCCTTCAGGTCCCGCCGCTTCATCGGGAGGAGCACCATCTCGGTGAGGAGCGTCACCGCCGGGCCGCCGCCGGTCGCTCGACGAAGTTGGCCCGGGCGTCGGCCGCCCGCAGGTAGAGCGCTTCGACGTCGGCCGCCGGCGTCGGCTCGGCCCCGCCGGCCAGGGCGGCCAGGGCCAGCCGGGCGAGGGCCGAGGGCGACGGCGCGCCGAGCGAAGGCCCGCCCACGCCGACCCCGTCCCGGCCGAGGAGATGCTCGGCGTATCGGAGGGCCCCGTCGCCCACCGCGAGGAACCCCGGCGCCGCCCGGGCGAGCTCCCCGGGCGGGAGGACCCTCGGCGGCTCGAGCACGGTCGGCCGGCCGTCAGCGCCGGGCCGCCCGTAGCGGGCGCAGAAGACCTCGGCCCGCCGGGCGTCGACCACGGCGAGCACGTCGGTCGGACAACCGGCGTCGAACGCCGCGTAGGCCAGGATCTCGGTGCTCGTGACCCCGAGGACGGGGACGCCGAGGCCCTGGCCGAGGGCCTTCGCCGTGGCCACCCCCACCCGGAGCCCGGTGAACAGCCCCGGTCCGACGTCGACGGCCACGAGGTCCACGTCGCGCACGTCCACCCCCGCCTGCCGGCAGACGAAGTCGATCGTGGGGGCCAGCGTCTCGGCGTGGCGACGCCGCCCCGTGGTGGCGGCCGCCGAGCGGGGCCCCGACTCGTCGGCCACCGCCGCCCCGACCAGCTCGGTGGCACTCTCGACGGCGAGGAGGATCACGGCCGTCCCTCGACGGCGCCCGCCACGGCCGCCGTCACCTCGGCCCGGCGGCTGGCCCAGTCCGGACCCCGGCCCTCGACGGTCACCGACCGGTGCTCGTCCTCGGTGAGCGTCGCCCTCTCGTCGGCGGGCCCGGGGTCGTCGGTCGGCCCGGGCCGGGCGAGGACCACCGTGAGCGTGCTCGGACCGAGGGCCGGCGCGGCGACGTCGCCCCATTCGACGAGGAGGACCGCCTCCTCCTCGACGAGCTCGGCCAGGCCGAG
Source organism: Acidimicrobiales bacterium (assembly GCA_035297265.1). Classification (GTDB taxonomy): domain Bacteria; phylum Actinomycetota; class Acidimicrobiia; order Acidimicrobiales; family RAAP-2; genus DATGZH01. The sequence goes on along the minus strand of DATGZH010000060.1, from coordinate 45,243 downwards.
GTCGGCCACCTCCTCCAGCGACTCGAGCCGGTAGACGTCGGCGTGCAGCAGTCGGGCCAGCCCGTCCGGCGCGTCGGCGAGGGGGTACTCCCGGACGAGCGTGAAGGTCGGGCTCGTGACCGGGCCGGCGACCCCGAGCCCGGCCGCCAAGCCCTGGGCGAGGGTGGTCTTGCCCGCCCCGAGGTCGCCCACGAGGAGGACGACATCACCCGGACGGACGCACGAGGCGAGGGCCGCCCCGAGCGCCCGGGTGCCGGCGGCGGAGGCGGTGGTGCCGCCCACCGACCAGTCCGGCGACCCGAGGTCCGCCGGCGCCCCCGCCGCGCCGGTGCGGTTCACGCACCCGTCCCGAGGAGCTGCTTGGCCCGGACGAGGTCGGCCCGCATCTCGGCCATCACCTCGCCGCCCGAGCGCAGGGCGGCGGCCGGGTGGTACGTGGGCACGAGGTGGCCGCGGCGGAACGGATAGGCCCGGCCGCGCAGCCGCTTGATCCCCTCGCTCGACTCGAGGAGGAGCCGTGTAGCGAAGTTCCCCAGCGTCACCACCACCTTCGGGTCGATCAGCTCGATCTGGCGCTCGAGGTAGGGGCGGCACGACTCGATCTCGTCGGGCCGTGGATCCCGGTTCTGGGGGGGCCGGCACTTCACGACGTTGGCGATGTAGCAGCGGGTCCGGTCGAAACCGAGCTCCTCGACCATGAGACGGTCGAGCAGCTTGCCCGAGCGGCCGACGAACGGCTCGCCGGCCAGGTCTTCGTCGTGCCCCGGGCCCTCGCCCACGAAGAGGAGGTCGGCCTCGGGGTCACCCACCCCGAACACCACCTGCGTGCGCTTCTCGGCGAGGGGGCAGCGGGTGCAGCCGCTCGCCTCGGCCGCCAGCAGTTCGAGCGGCGAAGGTGAGCCCGGGGCGGCCACGCCGCGCATCGTACCTGGAAGCCGGGTTGACCCCGCCGGGGCGGCGCCGTTCAGCCCGCCCCGGCCACCTCACGGGAGAGGCGGGTGAGGACGTCGTCGAGCTCCTCGGCCCGCTCGAGCATCACCATGTGCCCGCAGCCCGGGAGCACCGTGAGGGTGGCGCCGGGGATGCCCGCGGCGAGGAGGCGGGAGGGGCGGAGCAGCATGTCGCGGGTGCCGACGACCACCGCGGTCGGAAAGTCGACAGCCCCGAGTTCGTCGTGGACGTCGAACAAGAGGAGCGGTTCGAGGAGGGCGGCGAGCGCCGCCGGCGACATCGCCGAGAGCATGGACTTGGCGAGGGCCACGTCGGCGGGGTCCGGGCGCTCGCCGAACGAGCCCCGGATCATCCAGGCCGCCACGTCCTCCTGGGGCACGGCCCCCTTGCCCCGGCGCTCGGCCAGGCGCAGCCCACGGCGGGCCGTCCGGGCGAAGAGCGGGCCGAGGGCCGAGCCGGGGCCAGGGAGCATCGGGCCGGCCGTGGTGCCCACGAGGGCGAGGCCGGCCACGTGGCGGTGGAGCTCGTCGCGGCGTTCGACGGCCGCGGTGAGCGTGATCATGCCGCCCATCGAGTGGCCGACCAGCACGGCCCGCTCGACCGAGAGGGCGGCGAGCACCTCCAGGAGGTCGTCGGCCATCCGGGTGAACGAGTAGCCGGTCTCGCCGGCGAGCGACGGCCCGTGCCCCCGCAGGTCGACGGCCACCACCCGGTGGTGGCGCGACAGGTCGTGCAGCTGGGGGGCCCAGGTGACCGCGCCGAGCGTGATGCCGTGGACGAGGACGATCGGCGGGCCCTCCCCCCGCTCGACCACGTGCAGGCGGCCGCCGTCGCCCGTAGCCACGAAGTGGTGGGTGGCGTCGGCGGGGATCGTGAGCCCCGCCGCCACGAGGGTCTCTTCGTCCACCCGCCAACGCCGGGCCGCCACGAGCTGCACGGCGTAGGCCGCGGCGGCGGCCGTGGCCGCCACGGCGAGGCCGGTGCCCACCCGGGCCAGGCGCCGGGCGGCCCGGCTGCCGCCGGGCTCGGCCGCCGTCACCGGTCGCCCCCCGGGTCCCCGGGGGCCCAGGCCCGCCAACGCGGCTCGAACTCGCCGTCGGTCAGCCGGGGCACCCGGGGTCCGATGCCGGTCAGCACCTCGTAGCTGATCGTGCCGAGCCGCCGGGCCCACTCGTCGGCCGTCACCACCTCGTCGCCCTGCCGGCCGAGCAGCACCACCTCGTCGCCCGGGGCCACCGGGGCGTCGGCCCCGCAGTCCACGACGATCTGGTCCATCGTCACCGTCCCGGCCAGGGGGTGGCGGCGCCCGCCGATCAGCACCTCGAAGCCCCCGTCGAAGAGGGCCCGGGGCACGCCGTCGGCGTAGCCGATGGGCACGGTGGCCACGACCGAACGTTGCGGCAGCGGCCGGCGCCGCCCGTAGGAGGGGCGGTCGCCCCGCTCGAGCAGGCGCACGGCGCTCACCTTGGCCAGGAGCGAGAGCACCGGCCGCAGCTCGGCCCCGCCGCTCGCCTCGGCGAACGCCGCGGCCACCTCGGGCGTCGGGAGGTAGCCGTAGACGGCGAGGCCGCAGCGCACCATCTGGTAGCGGGCGTCGGCATGGACGACGGTGGCCGCCGAGTTGGCGGCGTGGCGGACCCTCGGCCGGACGCCCTCGGCCGCCAGCTTGTCGACCACGTCGTCGAAGCGCTGCAACTGCGCCGCGGTGAAGGCCCGGTCCTCGGCGCTCCCCCCGTCGGCCACCGCCAGGTGGGTCCAGATACCTTCCAGGTCGAGCGACGCCTCGCCCGCCGCGGCCATGGCGATCTCGAAGGCGTCGGCCGGCGTCGCCCCGACACGGTGCATGCCCGTGTCCACCTTCACGTGCACCGGGGCCACGACGCCCACGGCCGCCGCCGCGGCGGCGGCCCGCCCCACGGCGGCCGCGGTGTAGAGCGTGGGCGTGAGCCGGTAGGCCACCGCCGCCTCGAGGCCGTCCGCCTCGGGTTCGGAGAGGAGGAGGATCGGCGCCTCGATCCCGGCCCGGCGCAGCCGGGCCCCCTCCTCGACGAGGGCCACCGCCAACCAGGTGGCCCCGCCCTCGACGGCGGCCTGGGCCACCTCGGTCGACCCGTGCCCATAGGCGTCGGCCTTCACCACCGCGCAGAGCGCGGAGGGCGCGGCCAGGCGGGTGAGGGCGGCCACGTTGTGGCGCACCGCGTCGAGATCGACGCGGGCCCAGGCCGGTCGGGAGCGGTCCTCGGTCACGGGGCCACCGTCCCGGCCAGCCAGGCCGCCACGAGCTCGGGGAGGTCCGGGGCCACGAGACCGTCGCCCGGGCCCAGCCCAGCCGCCCGTCCGTGGACGTGGGCCGCAAGGGCCGCCGCCCACTGGGCCGGCACCCCGCGGGCGAGGAAAGCGCCGATCACCCCGGAGAGGACGTCGCCCGTGCCGGCCGTGGCGAGGCGCGGGCTGCCGGCCGACGAGAGGAGGACGCTCCCGTCACCGGGAGCGGCCACCGCGGTGAGCGAGCCCTTGAGGAGGGCCACCGCGCCCGAGCCCTCGGCCAGCTCCCTGGCCGCGGCGAGGCGGTCCCCGCCCGGCGGGTGGCCGGCGAGCCTCGCGTACTCCCCGTCGTGCGGCGTGAGGACGACCGGCCGGTCGACGCCGGTGTCGCCCGCCACGACCGCCCGGGCCTCGTCCACCTTGCCCAGGGCGAAGAGCCCGTCGGCGTCGACCACGACCGGGACAGGTGACGCGGCCACCAGCCGGCGGACCTCGGCCACCGTGGCCTCCTCACGGCCGAGGCCCGGCCCGACGACGAGGGCCCGGCAGCGCCCGAGGACCTCGAGCACCGTCGTGGCCCAGTCGGGGCGGGTGAGCGACACCCGCACCGCTTCGAGCGGCCACGCCCCGGCGACGAGGCCGTCGTCGGGGTCCGCGCCCGGCACGGCCAGGCGGACCATCCCGGCCCCGGCCCGGGCCGCCCCGTGCGCCGCCAGGTGGGCCGCGCCCTCCATGCCGGGCGAACCGGCCACCACCGCCACCGCGCTGGCCCACTTGTGGGTAAGGCGTGGCCGCGGCGGGAGCAACGCCCTCACGTCGGCGTCCTCGATCAGCTCGGCCGTGGCCGCCACCACCGGCACGCCGATGTCGGCCACCGACACGGTGCCGCAGTAGTCGGGGCCGTCGCCCAGGAGGAGGCCGGTCTTCCAGGCGGCGAAGGTCACCGTGGCCGTGGCCCGGAGCGGTCGACCCGAGGCGGTCCCGGTGTCGCCGTCGACACCCGACGGGACGTCCACCGCGAGGACCGCGGCACCGGCCGGGACCTCAGGCGCCTCGTAGGTGCCCCGGAAGCCGGTGCCGTAGGCGGCGTCGACGACGAGGTCGCAGGCTGGCAGCTCCCTCGGCGCGGCCGCCGCGTCGACGACGGCCACCTTGGCCCCCCGTCGGGCGAGGATCCCGGCCGCCACCTTGCCATCCGCCCCGTTGTTGCCCTTGCCGGCGAGGACCACGACCCGGTGGCCGTAGGCCCCGCCGAGGAGGGCGAGGGCCCGGACGGCCACCGCGTGGCCGGCCCGCCGGACGAGCTCGGCCTCGTCGACCGAGGCCAGGGCGGCGGCGTCGGACGCCCGCATCCCGGCCACCGTCACCACGGGCTGCACCGCTCAGGCCTCGGCGACCACGAGGGCGAGGGCGGTGCGCCCGGTGTGGGTGAGCGACACGTGCCATCGGGCCACCCGCCGGCGGCGGGCCAGCTCCGCCGCGCCGGCGGCGAGCCGGAGCGACGGGGCGCCGCCGGTCGCCCCCCGACCCGGCGCCCGCACCACCTCGACGTCGCGCCAGGCGAACCCGCCGAGGCCGGTCCCGAGGGCCTTCATCACCGCCTCCTTGGCGGCGAAACGGGCGGCGAGGCGCTCGGCCCGGCCGGCGGCGTCGGCCTGTTCGCCCTCGGTGAAGACCCGGGCGCAGAAGCCCGGGCGGCGCGCCAGCACCGCCCGGAAGCGGTCCACGTCGACGGCGTCGACGCCGACGCCCACCACGCCCCGCGCCGCGCCGGTCTGGTCGGTTCCGTGGCCGGCCGCTTCGTGGCTCGAGCCCACGTCCTCAACGCTACCGGGCACGGCTGCGCACGCCGGGCCGACCCTCAGGGGCTCGCCGGGCCGAGCACCTGCTCGACCACCGTGCACAGCCGGCCGGCAGCCGCCGACGCCTCGTCCTCGGTCGCCGCCTCGACCATCACCCGCACGAGCGGCTCGGTGCCGCTCGGGCGCAGCACCACCCGGCCCCGCCCGCCGAGCTCCGCCTCCACCCGGCCGACCGCCTCCCAGACCACGCTGGCCCCGGCCAGGCGGCCCGGGTCGGCCACGGCCACGTTGACCAGCACCTGGGGCACCCGCTCGACGAGGCCGGCCGTGAGGTCGGCGAGCGGTCGGCCGTGGCGGGCCACGAGGTCGGCGAGGAGGAGACCCGTGAGGAGCCCGTCGCCGGTGGTGGCCCGCCGCCGGAAGACGATGTGACCCGACTGCTCGCCCCCGAGGGCGAGACCCTCCTGGTCGAGGGCGGCCAGCACATGGCGGTCGCCGACCGGGGTCTCGACGACGGCGATCCCCCGCTCGGCCATGGCCAGACGGAAGCCGAGGTTGGTCATCACCGTGACGACCACGGTCTCGTTCGTGAGCTCGTCGCGCTTGGCGAGGTCGATAGCGAAGAGGGCGAGGAGCACGTCGCCGTCGGCCACCGCCCCGGTGTGGTCCACCGCCACGAGCCGGTCGGCGTCCCCGTCGACGGCGAGGCCGAGGTCGGCCCCGGCGGCCACGACGGCCGACGCCAGGGCCTCGGGCTTGGTCGAGCCGCAGCCGTCGTTGATGTTCGTACCGTCAGGGGAGCAGTTGAGCGATGTGACGTCCGCCCCGGCCTCGGCCAGCACGGCCGGGCCGAGCTCGCTCGCCGCGCCGTTGGCCCCGTCGAAGACCACCTCGAGCCCGTCCAGCTGGCGCCCGTCGAGGGAGGCCACGAGGTGGCGTCGGTAGTCGTCGACTGGCGACGTCAGGCCGAAGAGCCGCCCGACCCCCGCGCCGGTCCGCGCCGGCTGGCCGGGCTGCCCGAGGAGCGCCTCCAGCTCGGCCTCGATCCGCCGTTCGACCTCCTCGGCCAGCTTCTGCCCCCGGTCCCCGAACACCTTGAGGCCGTTGTCGGCGAACGGGTTGTGCGAGGCCGAGACCATCACCGCCGGCGCGCCGCTCTGGTCGGCCAGGTAGGCGAGCGCCGGGGTGGGCACCACGCCGACATCGGCCACGTCGGCCCCCTCGGCGGCGAGCCCGGCCGACACCGCCGCCTGCAGCATGGGCCCCGACCGACGGGTGTCGCGACCGGCGAGGTAGAAGTCGGACGGCAGGACCCGGGCCACCGATCGCCCGAAGGCGAGGGCCAGCTCGGCCGTGAGGTCAGCGCCGGCCACCCCACGCACCCCGTCGGTGCCGAAGCGCACCGGCGTCACCTGGGCTCCGTTACCGCTTGGAGTATTGCGGCGCCTTGCGGGCCTTCTTCAAGCCGTACTTCTTGCTCTCCTTCTCGCGGGCGTCCCGCGTGAGGAGGCCCGCCCGCTTCAAGGCGGCCCGGAGCTCGGGGTCGAGCGTGCACAGGGCCCGGGCGATGCCGAGACGGAGCGCCCCCGCCTGGCCCGAGACCCCGCCGCCGTCGATCGTGGCGTCGATGTCGTAGTTCTCGGCCGTGCTGGTGACCCGGAGCGGCTCGGTCACGATCATCCGGTGGGTGGCCGAGGTGAAGAACTGCTCGAAGGGCCGGCGGTTGATCGTGATGGTCCCCTGGCCCGGGCGGAAGCGGACCCGGGCGACCGCCTGCTTGCGCCGGCCGGTGGTCTGGGAGAGCGGGGCGGGCATCAGGCCGACGCTCCTTCCTCGGCCCCGGCCCGGACCCGGCGGCGGGCGTGCTCGAGCTCGAGGGGCTGAGGATCCTGCGCGGTGTGGGGGTGGTCGGGCCCGGCGTAGACCTTCAGCTTGCCGAGCTGCTGACGGCCGAGGGTGTTCTTCGGGAGCATCCCCCGCACCGCACCCCGGACGACCTCCTGGGGCCGGTTGGCGAGGAGGTCCTCGTAGCTGCGCTCCTTCAGGCCCCCGGGGTAGCCGCTGTGGCGGTAGGACATCTTCGACCTGGTGTCGCCGGTCATGACCACCTTGGCTGCGTTGACCACGACCACGTGGTCACCGGTGTCGGTGTGGGGGGCGAAGATCGGCTTGTGCTTGCCCCGCAGGATCCGGGCCACCTCGGTGGCCAGGCGGCCGAGGACCAGCCCGTCGGCGTCGACGAGGTACCAGGTCCGCTCGATCTCGTGTGGTCTCGGTGCGTAGGTGCGCACGTGCTCCTCAATTGCCTGCTCGGAGGGGTCCCGCTCGGCGACCGGGGGTGACCCACCCGGCGTCGGGGCGACAGACCAGCATAGGTGGAGCGTCGCCCACCAGCAAGCCGCCGACCGGGCGTCGTCGGGAAACCTCCAGGTGGGGGGTCCGGGGCCCGCTCTCGGCCCGCCCCGACGGCGAAGACCCCTCGCCGAAGCCCACGTCAAGCGTACAGTTGGTGACGGCGACCGGGGCATCCGGGCCTCGGGGCTGCGCCGGGGGAAACCCCTCGGCGCCGTCGAACCGAACAGTGAACCCATGACGCTCTTCCTCGACAGGCACAAGGCACCGGGCGCGACAGCCGCCCAGGTCGCGGCGGCCCACGATCTCGACCTGGCCGTGCAGGACAAGTACCACGTCCGCTACGTCACCTACTGGTTCGACGACGGCGAGGGCACGGTGTTCTGCCTGGCCGAAGGACCCGACCGGGCGGCCCTTGAGGCGGTGCACCGAGAGGCGCACGGCCTCATGGCGGAGAACATCATCGAGGTGGGCCCGGGCCCGATCAACGCCTTCATGGGGCCGCTGCCCCAGCACCCCGTCGGCGAGGCCTACGTCGAGTCGCCCGTCCGGGCGATCCTCTTCACCGACATCTGCGACTCGACCAGCCAGACCCAGGACCTCGGCGACGAGGGCTTCATGGAACTCATCCACCGCCACAACGATGTCGTCCGCGCCGCCTTGGGCGAGCGGGGCGGACGGGAGGTGAAGCACACTGGCGACGGCATCATGGCCTCGTTCACCTCGGTGTCGGCGGCGCTCGACTCGAGCATCCAGATCCAGCGCGAGCTGCAGCGACGCAACGCCGAATGCGAACGCCAGCTCGGCGTCCGCATCGGGCTCAGCGTGGGCGAGCCCGTGACCGACAACGACGACCTCTTCGGGGTGACCGTGCAGCTGTCGGCCCGGTTGTGCAGCGTCGCCTCGCCCGGGGGTATCACCGTGTCGACCGGCGTGCGCGAGCTGACCGTGGGCAAGCGCTTCGAGTTCGCCGCCAGGGGACCGCTCGAGCTGAAGGGCTTCCCCGAGCCGGTCCAGGCCTTCGACGTGCTGCTCCCGACCGACCCCTGACCGTCCCCGGGGCCGGGCCCGTGCGTGGCTGGGCGGCCGCCGCCCGGGCCGAGAGATGGTCGTCCCGCTGCGGCGAGCGACCGGGGGGCGCCGGCCCGGCCAGGCTCGCGGCGCCTGGGTAGCATCCGGCGCGTGGTGGACATCGACACGGACTACCTCGTGGTCGGGGCCGGGGCGGCGGGGATGGCCTTCACCGATGCCCTCGTCGCCGAGTCGCCGGTCGACGTGGTCATGGTGGACCGCCGGCATCGTCCCGGCGGCCACTGGAACGACGCGTACCCGTTCGTGCGGCTCCACCAGCCTTCGGCGTTCTACGGCGTCAACTCCCAGGTGCTGGGCGGCGACTCGATCGACGAGGTCGGTCGGAACGCCGGACTCTACGAGCGGGCGAGCGGGGCGGAGATCCTGGCCTACTTCCAGCGGGTCCTTGACGAGCACCTCGTGTCGTCGGGGCAGGTGCGGTTCTTCGGGATGTGCGACTACGTCGGCGTGCAGGACGGCGACCGGCACGTCTTCGTGTCTCGCCTCACCGGCGAGGCGACCAACGTGCGGGTGCGGCGCCGGCTCGTCGACGCGACCTATCTCGAGACCCCCGTACCGGCGACCCACACCCCGTCGTTCGACGCCGATCCCGACGTCTGCATCGTCCCGGTCAACGGGCTCGTCTCGCTGCTCGAACCGGGGAGCGGCTACACCGTCATCGGGGGCGGGAAGACGGCCATGGACGCGTGCAGCTGGCTCCTCGACAACGGTGTGGCCCCGGAGAAGATCCGTTGGGTCCGACCCCGGGATGCCTGGCTCCTCGACCGCGCCTACCAGCAGCCGCTCGAGCTCGTGGGCTGGCTCGTCGAAGGGGTGTCCCTCTACCTCGAGGCGGCGGCAGAGGCCGAGAGCGTGGAGGACCTCTTCCGCCGACTCGAGGCCTGCGGCCAGCTCATCCGGCTCGACCCCACCGTCGAGCCGACGATGTACCGGTGCGCCACGGTCAGCGGCGACGAGCTGGCGGCGCTCCGTCAAGTCGACCGGGTCGTCCGCCTGGGCCGGGTCCTGCACGTCGGCACCGACCGGATCACCCTCGAGGAGGGGTCGGTGCCGACCGACCCCGGACAGGTCCACGTCGACTGCTCGGCCGCCGGCCTCCGGGTCGCCCCCGGCCGGCCGGTCTTCGAGCCCGGCCGGATCACCCTGCAACAGGTGCGCACCTGCCAGCCGACCTTCAATGCAGCCCTCATCGGCTACGTCGAGGCGGCCAGGGACGACGACGGCGCGAAGAACGGCCTCTGCCCGCCGAACCCCTATCCGAGCGCCGCCGTGGACTGGCTGGCCGGGACGGTGATCGCCCAGCGGACCGAGGGGGCCTGGCGGAGCCAACCCGACGTGAGTGCCTGGCTGGCCCGGTCCCGCCTCAATGCGGTCCACGGCATCGGAGAACGCCCCGACGACTCCCGGCTCCAGGCGGCGCTCGGTCGCTACATCACCAACGTCGATCCGGCGATCGAGAACCTCGAGGCCCTCCTCGCACGGCGCGCCTGAAGGCGCGGCGCCCTCGGACCCCGGCGCCGGTCATCCGTAGGCCACCTCGACCAGGCAGAGGCCCTCCGCCGGCGCCGGCCGGGGCCCACCGGTGCGGGTCCCGGCCCGGAGGCGCTCGACCACCTCGGCCTGGTGCAGCCGCCCCCGGCCCACCTCGACGAGGGTGGCCACGATCGAGCGCACCATCTGGTGGCAGAACGACTGGGCGGTGATGTCGAAGCGCAGGAGCCGGCCGGGGCCGGCCTCGGCCACCTCCCGGTCCTCGGCCTCGGCCCAGCCGGCCGAGAGCACCCGCCGGGTGATGGGCTCGTCGGGCGAGGTGCCCGGGGCCCGCCGGCAGAAGGCCCGGAAGTCGTGCTCCCCGAGCAGCGGGTCGGCCGCGGCGCCCATCCGCCGGAGGTCGAGCGGGTCGGCGACGTGCCAGACGAGCCCGTCGAGCAAGGGGTCGGGGAACGGGGCGTTCCACACGAGGTAGCGGTAGTGGCGCGACGTGGCCGCCCGCCGGGCGTCGAAGCCAGGCGCCGGACGAGCCTCGTGCACCACGACCGCCGGGGCCAACTGGCGGTTGAGCCGTCGGACGAGCTCGGCCGGCCCGAGGGGGGTGCTCCCGCCCGAGCGCCCGGGCGGCAGCTTCTCGGGCAGGTCCACGTGGACCACCTGCCCTCGGGCGTGCACGCCGGCGTCGGTGCGGCCGGCGCAGACGAGGGCCGGCGGCCCGTCGAGGCGGAGGGTCCGGGCGAGGGCCTCGGCCAGGGATCCGGCCACGGTCGCCGTCCCCGGCTGGGCGGCGAAGCCCCGGAAGGCCCGGCCGTCGTAGGCGAAGGTGAGGCGCCAGCGGGCCGTGCCCGGCTGGTCGGCCGAACCGGGACCCGCCAACGGCGGACTCAGACCAGTTCGATCCGGGCCATGGGGGCGCCGTCCCCCGGCCGGGGGCCGAGCTTCAGGATGCGGAGGTACCCGCCGGGCCGGTCGGCGTAGCGCGGGGCGATCTCGGCGAAGAGCTTGTGGGCCATGTCCCGGTCCCGGATGAGGGCCACCACCTGGCGCTGCTGGTGGACGCCGCCCTTCTTGGCCGCGGTGATGCACTTCTCGGCCACCGGCCGGAGGGCCTTGGCCTTGGCCTCGGTGGTGTCGAGTCGCTCGGCGGCGATGAGCGAGGCCACGAGGTTGCCGAGCATGGCCTTCTGGTGGGCGGACCCGCCGCCCAACCGGCGGCCCCGCCTCGGCGTTCCCTGCACGTCCCCCTCCTCAGTCCTTGGTCCTGAGCGACAGGCCCCGCTCGTCGAGACGCTGGATGACCTCGTCGAGGGACTTCTGGCCGAAGTTCGTGATGCCGAGGAGGTCGTCGACGGTCTTGTCGACGAGCTCGCCGATCGTGTTGATCTGGGCCCGCTTGAGGCAGTTGCGGGGGCGCTCGGAGAGCTCGAGCTCCTCGATCCGCAGGTCGAGGTCGGGCGAGCCGCCCGACGTGGAGCCCGTCTCACCGAGCTCCAGGCTCTGCGGTGACTCCTCGAGCTCGGCCACCAGGCTGACGAGCGTGCGCAGCGTGCCGCCGGCCGAGGCGAGGGCCTCGCGGGGGCTGATCGAGCCGTCCGTCTCGATGTCGAGGACGAGCCGGTCGAAGTCCGTGGACTGCTCGACCCGGACGGGTTCGATGTCGAACGTCACCCGCCTGACCGGCGAGAAGATCGAGTCCACCGGGATGACCCCGATCGTCGACGACCGCTTGTTGCGGTCGGCCGACACGTAGCCCCGCCCCCGCTCGACCGTGACGTCGATGGCCAGGCGGCCCTTGGCGTTCAGGGTGGCGATGTGGAGCTCGGGGTTGAGGATCTCGACGTCGGCCGTCGTCTGGAGGTCGGCCGCGGTGGCCTCGCCCGGGCCCCGCTTGTCGAAGCGGAGGGTCAGCGGCTCGTCCGAGTACACCCGCACGAGGAGGTCCTTCAGGTTCAAGATGATGTCGGTCACGTCCTCCTTCACGCCGGGGAGCGTCGTGAACTCGTGGAGGGCGTCGTCGAAGCGCACCTGGGTGACGGCGGCACCGGGGATCGACGAGAGCAGCGTGCGGCGCAGCGAGTTGCCGAGGGTCGAGCCGAACCCGGGGTCGAGCGGTCCGACGGCGAACCGCTGACGGTTGTCCTGTTCCTCGTCGACGGCTTCGACGGTGGGTCGCTGGATGATGAGCATGGCTGCTGGCTCCTCGGTCAATTCCTGGGTGGGTGGCGGTGGTCGGGGGCGGACCGGTCGGGCCCGCGGTGGGGCTACTTCGAGTAGAGCTCCACGATGAGCTGCTCCTGGACGGCCTCGTCGATCTGCTCGCGGAGGGGTGGGTTGAGCACCTCGACGGCGAAGCCGCCGTCGCCCGCCTCGAGCCAGGGCGGGACCTGGCGGTCGAGGGTGTCCATGTTGCGCCGGACGGCGAACATGGACCGGGACGGGATCTTGAGCGAGACGGTCTGGCCCTTCTTCACCCGGTAGCTCGGGATCGTCACCCGGCGGCCGTCCACGATCACGTGCCCGTGGCGGACGAACTGGCGGGCCTGGGACCGGCTGGCCCCCCAGCCGGCCCGGTAGACGACGTTGTCGAGGCGCTGCTCGAGCATCCGCAGCAGGTTCTCGCCGGTGATCCCCTCCTGGCGGTTGGCCTCGTCGTAGAGGTTGCGGAACTGGCGCTCGAGGACCCCGTAGATGCGCCGGGCCTTCTGCTTCTCCCGCAGCTGGGTCAGGTACTCGGAGCCCTGGCGCATGCGGTCGCGGCCGTGCTCACCGGGCGGGTAGGCGCGGCTGTGCCGGTCCGTGACCGCTTCGGACACGGGGCACTTGAGCGAGTAGCAGCGCTCGCCCTTCAAGAACAGCTTCGTCCGCTCACGCCGGCAGAGCCGGCAGACGGGTCCGGTGTATCGAGCCATGCCCGGTAGTTGCTCCTCTGTTTTCCTCGACGACCCCAGCTCAGACCCGGCGCCGCTTCTTCGGGCGGCAGCCGTTGTGGGGTATGGGGGTGACGTCTTTGATGCCGACGACCTCGATGCCGGTGGCGGCCAGCGACCGGATGGCCGTCTCCCGGCCCGAGCCCGGGCCCCGGACGAGCACGTCCACCTTGCGCACGCCGTGCTCCATGGCCCGTCGAGCGCAGGCCTCGGCGGCCAGCTGGGCGGCGAACGGTGTCGACTTGCGGGAGCCCTTGAAGCCGACGTTGCCGGCGGAGGCCCAGGCGAGCACGTTGCCCTCGGGGTCGGCGATCGAGACGATCGTGTTGTTGAACGAGCTCTTGATGTGGGCCACGCCGTAGCTCACGTTCTTGCGCTCGCGGCGACGGGGACGGCGCCCCTGCTTCCCGGTCTTCGGAGGCATTACTTGCGCACCTTCTTCTTGCCGGCCACCGTCTTCTTCGGCCCCTTCCTCGTGCGGGCGTTCGTGTGGGTCCGCTGCCCGTGGACCGGCAGACCCTTGCGGTGCCGGACGCCCTGGTAGCAGTTGATCTCCATCTTGCGCTTGATGTCCTGGGAGACGTCGCGGCGCAGGTCACCCTCGACGCGCAGGTTGGCGTCGATGTAGTTGCGCAGCCGGGTGACCTCCTCGTCGGTGAGGTCCCGGACCCGGGTGTTGGGGTCGACGTCGGACGTGGCGCACACCTGCTGGGCCAGGGTGTGGCCGATGCCGTAGATGTAGGTCAAGGACACCTCGAGACGCTTCTCCCGGGGGATGTCCACGCCGGCGATACGGGCCATGTGCGGTCCCTTTCCCTAACCCTGCCGCTGCTTGTGGCGCGGGTTGTCACAGATGACCACGACGCGACCATGCCGCCGGATGACCTTGCACTTCTCACAGATCGGCTTCACGCTTGGTCGGACCTTCATGTCGCTCTCGCTTGCTCCCTCGTCCCTGCTGCCTCTCGACTGCCCGGGCTTCGTGCCTTACTTGTAGCGGTAGGTGATCCGCCCCCGGTTGAGGTCGTAGGGCGTGATCTCCACCTGGACCTTGTCACCGGGCAGGATCCGGATCCGGTGCATCCGCATCTTCCCCGAGCTGTGGGCCAGGACCTTGTGGCCGTTCTCGAGCTCCACCCGGAACATGGCGTTGGGCAGGGGCTCGACCACGGTGCCTTCCAGCACGATGGCGTCTTCCTTGGGCTTGGGCAGGTGACTCTCCTCGATTTTCCCGTGCTCGGTGGCGCTGCCACGCTCCGGGCCCGCCCACCGGGTCGGCCCCCGGGCGTGCCCCTCGCGCGCCGCGGTCGGAACGCGGGCCGCAGCTCGTTTCGGCCCGTCCGACAGCCGCGACGGGGCGGCAGGCCGAACCTAGAGTTTACCGTACTCGGCGTCCGTCCGCCCCGGCATGGGCTTTTCCCGCCGCCCTCGGTCATGACCAGGGGTTTTGCCGAGGGTCGGCCCTCACGGGAGGGTGAGGATCTCCGGGCCGTCCTCCCCCACGGCGATCGTGTGCTCGAAATGGGCCGAGAGCGTCCCGTCGGCCGTGACCACGCCCCACTTGTCCTCGAGGAGCACGGTCTCGGGCCCCCCGGCGTTGACCATGGGCTCGATGGCGAAGACCATGCCGGTCTTGAGCATCGGGCCGGGGTCGCCGGGCCAGTAGTTGGGCACCTGGGGCTGCTCGTGCATGGCCGTGCCGATGGCGTGCCCGACGTACTCCCGGACCACCGAGAAGCCCGCCGCCTCGGCCACGTCCTGGACCGCCCGGCCCACCTCGTGGAGGCGCCCGCCGGGGACCAGCCGGTCGATCCCGGCGTAGAGGCTGGCCTCGGTGACCTCCATCAGCCGGGCCGCCCTGGCCGAGACGGTGCCGATCGGCATCGTGAAGGCGGCGTCGCCGTGGTAGCCCTCGATGATCGCCCCGCAGTCGATGGAGAGGATGTCGCCCTCCTCGAGCATGAAGTCGCCGGGGATCCCGTGGACGATCACCTCGTTGGGCGACGTGCAGATGACCGCTGGGAAGCCGTGGTACCCGAGGAAGTTGGAGGCCGCCCCCCGCCGGTCGAGGACCTCCCGGGCGATCTTGTCGAGCTCGGCCGTGGTCACCCCGGGGCGGGCCGCCGCCCGGGTGGCCGCGTGCATCTCGGCCACCACCCGGCCGGCCCGGCGCATCTTGGCCAGCTCCTCCTTGTTCCTCCTCATGGGTTCCTGCTCATGGGTTCCCTCTCATCGGCGGCTCCTCGGCCGTGCCCCGTCACCGGTGGTCCCAGAGGTCGCCACTCGGGTGGCGCCGTTGGCGGGCCTCCTCGACGACCCGCACCGCCCGCCGCTCGACCACGACGGCCGACCCGGCCCCGTTGATCCGGGTGAGCTGGCCCTTCTTCTCGTACCAGGCGATGAGCGGCGCGGTCTGACGCTCGTAGAGGTCGAGGCGGTGGAGGATGGCCGCCTCGGTGTCGTCGGCCCGCTGGACCACCTCACCGCCGCAGATGTCGCAGGTCCAGTTGACCGTCGGCGGGTTGGAGACCGAGTAGTTCTCGCCGCAGTCTATGCAGACCCGGCGCGAGGCCAGGCGGCGCATGGCGAGGGCCGTCGGCACCTCGAGGTCGACCACGAGGTCGAGGCGGTCGGGGTGCAGCAGCTCTTCGAGCTGCTCGGCCTGGGCGGTCGTGCGTGGGCAGCCGTCGAGGATGAAACCCCGGGCCCGGGTGTCGCTCTCCGAGAGCCGCTCGCCCACCATCTCCATGATGAGGCCGTCCGAGAGGAGGTCGCCCCGGTCCATGAACTCCTGGGCCCGCAGGCCGAGCGGCGTGCCGAGCTTGACCGCGGCCCGGAGCATGTCGCCGGTCGAGACGTGGGGCACCACGTAGTGGTGCGACAGGCGCACACACTGTGTACCTTTGCCGGCCCCCTGCTTGCCGAGGACCACGAGCCTGACCCCGGGTACCACCCGCTCCCTACTTCAGGAATCCCTCGTAGTTCCGCATCATCAACTGGCTGTCGATCTGGCGCATGGTCTCGAGCGCCACACCGACCGAGATGAGGAGCGTCGTCCCGTAGAAGGGGAAGCGGTTGATGTTCCACACCGCGAACAGGATCGACGGGATGACCGCCACCGACGCCAGGAACAGGGCGCCGACGACGGTGATGCGGGACAGGATGTGTGCGAAGTAGCGCTCGGTGGCTGGTCCCGGCCGGATGCCGGGCACGAAGCCGCCCTGCTTGCGGATGATGTCCGCCTGCTGGTGGGGGTCAAACGCCACGTAGACGTAGAAGAAGGTGAAGGCCACGATCAGGAGGAAGTAGAAGGTGATGTACCAGCTCGACGTGGGCGTGAGGTTGTTCTTCACGAACTCCTGGAACGAATGCCACGGGATGACGTTGCTCAGGAGCACCGGTATGTAGAGCACCGAGCTGGCGAAGATGATCGGGATCACGCCGGACTGGTTGACCTTGAGCGGGATGTAGGTGCTCGCCCCGAGACTCTCGCGCCGGCCCACCATCCGCTTGGCGAACGTCACGGGGATCCGGCGCTGCCCCTGGTCCATGAAGACGATGAAGATCAGGAGGAGGATCGACACGGCCAGGATCACCGAGAACTTGAGCCGGCCGCCCTCCTCGAGGACGGCCTTCCCGCCCGAGGGGATGGCCGCCACCACGTTGGCGAAGATGAGGATCGACATTCCCTGACCGATCCCCCGCTGAGTTATCAGCTCGGCCAGCCACATGACGAGGGCCGTGCCGGCGGTGAGACAGAGGACCATGAGGGCGGCGAGCGCGATCGAGAACTTGGGGATGAGGTCGATGCTCACCCCGAGGAGGGCCTGGTCGTGGCCGTGGAAGGCGTAGACGAGACCCGTCGACTGCATGAGGGCGAGGGCGATGGTGAGGTACCGGGTCGTCTGGGTGATCTTCTTCTGGCCGACCGCCCCCTGGTCCCGCCACTCCTCGAGCTTCGGGATCACCGTCGTGAGGAGCTGGATGATGATCGAGCTCGTGATGTACGGCATGACGCCCAGGCCGAAGAGGGCCAGGCGGACGAGCGCGCCGCCGGAGAAGAGGTTGAGGAAGCCGAGCACGCCCGAGGCGCTGGCCTTCGACTGGAGGCTCTGGATGGCGGCGAAGCTCACCCCGGGGATCGGGATGTTCGCGCCGAGCTGGTAGAGGGCGATGACGAAGAGGGTGAACGTGACCTTGTTGCGAAGGTCGGGTACCCGGAAGATGTTGCCCAGCCTCGAGAGCATCGTTCGTGTCCGTCCTCGGCGGGGTCGCCGGCTCGGCCCGGCTAGCGGTTGGTGAGGGCGTTGCCCCGGGCCGGCGGCCGACCGTGGCCGAAGGGCAGGGGCACCCGCACGACACTACCGCCCGCCCCCGTGATCGCCGCCTCGGCCGAGGCCGAGAAGGCGTGGGCCGAGACCTGCAACGCCCGGGTCACCTCGCCCCGCCCCAGCACCTTGACCAGGGCCTTCGGGCGGGCGAGGCCGGCGGCCACGAGGACCTCGGGCGTGATCTCGTCGGTGGGCAGCGCCACGAGGGCGTCGACGTTGACCGGGGTGTAGGCCACCCGGAAGGGGTTCTTGAACCCCCTGAGCTTGGGGATCCGTTGCATGAGGGGGAGCTGGCCGCCCTCGAAGCCCACGGGCACCTGGCCCCGGGCGTGCTGGCCCTTCGTCCCGCGGCCGGCGGTCTTGCCGCCTTTGCCGGCGGTGCCCCGGCCCACCCGGCGGCGCGCCTTGCTGGCGCCCTTCGGGGAGCTGAGTTCGTGGAGCCTCACGGCGTCACCTCCTGCACCTCGACGAGGTGCGGCACCCGGGCGATCATGCCGCGGATCTCGGGGCGGTCCGGGAGGTCGTTGGTCTTCCCGATCCCCCGGAGACCGAGGGCCCGCAGGGTCCCCCGGTGCTTCGGCTTCGTGCCGATGGCCGAGCGGACCTGGGTCACCCGGAGGACCGAAGGGACGGCCTCCTTCTTCCCCCGTGCCCGGGTGGGCTTGGCGGCCGGTTCGTCGGCCATCTCAGACCACCTCCGTGTAGAGGCTCGTCTCCCGGCGCCGCTCGCGGTACGCCCGGAGCATGCCCGCCGACGCCACCTCGTCGGGCTGCTTGCCCCGCAGCGCGGCGACCTGGTCCGGGGTGCGCAGCGACTTCAGGCCGGCGATCGTGGCGTGGGCCACGTTGATCCCGTTCGACGAGCCGAGTGACTTGGCCAGGATGTCGCGGATGCCGGCCATCTCCAGGATGTGGCGGGCCGCGCCACCGGCGATGACGCCGGTGCCCGGGGCCGCCGGCTTGAGCAACACCCGGCCGGCGCCGCTCTCGCCGATCACGAAGTGGGTGATGGTGGTGCCGGCCAGGGCCACCTCGAAGACGTTCTTCCTCGCCTCCTCGATGCCCTTCTGGACGGCCAGGCCGGCCTCCTTGGCCTTGCCGTAGCCCAGGCCCACGTGGCCGTTGCCGTCGCCCACGACCACGAGGGCGGCGAAGGAGAACCGACGGCCGCCCTTCACGACCTTGGCGACCCGGTTGACCCGGATGGTCCGTTCCTCGTACTGCGCTTCGTTCATGGCCTCAGAACTCCAGTCCCTCGCGGCGGGCGGCGTCGGCGAGCGCGGCCACCCGGCCGTGGTAGGCGAAGCCGCCGCGGTCGAACACCACCTTGGTGATGCCGGCGCCCTTGGCCCTCGTGGCGAGGAGGCGACCCACCGCTTCGGCACCGGTCACGTTACCCGCACCGGCCCCGAGGTTGGCCCGCACCTCGGCCTCCGTGGTCGAGGCGGCGGCCAGCGTCCGGCCGACCGAGTCGTCGATGACCTGGGCCGAGATGTTGCGATGCGAACGGCTGACGGCCAAGCGCGGCCGCTCGGCGGTGCCAACCACCTTGTGCCGCAGCCGCTCGTGGCGGCGGATGCGCAGCCTCCTCGTCGAGCTCGTCGTCGTCACTTCGCCGCCTTTCCGGCCTTGCGCAGCACCCGCTCGCCGGCGTAGCGGACGCCCTTGCCCTTGTAGGGCTCGGGCTTGCGCACCTTGCGGATGTCCGCGGCCACCTGGCCCACCTTCTCCTTGTCGATGCCCTTCACCACGATGCGGGTCGGGGTGGGCACCTCGAAGCTGATGCCGTCGGGGGCGTCCACCCGTACCGGGTGCGAGAAGCCGAGGGCCAGCTCGATGGCGTCCGGACCCTGGGCGGTGGCCCGGTAGCCGACGCCCACGATCTCGAGCTCCTTCGAGAAGCCCTGGGTCACGCCCTGGACCATGTTGGCCACGAGGGATCGGGTGAGGCCGTGGAGGGCCCGGTGCTGGCGCTCGTCGTCCGGCCGCTCGACCACGAGCACGTCACCCTCGGCCCGCACGGTGATGCCGCGGGGCAACGAGCGCGCCAAGGTGCCCTGGGGCCCGGTCACGGAGACCTGGTCCCCGGCCAGCTCCACCTTCACCCCGGAGGGCACGGTGATCGGGTTGCGTCCGACTCGTGACATCAGGCGTCGTCCCTCTGTCGCGGCGCCCGAGCCGTCGGTTCACCAGACATAACAGAGCACCTCCCCGCCGAGGCGGCGCTTCCTCGCCTCGCGGTCGGTCATGAGGCCGTGGCTCGTCGAGACCACGGCCACGCCGATGCCGCCGAGGACGCGGGGAATCTTGTCGGCCCGGGCGTAGATGCGGAGCCCCGGCTTGCTGACCCGGCGGATGCCGGCGATCGTCCTCGTCCGGTCGACCGCATACTTCATCGTGATCTCGAGCGTGGAGCCGGGCCGGTTCGGGTCCTGCTCCACGTGGTAGCCGGCGATGTAGCCCTCGCGCTCCAAGATGGCGGCCAACGCCTCCTTCAGCTTCGAACCCGGCATCTTCACCGTGTCGAACTGGGCCGAGTTGGCGTTGCGGATCCGCGTCAGCATGTCGGCGATGGGGTCGGTCATGGTCATAGCCGTCCCCCCCTCACCAGCTCGCCTTGGTCACGCCGGGCACCTCCCCGGCGTGCACCATCGTGCGGAGACAGATGCGGCAGAGCCCGAACTTGCGGTAGACGGCCTTGGGCCGCCCGCAGCGCTGGCAACGGGTGTAGGCCCGGACCTTGAACTTCGGGGTCCGCTGCTGCTTCTGGATCAGTGCCTTCTTCGCCATGGTGGCTATCTAGTCTCCTGTCGGAACGGGAAGCCGAAAGCGCTCAGGAACGCCCGGCCCTCGTCGTCGGTGCGGGCAGTGGTCACGATCGTGATGTCCATGCCCCGGACGGTGTCGATGCGGTCGTAGTCCACTTCGGGAAAGATCAGCTGCTCAGTCACGCCGAACGTGTAGTTGCCTCGGCCGTCGAAGGACCGGGGTGGCAGGCCCCGGAAGTCGCGGATCCGGGGGATGGCCAGGCTGATGAGCCGGTCCAGGAACTCCCAGGCCCGGTCGCCCCGCAGCGTGACCTTCACCCCAATGGCGTTCCCCTCACGCAACTTGAACTGGGCGATGGAACGCTTGGCCCGGGTGACGACGGGCTTCTGACCCGCGATCACCTCAAGGTCCCGCTGGGCACCTTCGATGAGCGACTGCTGCTGGGTGGCCTTGCCCACGCCCGTGTTGATCACGATCTTCTCGAGGCGCGGGACCTCCATCACGTTGGCCAGCCCCAGCTCCTGCTGCAAGCGGGCCCGGAGCTCGGCCACGTAGCGCTCCTTCAGGCGCGGGCGCGTCGGGGGAGCGATGGTCGTGCTCACAGCTCAGTCCCGCACTGGCGGCAGACGCGGACCTTGCGGCCCTGGTCGTCGAAGTGGACGCCCACCCGGGCGGCCCCGTTGTGTCCCGAGCACCAGAGGGAGACGGCCGAGGCCGGCAGGGGCATGAACTTGTCGATCACGCCGCCCTGCATCGTGGCGCGAGTGGGTTTGGCGTGGCGCTTGGCCACGTTCACACCCTCGACCACGAGGCGTCCCTCCTTCGGGAAGACCCGGACGACCTCGGAGCGCTGGCCCCGGTACTTGCCGGACCGGATGACCACCCGATCGCCCTTCTTGATCCGCATCACAAGACCTCCGGGGCCAACGAGACGATGCGCATGAACTTCTTGTCCCGCAGCTCCCGCCCCACCGGGCCGAAGATGCGTGTGCCCCGGGGCTGCTGCTGCTCGTTGATGAGGACCGCGGCGTTCTCGTCGAAGCGGATGTAGCTCCCGTCGGGGCGGCGCTTCTCCTTCTTCGTCCGGACCACGACACAACGAACTACTTCGCCCTTCTTCACGGCCGCGCCCGGGAGGGCGTCCTTCACGGTCGCCACGAAGACGTCGCCAATGCTGGCGTAGCGGCGGTGCGACCCGCCGAGGACCCGGATGCACAGCACCTCGCGGGCCCCCGAGTTGTCGGCCACCCGGAGACGGGACTCCTGCTGGATCATCGGGCCCGCTCCGTGACCTGGGCCAGCCGCCAGCGCTTGAGCTTGGAGAGCGGCCGCGTCTCGACGACCCGGACCCGGTCACCGACCCGGGCGGTGTTCTCGGCGTCGTGGACGTAGAGGCGCTTGGTCCGCTGGACGGTCTTGCCGTAGCGGGGGTGGCGCACGCGCTCGACCACCGCCACGACCACGGTGGCGTTCATGGCGTCGGAGACGACGACGCCCTCACGGACCTTGCGGCGGTTGGGCCGGGCCGCCACGGCGGAGTCCTCGGCCATCAGCTCTCCTCCTCGTCGTTCTCGACGTCCTTGTCGTTCTCGACGTCCTCGTCAGCCACGTCCTCGTCGTCGGCCGGGGCTTCGTCCACCACCTCGTCCTCGTCGTCGGCCGCGCTGGCCTTGGCCGCCTCGCGGCGCTGGCGGCGGGTGTCGGGGGTCTCGTAGATCGGGCCCTCCTCGAGGGCGTCGGCCGCGGTGATGGCCTCGTCCTCGGAGATCTCGCGCCCGCGGAGCACCGTCAGGATGCGGGCCACGTCCCGGCGAACGATCCTGATCCGAGTGGGGTTGTCGAGCTGCCCCGTGGCCAGCTGGAAGCGGAGGTTGAACAGCTCGCGACGGGTCTCTTCGAGCCGGCTCTCCAGCTCGTCGTCGCCCATGGCGACGAGGTCGGCGGCGGCACTCGGCATCAGACCTGCACCTCGGGGGTCCCGTGGGTGCCGGGGCGTACGACGAAGCGGGCCTTCATCGGCAGCTTCTGGATGGCCCGGCCCATGGCCGCCTCGGCGAGCGGGCGGTCCACGCCGGCCAGCTCGAACAGCACCCGGCCCGGGCGCACGACGGCGACCCAGTGCTCCGGGTTGCCCTTGCCCGAGCCCATGCGGGTCTCGGCCGGCTTCTCGGTGACCGGCTTGTCCGGGAACACCCGGATCCAGACCTTGCCGCCCCGTCGGACGTGGCGGGTCATGGCGATACGGGCGGCCTCGATCTGGCGGGCGGTCAGCCAGCCGGGTTCGAGGGCCTGGATGCCGAAGTCACCGAAGTTCACCGTCGTCCCGCCCTTGGCCGCGCCGGTCAGGCGGCCGCGCTGCTGCTTGCGGTGTCGGACCTTCTTGGGCATCAGCACCGGTCAGTCCACCTCCTTGCGGAAGTGGGGGGTCTCCCGGTGCTCGTGGCGGGTCAGCCGCTCGGCCTGCTCGTCCTCGGCCAGCTGGCGCTCGAGCTCGTCGGGCTCGCTCGGGGTGGGCAGGAGGTCGGTCAGCGGTGTCCCCGCGCCCTCCTCGGCCTCGGGCTCGGTCTCGGTCTCGGCCTCGGTCTCGGGCTCGGTGTCCACCTCGGGCACGGCCTCGGCCTCGGGCTCGATGTCCACCTCGGGCTCGGCCTCGGCCTCGGGCTCGATGTCCACCTCGGCCGCTGGGGCGCCGTTCGGGCTGTACTCCTCCTCGGCCAGGTCCTCGTCCTCTTCGGCCATTGCTTCGCCGGGCTCGCCCTGGTCGATCCGGCGGCGGCCCCCGCCGGCCGTGATGAGGCGGCGGGGCCGGCCCTGCCCGGACGTCTCGCCGACGGCCATGGCCGCCTCGCGGGTGATCTTGTCCTCGACCGAGACCTTGTAGGGGAGGATGTGGCCCTTGTAGATCCAGACCTTCACCCCCACTCGGCCCGAGGTGGTGCGGGCCTCGCGGAAGCCGTAGTCGACGTCGGCCCGCAGCGTGTGCAGCGGGACCCGACCCTCCCGGTAGGACTCCTTGCGGGCCATCTCCGAGCCGCCGAGACGGCCGGAGCACTGCACCCGCACGCCCTGGGCCCCGGCCTTCTGGACCGTCTGGATCGCCCGCTTCATGGCCCGGCGGAAGGCCACGCGCCGCACGAGCTGGTCGCAGATGCCCTGGGCGATGAGGGCGGCGTCGAGCTCGGGCTGCTTGATCTCTTGGATGTTGAGCTGGATGCGGTTCTGGAGGCCCGTGATCTCCTCCAGCTTCTTCTTGAGCCGGTCGGCCTCCGAGCCCCGACGGCCGATGACGATCCCGGGGCGGGCGGTGTGGATGTCGACGCGCAGGCGGTCCCGGGTCCGCTCCACCTCGATGCGGCTCACCGCGGCCGCCTCGAGCTGGCTCATCAGGTAGTCGCGGATCTTCCAGTCCTCGACGACGAAGTCGCGGTAGTGGCGCTCCTCGAACCAGCGCGACTTCCAGTCGGTCGTCACACCGAGCCGGAAGCCGTAGGGGTTGACCTTCTGGCCCATCTACTTCTCCTCGCCCTCTTCGTCGTCGTCGCCGGCTTCGTCCTCCGCCTCGTCGCCGACCTCGTCCTCCGTCTCGGAGGTCACCTCGTCGTCGTCGTCGTCGTCCCCGTCCTCGACGTCGTCTGCGTCTTCCTCGTCCTCGTCCTCGTCGGTGGCGCCCTCGACGTCGATCTCGTCCTCGTCGACGACGTCGTCGTCTTCGAACTCCTCGTCCTCCTCGGCCGCCTCGGCTTCGGCGGCCGCCGCCGCCTCGGCTTCGGCCCGGGCGTGGCGGCGCCGGGTCAGCCGGCCGGACAGGTCGGCCCGCCGCCGCGACTCGGCCACCCGGCGCGAGCGCTGGGCCCCGGCCGCCTCGCGCTGGGCCCGCAGCCGCTCGAGGCGCTCCTCGGGCAACCGGGCCACGATGATCGTGATGTGGCAGGTGCGCTTGCGAATGCGGGTGGCCCGCCCCCGGGCCCGGGGCCGCCAGCGCTTGAGCGTCCCTCCCTCGTCGGCGAAGCACGCCGCCACGTAGAGCTCCTCGGCGTCGAGCCCGTCGTTGTGCACGGCGTTGGCCAGCGCCGAGTTCAGGAGCTTGGCCACGATCGTCGCCGCCTCGCGGGGCGTGGAGGCCAGGATCTCGTTGGCCCGGCCGACCTCCTGGCCCCGGATGAGGTCGAGGACCTGGCGGGCCTTCGTGGCCGACATACGACAGTGCCGGAGGACCGCCCGGGTGCCGGGCCGCTCGTTGGTCTTCACGCCGGGCACGTCATCGCCTCCCGGCTCGCTCTTGGCCGGCGTGGTAGCGGAAGGTGCGGGTGGGCGCGAACTCGCCCAGCTTGTGGCCCACCATCGACTCGGTCACGTAGACCGGCACGTGCCGACGCCCGTCGTGGACGGCGATGGTGTGACCGACCATGTCGGGGATGATGGTCGAGCGACGGGACCAGGTCTTGACGACCCGCTTCTCCCCGCTGCTGTTGAGGGCGTCCACCTTCTTCAGCAGGTGGTCGTCCACGAAGGGGCCTTTCTTCAGGCTGCGCGGCATGCTGACCGGACCTCCCTACCGCCGGGCCCCGCGCTTGCGGCGACGTCGCACGATCATGGCGTCAGACTTCTTGTTGCGGGCCCTCGTCCGTCCCTCGGGCTTCCCCCACGGCGAGACGGGGTGGCGGCCGCCGGAGGACTTGCCCTCGCCGCCGCCGAGCGGGTGGTCCACCGGGTTCATGGCCACGCCGCGGGTCTGCGGCCGGATGCCCTTCCAGCGGTTGCGGCCGGCCTTGCCCACCTTGACCAGCTCGGCCTCGGGGTTGCCGACCACGCCGAGGGTGGCCCGGCAGTCGATCGGCACCCGGCGCATCTCGGTCGAGGGGAGCCGCAGGGTGGCGAAGCCGCCCTCCTTGGCCACGAGCTGGACGCTCATGCCGGCCCCGCGGGCCATCTTCCCGCCGCCGCCCGGGCGCAGCTCCACGTTGTGGATGACCGAGCCGACGGGGATGTAGCGGATCGGGAGGGCGTTGCCCGGCCGGATCTCGGCCCCCTGGCCGCTCTGGAGGCGGTCGCCG
Source organism: Acidimicrobiales bacterium (assembly GCA_035297265.1). Taxonomy (GTDB): domain Bacteria; phylum Actinomycetota; class Acidimicrobiia; order Acidimicrobiales; family RAAP-2; genus DATGZH01. The sequence continues at coordinate 20,209 of DATGZH010000060.1, read as the reverse complement.
ACGACGACGTGGGCCGGGGCGAGGATGTAGCGCTTCTCGCCGTCGGCGTAGTGGAGGAGGGCGATGCGGGCGTTGCGGTTCGGGTCGTACTCGATGGCCGCCACCCGGGCCGGCACGCCGTCCTTGTCCCGGCGGAAGTCCACGATCCGGTACTGGCGCTTGTGACCCCCGCCCCGGTGGCGCGAGGTCTTGCGGCCGTAGTTGTTGCGCCCGCCGGAGCCGGGCAACGGAGCCACGAGCGAGCGCTCGGGACGGTCCCGCGTGATCTCGGCGAAGTCCGACACCGTCTGGAACCGGCGGCCGGGACTCGTAGGCTTGCGTGAACGGAGTGGCATCGGTCTCTCAGCTCTCGAAGAGGTCGATCTTGTCGCCGGGCTTGAGCGTGACCATGGCCCGCTTGGTGTCGGGACGTCGTCCCGACGTGTTCGTGCGGCGGTTCCGGACCACCTTCCCCTTGCGCACGAGGGTGTTGACCTTCTCCACGTGGACGCCGAAGGCCCGCTCGACGGCGTTGCGCACGTCGATCTTGGTGGCCCGGGGGTCCACGACGAAGACGTAGACGTTGTGGTTCATGAGGTCGTAGGTCTTCTCGGAGATGACCGGCCGGACGAGGATGGTGGTGGCGTCTCGCATCAGCCCTCCTCCTCCCCGTCGGCCTCGTCGACGTCGGTCTCCTCGTAGTCGACCTCCTGGAGCTCGGTCTCCTCGCCGGTCTCCTCGTCGACCACCTCGTCGACCACGTGGACCTCGCCGGTCTCCTCGTCGACGATCTCGACGACCATCTCTTCGAAGGCCGGCACCGGCGGGGCCCCGGGCAGGGTCTCGTCGGTGAAGACCACCCAATCGGCCCGCACCACGTCGTGGGCGTTCAGCTCGCCGACGGCGAGCGTGGCCACCCGGGGCAGGTTGGCGAAGGACCGCTCGGCCACCTCGTCGTGGGGGGTCAGCACCACGAGCACCCGGCCGGAGAGCCCGAGGGCCTCGAGGGCGGCGACGGCGTTCTTCGTGCGAGGCTCCTCCCAGCTCCACTGGTCGACGAGGGCCACCCGGCCCTCGGCCGCCCGGTCGGAGAGGGCCGAGCAGAGGGCGAGGCGCACCATCTTCTTGGGCGTCCGCTGGCGGTAGCTGCGGGGCTTGGGCCCGAGGGCCACCCCACCCCCCTCGAACTGGGCCGCCCGGATGGAGCCCTGGCGGGCCCGGCCCGTCCCCTTCTGGCGGTAGGGCTTGGCCCCGCCACCCCGGGTCTCGGCCCGTGTCCGGGTCGAGTGCGTGCCCGCCCGGGCCGCGGCGAGCTGGGCCGTGACCACCTGGTGCAGCACCGACTCGTTCGGCTCGATGCCGAAGACGCCGGGCTCGAGGTCGACCTCGCCGAGGTCGTTCCCCTCGACATCGCGCCGCGTCACCGTGTGGGTGACCGGCTCGGGCCGCTCCTTGCGGCGCGGTGCCCGGTGGAGCGGCGCCTCGGTCGGGGCGCTCATCTGGTCCCACCGCCCTTGGTCAGGGGGGTCTTGACGGAGTCCCGGAGCACCACCACGGCGCCCCGGGGTCCCGGCACGGCCCCCTTGACGAGGACGAGCTCTCGCTCGGGGTCGGACTGCACCACCTCGAGGTTGAGCGCCGTCACCTGGCGGCCGCCCATCCTCCCCGCCATCCGGGTGCCCTTGAACACCCGGGACGGGGTGGCGCAGGCCCCGATGGACCCAGGGGCCCGGTGATGCTTGTGGTTCCCGTGGGCCGCCCCTTGACCCTTGAAGTTGTGGCGCTTCATGCCGCCGGCGAAGCCCTTGCCCTTGCTGACGGCGATGGCGTCGACCCGGGCGCCTGGCTCCCACAGCTCGGCCGTCAGCTCCTGGCCCACCTCGTACGCGCTGGTGTCGTCGAGGCGGAGCTCGATGAGCTTGCGGCCCGGGTCCACCCCGGCCCGCTCGAAGTGGCCGAGCTCGGGCTTCGTGAGGGTGGAGGTCCGGCGGAAGCCCCAGGTCACCTGGAGGGCCGAGTAACCCTCCCGCTCGGGCGTCTTCACCTGGACGACGCGCACCGGCGCGACCTTCAGCACCGTCACCGGGATGGCGCGGTGCTGGTCGTCCCAGACCTGGGTCATGCCGACCTTCTCGCCGACGATCGCCTTGGTTGCCACGTGCTGTACGTCTCCCTGGTCGAGCGCCGGGTGAACCGTGCGCACGCCAACGCTCCGTCCGGGACACCCGAACGGAGCGCTCGAATGGTTTGGTCCGGGGTCCCCGCTGCCGGTCAAGGACGCGGGCGCCCGAACACGCCGTTTGGGTGGCTGGGGAGCGGTCCCCGGCCGGTGGGCCGGAATTCGGCCCGACAGAGCAATTTACACGATCAGAGGACGCCCTGCCACCCGCTCCGGCCCAGGTCCTGGGCCTGGAGCGACGGCCTCAGGCGTTCTGGATCTTGATCTCGATGTCCACGCCCGCCGGCAGGTCCAGCCGCTGGAGGCTGTCGACGGTCTTGGGCGTGTGCTCGACGATGTCGACCAGGCGCTTGTGCACCCGCATCTCGAAGTGCTCCCGGCTGTCCTTGTACTTGTGCGGGGAGCGGATCACCGTGTAGCGGTGCTTGTCCGTCGGGAGCGGCACCGGACCCTGGACCTTGGCCTGGGTCCGGAGCACCGTCTGGACGATCTTCTCGGTGGACTGGTCGAGGATCTCGTGGTCGTAGGCCTTCAGCCTGATGCGGATCTTCTGGCGCGGGCCGTCGGCCATGGTGGTCCCCGAACTCCCTTTACTTCAGGATCTTCACGACTCGGCCGGAGGCCACCGTCCGCCCACCCTCGCGGATGGCGAAACGCAGGCCCTCGTCCATGGCGATGGGCTTGCCCAGCTCCACGGTGAGCTCGGTGTTGTCCCCGGGCATCACCATCTCGGTCCCCTCGGGGAGGGTGATGGTGCCGGTCACGTCGGTCGTCCGGAAGTAGAACTGCGGGCGGTAGTTGGTGAAGAACGGCTTGTGGCGGCCGCCCTCCTCCTTGTTGAGCACGTAGATCGTGGCCTCGAAGTCGGTGTGGGGCGTGATCGAGCCGGGCTTGGTCAGCACCTGGCCCCGCTCGACCTCCTCCTTCTTCGTGCCCCGGAGCAGCGCCCCGATGTTGTCGCCCGCCTGGCCCTGGTCGAGCAGCTTGCGGAACATCTCGACCCCGGTGACCGTGGTCTTCTGGGTGTCGCGCAGGCCGACGATCTCGACCTCCTCGCCCACCTTGATGACGCCCTGCTCCACCTTGCCAGTGACGACCGTGCCCCGGCCGGTGATGGACATGACGTCCTCGACCGGCATGAGGAACGGCTTCTCCACGTCGCGCTCGGGCTCGGGGATGTAGGTGTCCACCGCGTCCATGAGCTCGAGGATCTTGGGCGTCCACTCGGGGTCGCCCTCGAGGGCCTTGAGCGCGCTCACCCGCACGACGGGGGTGTCATCACCCGGGAAGTCGTACTCGCTCAGGAGCTCACGCACCTCCAGCTCGACCAGGTCGAGCAGCTCCTCGTCGTCGACCATGTCGGCCTTGTTGAGGGCGACCACGATGTAGGGCACGCCCACCTGGCGGGCGAGCAGCACGTGCTCGCGCGTCTGGGGCATCGGGCCGTCGGCCGCCGAGACCACGAGGATGGCTCCGTCCACCTGGGCGGCGCCCGTGATCATGTTCTTGATGTAGTCGGCGTGGCCGGGCATGTCGACGTGCGCGTAGTGACGGTTCGCCGTCTCGTACTCGACGTGCGCGATGGCGATCGTGATGCCCCGTGCCTTTTCCTCCGGCGCCTTGTCGATCTGGTCGAAAGGCGTGAAGGCCGTGTTGGGGTTCTGTTCGGACAAGACCTTCGTGATGGCCGCCGTCAGCGTCGTCTTGCCATGGTCGATGTGTCCCATGGTCCCCACGTTGACGTGGGGCTTCGACCGCTCAAACTTCTTCTTGGCCATTCGCCCAGCTACTCCTCTTCTCCAGCGGTACCCCTTCGGGTCCGCTGCGGCGGTCGCCCGCCGCTTCCTCTCTGTCGTGCCCTCCCGCCGCCGGCAGCGCGCCGGGCTGTGTCCTGCTGTGTGAGCCGGTCCCTCCGGCCGCTCCTACTCGCCGCGGGCCCGGGCGATGATCTCCTTGGCGATCGACTCGGGCACCTCGTTGTAGGCGTGGAACTGCATCGTGTACGTGGCACGACCCTGCGTACGCGAACGCAGGTCGGTAGCGTAGCCGAACATGTCGGCCAGCGGTACCTGCGCCCGCACGACCGAGCTGGTGCCCCGCTGCTCCATCCCCTCGACCCGGCCCCGCCTCGCCGAGAGGTCGCCGATGACGTCACCCATGTAATCCTCGGGGGTGACCACCTCGACCGACATGACCGGCTCGAGCAGCACGGGGGAGGACCGCTTGGCCGCCTCCTTCACCGCCATCGAGCCGGCGATCTTGTACGCCAGCTCCGAGGAGTCGACGTCGTGGTACGAGCCGTCAGTGAGGAGGACCCGCACGTCGACGGTCGGGTAGCCGGCGAGCACCCCTGAGGTGAGGGCCTCTTGGATCCCGGCGTCGACCGAAGGGATGTACTCCTTCGGGATCTTCCCGCCGGTGATCTGGTCCACGAACTCGTAGCCCCCGCCGGGCCCCGTGGGCTCGAGGTTGATGACCACGTGCCCGTACTGGCCCCGGCCGCCGGTCTGGCGGACGTAGCGGCCCTCCACCTTCTGGGCGGGCTTCCTGATCGTCTCGCGGTAGGCCACCTGGGGCTTGCCGACGTTGGCGTCGACGCTGAACTCCCGCAGCATCCGGTCGACGAGCACCTCGAGGTGGAGCTCGCCCATGCCCGAGATGACCGTCTGGCCGGTCTCCTCGTCGCTGCGCACGCGGAAGGTCGGGTCCTCCTCGGAGAGCGCGTAGAGGGCCTTGCTGAGCTTGTCCTGGTCGGCCTTGGTCTTCGGCTCGACGGCCACGTGGATGACCGGCTCGGGGAACTCGAGCGCCTCGAGCACGATGGGGTGGGCCGGGTCACAGAGGGTGTCGCCCGTCGTCGTCTGCTTCAGCCCGACGGCGGCCACGATGTCGCCGGCGAAGATGGCGTCCTGGTCCTCGCGGTGGTTGGCGTGCATCTGCAGCAGCCGACCGACCCGCTCCTTCTTGTCCTTGCTGGAGTTGATGATGGTGGCGCCCTTGCGGAGCGTGCCCGAATAGACCCGCAGGTAGGTGAGCTTGCCGACGTAGGGGTCGGTCATGATCTTGAAGGCGAGGGCGGCGAACGGCGCGTCGTCGTCGGGGGTGCGCTCCAGCTTCTCGTCCTCGTGGCCGGGGCGGATGCCCACGGTCGGCGGGAGGTCGAGCGGGCTCGGCAGGTAGTCGACGACGGCGTCGAGCATGGGCTGGACGCCCTTGTTCTTGAACGCCGAGCCGCAGAGCACGGGCACGACCTCGCTGGCCAGGGTGGCCACCCGCAGCGCCTGGCGGAGGTCCTCGGCCGTGATGGCCTCGTCGGCCAGGTACTTCTCCATGATCCGGTCGTCGTAGTTGGACAGCACGTCGACCAGCTCGTGGCGGGCCTTCTCGGTGGCCGCGTCCAGCTCGGCCGGCACCGGGCCCTCCTGCCAGCGCTCCCCCATGCCCTCCTCCCAGACGAGGGCCTTCTCGCCCACCACGTCGACCACGCCCCGGAAGTCGGCCTCCACCCCGATGGGCAGCTGGACGACGGCCGGGCGGGCGTCGAGGCGGTCCCTGATCATCTCGACCGTGCGGCCGAAGTCGGCTCCGATGCGGTCCATCTTGTTGACGAAGCAGATCCGGGGCACGTGGTACTTGTTGGCCTGGCGCCACACCGTCTCGGTCTGGGGCTCCACGCCGGCCACCGCGTCGAAGACGGCGACCGCCCCGTCGAGGACGCGGAGCGACCGCTCCACCTCGACGGTGAAGTCGACGTGGCCGGGGGTGTCGATGATGTTGATCCAGGTGTCGCGCCAGCGGCACGTGGTGGCGGCCGAGGTGATCGTGATGCCGCGCTCCTGCTCCTGGACCATCCAGTCCATGGTGGCGGCGCCCTCGTGGACCTCACCGATCTTGTAGTTGCGCCCCGTGTAGTAGAGGATCCGCTCGGTCGTCGTGGTCTTGCCCGCGTCGATGTGGGCCATGATGCCGATGTTGCGCGTGCGGGCGAGCGGGAACTCGCGAATGGGAAGGGCTTCTGCCATGACGTTCTGCCTGTGACTCGGGACCGGTGTTGGGAGGCCGTTCGGCGCGACTACCAGCGGTAGTGCGCGAAGGCCTTGTTCGACTCGGCCATCTTGTGCATGTCCTCGCGGCGCTTGACCGCCGCGCCGAGGCCGTTCGCCGCGTCGAGGATCTCGGCCGCCAGACGCTCGGCCATGGTCTTCTCACGGCGCTGCCTGGCGAACCCGACCAACCAGCGGATGGCGAGGGTGGTGGCCCGGCGAGGACGGACCTCGACGGGCACCTGGTAGGTGGCGCCGCCGACCCGACGGCTCTTCACCTCGAGCTCGGGCCGGGTGTTCTCGACGGCGCGCTTCAGGAGGCCGACCGGGTCGGCCCCGCCCCGCTCGGCCACGAGGTCGAGGGAGCCGTAGACGATCTGCTCGGCGAGCGTGCGCTTCCCCCGGGAGAGGACCTTGTTCACCACCTGGGTGACGAGGACCGACCGGTGGACCGGGTCGGGGAGCAGCTCGCGACGGGTGGCGGGGCCGTTCCGGGGCATCAGGACTCCTTCTTGGCGCCGTAGCGGCTGCGGGCCTGGTTGCGCTCCCGGACGCCGGAGGTGTCGAGGGCCCCCCGGATGACCTTGTAGCGGACGCCCGGGAGGTCCCGGACCCGGCCCCCCCGGACGAGGACGATCGAGTGCTCCTGGAGGTTGTGCCCGACGCCGGGGATGTAGGCCGTCACCTCGACCCCGCTCGTGAGGCGCACCCGGGCCACCTTGCGGAGGGCCGAGTTCGGCTTCTTCGGCGTGGTCGTGTACACGCGCGTGCAGACGCCGCGCCGCTGGGGCGCGCCTTTGAGGGCCCGGGTCTTGGTCTTCGACTCCTTGGCCTGCCGTCCCTTGCGGACCAGCTGGGCGATGGTGGGCACGCGCTACCTCGAACTAGAAGGGATTACCGGGTGGGACCACGCCGGTCGGAACCGGGTCCGTGCCCTGTCGCTCAGGCGCGGCACAACACGGGAAGTCCCAGTATAGCGGTCGTGCCGGGGGGGCCGCACGCGGCCGACCGATCCCTCAGGAGCCCCCGGCCTCGCTGGCCTCGGTGGCCTCGGTGGCCACGTCCGGCTCGGCCACGCCGTCGCCGCCGTCGGGCTCGGCCGGGGCCGCGCCCAGCCAGCTGGCGTCGATGGCCGAGGAGAAGGGCTCCTCGTCGGCGCTCTCCCCGCCCACGTCGCGCAGCCACGCTGCGAGGTCCTCGGTCTCACCCTCACCCGCCCCGAGGGCCCAGAACGGCAGGGCCTCGGCGTCGGGCATCTCGAGGCGGATGGAGCGGTAGTGCTCCATGCCGCTCCCGGCCGGGATCAGCTTGCCGATGATGATGTTCTCCTTCAGGCCGAAGAGCTGGTCGGAGCGGCCCTCGATGGCCGCTTCGGTCAGCACCCGGGTGGTCTCCTGGAAGGAGGCCGCCGACAGCCAGCTGTCGGTGGCGAGCGAGGCCTTGGTGATCCCCATCAGCTCGGGGCGCCCCTCGGCCGGCCGCTTGCCCTCCTCGACGAGCTCCCGGTTGACCTCGGCGTAGAGCTGGTTGTCCACCCGCTCGCCGGGGAGGAACGACGAGTCGCCGGGCTCGGCCACGAGCACCCGCCGCAGCATCTGGCGGACGATGAGCTCGATGTGCTTGTCGTGGATCGACACGCCCTGGTCCCGGTAGACCTTCTGGACCTCCTCGACCAGGTACTGCTGGGTCTCCCGGATGCCCTTCACCTCGAGGAGCTCCTTCGGGTCCTTCGGGCCCTCGACCAGCGCGTCGCCGGCCGAGACCTCCTGGCCGTCGGTCACCTCGAGGTGGGCCCGCGGGGCCACGAGGGCGGTCTCCTCGGCGCCGTCGTCGGCCACGACCGTGATCCGCCGGCCGGTCTCGTCGTCATCGATGCGCACGGCGCCCGAGTGGCGGGCGAGGACCGCCGCACCCTTGGGCGTCCGGGCCTCGAAGAGCTCGACCACCCGGGGGAGGCCGTGGGTGATGTCCTCACCCACGATGCCGCCGGTGTGGAACGTCCGCATCGTGAGCTGCGTGCCGGGCTCGCCGATCGACTGGGCGGCGATGACCCCCACCGCCTCGCCGAGCTCGATGAGCCGGCCGGTGGCGAGGGACTGGCCGTAGCAGGCCGAGCACACGCCGTGGCCCGCCTCACAGGTGAGCACCGAGCGCACCCGGATGCGGTCAACGGCCGGGTCGTCGCGCAGGCGCGCCACGGCGTCGTCGTCGAGCAGGATCCCGGTGTCGACCTTCGTCCCGTCCGAGAGGGTGACCGGCTCGACAAGCATGCGGCCGTAGGCCCGGGTCTCGAGATAGCTGCGGCGACCCGGGGCGTCGGGCACGACGCCTTCGATCCAGATGCCGCGGCGCGACTCGCAGTCCTCCTCGCGGATGATGAGCTCCTGGGCCACGTCGACGAGGCGCCGGGTCAGGTAGCCCGAGTCGGCGGTCCGGAGGGCGGTGTCGGCCAGACCCTTCCTCGCGCCGTGGGTGGAGATGAAGTACTCGAGGACCGACAGGCCCTCCCGGAAGGAGGACTTGATCGGCCGGGGGATCATCTCGCCCCGGGGGTTGGACACGAGGCCCTTCATGCCGGCGATCTGGCGGATCTGCTGGGCGTTCCCGCGGGCCCCCGAGTCGACCATCATGTCGAGCGGGTTGAACGACATCGTGGAGAGCGTCTGCTCCATGGCCCGGCCGACTTCGGAGTTGGCCGACGTCCAGATCTCGATCTCCTTCTGGCGCCGCTCGTCGTCGGTGATGATGCCCCGCTTGAACTGGTTCTCCGCCTTCTCGGCCTCCTTCTCGTAGCGGTCGAGGATGGCCTGCTTCTCGGGCGGCGTGCGGACGTCGTCGATCGAGATCGTGAGGCCCGACTGCGCGGCGTAACGGAAACCGAGGGCCTTGATCCGGTCGAGGCTCGAGGCCACGACGTGCTTGGGGTGCCCGGCGGCCAGCTCCTCGACGATGCCGCCGATCGGGACGTTGCGCTTCCCGACCACGTCGTTCACGTAGTGGAAGCCCTCCGGGAGCGCCTCGTTGAAGAAGAGGCGCCCGGCCGTCGTCTCGAGCGGGGCCGGACCGGCGTGGCCGTTGTCCTCGAACTCCTCACCCGAGGCGTTCCCGTTGACCACCGGCTGGCCCGCCGCCTCCAGGCGACCGGCGAGCGACGAGCCCGCCTCGGGGCGCAGCCAGATCTTGGCGTGCAGGTCCAGGTCGCCGGCGTCGAAGGCCGCGGTGACCTCGTGGGCGTGCCGGAAGGCCCGGCCCTCACCCTTGGCCCCGTCGACGGCCAGCGTCAGGTAGTAGGCGCCGAACACCATGTCCTGGGTGGGCACCGTGATCGGGCGGCCGGTGGCCGGGGACAAGATGTTGTTGGCCGAGAGCATGAGGACCCGGGCCTCGGCCTGGGCCTCGGTCGACAGCGGCAGGTGGACGGCCATCTGGTCGCCGTCGAAGTCGGCGTTGAAGGCCGTGCACACGAGCGGGTGGATCTGGATGGCCTTCCCCTCGACGAGGACCGGCTCGAAGGCCTGGATGCCCAGGCGGTGGAGCGTCGGCGCCCGGTTGAGGAGGACGGGGTGCTCGCGGATGACCCCCTCGAGGACGTCCCAGACCTGGGGCCGCCGGCGCTCGACCATGCGCTTGGCCGACTTGATGTTCTGGGCCAGCTCGGCGTCCACGAGCCGCTTCATGACGAAGGGCTTGAAGAGCTCGAGGGCCATGAGCTTGGGCAGGCCGCACTGGTGCAGCTGGAGGGTCGGCCCGATCACGATGACCGAGCGGCCCGAGTAGTCGACCCGCTTGCCGAGCAGGTTCTGGCGGAACCGGCCCTGCTTGCCCTTCAGCATGTCCGAGAGGCTCTTGAGCGGCCGGTTGCCCGGGCCGGTCACCGGACGGCCCCGACGGCCGTTGTCGAACAGCGCGTCGACCGCCTCCTGGAGCATCCGCTTCTCGTTGTTGATGATGATCTCGGGCGCGCCGAGGTCGAGCAGCCGCTTCAGGCGGTTGTTGCGGTTGATGACCCGCCGGTAGAGGTCGTTCAGGTCCGAGGTGGCGAAGCGGCCACCGTCGAGCTGGACCATCGGCCGCAGGTCGGGCGGGATGACCGGGACGGCCTCGAGGATCATGGCCCGCGGGTCGTTCACCCGGCGCCCGTGCTCGTCGCGCCGGTTGAAGGCGGTGACGATCTTCAGCCGCTTGATGACCTTCTGGCGACGCTGGGCCGAGAGGGGACGCCGACCGTCGGCGGCATCGATCATCTCGCGCAGCTTCACCTCTTCGGCGTCGAGGTCGATGCGGTCGATCAGGCGCTGGATGGCCTCGGCCCCCATGCCCCCTTCGAAGTACTCCTCGTAGCGGAGACGGAGCTCCCGCCAGAGCAGCTCGTCCTCGATGATCTTCCTCGGGTGGAGGTTGCGGAACTCGTCGAGCGAGCGCTGGGCCAGCTCGATCTCGTCCTGGGACCGGTCCCGGAGGGCCCCGATCTCCTTCTCGGCCGCCCGCTGGCGGGCCTTCACCTCGGCGTCGCGGGCCCCCTCGGCCTCCAGCTGGGACAGCTCCTCCTCGAGCGCCTTGAAGCGGCGGTCGATCTCGAGGTCGCGCCGACGCTCCAGGTCGGCCACCTCCTCGAGCATCTCGGCCTCGAGGTTGGGCAGCTCGGTGTGGCGCTTCTCGTCGTCCACCCAGGTAACGAGGTTGGCGGCGAAGTAGATGACCTTCTCCAGCTGCTTGGCCTTCAGCTCCTCTCGGGCCTCGGTACCCATCAGGAGATAGGCCAGCCAGGACCGGGTGCCCCGCAGGTACCAGATGTGGACGACCGGGGCCGCCAACTCGATGTGGCCCATCCGCTCGCGGCGAACCTTCGAGCGGGTGACCTCGACCCCGCAGCGCTCGCAGATGATCCCCTTGAACCGGACGCGCTTGTACTTCCCGCAGTAGCACTCCCAGTCCTTGGTCGGACCGAAGATCTTCTCGCAGAAGAGCCCGTCCTTCTCGGGACGCAGCGTCCGGTAGTTGATCGTCTCGGGCTTCTTGACCTCACCGTTCGACCAGCCACGGATGGAGTCGGCCGTCGCCAGGCCGATCCGCAGCTGGTCGAAGGTGTTCACGTCAAGTGCGCTCACGAGAAGCTCCTCTCTGCGGCACGCCGCTCGTCCTCTTCGTCAGATCCCCGCTCGGGCCGGCTGATGTCGATGCCCAGCTCCTCGGCCGTGCGGAACACGTCCTCGTCGAGCTCGTGCATCTCGATCTCCTCGCCGGTCACCGACAGCACCTCCACGTCGAGGCAGAGGGACTGCATCTCCTTGATGAGCACCTTGAAGCTCTCCGGGATGCCGGGCTCGGGGATGTTCTCGCCCTTCACGATGGCCTCGTAGACCTTCACCCGGCCGAGCACGTCGTCCGACTTGATGGTCAGCAGCTCCTGGAGGGCGTAGGCCGCGCCGAACGCCTCGAGCGCCCACACCTCCATCTCACCGAAGCGCTGCCCGCCGAACTGGGCCTTCCCGCCGAGGGGCTGCTGGGTGATCATCGAGTAGGGGCCGGTGGAGCGGGCGTGGATCTTGTCGTCGACCAGGTGGGCGAGCTTCAGGATGTAGACGTAGCCCACCGAGATGGGGTTGTCGTAGGGCTCGCCGGTCCGGCCGTTGTAGAGCAACGCCTTGCCGTCGGGACGGATCTGGAGGTCGCCGTTCGCCGAGTCCGAGTTCAGGCGCTCGAAGATGCGCTTGATCGTCGGGTGCCGACCGGCGTCCTCCTCCTCGTCCCAGTGGGCGCCGTCGAACACCGGCGTCGAGACCCACACGGCCGGCTCGGTCCGGGGGCGGGTCTTCTTGGCCGCCCCGTCCTCGTCGGCCGCTCCGTTGGTCTCGGCGGCGCCGGAGCCGTTCCAGCCGTAGCGGGCCGCGTAGCCGAGGTGCGACTCGAGCACCTGGCCCACGTTCATGCGGCTCGGCACGCCGAGCGGGTTCAAGATGATGTCGACAGGCGTGCCGTCGGCGAGGAACGGCATGTCCTCGACCGGCAGGATCTTGCTGATCACGCCCTTGTTGCCGTGACGACCGGCGAGCTTGTCGCCCTCGCTGATCTTGCGCTTCTGGGCCACGTAGACCCGGACGAGCTGGTTCACGCCCGGCGGCAGCTCGTGGGAGTCCTCCCGGGAGAAGACCCGCACGTCGATGACCTTGCCCTCCTCGCCGTGGGGGACCTTGAGGCTCGTGTCCCGGACCTCGCGGGCCTTCTCGCCGAAGATGGCCCGGAGGAGCCGCTCCTCGGGCGTCTGCTCGGTCTCACCCTTCGGGGTGACCTTGCCCACGAGCACGTCGCCCGGGCCCACCTCGGCCCCGATGCGGATGATGCCGCGCTCGTCGAGGTCGGCCAGGATCTCCTCGGAGAGGTTCGGGATGTCCCGGGTGATCTCCTCGGCGCCGAGCTTGGTGTCCCGGGCGTCGACCTCGTGCTCCTCGATGTGGATCGACGTGAGCACGTCGTCGCGGACGAGCCGCTCCGAGAGGATGATGGCGTCCTCGTAGTTGTAGCCCTCCCACGGCATGAAGGCGACGAGCAGGTTCTTGCCCAGCGCCAACTCGCCGTTGTGGGTGGAGGGGCCGTCGGCCAGGAGGTCGCCGGTCGACACCTTCTGCCCCTCGTCCACGAGGGCCTTCTGGTTGATGCAGGTGTTCTGGTTCGACCGGTGGAACTTGGCCATCCGGTAGATCTTCCGGCCGAGCGCCTGGCCGAGGAGGTCCTTCTGTCCCGACCGGTACTCGACGGTGATCTGGTCCCCGCTCACCTCCGTGACGGTCCCGTCGCCCTCGGCGATGATCACGTCGCCGGCGTCGCGGGCCGCCCGGGCCTCCACGCCCGTGCCGATGTAGGGGGCCTCGGGCACCACGAGCGGCACCGCCTGCTTCTGCATGTTGGCGCCCATGAGGGCCCGGTTGGCGTCGTCGTGCTCGACGAAGGGGATGAGGGCGGTCGACACCGACACGATCTGCTTCGGCGACACGTCCATCAGGTCGACCTCGGAGGGTGGCACGAAGTCGATCTCGCTCGTCGTCCCGTAGCTCGTGTTGGCCGCGCCGACCCGGACGCCGGTGCCCTGGGGGCCGCGGCGCACGAGCACCCGCTCCTCGGTGAAGCGGCCGTCGGCCGAGAGCGGGGCGTTGGCCTGGGCGATGACGTGCTCCTCCTCCTCGTCGGCCGCGAGGTAGAGGACGTCGTCGGTGACCCGTCCGTCGACCACCCGGCGGTAGGGCGTCTCGATGAAGCCGTACTCGTTGACCCGGGCGTAGGTGGCGAGGGCCCCGATGAGGCCGATGTTCGGGCCCTCGGGCGTCTCGATCGGGCACATCCGGCCGTAGTGGGAGCTGTGGACGTCACGGACCTCGAAGCCGGCCCGCTCACGGGAGAGGCCCCCCGGCCCGAGGGCCGAGAGCCGCCGCTTGTGGGCCAGGCCCGAGAGCGGGTTGTTCTGGTCCATGAACTGGCTCAGCTGGCTCGTGCCGAAGAACTCCTTCACCGCGGCGACCACCGGGCGGATGTTGATCAGCGTCTGCGGTGTGATGGCCTCGACGTCCTGGGTGGTCATGCGCTCGCGCACGACCCGCTCCATGCGGGAGAGCCCCACGCGGACCTGATTCTGGATGAGCTCGCCGACCGAGCGGATCCGCCGGTTGGCGAAGTGGTCCTGGTCGTCGATCCGGTAGGTGGAGTCGCCGTCGGCCATGTGCAGGGCCAGGTGGAGCATGTAGGTGGCCGAGGCCAGGATCTCCGAGGGGCTCAGCACGCCCTGGTCCGGCGCGGGCCGCTCGACGTCGATCCCGAACAGCGCCGAGATGCGGTCGATCTCCGGACCGAGCTTGCGGTTCAGCTTGTAGCGCCCGACACGGGTCAGGTCGTAGCGCTTCGGGTTGAAGAAGGCGTTCTCGAAGTACTGGCGGGCCGCCTCGACCGACAGCGGCTCGCCCGGACGGGCCCGCTTGTAGATCTCGAGGAGCGCCTCCTCCCGAGTCGGGGCGAGGCTCCGCTCCTTCTCCCACTGGCCCTCGAGGAAGTCGAAGTGCCGCACGAAGCGGTCGAGGAAGGCCTCGTCGCCGTAGCCGAGGGCGCGGAGCAGCACGAAGAGCGAGAGCCGGCGCTTGCGGGCCACCCGGGCCCCGGCCGTCACGTCGCGCGAGGGCTTGGCCTCGATGTCGAGCTCGATCCACTCGCCCCGGTAGGGGTGGATGGTCCCGGTGAAGATGGTCTTGGCGTCGCGCCCGGGCTGGAAGATGACGCCCGGCGAACGGACCAGCTGGCTGACGACCACCCGCTCGGTGCCGTTGACGATGAAGGTGCCCCGGTCCGTCATCATCGGGAAGTCCCCCATGAAGACGGTCTGCTCCTTGATCTCACCCGTGGTGGCGTTCAGGAACCGCGCCCGGACGAAGACCGGGGCGGCGTAGGTCATGTCCTTTTCCTTGCACTCCTCCACCGAGAACTTGGGCGGCGGACGGAGGTCCGGGTCGGACGGGTCGAACTCGAGCTCCAGACTCAGCTGACCGGTGAAGTCCTCGATCGGGCTGATGTCGCTGAACGCCTCGGCCAGCCCCTTGTCCAGGAACCACCGGAAGGAGTCGCGCTGGATGGCGATGAGGTCCGGCAGGGGCAGGGCCTCATCGATGTTGGCGAAGGACACGCGTTCGGGACTGCGGGACCGTGTGGACAACGGCCTACTCCTCCCAATGGGATGACTGACAGGTCGGTTGACTACTTAGCTACTCGGGTCGACGAGGACGGACGGACCCCGTGTTCAGGGGCCCAGGGGCTCCGTGGCGCGCGCCATTCAGCCTTTTCGGCGAGCAAAAGCCACGGGGAGGTGCACGGCAACCTGGTAGTGTACCCGCTCCGGCCGGGGACTACAAGCAGGATCGCGCGAAAATCTTCCGGAGCCGGGGGCCCCGGAACGACGTCCGCCAGGGTAGGACGCTCGCCCCCGCCCGTCAAGGATCTCGGACGCCTGGTCGCCGCCCACCGGGGCCGAGGGCCGGACTGAGCGATTGTCCTGCTCAGCCCGCCCTTCGGTCGGTGTGGCCCCGTCCGGGCGCCTACTTGAGCTCGACGGTGGCCCCGGCCCCCTCGAGGGCGGCCTTGGCCTTGTCGGCCTCCTCCTTGTTGACCCGCTCCAGCACCGGCTTCGGCGCACTGTCGACCAGGTCCTTGGCCTCCTTCAGGCCCAGGCTGGTGAGGGAGCGGACCTCCTTGATGACTTGGATCTTCTTGTCACCGGCCCCGGTCAGGACGACGTCGAACTCGGTCTGCTCCTCTTCGGTCGCGGCCTCGCCGCCACCGCCGCCGGCCACTGCGGCGGCCGCCACGGCCACCGGGGCGGCCGCGGTCACGCCGAAGCGCTCCTCGAACTCCTTCAGCAGCTCGGCCAGCTGGAGCACCGACAGCTCGGCGATCCCGTCGAGAATCTGTTCTTTGGTCAGGGTCCCTGCCATGTCTCTCTGTCCTACCTTTCCTTTGCTCGATCGTCCGGTCTCGGTCGTTCCACGTCCGCCTCACCCCTCGGCGGGCGCCTCCTCGTCGGGTGTCTCCTCGTCAGCTGTCTCCTCGGAGGGAGTCGCTTCAGCGGCCTCGGCTGAGGTCGCCGCCTCGTCCTCTCCGGCGGCCTCGGCCGGTGTCTCCGTGCTCGCCGCCTCGGCTGCTTCGGCCGTCTCGGTCGACTCGGCCGCGGCTTCGGGCGCCTCGGTCGATGCGGCCTCGGCGGGGGCGGCCTCCGGAGCGGGGGGCTCGGCCGGGGCGGCCTCGGCCGGCTCGCCAGCCCGGCGCTCCTCGAGGAGGGCCGAGAGGCCGTACGCCATGTTCCGCGGCAGGGCCTCGAGGAGCCCGGCCAGCTGGCGGAGCGGGGCGGCGAGGGCGCCGGCGAAGAGGGCGAGCAGGAGGTCGCGCGGCGGGAGGTCGGCGATGGCCGCGAGCTCGCCCGCCGAGAGCAGGCTGCCCTCCATGAGGCCGCCCTTCATCACCAGGTGGGGGTTGCCCCTGGAGAAGTCCCGGAGGGCCTTGGCCACCGCGCTCACATCGCCGTGCACGAAGGCGATCGCCGTCGGGCCGCTGAGGAAGCCCTCCAGCTCCTGGTGCGGGCCGCCGGCCACGGCCAGGCGCACGAGGGTGTTCTTGAAGATCTTGTAGTCGCCCCCCACCGCGGCGAGGCTGCGCCGAAGCTCGGCCAGCTCGCCGACGGTGAGGCCGCGGTACTCGGTGACGACCGAGGCCGACGAGTCGGACAGGCGCTCGCGCACCTCGTCCACCACGGCCACCTTCTCTGCTCTCGGGTTGTCCATCGCTCCTCCACCGGGATCACCCGCCCGGCGGCGGGGCCGTGGGCTCCGGTGTGCGACGGACCGTCCGGCAGGGCCGTGCGGTTTGGCGTCGCCTCGTCGGGCAGGCCCTCGGGGCCCTTTCAGCACCTCACGGTGCACCGGAGTTCTACGGCGTCGTCTTGGTCCTCACCCTCGGGGGGCGAGGTGTCGGGCGGTGAGCGTACTACGGCGTCTCGCCCCGCGGCATCCGCCGCCCGGGTGGTCAGGCCGTGGCCGCCAGCTCCTCGGTCTCCCGGGCCCGGGCGGGGTCGATGCGCACGCCGGGGCCCATGGTCGAAGCCACGGTCACCGACCGCAGGTAGCGGCCCTTCGCCGAGGCCGGCTTGGCCCGGTACAGCTCGTCGATCACGGCGTGGATGTTGCCGACGAGCTGGTCCTTCGAGAACGACACCTTGCCCACGGGGATGTGGATGTTGCCGACCTTGTCCGTCCGGTACTCGACGCGGCCGCTCTTGAATTCGCTCACGGCCTTGCCGACATCCATCGTCACGGTCCCGGTCTTCGGGTTGGGCATCAAGCCGCGGGGACCGAGGATCCGCCCGAGCGTCCCGACCTGGCCCATGAGGTCGGGCGTGGCGATGGCTACGTCGAAGTCCAAGAACCCCTCGTTGGCCACCCGGCTCACCAGGTCGTCCGCCCCCACCACGTCGGCCCCGGCGTTGCGGGCCTCGGTGGCCTTCTCGCCGGCGGCGAACGCCACCACCCGGACGGCGCGCCCGGTGCCCGAGGGCAGCGACAGGGTGCCCCGGACGATCTGGTCCGCCTTCCTCGGATCGACGCCGAGGCGGACCGCCAGCTCGATGGTCTCGTCGAACTTCGCGCTGGCCAGCTCCTTCACCAGGTCGACCGCTTCGGCCACCGGGTGGAGGGTCACCCGGTCGGTCTTCTCCGCCAGGCCCTTGTAGCGCTTGCCGTGCTGGGTCACGTGCCTGCCTCCATCCTCAGCCGGCGACCGAGATGCCCATCGAGCGGGCGGTGCCGGCGACGATCTTCTTGGCCGCGTCGAGGTCATCGGTATTGAGGTCGGGGAGCTTCACCTTGGCGATCTCGGCCAGCTGGCCGTCGGTCACCGTCCCGACCGGAGTCCGGCCGGCGGCCACCGAACCCTTCTCGAGGCCGGCCGCCTGGCGCAGGAGCACCGGGGCGGGCGGCGTCTTCAGGATGAAGCTGAAGCTGCGGTCCTCGTAGATCGTGATCTCGACAGGGATGACCGTGCCCCGCTGGTTCTCGGTCGCCGCGTTGTACTGCTTGCAGAACTCCATGGTCTGGACGCCCCAGGGCCCGAGCGCCGTGCCGACCGGGGGCGCGGGCGTGGCCGACCCCGCGTCCAGCTGGATCTTCACGACGGTGAGCACTCGCTTCTTCGGTGCCATCTGACTCTCTCTCCTCGATTTGCCTCGCCGGTCGCCTACAGCTTGGCGACCTGGCTGAACTCCAGCTCGACCGGCGTCTCCCGGCCGAAGATGTTGACCAGCACCTTGAGCTTGAGCTGGTCCTCGTTGATCTCGGCGATCTGGCCGGAGAAGTCGGCGAACGGACCCTCCTTGACCCGGACCGTCTCGTCCACCTCGTACTCGAGCCGCGGGCGGCTGCGCTTCGCCGGGGCTTCGGCACCCTCCGCCTTCACCTGGAGGATGCTCTCCACCTCCCGGCGGGAGAGCGGCGTCGGCTTGGTCCCCGGCCCGACGAACCCGGTCACGCCGGGGGTGTTGCGGATGGCCCCCCACGTGCCGTCGTCGAGATCGCAGCGCACGAGGAGGTACCCGGGGAAGACCTTCTTCTGGACGGTCACCTTCTTGCCGCCCTTGAACTCGACGACGTCCTCCATGGGGATGACCACCTCGAAGACCCGGTCCTCCATGCCCCGGGAGGCGACGACGTTGGCCAGGTTGGAGCGCACCTTGTTCTCGTAGCCCGAGTAGGTGTGGACCACGTACCAGCGGCCGGGCCGGTCGTAGGGGCTCGGCGCGTAGGCCGCCTCGTCGTCCTCCTCGTCATCGTCGCCCTCGAGCTCCTCGTCGGTGTCGACGAGGTCGCCGTCGGTCTCACCCGAGACGTCGACCACCAGGGCCGGCTCGGCGCCGTTCTCGGCGACCGGTGCCGCCGGCGCCTCGGCCAGGTCCTCGGCCAGCTCCTCGGCGAGCTCCTCGGCGAGCTCCTCGGCCACGACCTCCTCGATGGCCGCCTCGACGAGCTCCTCGGCGATCACCTCGGCCACCTCGTCGGCCAGCTGCTCGGCTTCGACCTCGGTGATGGAGCCGTCGGCCACGGCCCGCTCGAGGCTCTCGCCGAGCGCCTCGGTCGTGATCTCCTCGGCCACGACCAGGGCCTCCTCGGCCAGCTCCTCGACGGCCGCCTCGACGGCAGCCTCTTCGAGGATCTCCTCGGCCTCCCCGACCACGTCGCCCTCGGCCCCGCCGTCGAGCGCGCGGTCAGCGGTGGGGACGCGGTCCTCGAGCGGGCCGGCGTCGGGAACGGGGGTCTCGTCGTCGAAGGTGCTCACGCCCTCACCAGAACCTTCCTGGTCGTCACTTCGTGAAGAGGAAGAGCACGGTCTTCCCGAAGATGAAGTTCAGGAAGAAGATCAGCGTGATCATGATGACCAGCGTCGTGATCACCACCGCCGTGTAATTGACCATCTCGGCCCGGCTCGGCCAGGCCACCTGCCGCATCTCGTCGCGAACTTCCCGGAGGAACTGGGCCGGCGAGGTCCGACGGCGACGGGCCGGGGCGGCGGCGCGGCGGGAACGGGGCGTCGCCGGCTCGAAGGCCAGGGCGTCGTCGAACATCTCGTCCTCGTTGTCGGTCCTGCGCTTCGTCTCGCGGCTCACGACTACTCCGTATCGTCGGGTTTGGCGACACTCCTCCGGTTTCGCCAGCAGGGCAGGAGGGACTCGAACCCCCAACCGCCGGTTTTGGAGACCGGTGCTCTACCAGTTGAGCTACTGCCCTCGGTGTCCGCCCCAGTGGGTCGTCTTCGGGAGGAACGAGGGCCACCCGACCTGGCGAGCGGATTCCGAGCCTACCACCGCTCCCGGCGGCCCGGCTCGGCGGCCAGGACCCTCAGCGGGTCTCCTTGTGCAGGGTGTGGCGACGGTCCCACCGGCAGTACTTGCTCATCTCGATCCGCTCGCGGTCGTTGAGCTTGTTCTTGGTCGTGATGTAGTTCCGCCGCTTGCAGACCTCGCAGGCCAGGGTGACCTGGACCCGCTTCTCATTCTTGGCCATGCCTCTCGCCTTCCTCTCCTGCCGGTGACCTGCCCCCAGTGGCTCCCCGGCGGATCCCTCCTCCGGGCCCGGCCGGCGGCCGGGTGGTAGCGGCGGCGGGACTCGAACCCGCGACCCCACGATTATGAGCCGTGTGCTCTGACCGACTGAGCTACGCCGCCCTGGGGGAGCCCCCTGTCGGAATCGAACCGACGACACCAGCCTTACCATGGCTGTGCTCTACCGACTGAGCTAAGGGGGCACCACGGCCGCGAGGCCGCAACCGACCATGTTACCGAGGGTTGGAGGGCCCGCCGGCTCGGTCGACGCTCCTATCGGTGATGTCAAGCAACTCGGGGCTCTTGTCGGGTGTGAAGACAACGGGCGGATCAATGAAGGGCCACTCGGACTTTGGAGGGCAAGCTCTTATCAAGCCACGCGTCTTTGAGAGT
>DATGZH010000059.1:0-2474 GCA_035297265.1 Acidimicrobiales bacterium | reverse complement strand
ACGGGGTCGATGTGGATCTTGGCGATGGCGTCGGGGTTGGTCTGCGCCACCTCCTCGATCTCGACGCCGCCCTCGGCCGACAGCATGCCGAGGTGGAGCTTGGCCGGCCGGTCGAGGGTGAAGCTGGCGTAGTACTCCTTGGCGATGTCCGACGCGTGCTCGACCCACAGCCGCTTGACGACGTGGCCCTTGATGTCGAGCCCGAGGATGTTGCCGGCGTGGAGCCGCACCGCGTCCGCGTCGTCCGCCAGCTTCACGCCGCCCGCCTTGCCGCGGCCGCCCACCTTCACCTGCGCCTTGACGACGACGGGGTATCCCGCAGCCTCGGCCACGGCGACGGCCTCGTCCACCGTGTCGGCCACCCCGCCCGGGGAGGTGGGGATGCCGAAGCGGGCGAAGTACTGCTTGCCCTGGTACTCGTAGAGGTCCACTTGGGTGCTGTCTCCTTTGTCGATGTGAGAAGTGTGCGAAGTGTGCGAAGTGTGCGGGTGTCGCGGGGGTTCCCGGCCGGGGCCTCGCACGGTCCCCGGCGCGGCCGCGGGCACCGGCGGCAGCGCGCCGCCCCGTGTCGGGTCAGGCCTCGAGGGCCTCCTCCCGGGCATCGAGGGCGTCGGCCAGCCAGGAGCCGATGGAGTCGAGCGGCGCCCCGGGCGTGAACACCTGGGCCACGCCCTCGTCCCTGAGCACCGGGATGTCGGCCTCGGGGATGATCCCGCCCACGATGACGAGCACGTCGCCCCGACCCACGTCGGCCAGCAACTTGACCACCTTGGGCACCAGCGTGAGGTGGGCCCCCGAGAGCAGGGACAGGCCGACGGCGTCGGCGTCCTCCTGCACCACGGCCTGAATCACCTGCTCGGGCGTCTGGTGCAGTCCCGTGTAGACGACCTCGAAGCCGCTGTCGCGCAGTGCCCGGGCGATGACCTTGGCCCCCCGGTCGTGACCGTCGAGACCGGGCTTGGCCACGACCACCCTGTAGGGACGTTTCATGAGAGTCCAAGGATACGGACGGCCCTGGCCAGACGCCAGACCGGCCGGGCTCCGGCCCGGTTCAGGCCCTGCGCAGCGGCGTGGCCGAGAGCAGGAGGTTCTTCTTGCCCACCGTGTCGAAGTCGACCGTGGCCTGGGCCCGCGAGCCCTCCCCCTTGGCGCTGATCACGACGCCGTGGCCCCAGTGGTCGTGCACCACCTCGTCGCCCGGAACCAGCCCGAGGTCCTCGGCTCCGGTGCTGCCCCGGGGCGCCGCCCTGCCGCCGGGGCCGGCCGCCGCGGCACGGGCGGCCAGGGGCACCGCGGGCGCGAAGGTGGCCCCGGGCAGGTGCTCCTCGCCCGACACCGTGTCGTACCCCGTCCCCCGGCGCGGCGAGCCGAGGCCGACGTCGTCGACGAGGTGCGAGGGCACCTCGGTCACGAAGCGGCTGGGCATGGCCGGCTGGGTGCGGCCCCAGGTCGTGCGCGACCACGCGTGGGAGATGGCGAGGTGGCGCCGGGCCCGGGTGATGCCCACGTAGAACAGCCGGCGCTCCTCCTCGAGCTCGCTCGGCTCGGCCAGCGAGCGGAAGTGGGGGAAGATGCCCTCCTCCAGCCCGACCACGAAGACGGCCGGGTACTCCAGTCCCTTCGCCGTGTGCAGCGTCATGAGGGAGACGCGCGTGCCGTCGCTGTCGAGCTCGTCGGAGTCCGCCACCAGCGCGACGGTCTCGAGGAAGCCCAGGACGTCGTCGAAGTCGGCGGCCTGCGTGGCCAGCTCGGCCAGGTTCTCTATGCGGCCGTCCGCCTCGTGGGTGTGCTCGGCGACGAGCTCGGCCAGGTAGCCCGTCCGGTCGGCCACCAGCTGCACGAAGTCGGCCGGGTTCACCGTCTGCACGAGCGGTTGCAGCTCGGCCAGCGTCTTCGACAGGTCTTCCGCGCCCTTGAGCGCCTTGCCCGAGAGGCCGGCCTCGGCCGCCCGGTCGATCGCCTCGGTGAAGGGCACGTGCTCCACCTGTGCCCAGGCGGCCAGCCGGGCCACCGACGTGTCGCCGATCCCCCGCTTGGGGACGTTCACGATGCGCCGCGCCGAGACCTCGTCGTCGGGGTTGGCGAGCACGCGGACGAAGGCGAGGATGTCCTTTATCTCCTTGCGGTCGTAGAACTTCGCTCCGCCCACGACCTTGTAGGGGATGCCGCTGAACTTCATGGAGGTCTCGAGCGGGAGGCTCTGCGCGTTGGTGCGGTAGAAGACGGCGACGTCGCCCCACGAGAGCCCCTCGGAGGCGTGCAGCCGCAGGATCTCGCTCGTGACCCACGACGCCTCGTCACGCTCGTCCTCGGCGCGGTAGCGCTTGACCGGGCCGCCGGTGTCGCCCACGGTGAACAGCTCCTTGGGCTGGCGGCCGATGTTGTTGGCGATGACGGCGTTGGCCGCGTCGAGGATCGTCTGGGTGGAGCGGAAGTTCTGCTCCAGCATGATGGTCGTCACGTTGGGGAAGGCC
>DATGZH010000058.1:0-15505 GCA_035297265.1 Acidimicrobiales bacterium | reverse complement strand
GACCCCGGCTCGGTGGCCAGAACGATCTCTTTGCCGTTCCAGGTGTGGGTCACCGGCACCATGTGGACAGCTCCGGTGGGCGAAGCGGACGCGACCCACACGTTGGCCTCGACCGCCGTCAGCTTGGCCAGGGCATCTGCCTTACGCTCCTCGTGTGACCGGGTCGCCACGCCCACAGCATGGCATTGGTCTGAGCGGAGTCGCGATCGAAAGCGACGTCGAATCGCCTCCGGCCTCACTCTGGCGGTCGCCCACTGTTGTCCCGGGCGCAAGGATGCAGCGAGCGCCACTGGGCGAGAGCAGGCAACTGACAGCAGGTCCGACGGGCCACGAAACTTGAAGACGCCCGACCCTTATTCAAGGTTATATACTTACCTTGAATAAGGAGTTCCCATGTCCAAGGTTGTCAGGCGCCGCTGGAAGAGCGACATTTCGGGCTTGCCCCGTCGGGACCGGGCCTCCTGTGACTACGAAGCGTACGTTCCCGACCAACTGGTCGGACGTGGGGTCCGGCTCGACGGAGAGGTCGCCGCCGACATCGCCGACGCCGAGACGGCCATCGCCCGGTTCGATGCAAGCGCCACCGCCCTGGCCGACACCGAGGCGCTGGCCCGTCTCCTGCTGCGGGCCGAATCCGTCGCCTCATCCAAGATCGAGGGCCTCGTCGTGGGTGGCCGACGGCTCCTCCGAGCCGAAGCGGCCCAGGCGCTGGGCGACGAGGCGAACGACGTCACCGCGGTCGAAGTCCTCGGGAACATCCGGGCGATGGCGTGGGCGCTCTCCACGGTCGGATCGGGAGACGACATCACCCTCGACACGCTCGTCGAAGGGCACCGCCGGCTTCTCGCCGCGACACCCCTCGAAGACACGGGCGGCCAGATCCGCACCGTGCAGAACTGGATCGGTGGGAGCAGCTATAACCCGTGCTCGGCGATCTTCGTGCCACCACCGCCCGAGGACGTCTGGAAGCTGCTAGACGACCTCTGTGCCTTCTGCAACGCGGACTCGCTGCCACCCATCGCGCAGGCGGCCCTGGCTCATGCCCAGTTCGAGACGATCCACCCGTTCGTGGACGGCAACGGGCGGATCGGGCGTGTCCTGATCCATCTGGTTCTCAGGCGTCGCGGACTCGCCGTCCGCGTGCTGCCACCGATCTCTCTCGTCCTTGCCACCTGGTACCAGGACTACATCGCAGGCCTTACCGCCACGCGTTACGTCGGTCGGCCCGACTCCAAACATGCGATCGACGGTGTGAATGGCTGGATCGGGCTTTTCGCCACGGCGTGTTGCCGGGCGATCGGTGATGCCGAAGCCTTCGAAGCTCAGGTGTCGTCCATACAGGCCAAGTGGCGCCAGCGGCTGGGTCGGATGAGGGCCGGATCGGCTGCCGATCGTCTGATCAACGCACTGCCGGGGGCGCCGATTGTCACGGTCAATGGTGCTGCCGACCTCATCGGGCGCTCGTTCCAGGCAACCAACCTCGCCATCGCTCAGCTACAAGAGGCCGGCATCCTCAAGCAGATCAATGTCGGGCGACGCAACCGTGCGTTCGAGACACCGGAGTTGATCAACCAGTTCACCGACCTTGAACGTCGTCTTGCCAGTCCGACCGGCAACACACGGTCGTCCGGGCCGTCGCGTCGTGTCCCGCGTCGTGCCCCGGCGACGTGAAGACGTCGTCAGCCACGGTTGCTGTCGTGGTAGCAAGCCCGGACTACCGTGGGCGTCATGGCCCGGGCCGAATCGATCGTGCTGGTCAACACCGGTGACGGCAAAGGGAAGTCCTCGTCGGCCTTCGGGGTCATGGGACGCGGCTGGGCCCGGGGCTGGCGGGTCGGTGTCGTGCAGTTCGTGAAGGGCGGCAAGTGGAAGACCGGCGAGCGCAAGCTGGCCGATCACCTCGGCATCGAGTGGCACACGCTCGGTGACGGCTTCACCTGGGAGTCCACCGACCTCGACGAGACGGCGGCCAAGGGCCGTCACGCCTGGGGCGTGGCCCGCGACAAGCTGGCCTCCGGCGACTACGACCTCCTCATCCTCGACGAGCTCACCTACGCCGTGAGTTACGGCTGGGTCCCCGTCGACGACGTCGTCGCCGGCATCCGAGGACGAGCCCCGCACACGAACGTCGTCATCACCGGGCGCAACGCCGCGCCCGAACTGATCGAGGTGGCCGACACGGTCACCGAGATGCGCAAGGTGAAGCACGTCTACGACCGGGGCGTGAAGGCCAAGAAGGGTATCGAGTACTGAGCCAGGTCCTCGGCACCCGGCTCGTGGTGGCCGGCACCCATTCGGGGTGCGGCAAGACCACCGTGGCCACCGGCATCATGGCCGCGCTGGCCGGACGCGGGGTGCAGGTGGCCCCAGCCAAGGTCGGTCCGGACTTCATCGACCCGGGCTACCACGAAGTGGCGACGGGTCGGCCGGGACGCAACCTCGACGCCTTCCTCGCCGGGCGCGACGCGATCGCCCCATTGGCCGCCCGGGCAGCGGCCGGCGCCGAGGTGCTCGTCGTCGAAGGGGTGATGGGGCTGTTCGACGGGGTCGGCGCCACGAGCGAGGCCAGCACGGCCGAGGTGGCCGCGCTCCTCTCGGCGCCAGTGGTCCTCGTGGTCGACGGCTCGTCGATGAGCGCGTCGGTGGCGGCCCTCGTGGAGGGCTTCGCCGCCCACCTCCTCGCCCACCACGACGTCACGCTCGCCGGGGTCGTGCTCAACCGGGTGGGGAGCGACCACCACGAGTCGCTCCTGCGCGAGGCCCTCGCCCCCACCCGGGTGCCGGTCCTCGGAGCGCTCCGGCGCGACCCCGCCCTTCGCTGGCGGGACCGCCACCTCGGCCTCGTCCCCGTGGTCGAGGGGCGCGCCGCCGTCGCCGAGTCGGTGCGACGACTGGCCGAGGTGGTGAACGGCGCGGTCGACCTCGAGGCCCTCGTGCGGCTGGCCCGGGCCGCGCCCGAGCTCAGGGTCGGCGACCTGGCGGCCACCCGGCGGGTGACGGAGCGGGCGGTGCCGGTGGCGGTCGTGGCCGGGCCGGCCTTCAGCTTCGCCTACCCCGACAACCTGGAACGCCTGGCCGAGGCGGGAGCCGACCTCCTGCCCTTCGACCCGCTGGTCGACGAGGCGCTCCCGGACGGGGCCCGGGCCCTCTACGCCGGGGGCGGCTTCCCCGAGGTGTTCGCCGAAGGCCTGGCGGCCAACACCAAGCTCCTCGACGAGGTGGCGGCCCGCGTGCGCGGCGGCCTCCCGACGTGGGCCGAGTGCGGCGGCCTCCTGTGGCTGGCCCGCTCGATCGACGGCCACCGCCTGTGCGGGGCACTGCCCGCGGCGGCCACGATGACCGGGAGGGTCACCGTGGGCTACCGGCGGGCCACCGTCCGACGCGACAACCCGGTGGCACAAAAAGGCGCGGCCCTCCGCGGCCACGAGCTCCACTACTCGGCGCTCTCACCCGCCGGCGACGCGCTCGAGCTCGTCGGCCGGGCCGGCACGACCGACGGCGGCTTCGCCTCGCCGTCGCTCCTGGCCTCCTACCTGCATCTTCACCTCGGCGCGGACCCGGGACCGGCGGAGCGCTTCGTGGCCACCGCCGCCTCGGAACGGACGGGTCGCCCGTAGGCTCGACGGCATGCCACCTCCCGGACGCGCCATGGGCTGGGCCGGCATGCGCTCGTTCCGCCAGGACCGCTCGGTGCTCCAGCACCGGATCAAGCCGGGCACGACCAAGCGGATGCTCCGCTTCGCCGTGCCCTACCGCAAGATCCTCGCCGTCTTCCTCCCGGTCGTCGTGCTCGACGCCGTCGTCGGGGCCATCAACCCGCTGATCCTGCGGGCCATCATCGACAAGGGCATCTCCGGCAAGAACACCGAGCTCATCGTGGGCCTCGCCATCCTTGCCGCCGTCGTCGCCATCGTTGACGCCGGGCTGTCGCTGTTCGAGCGACGGGTGTCGGCGCTCGTGGGCGAGGGGCTCATCTACGACATGCGCTCCAAGGTGTTCCGCCACATCCAGCGCATGCCACTGGCCTTCTTCACCCGAACGCAGACCGGGGCCCTGGTGAGCCGGCTCAACAACGACGTGATCGGCGCCCAGCAGGCCTTCACCGACCTGCTCTCGAACGTGGTGGGGAACTTCGTGAGCGTCATCATCGTGCTCATTCTCATGTTCTGGCTCTCCTGGCAGATCACGCTCGTCGCCCTCATCCTCCTGCCGATCTTCCTCATCCCGGCTCGCTTCGTCGGCCGCAAGCTCGGGGCCATGACCCGTGAGTCGTACAACCTGAACGCCGAGATGAACATGGTCATGAACGAGCGCTTCAACGTCTCGGGCGCCATGCTGGTCAAGCTCTTCGGCCGACCCGAGGCGGAGGCGACGAGCTTCGAGGACAAGGCGGCACGGGTCCGCGACATCGGCATCGCCCAGGCCCTCTATGCCCGCCTCTTCCTCGTCGCCCTCACCCTCACCGCCGCCCTGGCCACGGCGTTCGCCTACGGCTTCGGCGGAGTGGCGGCCGTCCACGGGGAGATCCAGGTCGGCACGCTCGTGGCCCTCACCGCCTACTTGGCCCGCCTCTACCAGCCGCTCACGCAGCTCTCGAACGTGAACCTCGACGTGATGACGACGCTCGTCTCCTTCGAGCGGGTCTTCGAGGTGCTCGACCTCGTGCCGATGATCGACGAACGCCCCGACCCCGTCGAGCTCCCCCGGGGCCCGGCCACGATCGAGTTCGACCACGTGGACTTCGCCTACCCGAGCGCCGAGGACGTGTCCTTGGCCTCCCTCGAGGCGGTGGCCCAGCTCGAGCAGGCCGAGCGGGTGCCCGTCCTTCACGACGTGTCGTTCCGCATCGAGCCGGGCCAGCTCGTGGCCCTCGTCGGCCCCTCGGGTGCCGGCAAGACCACGATCTCGTCCCTCGTGCCGCGCCTCTACGACGTGACCGGCGGGGCGGTCCGGATCGATGGCGTCGACGTGCGGGACGCCAGCTTGGCCTCGATCCAAGACGTCATCGGCGTCGTGACCCAGGACCCGCACCTCTTCCACGCCAGCCTGGCCGAGAACCTCCGCTACGCCCGGCCGGAGGCGACCGACAACGAGCTCGTCGCCGCCCTCGTCCGGGCCCAGATCGACCACCTGGTCGGGGCCCTCCCGGACGGTCTCGAGACGGTCGTCGGCGAACGGGGCTACCGCCTGTCGGGTGGCGAGAAGCAGCGCGTGGCCCTCGCCCGGCTCATCTTGAAGGCCCCCGACGTGGTCGTCCTCGACGAGGCCACCGCCCACCTCGACTCGGAGTCCGAGGCCGCCGTCCAAGAGGCCCTCCGCCTCACGCTGGCCGGGCGCACCTCGCTCGTCATCGCCCACCGGCTCTCGACCGTGCGGGAGGCCGACCGGCTGCTCGTCATCGAGGACGGCCGCATCGTCGAGGAGGGCACCCACCGCGAGCTCCTGGCCCGGGGCGGCCTCTACGCCGAGCTCTACCGCACCCAGTTCGCCGACCAGGAGGACGACGACGCGCCCACCGGCGGCCACGGCGGGCCGTCGGCGGGGGGCAACGGTCGGGCCGCGGCCTTCACCCCCGACGTCCCCGCCACGCCCACGCCGTAGCCTGGGCGGCCATGGACGCGGCCCACCCCGAGGCCAGCGCCGTCCGGGCGGAGGGCCGGCTCACCGGCGTGGGTGTCGGTCCAGGGGACCCCGGCCTGCTCACCCGCCGGGCCATGGCCGTGCTCGCCGAGGCCGACCGGGTGGTCGCCCCCACCACGTCGCCCGACGAGGTCGGGCGGGCCGAGGCCGTGGTGCGGGCGGCGCTGCCCGAGCTCCCGATCGTCCGGCTGCCGTTCGACATGAGCGGCGGCGGTGACGGGGAGGCGGCCCGGCGGGCCAGCCACGACAAGGCGGCCGCGGCCCTCCGCCCCTGGCTGGACGACGGCGGCCACGTGGCCTTCGTCACCCTGGGCGACCCCAACATCTACAGCACGTTCCCCTCGCTCGTGGCCGCGCTCGGCCGGCTCGGCTGGGGCGGCGCCGTCGACACGGTCCCGGGGATCACCGCCTTCCAGGAGCTGGCGGCCCGGAGCGCCACGGTCCTCCTCGACGGGACCGACTCCCTCGCCCTCGTGACCGCCCTCGACGGCACCGAGCACCTGGCCGAGGCGCTGGCCGAGCCGGGGCGGGCAGTCGTCGTCTACAAGGGCGGTCGCCACGTGCCGGCCATCGCCGAGCTGCTCGACCGCCACGGCCGTCTCGACGGTGCGGTCTTCGGCGAGCTGCTCGGCCTCCCAGGCGAGCGGGTCGGACCACTCACCGACGCCGCGGCCACCCCGGCCTCCTATCTCGCCACCGTGATCGTCCCCCCGGCGCCGCGCCCGTGACCGCTTGCATCAGTTTCGTCGGCGCCGGACCGGGGGCACCCGACCTCATCACCCTCCGCGGCGCCGAGCGGCTCGGCCGGGCCGACGTCGTCGTCTGGGCCTCCTCGCTCGTCCCCGAGGCCCTCCTCACCCACACCGGTCCCGACGCCCTCGTCGTCGACTCGGCGACCATGACGCTCGAGGACGTGCTCGACGTCTACCGGACCCACCCCGACGGGCGTATCGTGCGCCTCCACTCGGGTGACCCCTCCCTCTACGGGGCCATCCAGGAGCAGCTCGACTGGTGCGAGGGGCAAGGCCGGGCCTACGAGATCGTCCCCGGGGTGTCCTCGCTCGCCGCGGCGGCGGCCGCCCTCGGCCGGGAGCTCACCGTGCCCGAGGTGGCCCAGAGCGTGGTGGTGACCCGCCTCGCCAACCGGACCCACCGCTCGATGCCGGCCGGCGAGACGCTCGGGGCCTTCTGTGCCACGGGGGCGACGCTCGCCGTCTTCTTGTCGGCCGCCCGGCCCGAGGCCCTCCAGAGCGCGCTCCTCGCGCCGCCGAGCGCGTACACCGAGGCGACACCGGCCGCGGTGGTGGTCCGGGCCAGCTGGCCCGACGAGCAGGTCGTCGCGACCACTGTCGGCTCGCTCGCCGAGGCGATGCGGGCCACCGGGGCCACGACGACCGCCCTCGTCCTCGTGGGGCCGGCCCTCGAGGGCGACGCGCCCCGGAGCCACCTCTACCACCCCGGGTTCGCCCACGGCTTCCGCCGCCGCTCGGCCCCGGGGACCACGGCCGGCCGGCCGGCGGTCCGGAGGGCGGGGCGTGGCTGACGACGGCCCGGCGCCGTACGAGCCCGAGCTGAGCGAGGAGGTGGCGGTCCGCCGAGGCGGGCTGCGCACCGGCTTCACCACGGGGACCTGCGCCTCGGCCGCGGCCAAGGCGGCGGCCCTCGGGCTCGTGACCGGTACCGTCCCGGCCCAGGTCGACGTGGCCCTGCCCGCCGGGCAGCGGGTCAGCTTCCCCGTGCTCTTTGCCGGCCCCGTGCCGACCGACGGTCCGGCGACGGCCGCGGTGGTGAAGGACGCCGGGGACGACCCCGACTGCACCGACCGCGCCCACCTCACGGCCGAGGTGCGATGGGCCGAAGGGGCGAGCCGGTCCGAGCTCGTGGCCGGCCCGGGCGTGGGCACCGTCACGAAGCCCGGCCTCGGCCTTCCGGTCGGCGCGCCGTCGATCACCGCCGTCCCGCGGCGGATGATCCTCGCCGCGCTCGGCGAGGTGCCCGGGGTGGCCGGCGACCCCGAGGCGGCCCGGGCCGACGACCGGCCGGTCACCGTCCGTTTCTCGGTGCCCGGAGGCGAGGCCATGGCGGCCAAGACCACGAACGCCCGGCTCGGCATCGTGGGCGGCATCTCGATCCTCGGGACGACGGGGATCGTGCGGCCGTTCTCGACCGCCGCCTACCGGGCCAGCGTGGTCCAGCAGATCGACGTGGCCGCGGCCCAGGGCGAGACGACGGTGGTGCTCGCCACCGGCAGCCGCTCCGAGCAGGCGGCGTTCGCCCTGCTGCCCGGGCTCGACCCGGTGTGCTTCGTCGAGGTCGGCGACTTCACGGGCATCGCCCTGCGGCGGGCGGCCGCCGCCGGCCTGCGCGCCGCCACCGTCGTGGCCATGGCCGGCAAGATCACGAAGCTCGCGGCCGGCGTGATGATGACGCACTTCCACCGCAGCGAGGTCGACGTCGAGCTCCTCGCCCGCGTGGCCCGCGAGTCCGGCGCGCCAGAGTCGGTCGTGGCCGCGGCCACCGAGACGGCCACGGCGCGACACTTCTTCGAGGCCTGCGTGGCGGCGTCGTTCCTCGAGCCGCTGCGACGACTCTGCGAGCTCGCCGTGGTGCAGTGCCGGACGCACGTGCGCGAGGCGCTCGCGGTGGAGGTCGTGATGGTGGACTTCGAAGGGGAAGGGGTCGTGGCCCGTGCCTGATGCCCGCCCGGTGACGGTGGTCGGATTGGCCGACGATCGCTTCGAGGTCCTCTCCCCCGAGGCCCGCGAGGCGGTCGCCTCGGCCCAACTCGTGGTGGGCGGCCGGCGGCACCTCGCCCTCTACCGGTCGTGGCCGCTGGACGCGACGGCGGCCGAGCTCGAGGTCGGCGCGGCCGTCGACGACGTGGTACGCCAGGTCCGTCAGCACGCCGTCGAACAGGGCGAGCAGGTGTGCGTGCTCGCCTCGGGCGACCCGGGGTTCTTCGGGATCGTCCGGGCCCTCGGCCGCGCCGTCGACCGGCGCTCGCTACGGGTCCTCCCAGCGGCCTCGTCGGTGGCCCTGGCCTTCGCCCGCCTCGGGCTGGCCTGGGACGACGCGGTGGTGGTCTCGGCCCACGGCCGGCCGCTCAGCGAGGCGGCCGGCGTCATGCGGGTGGGTCCCAAGGTGGCGGTGCTCACGTCGCCCGACTCGCCCCCAGAAGCGGTGGGCCGGGTCCTCGCCGAGGCCGGCGTGGCCCTCGACCTCGTGGCGGTGTGCTCGCGCCTCGGATCGCCCGACGAGGTGGTCCGGGAGCTCAGCGTCGACGAGCTCGCCGCCGGCACCTTCGACCCGCGATCGGTGGTCGTGCTCGTCGGTCCGGGAGGCCTGCCCCTCGCGGGCTGGGGCCCGGGCCGGCGCGACGGTCGTTCGCTCGCCTGGGGCCTCCCCGAGTCGACCTTCTCGCACCGTGAGGGGATGATCACCAAGTCCGACGTACGGGCGGTGGTCCTCGCCAAGCTGGCCCTGCCGCCGGTCGGCGTGCTCTGGGACGTGGGGGCGGGCAGCGGCAGCGTCGGCATCGAAGCGGCGCTCCTACGGCCCGGGCTCACCGTCCTCGCCGTCGAGGTGGCGCCGGGCGAGGCGGCCCGGGTGGCCACGAACGCCGCGGCGCTCGGTGCCGGGGTCCACGTGGTGTCGGGCCGGGCGCCCGAGGCCCTGGCCGGCCTGCCCGCTCCCGACCGGGCGTTCGTCGGCGGCGGCGGCCTCGACGTGCTGGAGGACGTGGTGCAACGCCTGGCCCCGGGGGGCCGGGCCGTGGCCACGTTCGCCGCCCTCGACCGGGCGGCCCGGGCGGCCGACCTCCTGGGCCACCTGGCGCAGGTCACGACGAGCCGTGGGGCGAAGCTCCCCGACGGCGGCTGGCGCCTCGAAGGAGCCAACCCGGTCTTCGTCGCCTGGGGACCGGCCGACGACGACGAACCGGGCAGGGAGCCGAGCGCGTGAACGTCGTCACGATCTCGGTGAGCGAACCGGGTCGGCGGGTGGCCGAGCGCCTCCCCTATCCGCACCACCACGGCGATCCGGCCGCCGTTCTCCGACGCCACTGGAACGACGTCGACGCCTTCGTCCTCGTGCTGGCCACCGGGGCGGCGGTGCGGCTCCTCGCCCCGCTGCTCGGTGACAAGGCCACGGACCCGGCGGTCGTGGCCGTCGACGACGCGGCGCGCTTCGCCGTCGTGCTGTGCGGCGGCCACGCCGGCGGGGGCAACGCGCTCGCCGCCGAGGTCGCCGGACTGCTCGGCGCGGCGCCGGTGGTGACGACGGCCACGGACCGTCTGGGCCAGCCGGCCCTCGACGACCTGCCCGGCTGGGCCGCTCACGGGGACCTTGCCGCGGTCACCTCGGCGATCCTCGCCGACCAACCCGTCGAGCTCGTGGCCACCCTCGGTTGGCCGCTCCCGCCGGCGCTCGAGCGCCGTCTGGCCGAGCTGGCCGCCGTCCCCGGGGCGCCGACGGCGCGCCTCGAGGTGACCGACCGGACGACGCCCTCCGACGCATCACCGTCCGACCGGCCGACCGTGCTCCTCCGGCCGCCCTCGCTGACGTTGGGCGTCGGCACCTCGACGACCGCTACCGCCGACGAGCTCGTCGCGCAGGTGACCGCCGCCCTGGACGAGGCCGGGCTCGCCCCGGCGTCGGTCGCCGCGGTGGCCACCGTCGACCGGCGGGCCGACCACCCGGCGGTCGTCGGCCTCGCCGGGACCTTCGGGGTGCCGGTGCTCACCTACGGCCCCGACACGCTCAGCGCTCTCGCGGTCCCCACCCCGAGCGAGTCGGTGCGAGCGGCGGTGGGCACGCCCTCGGTGGCCGAGGCCGCCGCGCTCGTCGGCGCGGGACCCGGGGCCGAGCTCGTCGTGACGAAGCGGGTCGGCGCCGCGACCACCTGCGCGGTGGCCCGCCGCAGCCGGCCGCCGGGCTCGGTGACCGTCGTCGGCCTCGGGCCGGGTGACCCGGCGCTGCGCACACCGGCCGCCACCCGGGCCCTCCGCCACGCCGAGGTGGTCGTGGGCTACGCGGCCTACGTGGACCAGGTGACCGACCTCCTCACGCCGGCCCAAGAGGTGCTCCGGTTCCCCCTCGGCGAGGAGCTGGCGCGGGCGGCCCGGGCCTTGCACGAGGCGGCGGCCGGGCGCCGGGTGGCCCTCGTCTCGTCGGGTGACCCCGGCGTCTACGCCATGGCCTCACCGCTCCTCGAGCTGGCCGGGACGCCACCGTTCGTCGGCGTCCCCGTGAGCGTCGTCCCCGGGGTGACCGCGGGGTCGGCCGCCGCCGCGGTCCTCGGGGCGCCGCTCGGCCACGACCACGTGAGCGTCAGCCTCTCGGACCTCCACACCCCGTGGGAAGTGATCGCCGAGCGGGTGACGGCGGCCGCCCGGGCCGACCTCGTGCTCGTGCTGTACAACCCGCGGTCGCAGCGGCGGACGTGGCAGCTCGAGAAGGTCGTCGGCATGCTCCTCGAGCACCGTCGGGCCGACACGCCGGTCGGCGTCGTGACCGACGCCACGCGCCCGGGGGAGCACGTCGTCCTCACGACGCTCGGTGAGCTGGATACGTCGGGGGTCACGATGACGAGCTGCGTCGTGGTCGGCTCCTCGACGACCCGCATCGTCGAGGGTCGCATGGTCACGCCCCGCGGCTACCCGACGTGAGCCGAGTCCTCACCTTGACCGGGGCACCGGCCGGTCCGACGACGGTGCTGATCAGCGACGCCTGCACGGCCTGCGGCGCCTGCCTCGTCACCTGCCCGACGCACGCCCTCCGGCCGGCACCGCGGCGACCGGCCGTCGTCGACGACCGCTGCACGGGCTGCCTCGCCTGCGTGGAAGTGTGTCCGCGCGCCGCCGTCACGGAGGTCCGTCGTTGAGCGACCAGGTCGTCCACCCGATCGAAGCCGAGAGCTACCGCCGCCTGGCCGACCGCCTCGACCTCGGCGCCTGGCCGCCCGGCCCGGCCGACGTCGTGGCCCGGGTCGTCCACGCCACCGGCGACCCCGGGCTGGCCGAGTCGATGGTGGTCGACGAGCTCGCCGTCGAGGCCGGGACCAACGCCCTCGGTGCCGGGGCGCCGGTCGTGTGCGACGTCGAGATGGTGCGGGCCGGGCTGGCGGTGCCGGCCCGCTGCCTCCTCGGTTCGACCGACGATCCCGGCGAGCACCCGAGCCGGTCGGCCGCGGCCATGGCCCGGGCCCTCGACACGACCGAGGACGGCGCAGTGGTCGTCGTCGGCTGCGCTCCGACCGCTCTCGCCGAGGTGAACCGGCGGCTGGCCGACGGCTCGCTGCGGCCGGCCCTCGTGGTCGGCGTCCCGGTCGGCTTCGTCGGCGCGGTCGAGGCGAAGGAGGAGCTCGTGGCGGCGGCGGCGGCGGCCGGCGTGCCAGCCATCACGCTCCGGGGCGAGCGCGGCGGGGCGGCGGTCGCCGCGGCGGTGCTGAACGCCCTCCACCGCCGGGCGGTAGGGACCCGTCGGAGCGGGCCGGCCCTCTTCCTCATCGGCCACGGGACCCGTTCGGCGGCCGGCGCGGCCCAGGTGCAGCAATTCGCCGAGGCGGTGGCCGCGGCCCGGCCGGCCGCCTCGTGCGGCGCGGGCTACATCGAGTTCATGTCGCCGGGCCTCGACGAGGCCATCGACGCGCTCGTCGCCGACGGGGCCAACCGCGTCGTCGCCGTCCCCCTCGTGCTGCTGGGCGCGGGCCACCTGAAGGACGACGGCCCGGCGGCCCTCGCCCGGGCCCGCCAACGGCACCCGGGTATCCGGTTCGCCTACGCCCGCGACCTCGGGGTGCACCCGCTCGTGCTCGAGACCGTGAGCGCGCGCATCGCCGGCGCGGCGTCGCAGCTCGGCGCGCCCCTCGACGCTGTCGTCCTCGTCGGCCGGGGGTCGACCGACCCCGACGCCAACGCCGACCTGGCCAAGGTGGCCCGGCTCCTCGCCGACGGCCGGTCGCTGACCGAGCCGCTCGCCGACGGCGGCGCTCGAGAGACCAGCGGCGGGACGCCCCCGCTCGGTCACGTCGTCCCGGCGTTCGTCTCACTCGCCCGGCCCGACGTGGTCGGGGCCCTCGAGCAGTGCCGACGTCTCGGGGCGCAGCGGGTGGCCCTCGTCCCCTACTTCCTCTTCACCGGGGTCCTCGTCGAGCGCATCGCCGAGCAGGCGGCGGCCTGGGCGACGGCCCACCCCGACGTCGAACTCGTCGTCGGCGACGTGATGGGGGTGGACGACCGGCTCGTCGAGCTCGTCTGGACCCGCCACGCCGAGGCGGCCGGCGACGCCGTGGCCATGAACTGCGACAGCTGCCTGTACCGCGCCCCGCTGCCCGGCTACGAGCACCGCCTGGGCGCGGCCCCGTTCGCCACGAGCCAGACGACCGCTCCCGACTGACGTTCGGACCGGGCCGGCCGGCTCCGGTGTCCTACAGTGCGAGCCGGGGGAAGAGGAGGGGGCAGGTTCGTGGGCTCCGTCGACCGGTCACGCCTGAGCGCGGGGGTCACGGTGGCCGTCGCCCTCTGCCTCGGGCTGCTCGCCCTCGTGGCCCCGTCCGTCAGCACCGCCTCGGCCGCACCGGCCCGCCACGGCGTGGTGCTGGCGCCGCAGGGCGGCGTGGCCGATGAAGCCGCCCCCCTGCCGCCGAACGCCAGCCACCCGGCCCTCGTGTTCCTGCCGGCGACGAGCTGCTCGGCCCCCGGCGCCTGCGTGGCCGTCGGCGACTACTTCGCCCACGCCGGCTTCTTCGGCCTGATCGAAACGCTGTCCGACGGCACCTGGACGGCCACCGAGGCCCCGGAGCCCCCGAACGCCTCGACCAACCAGTCGGTGTCGCTCGTCGCCGTGAGCTGCTCCTCGACCACGTTCTGCGTGGCCGTCGGGAGCTACGTCGACCCGTCCTTCAACCACCTCGGGATCATCGAGACCGACCGCGACGGCTCCTGGAGCGCGACGGAGAAGCCCTATCCACCGGGCAGCTCGACGCTCCAGCTGGGCGGGCTCGTGGCCGTGAACTGTCTCCCGTCCAGCGCGTGCACGGCCGTCGGCTCCTTCGTCGACGGGTCGAACTTCAACGCCGGCCTCGTCGAGACGCTCGCCGCGGGGGTCTGGACGCCGACCCAGGCCCCGGTGCCGCCGAACGGCGTCGGCCCGTCGGGCTTCCAGAACGCCTCCCTCGACGCGGTGGGCTGTGCCTCGGCGGCCTCGTGCACGGCGGTCGGCGACTACGTCGACCCGGCCGTCCACGACTACGGCCTGATCGAGACCTTGAGCGGCGGCACGTGGAGCGCGGCGGAGGCGCCGCAGCCGGGCAACGCCGGGACCGACGCGACGGGCCAGTCGACGACCCTCGCCGCGGTCAGCTGTCCGACGCTCGGGTGGTGCGAGGCTCTCGGCACCTACGAGGACGGCCACGGCTTCACCTTCGGGCTGACCGAGACCTTGGCCGGCGGGACCTGGTCCCCGGCCGAGGCCCCGGAGCCGTCGAACGCGGGGAACGAGTCCGACGGCCACGAGCACGTCACCGCCTTCCCGGCCGGCACGCTCTCCTGTCCGGCCAGCGGGAGCTGTGCGGCCGTCGGCACCTACGAGGACGACGCCGGCCACAGCCGGGGCCTCGTCGAGTCGCTGGCCGACGGGAGCTGGTCGGCGTCGGAGACGGCCGAGCCGTCGGGCGCGGGCACCGGGAGCGAACAGGCGGCCTCGCTCGGCGCCGTGAGCTGTTCGTGGCCCGGTGCGTGCAGCACCGTGGGCACCTACGACGACGACACCGGCGCCGCGCAAGGGCTGGTCGAGACGCTGGCCGGCGGCGCGGCCAGCGCCGTCGAGGCCCCGCTGCCGAGCGGCACGCCGGCCGGGGCGGCCCCGAGCGTCGGGGCCGTCTCGTGCGTCGCCGCCTTCTGCCTGGCCGCGGGGGACTTCTTCGCCGGCTCGTCGGCCGGCCAGGACGGCCTCCTCCTCACCTACGAGGGCCCCGCCCAGCCCGGCGGCGGTGGCGGCGGCGGGCCCGGGGCCACCGGCTACGACGAGGTGGCGGCGGACGGCGGCCTCTTCGCCTTCGGCGCCCCCTACGAGGGCTCCATGGGGGGCCAGCCCCTGGTGGCCCCGATCGTGGGGATGGCCGTCGACACGGCGACCGGTGGCTACTGGGAGGTGGCGGCCGACGGCGGCCTCTTCGCCTTCGACGCGCCGTTCGAGGGCTCGATGGGGGGCAAACCGCTCGTGGGCCCGGTCGTGGGAATGGCCTTTGACTCCTTGACCGGCGGCTACTACGAGGTGGCCGCCGACGGCGGTCTGTTCGCCTTTGACGCGCCCTACTTCGGCTCCATGGGCGGCCAGCCCCTCGTCGCCCCCATCGTCGGCGTGGCCTTCGACCCGACGACCGGCGGCTACTGGGAGGTGGCGGCCGACGGCGGTCTGTTCGCCTTCGACGCGCCGTTCGAGGGCTCGATGGGGGGCCAGCCGCTCGTGGCCCCGGTCGTGGGGATGGCCGTCGACCCGGCCACCGGCGGCTACTGGGAGGTGGCGGCCGACGGCGGTCTGTTCGCCTTCGACGCGCCGTTCGAGGGCTCCATGGGCGCGAAGCCCTTGGTGGCCCGAGTGGTCGGCCTGGCGGTCGACCCGCTTTCGGGAGGCTACGACGAGGTGGCGGCCGACGGCGGGCTCTTCGCCTTCGGCGCCCCCTACGAGGGGTCGATGGGCGGCCAGCCCCTCGTGGCCCCGATCGTGGGCCTCGGCTTCGTCTGAGCGCCCACCCTCGTCAGTAGCGGGTCGGCGCCTTTTCGACCTCGGGCACCTGCGACGCGACCTCGGTGGCCAGTTCGTCCTCCTGTCGACCGGGCTGCAGCCCGAGGAAGGCGATGACCGC
>DATGZH010000057.1:0-35325 GCA_035297265.1 Acidimicrobiales bacterium | reverse complement strand
GCTCGGATATCCTTCACCTTGAAAGTGCCCTCCTGGGTGGGATGACTGCTGATTCGACACCATCAGTTTCCCAGTTCGGGAGGGCAATTTCGCGGACGCGCGAGGGTCAGCTCACGGAGCTTGATGAAGAACCCGGGCTAGAGCCGGGTTAGCGAGAGGCATTCAAGACTGATCCTTCGGCTCAGGTGCTCTCGTCTGTTCGGTGATCTACTGGGACGTCCCAGTCAATTGGGTCCACTGTTCGAGGACCAACTCCTTCAGCTGGTTCTTCTTGACCTTCGAAGAGTCGGTGCGGGGGATCGTCTCGTAGTCCATTGTGAAGAGAAACCGGGGCACCTTGTAATCAGAGAGCTCGTTGCCGAGACGTTCGAGAATGCGGTCGCGATCGACGCCCGCTCCAAGTGTTGGGATGACGACGGCCACGATCGACTCCCCCCGTGCCACGTCTGGGACCCCGAAGACCACGGCCTCGCGGATCTCCGCGAACCCTTCGAGGACGACTTCAACCTCTCTGGGGGAGACGTTGGCGCCGCTGGTCTTGATCATCTCTCCGAAGCGACCCTCGAAATACAGAAAGCCCTCGGCATCCACGTGACATCGGTCCCCAGTGGGATAGAAGCCGTCGCGATCGAAGGTGTCCTCCGGCAAGCGTTTGTACATACCTCGCATGAGTGAGAAGCCGCGCACGTAGAGTTCGCCGGGCTCTCCTGGGGCGCAAACCCGCCCTGTCTCGGGATCGACGACTTTGCGCTCCATCCCCGAGAGTGAGCGGCCGAAGGCGCCGGCCTTACTAAGAGGCAACTTGGTCCCTCGGGCTTCGAGTCCATGTGGTCCGAAGGTCTCGGTCATCCCAAAGGGCTTGGGGATCAACTCAAACGGAATGGGCTGGCCATTCTCGTCAAGCTGATCGAACATCAGCCTTAGCTTGGGAAGGACGACGCCACGGCTCGTTGCTCGCTCGGTGATCGCCCGGAGCTGTGTCCCCCAGGCGTTGATCGTCGTGACTTCTTCCCGAGCACAGGTGTCGAGTACCTCGTCCACGCCAGGTGAGGCGCTCATCACCACGCATGCGCCGGTGAACAAGCTGGGCAGAATGGTCGAGTTGGGTCCCCCGATCCAGAAGAAGGGCACTGCGCCATAGATCCGATCGTCAGGGCGGGTATCTGCCCATCCGGATGCCTCAAGGGCGTAGCAGAGCCTGATGACGCTGGCGTGGGTGTGGATGACCGCCTTCGGCTCGGCCGTGCTCCCCGACGTGTAGATGATGAGGAGGTCGTCGGCCGGGGTGACCCGAGTTTCAGCCGACGACACCACCTGGCGGTCAACACGGCGATTCGACGCTGCTGCCTGCACAAGGTGGTCTGGTCCATGCTTGGCCCAGGTTCGCTCGCTCTTTCCCCAGACGACCACGTGACGGAGGTACGGCAACTGGGAGATCGCTAGCTCAGGTCGACCGGCCCCGATCAACCCAGGAACCGTCTCCATTTGCTTGACGTAGTCGCGTTTGACGTAACGGTCGACCATGAGCAGCGTGTCCACATCGGCGTGATCGAGGACCCGGGTCAGCTCGGCGGTCGAGTAGAAGGTGCTGATTGGCACGGTCAACGCGCCGATGCGTGCTGCCGCCAACCAACAGAGGACCCAGTCGGGAGAGTTGGGCATCAGGATGCCGACCCGGGACCCCTTGCCCACGCCCAGCGCCATGAGGCCAGTGGCGAGGCCGGCCGATGCCTCGTCAGCCTGGGCGAAGGTCAAGCGGTTCTCTCCGCAGACCAGGAACTCCCGGTTCGGAAAATTGGCGACGGCTGCGGCCAGCACGTTCGGCAGCGTTGGCGGATACGGAGGGAAGAGCAACGAACCGGACTCCGCAAGATCAACCAACGGCTCTATCTCCTCTGCTCCTCACTGCTCTCAAGCCGCAACCGGCACACATCGCCATGTGCGATCCTTGGTATGCCGCCTGGCGGTGGCTGCACCCTCTCGTCGCGGTGTAGCCCCTCCCATCGTCGACCCGAAGACCGAACAGGTGCACTGATCCAGTTCTCGTCGGCGTCGTATGCGCGCGCCGTGAGGTTAGCTCCTGAGACGCTGCTCGGGTAGGGCAACTCCGCATGGACTCGCGCCATGGGACCAACCTTCGGGCTCGACATGCGGCAGTCGGCGGGGGTCAGCGACCACACCGATCCTCTTGTCTCTAGACTCCACGCGGGACACCGCGGTCGAGGGAGATTGGCGCGCATTGCGACAGCTGCTGAGTGGGATCAACGTGGTGGAGTTGGCCGAGGGGGTCGCTGGGAGCTACTGCGGGAAGCTGTTCGCCGACCTCGGCGCCGACGTGGTGAAGGTGGAGCCCCCGTCCGGTGACGAGCTGCGGCACCGAGAGAGCGCCGTCCGTGGGCCCGATGCCCTCTTCCGGGGCGGCGCCTTCCTTCACCTGAACACCAACAAACGCAGCATGGTCATCGATGCCTCGACCGTCGCCGGTCGGGAAACCCTCGCCAGGCTCCTGGTGCGGTCCCACCTGTTGATCGAGACAACGGGTCGGGGCAGACACGACAACTGGGGCTTGACGTGGAACTCCCTCCATGCCTGGTCACCGAGGCTCTCCCTCGTGCGGCTCAGCGGCTTTGGTGCCACGGGCCCCTACGCGGACTATCTCTGGGACGACCTGATCGCCCAAGCGGTGAGTAACTCCCTGCTTCTGGGAGATACCGATGAGGGCCCGGTCCGGCTGCCCGGACATCTCGGACTCTGCTTCGTCGGCAACATGGCCGCACTCGGTGGACTCGCGGCCGTGCTCGAGGCCGAGGCCACTGGCGAGGGCTCGTTCGTCGACTGTTCGGCCACCGAAGCGTTGGCGACCTTTCCACCACGTCAGGCGACGATGCTCGCCCACCAATACCGGCACGGTGCACCGGGTCCGACGCTCTTCGCCGCGCGCGAGTCGCTCATCCCCGGTGGGGTGCACCCGTGTGCTGACGGGTACATGGCGATGATGTCGACGCCTCAACAGCTCGACGAGATGCTTGAGGTGCTCGATGACGACAACTTGAGGGCGGCCTTCTCCCGACCCGATGCCTTCGAGCGGGGCGACACGAAGGAGGCCATCGACGCAGCGTTGTACCCATGGCTCTTGGCCCGAACCCGGGCCGAGGCCACCGCGGCTGCGCAACTCGTGGGATGGCCGCTCGCCGGCGTGAACTCGCCCTTCGAGGTGCTCGCCGCCGATCACCTCCGCCAGCGTGGTTTCTGGGTCCACGCCGACGACCCCGGGGCTGGCTCGATCGACCTACCCGGTCCTCCCTGCCGATTCGCCGAAGGAGGATGGTCGATTCGGCGCCTGGCTCCGAGCCTCGGGGAGCAGACCGCGGAGGTCGGCGCCGAACTGGAGGCCGCCGGGAGCGAGCTCTCCTCGGAACTGGTGGGGGTCTCGAGCGTCGGCTCTCCCCGGCCACCTTTGTCTGGGATCCGGATCGTCGACATGACGACCGTGTGGTCCGGCCCCTACGCCACCATGCTCCTCGCCGATCTCGGTGCCGAGGTCATCCGGGTGGAGAATCCCTGGGTCCTACCCCCTACGACGAAGGGCTACCAAGCCAGGCCGACCCTTTCAAACCCGGGGTTCCTGGCTTCGCTCTACGGTCCGGGTCTGGCCGATCGGCCCGACCGGCCGTGGAATCGTCACGCGATGAACAACTCGTTGGCCAGGAACAAGCTCTCCT
The DNA here is from genome assembly GCA_035297265.1 of Acidimicrobiales bacterium. GTDB lineage: Bacteria > Actinomycetota > Acidimicrobiia > Acidimicrobiales > RAAP-2 > DATGZH01. The sequence continues at coordinate 31,603 of DATGZH010000057.1, read as the reverse complement.
GCACCATCGATACCCGCCGGACCGAGGGTCATGAGCTCCTGATGCGGCTGGTCGAGCGCTCAGACGTGTTCATCGAGAACTTCAAGGCCAGCGGTCTCGCCGACATCGGGATCCAAACGAGCGAACTGCAGGCCCGCAACCCTCGTCTCATCATCGTGCGGATGCCGCCTACGGGTACCACCGGGGACTGGTGTGGCTACACGGGCTTCGGTGCGCAGTTCGACGGTCTCAGCAGCATGCTGTGGCTCTGCGGGCACCGGGGTTCGGACCTCACGACCACACCCGGGACGACCTATATGGACGCAGCCTCAGGTCCGGGCGCCGCCTTTGCCACGATCGCCGCACTCCGGTATCGCACAAGCACCGACCGGGGGCAGCTGATCGAGTTCGCCCAGATCGAGAACATCGTGAACCACCTCGGCGACATTCTCGTGGACTGCCAGCTGGGAGTGGCACCACAGCGGTGGGGCAACCGGGATCCGTGGCGTGCGCCGCAGGGGCTCTACCCCTGCCGGGGCGAGAACGACTGGCTAGCGATCTCCGTCGGTGACGACGAGGCGTGGCGGGCCTTCGCCGCGGTGCTTGGTCGGGGCGATCTCGCTGGCGACCCGCGGTTCGCCGACCTCGCGGGTCGCCAGCGCCACCATGACGAACTTGACGCCATCATCGCCGCGTGGACCGCCGACCGGTCGTCGATCGAAGGTTTCCACGCGCTCCAAGGTGCGGGTGTGGCCGCCGGACCTCTCCTCGATGAAGCGTCGTTCGCCAACGATCCCCATTTCCGCGACCGCCAATGGCAGCGCCCTCTGCCGTCCAGTGACGTCGGCACGCACCTCCATCCCGGCCTTCCCTACCGAGGAGTCCCCCAGGCGTGGAGGAGGGGATCACCGGTGCTGGGCGAGGACAACGAGTACGTCTACCAGCAACTTCTCGGTGTCTCGGACGAGGACTTCGAACGTTACCGCCGGGAGAAGATCCTGGCCGAGGACTATCTCGATCCTTCCGGCGAGCCGTACTGAACGTCGGGCGGCCACCGTCCGCGGACAGACTTCGTCAGCAGTTCAGCCTCCAGGTTGGGCAGCGCTCCCCTCACCCCAGAAGACCCTCGCCGCGTTCGCCTCGGTGAACCATGGCATGGATTCCTCACTGATGCCGCAGTCAGGCAGCTCCCGACGCGTCCGCTCGAAGGTCAGCATCGGATAGTCGGAGGCGTACATCATCTTTATTCGACCCCGTCTTGAATTGGCGAAGGCAACCAGCTCCGGCGGGTACCGGCTCGGCGCGTAGGCCGAGATCATGTGATAGAGGTTCGGCCATGTCCGCAGCAGCTGAATGAGCAGCGTGGTCCAGGGTGCGCCGCCGTGCGCACTGACGATGGTGAGCTCCGGGAAGAACGCACAGACCTTGTCGAGGTACTTGGGGTTCTGCACCATCCCTTCGCGGGGCACCACCGGCAGGCCAACGGTGACAGTGACCGGAATGCCGAGCTCGATACATTTGGCGTACAGAGGGAAGTACGACCGGTGGCTGGGCCGCTTCCCGTCGCGGTAGGGAACGATCCGCAAGGCTCGGGCACCGTCATTGCGGACCATCCTCTCGAGGTGGCGCACCGCGCGTATGCCCTGATCGGCATCGACTCGGACACTCAGCGCGAAGCGATCGGGGTGGCTTTGCACGGCGTCGAGCGTCCAGCGGTAGCCGGCGACCGGGTCGCCTTTGGCTGATTCGGGTGGCGGGGCCAGCAAGGCTCGGGCGATGTGATGGCGGTCCATGTCGGCGACGAGCTCGGCGAGGTCCTGAGGCGGAACCCTCGCCGGCCCGTACAGGTCGTCGGTCAGGCTCCAATCGAGACTCAGATGCGGCGGGTTGGCGTTGACATAGCCGTCCACGATCCAGGGGGCATCGCTCTCAACGTCGTCTGTCCTGCGCTTGGCCTGCATGGACCCTCCCGCGGCCCTCGCTGGTTGATCTGGTTCGAAAGCGTTCAGAGCTGAGGATGCGTGGCTCGATCGCTCTCGCTCGTCGGAGCCGTCATCCGTCGGTCTCGGTGTGCACCTGGAGCTGGAGCCCCCGCCGCCCGGGCGGGGTACGGGGGCTCAGCTGGGCAGCGCGGCGGCCGGCGGGCCGGTGTGCCACTTCGTCCCGTAGCTCTTGGGGGTGGTGTCGACGTCACCTGCCTCGGCTCGGAGCGCTCCCACTGTGCACTGCTCCCGAGTCCGGTGCGCGAGCGGGTCGAAGTTGTAGAACCGGCAGGCGTTCTTCCAGGTGATCATGTCGATCTCCTCGTCGGGCACCTGGACGGCCTGCAACGACTTCCAGATCGCTTCGGGAGCGTTGGGCCACGTGCAGTCGGAGTGCGGGTAGTCGCACTCCCAGGCGATGTTCTCGACGCCGATGAGATCACGGTTGCGCAGACCCGCGTAGTCGTCGATGAAGCACCCGAGCACCCGACCCTTCCATGCCTGGCTCGGGAGCTGGTCGCCCCAGTCCTGGCCGGTCCACAGGTGGTGGCGCTCGTAGGTGTAGTCGGCCCGCTCGAGCCAGTAGGGCATCCAGCCGATACCGCCCTCGGCGAGCGCGATCTTCACCGTAGGGAACTTTCGGAAGACCTTCGACCACAGCAGCTCCGAGGAGAACACACCGGTGTTGAAGGGCATGGTGTGGATGAGTACGTCGAACGGAGAACGGGGCATGAAGTCCGGCGAACTACCGAAGTGGAACACCATCACCGAGTCGGTGTCCTTGCAGGCCTGCCAGGCCGGATCCCACTCGTCCCCGTGGTGGTCGGGCAGACCGAAGCGGTGGGTGTCGGAGTGGAAGGAGATGGCGTGGCAGCCCTTGGCCGCCACCCGGCGGATCTCCTCGGCCATCCATTCCGGGCCGAGCATGAAGCCGGACAGGGCGAGGGGGATGAACCTGCCCGGGTAGGCCCCAGCCCACTCCTCGATGTGCCAGTCGTTGTAGGCCCGAATCATGATTCCGGCCAGCTCCCGGTCCCCGCTCTGGAGGAAGTACTGGCCACCGAGACCCGGCCAGGAGGAGAAGCACATCGAGCCCAGGACCCCGTTGACGTTCATGTCCCGGATCCGTTCGTGGACGTCCCAGGTCCCTTTGCGGACCTCCTCGAAGCAGCCCGGGTCGTTCCCCCACTCCTCGCGGACCCGGCCGGCCACCGCGTTGAGCCCGAAGCTCGAGACTTCGTTCCCCTCCACCAGCCAGGCGTCGGTCCCGTTGGGCCGTCGGATCACCTTCGGCACCCGGTCCCGGTACTTGGCCGGGAAGTGGTCCACGAAGTAGTCGCTCATCGACGGCGGCTCGACCAGATGGTCGTCCACACTGATCAGGATCATGTCCTCGAGCTGCATCTCCACCCTCCTCAACGTTTCGGTGGACTCTGGCACGGAGTCTAGGTCCGAAGAACTGTCCCGGGCGCCCGCGACTCAGCCGCCCGCTTCGAAGGTGACCACGCGGTCATCTCCGCTCCGGAGCGCCGAACGCAACACGTGCTTTTGGATCTTGCCCGAGGCCGTACGAGGGAACTCGTCGACGAAGACCAACCTCTCGGGCCACTTCTGGCGGGCCAGACCGCTCTGCTGCAGGTGTGAGCTCAGCGAGTCGAGCCCGAAGGTCGGTGCCTCGGGCAGGAGCCGGACGACCGCCGTTGCCTGCTCACCGAAGCGGGGATCGGGGGTGGCGACCACTGCCACCTCGGCCACGCCGGGGAGGCCGAGCAGTAGACCCTCGACCTCGGCGGCGGAGATGTTCTCCCCGCCCCGGATGATGATGTCCTTCTTGCGATCCGTGATGGTCAGGTAGCCGTCCTCGTCGAGCACCCCGATGTCGCCGGTGTCGTACCAGCCGTCGGCGTCGATCGCCGACCTGGTGAGCGTGGTGTCGACGTAGCCCAAGAAGAGCTCGGGACCGCGGGAGTGGATCTCGCCGGGCTGGCCCGCCGGCACCGGACCACCGTCGGCGTCGAGAAGTCGGATCTCCGAGCCTGGGAGGACCCGTCCATCGGTGAGGGTCCGCTTCTCCACCGGGTCGGAGAACTGCGAAGCGGTGGTCGAGGGGTGCTCGGTGGAGCCGTATGCCCGGACGATCCTGATCCCGAGCCGGCTCGCCCGCTCGGCCAGCTCGACGGGGACCGGTGCCGCCCCCATAATCAGACGGACGAGGTAGGGCGGGTGGACCTGGGGGTCGAAGTCCGGATGGTCGAGCAGGCTCGTCAGGAAGTAGGGCGCCCCTCCCCCGGTGGCCACGCCATCCTGGGCCATGGCCGCGAGGACCACCGCTGGGTCCCAGGCGTCGATGAGGTCGAGCCGGGTGCCCGCGTAGAGCGGGCGCAGCACCGAGGTCAGACCGGTGATGTGACCCACCGGCGCGCCGGTGAGATGACCCGTCGGCACCACGGCCGACGCTGGTGCACGGTCCGTCGCGGCAAAATCGGCCCAGCTGCGCACGTCGGCCAGGAAGCTCCGATGGGTGTGCACGACCCCCTTGGGCGCCGCCGTCGTGCCCGAGGTGTAGCCGACGATCGCCGGGCTGTCGGGATCGACCCGGGCCGGCCGATCTAGCGGGTCGCCCTCGTCGAGTGCCTCCGACCACGAGGTGAAGGCCCTCCCCGGCATCGGCACGTCGCCGCCCTCGGCGGCCACCACAATCACTCGCTCGAGCTCGGGCAGTTCGGAGAGGCAGGCCGCGAGGTTGGCCAGGTAGTCCTGGCGGCCGAAGCGGTCAGCGGTGACGAGCGCCCGAGCCCGGCTCTCCCGCAGGATGTGGCCGACCTCCTTGGTCCCGTAGATGTGGGCGATGGGCACCACCACGACACCGAGGGAGAGCAGCCCATAGACGCAGGCGACCGCCTCGGCCCAGTTCGGGATCTGAAAGGCGACGACATCGCCCTCCTCGATCCCCCACCGACGCAGCCGGCCGGCGAGCCGGCGGCCCATGTCGCCGACCGCTCCGATCGTGCCGACGTAGGGATGGACCCGGGAGCGGATGCGAAGCTTGGTCGCTGATGCCTTCTCGACCCCGGAGAAGGCCATCTCGCTCAACGTGTCGTCGGTCCACCACCCGTTGGCCCGGTAGTGACGGGCGAGTTCAGCCGAGGGGTAACGCAGCGCCTGATGGGACAGCTCGGGGGTCGGGACCACGTTCAGGCCGATCGGCTCAGCGCTCGGCGGCCACGAGACAGGCGCGCTCAGCGACCGGCGAACCGGGGTGGCCGTTCTTCGCGGGAGGCGAGAACGCCCTCGGTCCAGTCCGCCGTCGTCTGGAGCCATGCGATCTCGGCTGATTCGTGCTCCGTGGCCGCTTGGAAGCGCTCGACCAGGCCGGCGCGCATGGTCCTGCGGATCGAGCGCAGGGCCAGGGGTGCGCAGGCCGCGATCTCGGCCGCCAGGGTGTGCGCCACTCGGCGCAAGTCCTCAGCGTCGACCAGCTCGTCGCAGAGCCCGATGGCGAGGGCTGCCTCGCCCGACAGCCTTCGTCCCGTATACAGCAGCTTGGTGGACTGCTGGCGGCCGACGATGTCCGGGAGCGTGACCGACAAACCGAACACCTGGTGGAAGCCGAACCGGGCGAAGTTCGCCGAGAATCGGGCGGCCGGAGAGGCGATCCGGAAGTCGGCCGCACAGGCGAGACCGAGCCCAGCGCCGACCGCTGCCCCCTGGACGGCTGCGACAACGGGAGTCTCGGCGGCGAAAAGCCGGGCCGCCTCGCGGTACAAGAGGTCGGGCCCCTCCGATGCCCCGGGCACCGGAGAGTTCGACGGGCGCCGACCGGAGAGGTCGGCACCGGCGCAGAAGTGCTTGCCCTCCGAGCACAGGAGAATGGCCCGACACCCGGGCTCGGCATCGAGCGCCGCGTAGGCGTCGGCCAACGCGGTGATCACGTCCAGGTCGAAGTAGTTCTCGGGCGGTCGGTGCATCTCGACGGTGGCGACGAAACTGTCGTCGAGGGTCACCGTCACGTCCCCGAAGTGCTCAGCCAAGATCCTTCGCCTCCTGGGAGTCGGGCTCGATAGTGATTTCAAATGTGTGCCGACGGCCATGCGTGCGAGAACCAACCGTACGAACCCGCTCGCCACCCTTGCCGACGGGGCTCCGACGACGCAGTGGCTTGACCGTCGGTCACCGACATGACGCACCCTATCGGCGTGGGCCGACCAACAGCTCTTCTGCCGAGACGGCGACGAGGTGCATCGAGGCCGAGTGACCCTGGGCCAAGCTTGCGCACGGCCGCCGCGAGGCGGCGACCCGCCGTCGGGCCACGCGGGCGGAGCTCCGCTGGACCTCATCGGTGAGGGGCGGGAGGCCGGCGGCGGGAGCATCAACGACCGGACCGTTGCTCGGGAGAAGCATCGGCGCCGCGGTGCTCGGGCACGGTAACAGCGCGCCGAGGGGTGGAGGGGCGAGGTGGTCCGAGCATCGCGCTCACCCGCGGGCCGCCGGCGTCGTCCGAGCTCAGGACCCCGTCGCTCCCTCAACCGGGAGTGGCGGCACCCAGGGGCGGGCCCTTGCCGCGGTGATTTCGTTGACAATCGTCGTTAGCCTAAGTTACAGTTTCGTAATGTTAGTCGGGCGCCCAAATTGCTCGACCCAGGTTCAGGGCAATGGGTCCCATGAGGGGCGGAAGGCAAAGGGGGGAAGGGTGCGAACGTCGCTCGTGCGGGTGGGCATTGCCGTCGGCGCCACGGCCTTGGCCGCGTCGATGTTGACCGGCGTGATCTCGATGACCCAGGCGGGGGCGTCCGGTGAATCGGGTCTCACGGCGAGTGCTCCGGGTATCACCAAGACCACGATCAAGATCGGGATCGTGAGCGATCTGACGGGATCGAACGCGTCGACCTTCGGCACCACTGCGGATGCCATGGTGGCTCGCTTCAAGGAGATCAACGCGGCCGGAGGGGTCGACGGCCGTCAGATCACCTGGGCCATCGCCGACACCGGGTCGACTCCTACCGGGGCCGAGACGGCCGTCAAGGACCTGGTGGAGAACCAAGGCGTCTTCGCCATCGCCGAGCTCAGCTCCTCCTTCTCTCCCGCCGCTCCGTACCTCCAGCAAGCGGGCATACCGGTCACCGGCATCCCCCTCGATGGCCCCGAGTGGTTCGAGCAGCCCAACACCAACATGTTCAGCACCTTGGGCAACGGCACGCCGACCGGTGGGCCGGTCTATTCCGATGGTGGCTTCTACAAGGCCCTCGGGTCGAAAAAGATCAGCTACGTCGAGGCCAACGCGTCGGCGGCCATCACGGAAGGGAACGGCGTCTACCTCTCCATCAAGCGGGATGGCCTGCAGGCCTGCGACAAGACCATCGTCCCCATCGGCGGCGTGAACTTCACGGCCTTCGCCTTGAGCTTCAAAGCCGACGGCTGCGACACCGCGGTGAGTGCCAACGTGCTCTCGTCGAGCCTCGCCATGGCCACCGCACTCCATCAAGCCGGGTTGACCAAGACCAAGATCGTCTTCGAAGCCGGCCCCTCGCAGCAGATCTTCCAAAACGCCCAGGACGAGGCGGCGGCGAACGGGGCCTACTTCCTGGGTGGTGAGCTGTCGTCGGCCACGTACTCCAATGCGGCGAGCATCGCCTTCCTGAAGGGGCTGAAGAAGTACGACCCCTCGTACACGGGGGGTCTGCCCGACCTCGGGCAAGCGGACGGCTGGCCGGTCGCCAATCTGATGGTCGAGGGACTCATGGTGGCCGGGAAGAACCCGACCCGCCACTCGTTCATCACCAACCTGCGCAAGGTGACCAACTGGACCGACAGCGGACTCTCGGCCGGTCCGATCAACTTCGTGCACTTCGGTCAGGACCCGCCGCAGCAGTGCTTCACCTACGTACAGTTCGTCAACAACAAGTACGTGCCGTTCCCGAAGAGCGGGAAAGCGTTCTGCGGAACGATCATCCCAGGCTCCGGATCCTGAGGTGGACGAAGTCTCCTCGAAGCACACCTCATCTGCGATGTCGTGCCGGCGAACGGTGCTCGCCGGGTCCTCGGCGATCGGCCTGTCTCGGTTCGGACTTGTCAGGATGGCGGTCGCTCGTCGACGGCACGGTGGTCGCCCGGGGACGACGGTGGTGACAAGCTGGCGCGCCAGGTAGTGCAGGAGATCGGCGAGTAGCTCGATGGAGAGCCTTCGGATCTCCTGACCAAAGGTGATCAGCCATGGGCCTCCTTCCCGATCCCGCTCCGAGGAGACGAGATTTCACGATCATCTCCGTCGACGACCATCTGATCGAACCGGCCGACCTCTTCGACGGGCGGGTGCCGGCGGGCCTCGCTGACCGGGCGCCCAAGCTGGTCGAATTCGCCGATGGCCGCCAGGCCTGGTCCTACGAGGACAACCTGTACCCGAACATCGGTCTGAACGCCGTCTCGGGCCGCCCGATGAGCGAGTGGACGATGGAACCGGCTCGGTTCGACGAGATGCGGAAGGGCTGCTTCGACATTCACGCCCGGGTGGCCGACATGGACACGGCCGGCATATGGGCGTCGTTGTGCTTCCCGTCACTCATCGCCGGCTTCGCCGGGACGGTGTTCTCCCGGAGCAAGGATCCGGCACTGGGGTTGGCCTGCGTCAGGGCGTGGAACGACTGGCACCACGTGGTGTGGGCCGGTACCTATCCCGAGCGCATCATCCCGCTGCAGATCACCTGGCTCCTGGACCCGGGCGTCGCCGCCGAGGAGGTACGACGCAACGCCGAGCGCGGTTTCCGCGCGCTCAGTTTCCCGGAGAACCCCGCCAACCTGGGCCTGCCATCGGTGCACACCGACTACTGGGACCCGCTGCTGAGCGCGTGCGAATCGACCGGCACGGTCGTCTGCCTGCACACCGGGTCATCGGGAGGAACGGTGTACTTACCGCCAGAGGCGCCGCTGGAGCAGGGCACGACGTTGTTTCCCGTCTGCGCGGTCACGTCCACGGCTGACTGGTTGTGGGCACGGATCCCTCTCCGCTTCCCCAACCTCAACATCGCCCTTTCCGAGGGGGGGATCGGCTGGGTGCCTATGCTGCTGGACCGTCTCGATTACGTCATGGCCCACTCGGGCCGAGGTGGAGCAGGCGTCTGGCAGGGCGATCTGAGCCCCAGTGAAGCGGTGCAGCGAAATTTCTGGTTCTGCACCATCGACGATCCCAGCACGCTCCGGGTCATGGACCGCATCGGTGTCGATCACATCATGGTGGAGAGCGATTACCCCCATGCCGACTCCAGTTGGCCCGATACCCAGGAACTGCTGGCTCGCCGCTTCGACGGGCTCCCCGCCGCCGACGTCGCCAAGATGACCCACCTGAACGCGGCCGGGCTCTTCGCCCACCCCCTCCCTCCGCCGACCTGGACGGAGGCCGCGATCCATGCTTGACCTGCTCGTGCGAGGCGGCACCGTGGTCGACGGCACCGGCCGAAGGTCAAGGGTCGCCGATGTGGGCGTGAGAGGCGGTCGGGTCGTTTCGATCGGGGGGACAGAGGAGGCAGCCACTCGGACCCTCGACGCCGCGGGGCTGGTGGTGGCGCCGGGGTTCGTCGACATCCACACCCACTACGACGCCCAGCTCTTCTGGGACCCGACCGCCAGCCCCTCCCCGCTCCACGGGGTCACCACCGTCTTCGGTGGGAACTGCGGCTTCAGTCTGGCCCCGGCCGGCGACGCCCACCGCGACTACCTCATGCGGATGATGGCCAAAGTGGAGGGCATGCCCCTCGCCGCTCTCGAGCAAGGTCTTTCATGGGACTGGAACTCCTACGGTGAGTGGCTTGATCAGCTCGACCGGCCGATCGGGGTCAACGCCGGCTTCCTCTGCGGCCACTCGGCGCTTCGCCGGGCCGTCATGGGCGACGATGCGGTCGGCGGGCAGGCGTCGCCGGTCCAGATCGCCGAGATGGTGCAACAGCTCGACGAGGCACTGACCGCGGGGGCCATGGGGTTCTCCACCTCGACAGCGTCTCCGCACAACGACGGATCAGGCCAGCCGGTCCCCTCCAGAGCCGCTAGCCCGGAGGAGATGGTGGCCCTGGCCACCACGCTCCACGACCATCCGGGCACCACCCTCGAGCTGATCCTGGCCGGATCCCTGAATGGGTTCACCGACATGGAGGTCGACCTGTTGACCTCCATGTCGCTCGGTGCCAATCGTCCGGTCAACTGGAACATCCTTCCGGTCTCGGCCGGCAACCGGGACTTCTGCGAGAGCCAGCTCCACGCCTCCTCGCGGGCGGCCGATCGCGGGGCCCGGGTGGTGGCGCTGACGCTGCCTCCCGGCAACTCCATGCGCATGACCTTTCTCACCGGCGCCCCGCTCGATGGCCTGCCGGGCTGGCGCGAGGTCATCGCGCTCCCGGTCCCCGAACGGATGCGAGCTCTGGCCGACCCCGAGATCCGCCGCCGGCTGGCGGCCGGCGCCACCTCGGAGGAGGCCGGAACGCTGCGCTACGTGGCCAACTGGCCGGTCCTCAACATCGTCGAGACGTTCTCCCCGGCCAACGAGGGCTATGCCGGCCGCACGGTCGCCGACGTGGCTGCCGAACGTGGCGTGGAGCCGTTCGACGCCCTGCTCGACGTCGTCATCGCCGACGAGCTGCAGACCGGGCTCCGCCCGCCGTCGGTGCCCGACACTGACGCCGATTGGGACTACCGCGTCGAGGTCTGGCGCGACCCCCGGGCCATCATCGGCGGGAGTGACGCCGGCGCCCACCTGGACATGATGTGCGGTGCCGTCTACTCCACCTCGCTGCTGGCCGGGGTCCGCACTCACGGCGCGCCGACCCTCGAGGAGGCGGTCCAACTGCTCAGCGATGCCCCAGCTCGCTTCTACGGGCTGCGGGAGCGGGGCCGGCTCCAGGAGGGATGGCACGCCGACATGGTGGTGTTCGATCCCGAGACCGTCGGGTACGGCGCCGAGAGCCTGCGCCACGACCTCCCCGGAGGAGCCGGCCGGCTCTACACGGAGTCGACGGGGGTGAAGGACGTCTACGTCAACGGCACGGCCGTGGTCAGTGACGGCAAGCTCACCGGAGCGACACCGGGCGGCTTGTTGCGCTCGGGGCGGGACACCGACACCGTCGCCGTGCCTGGCGGTCGCTGACCTTCCGGTCAGTTCGTTGGGACGACATGACCACGCGGCACGGTGGACTCGCGTCCTCGACGGTGGGTTGCCCGACATCAGACGACTGAGGGGTGCACATGGCTGAAGCAGGCAAGTCCGAGGGCCAACTTTCCGGCAAGGTCGCCGTGGTCACCGGCGCGACCAGCGGTTCAGGGCGGGCCGTGGCCACCCGGTTCGCCCACGAGGGAGCGACGGTCGTCATGCTGGCCAGGGGTGCGGCGCGGCTCGAAGACCTAGCCAGGTCGCTGGGTGCGGTTGGGCTCCCGACCGACATCGGCGAACCCGACAGCGTGGACGCCACGTTCGTGGAGATCGCCCGCCGTTGGGGGAAGCTGGACATCCTGGTCAACAACGCCGCCATTTACCGACCGTGCCCCGTCGAAGAGCTCAGCAACGACGACATCCTCACCCAGACCCGCACCAACTTCTTGGGTCCGGTCTACACGTGCCGCGCTGCGATCCCCCTCCTGCGGGCCGCTGGCGGTGGGGACATCATCAACACGTCGAGCGAGTCCACTCTTGACCCATTTCCCCATCTCTCGATGTACGTGGCCACCAAGGCCGCACTCGAGATGTTCAGCCGGATGCTGATGGCCGAGCTGCCCGACGATGACATACGAGTCACCAACCTGGTGCAGGGGGTAGCGGCGGGTGAGGGCGGGGGCTCGACCGACTGGAGTTGGCAACCGGAGAAGGCGGCGGCCTCCATGGCGCTCTGGGAGGAGCGCGGGTATCTCGCCCGGGTGACGGGGGGCCCTGCCGGCGGGCAGTCGGCCGAGCAGGTTGCCGACGTCCACGTCTACGTCGTCACGCGGCCGCGGGGCCAGAAGCTCGACACCATTCACGTGCGCGCCTACTGACCCAGGACTCCCGTGCTCTTGCATAATGAGGCCCGTCGGCTTCGCAGGTGACGGGGGTCAGCCGGCGCCCCCGTTCGAAGGCCACCCGGAACAGCCCGCTTGCCGTCCCGTACCGGGGCGCTTCCGTCAGGGCCAGGCGAGCGTGAGGTCCTTCACGTGGCGGAGGCCCGGGGGGTACTCCAGCTCTTCGTGACCGGGTTTGATCCGGTAATCCGGGATACGCCGGTGCCATTCGCGGAGCGTGATCCGCAGCTCGCGCCGGGCGAGATGCGAGCCCAGGCATCGATGCACCCCGGCACCGAACGCAAGATGAGGGTTGACTTCCCGATCGAAGCGAACTTCGAGCGGATCAGCGATGCCACTCGGGTCGACGTTGGCCGCCCCATAGTTCACCACCACGGCCGTCCCGGACGAGATCTTGTCTCCCGAGGGTAGATCGACGTCTTGGGTAGCCATACGAGGAACCCCACCAGCGACCGGGCTCTCCCAGCGGAGCAGCTCCTCGACGGCGGAAGGAATCAGGCTGGGGTTCTCGACGATCTGGCGGCGATGATCAGGATGTGTCGCCAGATAGGCGAAGAAGCAGGTGAGGGAGTCACTCACCGTGTCGAGCCCCGCGATCAGGAAGAGGAAGGCGATGTCGAGGATGTCCTCGGAGGACAGCTTCACTCCGTCGATCTCGGCGTTGAGAAAACGGGTGATGATGTCGTCAGCCGGCTCGACCCGGCGCTTGTCGATGAGCTCGCCGAAATACTGATAGATCTCCTGCCCTGTCGTCTTGGCCAGGGCCTTACGGACCTCGAGGTCCACCAGAGCGTCAGGGTCGAGCTTCTCGGGATGCATGATGCCGTTGCGCAGCCGGAGGAACATCTCGAGTTCGTCTTCCGGGAGGCCGAGAAGCCCGAGAAAGACCGAGGACGGAAACAGCTCGGCATACTCATCGGTGAAATTGCACTCGCCCCGATCGATGAAGGTGTCAATGAAACCGTTGACTCGCCGCGTGATGTCCTCCTCCTGTTCGTCCATGCGCTTCGGAGTGAACAGCGGGTCAAGCAGCTTCCGATACTTGGAGTGGTTCGGGGGGTCCACGTTGAGCGGAATGAGCGGCCGCACATTGCCAAGGTCCAGGTCGACCCGAGAGGAGAACAGCTGGTGGTTCCGCAGCACGAACTCGGAATTCGCTCGATTGAAGCTGAGACTCACGCCCTCCATGGGACAAACGAGTCCGCCTTGTTCTATGAGCCTCTTGTAGTTCGATTGCGGAGCGGCCAGATCGATCATGACGTCCATGCCGATCAGGGCGCTCGCCCCTACGTCGACCCCCGTCTCCGGCATCGGTTCGCCCATCTGGACTCCTCCTTTCCGAACTGTTCTCCCTGCGTAACCGTACCATGGACCTCTTCGTGGGCATGGAGGCTGGACCGCGAGAAGGAGCACGTCGCGATCGCTCAACGAGCGGGCAGGAGTCCGGTGGGCAGTCGGCTCTCCCTACGCTGATGAGCTCTCGACCGAGCACCACCGGCCTTGTCCGTCCGGCCGGCTGACACCATCAGTGCGACGACGCCGAGATGGAAGGACAGACCGAACCGACGAGGACGGACCGGTGTGTCGCAGTCCGTGATCCTTGAGGACACGCCGACCGGGTACGAGTGAGCGCGGCCGAACGACCGCTGACGGTCGCCCGGTCAGGACTCGAGGAAACGCAGGACGGCCAACACCCGGCGGTGGTCCGACTGGGACACTGGTAGGTCGAGCTTGGTGAAGATGTTGGCCACGTGCTTCTCGACCGCGCCCTCGGAGATGACGAGCGTGGTAGCGATGGCCGCGTTGGAGCGGCCCTCGGCCATGAGGGCGAGCACCTCACGCTCCCGCGGGCTCAGGCCCGAGAGCGAGTCGCTCCGCCGAGAGGCGCCGAGGAGCTGGGTGACCACCTCGGGGTCGAGGGCGGTGCCGCCGGAGGCCACCCGGACGAGGGCCTCGACGAAGTCGCTCACGTCGGCCACCCGGTCCTTCAGGAGGTAGCCGATGCCGGCCGCCCCGTCCGCCAGGAGCTCGGCCGCGTAGCGGGTCTCCACGTACTGCGAGAAGAGCAGGATCCCGAGCTCCGGGCGTTGTTTGCGCAGGTCCATGGCTGCCCGGAGGCCCTCGTCGGTAAACGACGGCGGCATCCGGATGTCGACCACGGCAACGTCGGGAGGATCCCGGTCGACGGCCGCCCGGAGGCCCTCGGGGTCGCTCACGGCGTCGGTGATCTCGAAGCCCCGGTCGACGAGGAGCTGGACGAGGCCGTCGCGGAGGATCGCCGAGTCCTCGGCAATGGCCACACGGATCGCGTCGGTGGTGGTCATCTCAGGCGTGCAGCGGGAGGTCGACGGCGACGACCGTGGGGCCGCCCGTCGGGCTCATGATGTCGAGGCGTCCGTCGACGGCGCGCACCCGCTCGGTGAGCCCGGCGAGGCCGCTCGAGGCCGAGCCGACCTGCGAGGGCCTGGCGCCACCCTGGCCGTCGTCCCGCACGACCACCCGCAGCCACTGCCCGTGCTCGACACAGGTGACCGTGGCCTTCGAGGCGTGGGCGTGCTGGGCCACGTTGGCCAGCAGCTCGGCCACGCAGAAGTAGGCGATGGCTTCGATGGCCGGGGTCGGTCGGTCGTAGACAGTGACGGTCACCTCCGTCGGCACCGTGCTGCGGGCGGCGAGCGTGGCGAGGGCACCTTCGAGACCGACGTCGAGGGCCGGCGGGTGGATGCCGCGGGCCAGGTCACGGAGGTCGACGATCGCCTCCTTGGCCCCCTGGTGCGCCTGGTCCACGAGCTGGCGCACCTGGTCCAGGTCGACGTCGCCGCCGCGGGCCAGCTTCTCCTTGGCCTGTCCGAGCCGCATGGCGAGCGTGACGAGCTGGGCCTGGGTGCCGTCGTGGAGGTCCCGCTCGATCCGCCGCAGGGTGGCGGCCGACGAGTCCACCGTCTGGGCCCGGGCCTGCTCCAGGGAACGGACGCGCATGGTCATGGCGTCGGGCGACAGGAGGCCCCGCATGAGCCAGCGGTCGATGAAGATGACGAGGCGCATCGCCCACGGGGCGACGAAGAGGAGGACGACGCCGGTGACGAGGACGAAGAGGTGGTGGAAGAACCCGGCTGAGCCCACCGAGAGGAACCCCGGTTGGAAGACGTTGACCAGGATCCCGAACTCGCCCGGTCGGGGGGCGCCCGATCCGAAGAGCGCGTAGAGGAAGCAGGAGAGGCTGTCGATCCAGATGCTGAGGGCGAACCACACGCCGAAGATCGTGAGCGGGACCTTGAGCACGCAGTAGGCCATGGCCCGCCAGGCCGTCCGGTCACGGAGCGCCGACTGGAGCCAGCCGAAGAACCCGGGCCGGGCGACGAAGGAGTCCGGCTCCTCGATGTGCTCATCCAGGAAGCTGCGGGCGAGGGCCCGGTGGAAGCCCCCGAGACCCCTCGAGCCGCGGAGGGATGCGGCGATGATGATGATGCCGAGGAAGGTGATGGCGAGGACGATGCCGAGGAACATCGTCACCCCGATGAAGGCGATGCTGACGGCCGTCAGCAGGGCGCTCAGCAGGAAGTAGAGGAGCTCGGCCCACGCGCGCTTCGTGAACGGCTCCCGCCCGATGGTCCGGGCGATCCGGCGTAGCTGGTCGGCGTGGGCCTCGGAGAGCACGGTCATCTTCTTACCGCCCACCTGGACTTCCACCGGTGCTCCCTGTGCTCCCTGTACGTCGACGTCCCCCTGCATCATGCGTCACGCCGGAGGAGGACGGCGGTCGCAAGGCCGAGGAGGGCCACGGTGTAGAGCGCCATCAGGGCGAAACCCTCGGGCGCCGTGACCGCGTTGCTCTGGGGCACGACGGCCGACACCGAGTTGCTCAGGATCGGGATCGGTGTGAAGCGGATTGAGTGGTTGGAGATCCGGCTCATGATCAAGGGGAGGAGGAACGTGAGCCCGAGGAAGACGGACAGGGCCCCGGCGGTGTGCCGGAAGATCACCCCGAGGGCCAGCCCGGAGAGGGCGATCAGGGCCAGGAAGGCGCCCGAGAGCATGACCGCACGGAGCACGCCCGGTTGGGCCAGGGACGCTGTCGGCGCGGTGCCGCTGGCGAAGATGGCCTGGCCGACGCCGAACGCGGCGAACGAGACCACCTCGCCCACGACGAGGGCCACCGCGCCGACCACGAGCACCTTGGCAAGGAGAAAGAGCGGACGGCGGGGGGTGGCTGCCAGCGACGAGCGGATGGTCCCCGTGGCGTACTCGCCGGTCGCCGCCAGGACGCCGAACACGCCGAGCACGAGAAGCGCGAGGAGCAGGCCGGTGAGGGACTGGTTGGTCGGGTCGAACCCCGACCCCTGGTACCACCCGTGGTTGTGGTGGGCCGCGCTGTTCGTGACGAGGACCGTGACGCCGATCGTGCCGACGACGGCCACGAGGAGGGTCCAGCCCGTGGACCGCAGCGTGCGCAGCTTGGTGAATTCGGACCGGAGGACGTGGGCCAGGCCGTAGCGGGTGCGGCGCTCGGGCAGGGTGGCGGTGACGGTCATCGTGCTTCCTTCTGGTCGGGCCCCGACGCCGCCGAAAGGGCGACATCGTGGGCTTCGGTCGGGCGGAACTCCACTGCGTCGCTCGTGAGCTCCATGAAGGCGTCCTCGAGCGAGGCGCGCACCGGGGTGAGCTCGTGGACGGTGAGCGACCGGAGGGCGGCGAGGTCGCCGATCTCGACCGAGCTCATCCCGCTCACCATGAGCGTGCCGTAGCTCTCGGCCTTGACCTTGGCCCCGACGTCGCGCAGCGCCGAGAGGAAGATCCGGGGGGTCGGGGTTACCAGCCGCACCGTCGCCTCACCGGCGCTCTGGGCGGTGAACTCGGCCACGCTCGTCTCGGAGATGAGCGAGCCGCGGCCGATCACCACGAGCCGCTCCGCGGTGAGCGACATCTCGGTGATGAGGTGGCTGGACACGAAGACCGTGCGTCCCTCGGATGCGAGGGCCCGGAGCAGGTGGCGGACCCACCGGATGCCCTCCGGGTCGAGGCCGTTGACCGGCTCGTCGAAGATGAGGACGCCCGGGTCCCCGAGGAGCGCGCCGGCGATCCCGAGGCGCTGGCCCATGCCGAGCGAGAACTTGCCGGCCCGCTTGCCCGCCACCGACGTGAGGCCGACGATGTCGAGGACCTCCTCGATGCGTCGGCGCCCGATGTCGTTCGTCTGGGCGAGCCACAGGAGGTGGTCGTAGGCGGTCCGGCCCGGGTGGAAGGCCTTGGCGTCGAGGAGGGCGCCCACTTCCCGGAGCGGCCAGCGGAGCTGCTCGTAGGGGAGGCCGTTCACGAGCGCCGTGCCGGCGTTCGGGACATCGAGGCCCATGATCATGCGGATCGTCGTCGACTTCCCGGAGCCGTTCGGGCCGAGGAACCCGGTGACGACTCCCGGCCTGACCTCGAAGCTCAGGTGGTCGACGGCCATGGTGTTGCCGTAGTGCTTGGTGAGTGACCGGGCGACGATCATCTTGAGCTCCTGTGGTGGTGGGCGGGAGGCCGCACTGCTCTGCTCATCCCACGGTAAGGAAACGACAGGGCGATGAGAATGCCGCTAGCGGGCGTCTCGCCCTGGGGCTACCCCCAGGGCCCGAACTCCGGCCCGCCCCAGGTCGGCCGGGGCGGCCGTCGGCTCAGCGGGGGCGGTTGACCGTCCCGGTCCCCGGCGTCACGAAGACCGTCGTGCAGGGGCCGTCGACGTCGGCCGTGTGCCAGGTGCCTGGCGGGTTGATCGCCGCCTGGCCCGGCCCGAGGGTGACGGTCACGACCGACCCGTCCACCTCCTGGTGGAGCGTCATCGTGCCTTCGATGCAGAAGACGAGCTCCTCGCCGTTCGGGTGCACCTCCCAGGTGTTCCAGGGCGTGTCGTAGGAGTGCACCGAGACGAGGCGGCCCTCGACACCGTCGGCGGTGTGCGCCGCGGCGTAGCGCTCGTACCACTGGGGCGTCCCGTCGAACTCGGCCAGCCGCTCGGCCGTGGCCCCCAGCCCGAGGTGGACCGGGAAGCGGGCGAGCTCGAACGGCTGGTCGGCCACGGGCGCATTCTCCCATGCCGCCCGACCGCGGGGCCGGGCCGGTCCGGTGGACCGCCCGGCCCCGGTGGCCCTACGGGCCGAGGAGGTTCAGCGTGTTCGTAGCGTCGTCGACGTAGTAGACGCCGTCACCGCCGGGGACCACGGCCAGGCCGAACAGGGCGCCGGCCCCCGGAGGCGAGCCGCTCGAGTCCAGCTGGAAGGTGGCCACCTCGGTCCCTCCCGGCTGCGTCTCGACGATGAGCCCGTCGTTGCTGTTCACGGTGAGGACGTCGCCGTTCGGGGCGATGGTCAGGCCGAGCGGGCCGTTCAGGCTGCCCGGCGTCGGCGTGACGAGGCTCCCGAGGCCGGCGCTCGTCGTGCGGGTCTGCGCCTTCGGGATGGCCCGGATCTGGCTGTTGATCGTGTCGGCCACGTACAGCGTCCCGTCGGGGGCGAGGCCGACCCCCGTCGGTCCGATGACGAGGGCCGCCGGGTCCGTCTTCTCGGCGAAGCCCGTGCCGATGATGGTGTTGCTGAGCACGCTCGGCATCGGACCGCTGACGTCGAGGTTGAGCCGGACCACCGTGCCCTGGTTGACGACGTTGCCCGCCGCGGCCACCGTCCCGTTCAACACGTTCGTGACGAAGAGATCGGCCTGGTTGGCCTTGGTCGAGACGGCGGTCATGTCCCACGGGCCGTTGATGTCCGCCGCGGTGAGGGACTCGACCACCTGTCCCAGGTTGTTCAAGACGAAGAGGTTGCCGGCGGTGGCGGTGGCCGCCTTGCCGTTGGTGGTCGGCAGGTTGCCCACGACGACGAAGCCGTTGGGCAGCACCGAGAGGGCCGTCGTGAGACCGACGCCCGGCTGCTTGATGCGGGCGAACACCGTCTGGGTGCCGGCAGGGTCGACCTCGACGATGGTGTTGCCGGTGCCCTGCTTGTTGGCGCCGTTGTTGAAGTTGCTGACGAGGACGTCGCCCTTCACGAGGGCGCCGACGGTGGAGGGCACCACGGCCACGCCGTAGGGGTTGAGGTCGCCCGGCTTGCCGTTCTTCGTCACCGGCACGGTCGAGGCGATCACGCTCGTATGGGCGAACCCCGAGAGGAAGGGCGGCGCGGCGGCGGCCGGGAGGGCGAACAGCACCCCGGCGGCGAAGAGGGCCAACGAGGCGACGAGGGCGGTCGCGCCTCGGCGAACGGGGGAGGGAGGGGTCATGGTGGCTCCTTGGTCGGGCATCGCGGCGGGAGTGATGCCGGAGACGGCCGCCCGCGTGGCGCGGCGTCTCGTCGGGCCCTGTGCCATCGACCGGGCCAATAGGGAGTACGGACGAGGGCGCCCCCGGGATTGCGATCGCCGCCTCAGCCGTCGACGCCCGGCCGGCGGGACGAGGTTCAGCCGAGCGGCACCTCGCGGAGCTTCCCCGTCTCGACGTCGTAGACGAAGCCCCGGATGTTCTTGTGCGGTACGAAGGGAGAGGCCCGGATGCGGGCCGCCGTGTGCTTGACGTCCTCGTCGGCATCCGAGAAGGCCTCGAACGAGAAGCCCGGGCGGATGCCGGTGTCCGTCTGGATCTGGTCCTTGAGGTCGTCGTCTTCGAACGACTCCATCCCGCAGCCGGTGTGGTGGATGAGCACGATCTCCTCGGTGCCGAGGAGCCGCTGGGAGATGGTCAGGCTCCGCAGCGCGTCGTCGGTGGCCACGCCCCCGGCGTTGCGGATCACGTGGGCGTCGCCCTCGTGGAGCCCGAGCACTTTCGCCGGGTCGAGGCGGGCGTCCATGCAGGCCAGCACGGCCACCTTCTTGGCTGGCGGGATCGGCAGGTCGGCCTGGTCGAAGGACCCGGCGTACTCGGCGTTGTTGGCGAGGAAGTCGTCGGTCGCGCTCATCTGCGGTCTCCTGGGTTGCCCTGGCGAAGGGCGAGCGTAACGGGAGTTTCGTGACGCCTCCGTCCGGGTCGGACGACCTCGGCGGCGCCGTCAGCCGAGCTCGGCCACCGCCCGGGCGAGCAGCTCCTCGGTCCGGTTGCGGTCCGACCCCGGGACCTCGTGCAGGTCGTCCAAGAAGCCGACGACCGTCACCACGTCGGCCCACGGGTGATAGGTCGAACCGGTCAGCTCCTCCCAGTGGGCCGTGAAACGCGCGGCGGCCTCCGACGAACGGGTGAGGAGATTGACCCGGCAGTGCCCGACGTCGACATCGCCCGGACCGACGCTCGTCACCTGCCAGTCGACCACGCCCGAGACCGCGCCCCGCCGCCACAGCACGTTGCCCGGATGGAAGTCCCGGTGGACGAGGACCCGGGGGAGATCGGGGGTCGGCCCTCCGGCGATCTCGAGCGCCCGCTCCCAGACGGCGGGGCGCTCGGCCCACGGGGGCGGGTCGTCGTGGGCCTGCCGGTAGGGGGCGAAGTCGGGGAGCAGACCCGGCCCGGGCACGCGGACCGCATGGATGGCAGGGAGCACCGCGGCCAGCCGCCGCAGCCACCGGGCCTCGTCCTCCGGCCACCAGTCGACCCGGCCGCCCAGGTGCGACATGAGAAGGGCGGGGACACCGGCCTCCTCGCCGGTCCGGTCGAGCCCGAGCAGCCGTGGCGTCGGCAGGTCGACCCCCTCGAGGTAGCGGAGCGTCGCCGCCTCCCGGTCCGGGAGGCCCGGTTCGGCCGCCAGGACCTCGGGCCGCACGTGGCGACGGAGGACGACCGACGTCTGCCCGGCGGCCGACGCCACGAGGAGGCGGTGGACGGCCGAGGACATCCCGCCCCGGAGGGCGCGGGTGGCGACCACCCGGCCACCGAGCTGCCCTCCGCCCAGGCGAGCGCCCCGGGGGGTGGCCGCGACCGGAGCAGGCGACGGGTGGCGTCGTCCTCGACGAAACCGTGGGCCGGCTCGTTCCCCGCCGTCGGGTCCGGTGGTCCCGGTTGCACAGCCCCACCTTGGCCGGCCGGGGCGGAGGCCGCGGTCGACCGGCCCTACGAGAGGGGCGGGACCGTGACCAGGTGGCGCTCGTGGTGCTCCTCGACGACGGAGGGGGGTGGCTCGTCGTCGGCCGGGACGTCGGTGCGGGCCACCCACACCCGGTCGCCCGGCTGGAGGTCGAGCTCGCCCGCCGCCCCCCGGCTGAGTTGGACCCAGCAGCTGCCCTCGGGGTCGAGGTCGACGTCGACGCGCACCTCGAAGCCCAGATGGGTCACCCGGGCCACCGTGCCCTGACGGGCCTTCGGGTGGTCGGGGCGGTCGGCCGCCGGGTGCACGACGAGGTCGTGGGGCCGCACCCAGGCGCCGTCGAGCTCGGTCGCCGGACCGAGGAAGGTGAGCACGAACTCGTTGGCTGGGTGGTCGTACATGTGCGCCGGGGTCCCGAGCTGCTCCAGCCGGCCGTGGTTGATGATGGCCAGGCGGTCGGCCACCTCCATGGCCTCCTCCTGGTCGTGGGTCACGAGCACCGTGGTCACGTGCAGCGTGCTGTGGAGCTCGCGCAGCCACTGGCGCAGCTGCTGGCGCACCTGGGCGTCGAGCGCCCCGAACGGCTCGTCGAGGAGGAGCACCTTGGGCTCGATGGCGAGGGCCCGGGCGAGCGCCATGCGCTGGCGCTGTCCGCCCGAGAGCTGCGACGGGTAGCGGTCGCCGAGGTGGGAGAGACCCACGAGCTCGAGGAGCTCGTCCACCCTCGCCTTCACCTCGGCCTTCGGTCGCCGTCGGATCTCGAGGCCGAACGCCACGTTGCGTCGGACGGTGAGATGCCGGAACGGCGCGTAGTGCTGGAAGCAGAAACCCACGCCGCGCTTCCTCGCCGGCGTCCCCGTCAGGTCCTCGCCCTCGATGCGGATGCTGCCCCGGTCGGGCTCGTCGAGGCCGGCGATGATCCGCAGGAGCGTGGACTTCCCGCCGCCGCTCGGACCGAGGAGGGCGGTGAGCGAGCCCGTCGGCACCTCGAGGCTGACGTCGTCGAGGGCCACCGCGTCGCCGAAGCGCTTCGAGACCCCGTCGACGATGATGCTCACTTGGCGGCCCTCCCGTGCCAGCTCTCCCGTCGGCGGTCCGTCACCGTGAGGACGGTGAGCACGGCCAGGGCGAAGAGGGCCAGGACCACCGCACCGGTATACGCACCTGCCGGATCGAGATTCTCGATGCTATCGGAGATGTAGAGAGTGAGCGTCTCGGTCTTGCCGGCGATGGCCCCCGAGACGATGGCCACGGCCCCGAACTCGCCCAGGACCCGGGCCGTGGTGAGGGTGATGCCGTAGGCCAGGCCCCGGCGGATGTTGGGGAGGGTGATGCGCCGGAAGACCGCCCAGGGGCCGGCCCCGAGGGTCCGGGCGGCCTGCTCCTGCTCGGTGCCGAGCTCCTGGAGGACGGGGAGGACCTCGCGCACGACGTAGGGGAGGGCCACGGCGGCCGAGGCCATGACGATCCCGGGCACCGAGAAGATGACGGTGATCCCCCGGGCGGCCAGCCAGTTCCCGAACCAGCCGGTCTTGCCGTAGACGAGGATGAGCGAGAGGCCGATTACGACCGGCGACAGGGCGAGGGGGATGTCGACGAAGGCGTCGAGGAGCCAGGCGCCGGGGAAGCGGTGACGGGCGAGGATGAGGGACACCCCCACGCCGAAGATCGTGTCGAGCGGCACGGCGATGCAGGCGACGAGGACCGTGAGCCAGAGGGCGTGCAGCGCGTCGGTTGTGGTGATGGCGTCCCAGGCGGCGGCGAGGCCGTGGTCGAAGGCCCGGTAGAAGACGGTGCCGACCGGGAGGGCGACGAGCACCGCCAGGTAGCCGAGGGCCCCGATGCGCAGCGGCCAGCGCCAACGCCCGGTCACACCGTCTCCGGGGCGTCGAAGCGGCGGCGCATCCAGCCGATGGCGAGGAGCACCGACAGGGAGATCAGCACGAGCACGACCGACACGGCGCTGGCCGCCGAGAGGTCGCCACTCTGGGAGAGGC
The DNA here is from genome assembly GCA_035297265.1 of Acidimicrobiales bacterium. Taxonomy (GTDB): domain Bacteria; phylum Actinomycetota; class Acidimicrobiia; order Acidimicrobiales; family RAAP-2; genus DATGZH01. Next base: position 8,635 of record DATGZH010000057.1, on the reverse strand, counting down.
TGAAGATCCACGAGGAGGCCACCTCGGTCTTGAACGGCAGGTTGCCCGAGATGAGGACGACCGAGCCGAACTCCCCGACGGCCCGGGCGAAGGCCAGGCCGGCCCCGGCGAGCACTGCCGGGGCGATGCTGGGCAGCACGATGCGCCGGACGACCTGGGTGTTCTTGGCGCCGAGCGAGGCGGCCGCCTCTTCGGTCTCCCGGTCGAGCTCGGCCAGCACCGGCTGGACGCTGCGCACGCAGAACGGGAGGGTCACGAAGGCGAGAGCGCAGCCGATGCCGAGGCGGGTGCCGGCCAGGTTCACCCCGAACGGGCTGTCGGGGCCGTAGAGGGCCAGGAGGGTGAGGCCGGCCACGACCGTCGGGAGGGCGAACGGCAGATCGATGAGGGCGCTCACGAGTGCCTTGCCGCGAAACTGGTCGCGGACGAGCACCCAGGCGATGGCCAGGCCGGCCACCGAGTTCACGAGGGCCACGATCAACGAGGCCACGAGCGTCAGCTCGAGGGCGGCGACGGCCTCGGGCTGGGTGACGGCCCGCCAGAAGGCCGCCGGACCACCACTGAGGGCGTTGGACAGGAGCGCAGCGAGCGGGAGGAGGACGAGGAGCGAGAGGTAGGTGACGGCGAGGGCCGGCCCGCCGATGCGCGCCGCCCTGCGGCCGACCGCGCTCAGGTCGACGCCGGGGCGTCCGTCGAGGAGGCGGGTGGCCGGGCCCGATCCCGGGGGGGCCGGGGCGCCGACGTCGGCCACCCCGACCTCAGCTGCTGGCCGTCGAGGTGCCCAGGGACTGCTCGATGTGGGCCACCAGGCCGGTCTGGGGGTCGAAGAACTGCTTGTTCACGAGGGTCCAGCCGCCGAACTTGTCGATCTTGAAGAGCACCTTGGGCTGGGGGAAGTGGAAGGTGGCCGCCACGCTCGGCAGCACCGGGCGGTAGCCCTGCTGGCCCCAGACCTTCTGGCCGGCCGGCGAGAGGAGGTAGGCCACGAAGGCCTTGGCCGACGGGCCGGCCGTCTTGGTCACCGCGATCGGGTTCTCGATGAGGATCGTCTGGGGCGGGGTGACGATCGTGATCGGCTCGCCCTGGTGCTGGGCGTAGAGGGCGTCGTCCTCGTAGTCGAGGAGGACGTCACCCTGGCCGGCGAGGAACGTCTGGAGGGCGGCGCTGGCGCTCGCCGGCTGGGCCACCGCGTGGTGGAGGAGCGTCGTGAGGTAGGCGAGCGCCTGGGCCTTGCTCTTGCCCTGCGAGAGCTGGGCGCCGTAGGCGGCCATCAGGTTCCACTTGGCGCTGCCCGACGAGAAGACGTTGGGCGTGATGACCTGCACGCCCGACTTGACGAGGTCGGCCCAGGTGGTGATGTGCTTCGGGTTCCCCTTGCGCACCACGAACGAGACGATGGAGTCGGTGACCATGCCCTTGGTCGGGCCCTTGTCCCACGAGCTCGACACGATCCCCGCCTTCACGAGCTTGGCCATGTCGGTGGCGAGCGAGAAGTTGACGACGTCGGCCGGGAGCCCGTCGGTGACCGAGGTGGCCTGGGTGCCGGAGGGACCGAAGGAGGGGGAGATCGTCACGCCCTGCCCGGCCTTGGTCTTGGCGAAGTCGGTGGCGAGCACGCTGTAGGCCGGCTTGGGCGTGGAGTAGGCCACGAGGGCCACGCTGCCGCCCTGGGCGCCGGCCGGCCCGGTCCCGGTGACGACGAGGCCGACCGCGAGGGCCGGGACGAGAAGCAGGCCGGCCCGGACTCGGCGACGCGGCGGGAACGGACGGACGAAGACGGATTGCAGTCGTGGGTGCACATCGCAACACTATTGCAATCGAAGCCCTAAATCCAACCGGGTACATCAGAAATAGCGGTTAATAGGGAAGGCCTGCTCGCGCCGGCTCACACGCCACCGGGCCCGCCGGGTGGCCCGAGGCGGGATGGCTATCGTGCGGCCGGTGAGCGACCTCGCCGCCCTCTACCGCCACGGCCGGCTGCGGATCGGCGAGGTGGCGCGGGGCGGCGACGAACGGGCCGCCGTCCCCGCTTGTCCGGACTGGACGGCCCACGACCTCGTGGCCCACCTGAGCGGGATCGCCGAGCGCCTCACCTCGGGCGACTACCCGGCCCGCGACGACGCGCAGCCCTGGATCGACGACATCCGACGCGAGGCCCTCGACCTCCCCCTGGACGTGGTCCTGGCGCGCTGGGCGGCCTGCGGCGAGGCCACCGAGGGCCTGATCGAGGCAGGGAACTGGCAGCTGCCGGTGGACCTCCTCGTCCACGAGCAGGATCTCCGCGGTGCGCTCGGTGGTCCGGTGCGCCGGGAAGGCGAGGAGACACCCGTCCTCCTCGAGCTGCTCCTCCGGCTGCACGCCCGAGCCATCGCCCAGGCCGGCCTCGGGCCGCTCGCCGTGAGGGACGGTACGGCCTCGTGGGCGAGCGGACCCGGGGACGCCGGTTGCACGCTGGCCGCGCCTCTGTGGGAGGCCACCCGGATCCTCGCCGCCCGTCGCACGGCGGACGAGATCCGGTCGGCCGTGGTGGCCGGCGACGTCGAGCCCTACCTCGAGCTCCTCGACCGCCACGGGCCGTTGCCCCGGACCTCCCTCGGTGAGGTCCCCTGAGCGCTACCGGTCGTCCAGGACGAGTTCCAGCTCGAGCTCGTCGTGAACGGGGATCCCGTACTCGCCGACCTCGGGGATCGACGGTTTGAGCGGGCGGGCCTCGTCCAGCGCCCCGCGGTGCACGGCCACGAGGCGCAGGCCTCGCCGTTGGTAGAAGCGGAGCGCGTCGACGTTGTCGTTGGTCGTAACCAGCCAGAGCCGTCGGCACCCGGCCGCCCGGGCCCGCTCGGCCACCTCGGCCAGGAGGGCACGGCCGATGCCCCGGCCCTCGGCCAGTGCGTCGAGCGTGACGAGCTCGGCCTCCTCGCCGTCGACCCGGTAGGTGGCCAGACCCGACCGCCGGCCCTCGGTCTCGGCCACGACGGCGGGGAGGTCCGCCGCCGCGTGGCGACGGCCCCGGCTCACGACCTCGGTCGCTCCCCACCGCTCGGTCAGCACGCCGACCACCCAGTCCCGGTCGTCGGGTGTGCCCGGACGGACCAAGGGGGGGCGCTCGGGCACGGTGGGTCGGTCAGGCCAGCTCGGTGAGGGCCTCGGCGATGGGCTCGAGCACGGCTGCTCTGTGCGGGGGCGGCAGCTGCACGATGGCCAGTTGGACGCCGACCTCCCCCAGCGCCGCGGCGTCGGCCGCCGTGGCCTTGGCGTCGCCCGAGTACCGCACGTGGCTGGAGAGCAGGATCTCCGCAGGGTCGCGGCCGACGGCCCGGCAGTGCTCGTGGAGGACCTCGCGCTTCTCCTTGAACTGCTCGGGTGTCCCGCCGACGAAGTTCCAGTGCTGGGCGAAGCGGGCCGCCGTGCGGAGCGTCCGCTTCTCGCCGCTGCCGCCGATGCAGATGGGCGGGTGCGGGCGCTGGAGCGGGTGCGGGTTGCAGCGGGCCTCGGTGAGCCGGTAGTAGCGACCGGCGAACGTCGTCGTCTCCTGCGAGAGCAACCCGACGATCACCTCGCAGGCCTCCTCGAAGCGGTCGCTCCGTTCCCTGGGCGTGCCGAGCTCGATGCCGTAGGCGCCCGACTCCTCCTCGTTCCACCCCGCCCCGATGCCGAGCTCGAGCCGGCCGCCCGAGACGATGTCGAGCGAGGCCGCCATGTTGGCCAGCACTGCCGGGTGCCGGTAGTGGATCCCGGTCACGAGCGTGCCGAGGCGGAGCCGCTTCGTGGCCTGGGCGAAAGCGGTGAGCGTGACCCAGGCCTCGAGGCACGGCCCGGTCGAGTCCGAGAAGATCGGGTAGAAGTGGTCGAAGTTCCACCCCGACTCGAACAGCTCGATGTCGTCGGCCGCCCGCCAGACGGCGAGCATGTCCTCCCAGGTCGTGTGCTGCGGAGCGGTCTTGAAGGCGAAGCGCATGGCGCCACTGTAGAGGTGGGTCGCTCGGGAGCGGCCCGGTGGTTCGGGGCGGGTGCCGTTCAGGCCGGGAGGTGCGCGGCTGCCGGGCCGAGCAGGTCGACGAAGTTGTCGCAGTAGAAGCGGCGCTTCACGTCCTCGCTCACACCGGCGAGCGATTCCTCGAAGCGCTCCAGTGGCCGGCGGCCGCCCTCCACGTGGGGGTAGTCGGAGGAGAACATGCAGAGCTCGGGGCCGCTGGTCTCGACGATCCAGCCGACGTCCTCGGTCGGGTACGGGGTGAAGCGCACCTGCCGGCGCACGTACTCCGTCGGCCGCAGCGGGAGGGCCCGGATGCGCTCCTCGTGGCGGGCGAAGGCCTCGACCGCCGCCTCCATCTGGCGCAGCCAGGAGGGGACCCAGATCGCCCCCTGCTCGATCACGCCGATCCGGAGGCGGGGGAACCGCTCGAGCACGCCGTCGAAGATCATCGTGGCGAGGGTCTGGGCCGGCGGCCCCGGGATGCCCATGTAGTCGACGGAGCGGAAGTTCTCCTCCCCGCCGTGGAAGTCGGGCGGCACCGGCAGGCCGTTCTTGAAGTAGTTGGGGTCGATGAGGTCGCCTGTCCCGCCCACGTGGAAGACCACGCACACGTCGGCCTCCTCGGCCAGCCGCCAGACCGGGTCGAGGCCGAGGTGGCTGTGGGCGTGGCCGGGCGGGCAGCCCGAGGCCACGAGGAGGGCGGCCGTCCCCATCTCGATCGCCTCCTGCGCCATGGCGAGGGCCCGGTCGAAGTCGGCGAGCGGGACGTAGCAGCTCGGGAGCAGGCGGCGGTCGACCGAGCAGAACTCCACCATGCCCCGGTTGTGGGCCCGGGCCGCGCCGTAGGCGAGGTCGAGGTCGCCCCGGTGCTCGAGGTCGTGGAGCCGCCGGTTGTGGAACGTGTTGAAGACGAGCTGGCTGGAGAAGCCGAGGAGGTCGAGGGCCCGCGGTCGGTCGGCGGCGATGAACGAGCCGGTGGCGGCGAAGTTCTTCCGCGCCATGATCTCGGCCGCCTCGTCGGCCCGGTACTCGGGGGAGGCGTGCTTGGCCGCCAACCGGTCGAACGAGGCGAGGAGGTCGCGGCGCTGCTCCTCGGGGTCGCCGGTCTGGCGCAGCTCGTTGCCGCTCGAGTACGTGAGGAGCGGGAGGCGCTCACGGACCTCCGGGTCGGCGTGGTCACGGAGCCACGTCGGTGTCTCCATGATGTGGGCGTCGGCGTCGTGGACGATCCGACCGGAGCTGTAGGGCACCTCGCCACCTCCGGCCACCAGTCTGGCCCAGCGTCGTCGTGCCCGCCGCCCTTGACCCGACCCGTTCGCCGAGCCGCCCGGGCCGGTCAGCGGCGAGGGCCGCCGGCGGCCGCCGCCTTGGTCGTGAGGTAGTCCCGCTCCCGGGGGTTCGTGGCCCGGTCGGCCGCCGCCCGGAACTCGGTCGCCGCTGCGTCGTGGTCACCCAGCTCCTCGAGGAGGTGGGCCCGCACCGCGTGGAGGCGATGGTGGTCGGAGAGCTCCCCGGCCAGGCCGTCGAGCAGCTCGAGCCCGGCGCCGGGGCCGTGCACCATGGCCACGGCCACCGCCCGGTTGAGCGCCACCATCGGGTTCCCGGTCATCTGCTCGAGCAGCGTGTAGAGGGCGAGGATCTCCGACCAGTTCGTCTCGGCGTGGGCCGGCGCCTCGTCGTGGAGCGCGGCGATGGCCGCCTGCACCTGGTACTCGCCCACCTGGCCCCGTCGCAGGGCCTCGGCGGCGATCGAGAGCCCCTCGGTGATGAGGGCCCGGTCCCACAGCCGGCGGTCCTGCTCGGCCAGGGGGACGAGTTCGCCGTCCGGACCCGTCCGGGCCGGTCGGCGGGCCTCGGTGAGCAGCATGAGGGCGAGCAGCCCCGCCACCTCGGGGTCATGAGGGAGGGCGTGCCGCACCATCCGGGTCAGGCGGATGGCCTCGCCCGACAGGTCGGTGCGGGCGAGCTCGGGCCCGGTGTTGCTCGCGTAGCCCTCGTTGAAGAGGAGGTAGAGGACGTGGAGCACCGAGCGCAGGCGGGCCGGCCGTTCCTCGGGCGAGGGGAGGGCGAACGGCACGTCGGACTGCTTGATCCGGGCCTTGGCCCGGCTGATCCGCTGGGCCATCGTGGGCTCGGGCACGAGGAAGGCGGCGGCGATCTCCCTCGTCGTGAGCCCCCCGACCGCTCGCAGCGTGAGCGGGATGGCCGCGCCCGGGGTGAGGTCCGGGTGGCAGCACATGAACACGAGGATCAAGGTGTCGTCGCGCCCCGACAGCTGGTCGGGGCGGCCGAGGGACCACGAGGCGGCCAGCTGCTCGCGCCGGCGCCGGGCGTCGTCCCGGCGGTGCTGGTCGGTGAGGCGCCGCCCGGCCACCGCGAGCAGCCAGCCGAGCGGGTTGTCGGGCTCGCCGGTCTCGGGCCAGCTCGTCGCAGCGGCGACGAGCGCCTCCTGCACCGCGTCCTCGGCGTCGGCGAAGTTGCCGTGGCGACGGACGACGGCCGCGAGGGCCAGCGGGGCGAGATCCCGCAGGCGGCCCTCGAGGCCCTCCGTCGTCACCACCGGCGTGGTCACCCCTGGGGGTCGGGCGGGGCGGCCAGGACCTCGCGCACCTCGATCGGCTGGCGGATCGGCTCGCCGGCCGGCCCCGGCGCGGCCGAGGCCTTGGCGGCGATGGCGATGGCCCGCTCCGGCGAGTCCACGTCCACCAGCCGGTAGCCGGCCAGCAGCTCCTTCGACTCGGGGAACGGCCCGTCGGTCACGACCGGGGCGCCGACCCCGTCGGACACCACGAACTTGGCGACGTCCGGCCCGGCCAGGCCCTGGGCGTCGACGAGCTCACCCGACTGCAGGAGCTCCTCGTTGAGCGCCTGCTGGAAGGCGATGTGGGCGGCGACCTCCTCGGGCGTCCACTCGGTCATCGGGGCGCACCCGGACTCCACCTCGCCGTAGTTCTGCAGCAGCATGAATCGCATCGCTCCATCCTTTCGCTCGGCGGTGCCCCACGGCACCGTCTGTCCACTTGTCGAGGCTGGGCCCGGATCTTCGACATGCCGCCGGGAAGAATCTTTGGGCTTGACATGTGACTAAATAGTCACGTATCCTAGGGAGGTGGCTGACGACGACCGGGTGTTCAAGGCGCTCGCCGACCCCACCCGGCGGTTCCTGCTCGACCAGCTCTTCGTTCGCGACGGGCGCACGCTGACCGAGCTCGAGTCGGAGCTCGCGATGACCCGCTTCGGGGTGATGAAGCACCTCCGGGTCCTCGAGGAGGCCGACCTCGTCGTCACCAGGCGTTCGGGCCGGGAGAAGTTGCACTTCTTGAACCCCGTCCCGATCCGGTTGATCCACGACCGGTGGATCGACAAGTACACCGAGCGTCAGGTCTCGGCGCTCGTCGACCTGAAGCACCAACTGGAGGGCAGCGCATGAACACGACAGCGACCGACGTCACGACCCAGGTGTTCCGGGTCCACATCAAGGCCAGCCCCGAGGAGGTCTGGACGGCCATCACCGACCCGGACTGGACGGAGCGCTACGGCTACTGCACGAGAAGCGACTACGACCTCCGTCCCGGCGGCAAGTACGTCAGTTGGACGAATGACGGCATGCGGGCCATGGGCACCGGTGACGTGGCCGTCGACGGCGAGGTCATCGAGGCGGACCCGCCCCGGCGCCTCGTCCAGACCTGGCGGCTCGTCATGGCGCCCGACGCCGCGGCGGAAGGTTTCACCCGAGTCACGTGGGAGATCGACGGGCCCAAGGGCGGCGTCACCAAGCTGACCGTGACCCACGACCTCACCGGGGCGCCGAAGCTGGCCCTGTACATCGCGGGCGACGAGGGCGGCGGTGGCGGCTGGGCCTGGATTCTCTCGGACCTGAAGTCGCTCCTCGAGACGGGCGAGCCCATGGACAAGGAGTGGTTCACCCGGGGCTGACGGCAAGGGGCGGGACGGTCGCCGCGGTGGTGGCCGTCCCGCTCAGGCCTGGTCGTCCAGCATGGCTTGCATCCGGCGGTCCATCTCGGCCGGGCTCACGTCCTCGATGTGGGTCGAGAGCATCCACTGGTGCCCGAAGGGGTCGCGGACCCGCCCGCCACGGTCACCGTAGAACTGGTTGTCGAGGGGGTAGATCACCTCGCAGCCCGCAGCCCGCAGCCCGCGGCCAGCGCCCGGGCCCAGAGCGCGTCGACGTCGGGCACGGTCACTGCCATGATCGCCGTCACTTGGCCACCGAGCGACGACGGGGCCGCGCCCTCGCCGCCGTCGACTGGCTCGACGAGGTAGACGACCGAGTCGCCCAGGCGGGTCTCGGCGTGCGCCACCTTCCCGTCGGGCATCGTGAACGGCTCGCCGAGGGCTACGCCTCCGAAGGCCCGGCCGTAGAAGTCGATGGCCGCCCGGGCGTCCTCGACGACCAGCCGTGGTGTGACGGTGTGCAGCCCCTCGGGCACGGGCGCTACGTCGGGCATGGCCCACCTCCGTCGCCGGGCGGACCCCGCGGTCCGCGGCTCGACCACCAGTCTTAGCCTCGATCCACCGATCGGCGATCTGGCGGCGCACCGAGTGAAGTGATCAGCAGAGCGACCAGTCGAACAACGGCGCGTCGAGCTCTTCAGTAGTGACGGGACGCACAAGGACAAGCTTCGTGGAGTTCGCGTCGGT
>DATGZH010000056.1:0-2194 GCA_035297265.1 Acidimicrobiales bacterium | reverse complement strand
TCTACCTCTCGCAGTCGCCGCCGATGCTCTTCCAGGCCCGCCTGGCCATCGACGGCCTCGGGTACCTGCTCGAAGGCCTCCGCGGCCGCCTCGGCGAGGCGGAGCCCGCCCTCCACGACTCCCTCTCGCAGCTCCGTCTGGCCTTCGTCCGGCTCGAGGGCACCGAGCAGCCCCGCGGCGAGAACGCCGCCAACACCGGCCAGGCCTAGGGCAGGCGGGTCCGGGCGGCAGCGGTCGCCAGCCCCTCCACGGTCCGGCCGATGAACTTGCCCAGCTCTCGCCGGTAGAGCCACCCGGTCCCGGGCACCTTGGCCCGGAACGACGAACGCCAGCGGATCAGCGTGCCGCCCTCGGCCGGGGACAGGCTGACGACGGCCCGGTAGTCGCGCAGCGGCAAGCCCGCCTCGAGCACGTAGACGAAGACCTCCCCGGGCCTGCGCTCCACGACACGCTCCCGGCTCCGGTGCCGTCCGGTCGTGAAGAGGCGGACGGCGCCGAGACCCTCCGGTGTCCCGTCTCCGGGCTCCATCAATTCGAACGAACCGAGAGGTGACCACTCCGGCCAGGTCGAGCCGTCGGCGAGCAGCGCGTAGACCGACTGCGGGTCGGCCGTCGTCGTCGCCATCCGGTCGATCACCTGCTGGGCCATGGGTCTGCCTCCCTGCTCCGGTCTCCGCTACCGTTCCTCGGAGAATGTACCATTTGGTACATGCCAGGACAATTGGCGGCCCGGCCGGCCCGGGAGCGGCTGCTGGACGCGGTGATCGAGCACTTCACCGCGGACGGGCTGGCCGACCAGAGCCTCCGCCGCATCGCCGAGGCGGCCGGGACGAGCCACCGGATGCTGCTCTACCACTTCGGCTCCAAGGACGGACTCATGCTCGAGGTCGTGCGCGCCGTCGAGGCTCGGACCCAGGCCGCCTTCGCCACCATCGGCGCCGAGGCGGCCGGTGAGACCGACGAGCTGGTGCGCCGGATGTGGGCCCACGTGGCCGATCCCGCCTGGGCCGACTTCGAGCGGCTGTTCTTCGCGCTCTACGGCCGGGCCCTCCAGGGCGACGAGTCGACCCTGCCCTTGTTGAAGGACGACCTCGAGGGCTGGCTCGACACGAACGTCGCCGTGGCGGCGACGGCGGGCGTGCCGGCCGACGTCACCCGGGTCCACGCGCGCCTGGGCCTCGCGGTGACGCGCGGGCTGCTGCTCGACCTCCTCGCGACCGGCGACCGGGACGGCGTGGAGGCGGCCCTCGAGGTGTTCGCCCGCCGCTACGCCGGGCGCTGGTGGGAAGCGGAGGGAGCCGGGGCAACCGCCGGCGCGGACACCGGCTCCACCGACCGCGCCTCGTAGCGGCCGCGGTGGCCCGCTGCCACCACGAACACCACGACGGTGCCCGTGTCGATGCGCCGGCTCCCGTCAACGATCGCCGTGGCGTGGAACCCGTAGGTCGTGCCCGACTCGTCGGCGACCGTGCCGAGGCCACGCGCCGGGTCGAAGGAGGTGACGCGCCCGTGACGGGGCCCGGCGGTGGGCACGGGGTCGGCCACGTCAGTGGACGATCTTGGACAGCGGGATCTCCAAGATGTCACTTGCGCCCTGGTCGCGCAGCGCAGGGATGAGGACGTTGATGTCGGACTTGGCGACGACGGCCTCGAGCGCGAACGCGCCGCCGCCGGAGAGCTCCGAGATCGTCGGAGCGCGCATGGAGGGGAGGACGGCGAGCACCGCATCGAGGTTCTCGGCCGACACGTTGAGCTTCACGAGCACCTTGCCGCGTGCCTCGAGCGTGCCCTGCAGGAGGGTGAGGATCTGCCCCATGGCGTGGTGCTTCGCAGGGTCGGCCGCCGCCGCCGGGTTGGCGATCAGCTCGGTGTGCGACACGAGGAGCGTCTCGATCACCCGGAGCCCGGCGGCGCGCAGCGCACTGCCCGTCTCTGTCATGTCGACGACGGCGTCGGCGATGTCGGGGACCTTGGCCTCGGTCGCGCCGTAGGAGAGCGCGATGTCCGCCTCGATGCCGTGCGCGGCGAGCGCCTTGCGGGTCAGCTCGGGGTACTCGGTGCTGACCCGCAGCCGTCCCGGGCGGTCGGCCACGGCGGCCGCCAGGTCGGCCAGCGAGCGCACCGGCGAGTCGGCGCCGACGGCCAGCACGATCCGGGCCGGGTTCGACGTCGCCTTCGAGTAGGCGAGCTCGCC
>DATGZH010000055.1:0-18225 GCA_035297265.1 Acidimicrobiales bacterium | reverse complement strand
AAGGCCACCTGACACTTGACCGCCGGCAGCACGCCGGCGAACGCCTCGACACAGCGCGTGCCGAAGCGGGCGAGGCCCGCCGCGTCGTCGGTGAGGCCCCACTGCTCGAGCAACCGGCCCGACGGGTCGATCCCCGCGGCGAGCGGGCCGGTGTCGCTCACCGCCGCCCGCAGCCGCTCGGCGAACGTGGTCACCTGCGTCATCGCGTCGAGTCCTCACCCATGGGCCGCCCCGACCAACTCTTGCACCGTGGTCCCACCGTGCTGCTCGCACCAGCGGACGAGCTCTCGCAGGACGCGCCACGGGGCGCGCGGCTCGGCGAAGGTGGCCGTGCCGACCTGCACGGCGTCGGCACCGGCCAGGAGGAGCTCGACCGCGTCGCGACCGTTCATCACGCCGCCGACGCCCACGATGCCGGCGTCGGGGAAGGCGGCCCGGCACTCGAAGACGGCCCGCACCGCCACCGGGTGGACCGCCGGGCCCGACAGCCCGCCCCCGCCGGCCCCGAGCGCGGGACGCCGGTGCTCGACGTCGATGGCCATGCCGAGAAGGGTGTTCACGAGGGTGAGCGACTCGGCGCCGGCCGAGAGCGCGGCGGCAGCGATCTCGCGGAGGTCCGGCACGTTCGGGCTGAGCTTCGCCCAGCGCGGCACGCCGCAGTCCGAGGCGCCCACTGCGGCGGCGGTGGCCGACGGCGAGTGGGCGAACATGTTGCCCCGGTCCTCGACGTTCGGACAGCTGACGTTGACCTCGACGGCCACGACGGTGCCGTCGCCGACCGCCGGCGCGAGGAGCTCGGCCGCCCGCCGGTAGTCGGCCACGCTCCTGCCCCAGATGCTCGCCACGACCCGGGCCCCCGCCGCCCGGAGCTGCGCGAGGTCCTCGGCCACCCAGCGGGTCATGCCCGGGCCTTCGAGCCCGACGCTGTTCAACATGCCCGCGGCCACCTCGGTGACCCGCGGCGCCGGGTTGCCGGGCCAGGGCTCGGCCGACACCGACTTCACGACCACCGCGCCGAGGTCGGCCAACGGGCCGTAGGCCCCGAGCTCGGTCCCGTGCCCCGAGGTGCCCGAGGCCGTCATCACGGGGTTCGGCAGCACCACCGACCCCACCTTCGTGCCGAGATCGGTCGAGGGCACGGCGGGTGCACTCACCGGGGCGCCGGGCCCGTCGTGAGCTCGCGGCGGGCGAGCTCCTGGAGCGTCCGCACGGCGAAGGGGTGCCCGGCGGTGTCGGCGATCCCCGCCGCCGCAGCGCGCGCCGCCGCCAGGGTCGTGAGGCACGGCACCCGATGGCGCGAGGCGGCCCTGCGGATGTGTTGGCCGTCGGCCCGCGAGCCGCGACCGCGGGGGGTGTTGACGACGAGGTGCACCCGCCGGTTGGCGATGAGATCGACGGCGTCGGCCGCCAGACCCTCCTCGCCGATCTTGGCCACGAGCGTCGAGACCTCGAGCCCGTGGTCCCGGAGGTAGCCGGCGGTGCCGAGCGTGGCCGCCAGCTCGAAGCCGAGCCGGCTGAAGGACCGGGCCACCTCGAGGCCGGCCGGCTTGTCCCGGTCGGCGAGCGAGAGGAAGACCGTGCCGTCGTGCGGGAGTCGGGTGCCCGCCGCCAGCTGGCTCTTGGCGAAGGCCAGGCCGAAGGTGCGGTCGATGCCCATCACCTCGCCGGTCGAGCGCATCTCGGGGCCGAGGAGCGTGTCGACGCCGGGGAAGCGCTCGAAGGGCAGGACCGCCTCCTTCACGCTCACGTGGCCCGGGTCGTCGCTGCGGACCGGGAGCAGCTTCTCGGCCCGCAGTTCGGAGAGGGTCGCCCCGACCATGAGCCGGGCCGCCACCATGGCGACGGGCACGCCCGTGGCCTTGGCCACGAAGGGCACCGTGCGGCTGGCCCGGGGGTTGGCCTCGAGCACGTAGACGGTGCCGTCTTTCACCGCGTACTGGACGTTGATGAGCCCGACCACGAGGAGCTCCTCGGCGAGGGCCCGGGTGTGCCGGTCGAGCTGGTCGAGCACCGCCTGCGACAAGGTCTGTGGCGGGAGGGCGCAGGCCGAGTCCCCCGAGTGCACGCCGGCCTCCTCGACGTGCTCCATCACCCCGGCGACGTGGATCTCGCCGGTGCGGTCCCGCAGCGCGTCGACGTCGACCTCCACGGCGTCCTCCAGGAAGCGGTCGACGAGCACGGGGCGCTCGGCCGTCACGCCCCCCTCCCGGGCGAGGAGCCCGTCGGCCAGCGCCGTCATGACCCGGCGCATGGCGTGGTCGTCATAGACGATCTCCATCGCCCGACCGCCGAGCACGTAGCTCGGCCGCACGAGCACCGGGTAGCCGACCTCGGCCGCCACGGCCAGCGCGTCGTCGACGCCCATCGCCGTGCCACCCTTCGGCTGGGGGATGGCGAGCGCCTCGCAGAGGGCGTTCCACTGCTCGCGGTCCTCGGCCCGGTCGATCGAGGCCGGGCTCGTGCCGAGGACGAGCCCGGGTGGGAGCGACCCGGCGAGTTTGAGCGGTGTCTGCCCGCCGAGCGAGACGATCACGCCGGTCACCGACCCCGCCCCGGTGCTGGCCCGGGCCTCGGCGTCGAGCACGTTGGCGACGTCCTCGCTGGTCAGGGGCTCGAAATAGAGCCGGTCGGAGGTGTCGTAGTCGGTCGAGACGGTCTCGGGGTTGCAGTTGACCATCACGGTCTCGTAGCCCGCGGCGCGCAGCGCCATGCTGGCGTGCACGCAGCAGTAGTCGAACTCGATGCCCTGACCGATGCGGTTCGGGCCCGAACCCAGGATGACCACGCGGGGCTGGTCGCTCGGCCGCACCTCCTCCTCGTCCTCGTAGGTGGCGTAGTGGTAGGGCGTGTACGCCTCGAACTCCGCCCCACAGGTGTCGACCGTCTTCATCGTGGCCCGCACCCCGAGCGCAAGACGCGAGGCGCGCACTTCGGCCTCGGTCGAACCGAGGACGTAGGCCAGCTGCGCGTCGGAGAAGCCGAGTCGCTTGGCCCGCCGCAGCCGGGCCCGGTCGAGCCCGGCCAGCGAGCTGCCCTCGAGCGAGCGCCGTTCGTCGGCGATGCGGCCGATCTGGCGCACGAACCACGGGTCGATGGTGGTCGTGGCCGCCACCTCCTCGGCCGACCAGCCCCGGCGCAGGGCCGACTCCACCTCGAAGAGCCGCTCGGGCGTGGCCCGGCGCAGCCGCGCCGCCAGCGTCTCGTCGTCGAGGCCGTCGAACGGGCGCTCGGCCGGGTCGGCGTTCAGGCCGGCCCGCCCCTGCTCGAGGGAGCGCACCGCCTTCTGCAGCGACTCGCAGAACGTGCGCCCGATGGCCATCACCTCGCCGACCGACTGCATGCTCGCCCCGAGGACCGGCTCGGCCCCCGGCAGCTTCTCGAAGGCCCAGCGCGGGATCTTGGTCACGACGTAGTCGATCGTCGGTTCGAAGCTGGCCGGCGTGGCCCGCGTGATGTCGTTGGCCACCTCGTCGAGCCGATAGCCGACGGCGAGGCGGGCGGCGATCTTGGCGATCGGGAACCCGGTGGCCTTGGAGGCGAGGGCCGAGGACCGCGACACCCGGGGGTTCATCTCGATGATGAGCCGCCGGCCGTCGGCCGGGTCCACCGCGAACTGCACGTTCGAGCCACCGGTCTCCACCCCCACCCGGCGGAGACAGGCGAAGGCGTCGTCGCGCATCGCCTGGAACTCGACGTCGGTCAGCGTCTGGGCCGGCGCGACGGTGATCGAGTCCCCGGTGTGCACACCCATCGGGTCGAGGTTCTCGATCGAGCAGACCACCACGCAGTTGTCGGCGACGTCCCGCATGACCTCGAGCTCGAACTCCTTCCAGCCGGCGATGGAGCGCTCGATCAGCACCTGGCCGACGGGGCTGGCGGCCAGGCCGGCCGTGGCCACCCCCAGGAGCTCGTCGCGGTCGGCGGCGATCGAGGTCCCGCTCCCACCGAGGATGTACGACGGCCGCACGATGACCGGATAGCCGAGCCCGTCGGCCACGGCCAGCGCCTCGTCGAGGGAGTGGGCGAAGCCCGACGGCGGCACCTCGAGGCCGATCTCGATCATCGCCGCTTTGAACTGCTCGCGGTTCTCGGCCGTGGCGATGGCCTCGGGACGGGCGCCGATCACCTCGACGCCGTGGGCTTCGAGCACCCCGTCCTCGACCAGCTCCATCGTGAGGTTGAGCGCGGTCTGGCCACCGAGCGTGGGGAGGAGGGCGTCGGGGCGCTCACGCTCGATCACCGCCGCGAGGACCTCTCGATCGAGGGGTTCGACGTAGGTGGCCGCCGCGGTGGCCGGGTCGGTCATGATCGTGGCCGGGTTGGAGTTGGCGAGGACGACCCGGTAGCCCTCCTCGGAGAGCACCCGGCAGGCCTGGGTCCCCGAGTAGTCGAACTCGCAGGCCTGACCGATGACGATGGGTCCCGAGCCGATGACGAGGATCGACTCGAGGTCGTCGCGCCTCGGCACCTCAGGCCCCGGCCATGAGGGCGGCGAACTCGTCGAAGAGGTACCGGGCGTCGTGTGGTCCGGGCCCGGCCTCGGGGTGGTACTGCACCGAGAAGAGCGGGGCGGAGAGCGAGCGCAGCCCCTCCACCACGTCGTCGTTCAGGTTGACGTGGGTGACCTCGGTCCCCGGCACGGTCCCGACCGCGTAGTTGTGGTTCTGGCTCGTCACCTCGACGTGGCCGGTGGCGAGGCGGCGCACCGGGTGGTTGGCCCCGTGGTGGCCGAAGGGGAGCTTGTAGGTGCTGCCGCCGAGGGCCAGGCCGAGCACCTGGTGCCCCAGGCAGATCCCGAAGATCGGCACCCGTCCCACCAGATCGGCCGCCGTGGCCACAGGCCCGGGGAGGGCCGAGGGGTCGCCCGGGCCGTTCGAGAAGAACACGCCGTCGGGCTCCAGGGCGAGGACGTCGTCGGCCGGGGTCCCGGCGGGGACCACGGTCACCGTGGCGAGGGTCCCGAGGTGGTGCAGCATCGTCGCCTTCACCCCGTAGTCGTAGGCCACCACCCGGAAGGGTCCCGTCCCGAACTGGTACGGCTGTGCCGTCGTGACCTCGGCCACGAGGTCACGCCCGTCGGTCGGGAGCGCCTCGGCCGCGGCGCGACGGAGCTCGCCCTCCGCGGCGGTGCCGAACGCGCCGGGCATGGCGCCGCGGTCGCGGAGGTGACGGGTGAGCCGACGGGTGTCGACGCCGGTCATCGCCGGGATCCCGTGGCGAACGAGGAACGCCTCGAAGCCCTCGGTCGAGCGCCAGTTGCTCGGCGGGTCGGTGAGGTCACGCACCACGACGCCGCGACAGGCGGGCCGATCCGCCTCGTCGTCGGCCGCGTTGGTCCCGTAGTTGCCGATGTGCGCGGTGGTGAAGGCGATCACCTGGCCGGCGTAGGAGGGGTCGGTCACCACCTCCTGGTAGCCGGACATGGCCGTGTTGAACACGATCTCGCCCGTGGCCACCGGGCACGGGGCCCCGGCGGCCTCGCCCTCGAACACCTCGCCGTCGGCGAGGACGAGGAGGGCCGGCTGCCGTTCGGCCTCGTCGGCCGCCGCCGGTCGCCGGCTCCTCACCGCTGGGCCTCGCCGTCGAGCACCACCGGCTCGCCCCGGAGCACGGTGTGACGCACCCGGCCAGAGAGCCGTCGCCCGGCGTAGGGGGTGTTGCGGCTGCGGCTGGCCAGCCGGCCGGGGTCCACCGTCCAGGTGGCTCGGGGGTCGACCACACAGAGATTGGCCGCCGCCCCCGGCTGGATCGGACCACCCTGGGCGCTCTGACCGCCCGGGCGGGGGTCGGCCGGGCCGAGCCCGGCGATGGCCGCCGGCCCCCAGCTGAAGACCTCGAAGAAGCGGCGCGGGGCCAGCCGGTCACCGCCGGGGGTGTCGGCCACCCAGCCCTCCTCGGCCGGGCCGTGCAGCTCGGTGAAAGCCACGGCGAACGCCGTCTCCAGGCCGAGCATGCCCGGGGCCGCCTCGGCGAAAGGCACGTCCTTCGCCTCGGGTGGGTGAGGCGCATGGTCGGTGGCCACCGCGTCGAACGTGCCGTCGCGCACCGCCTCGCAGCAGGCCGCCACGTCGGCGGCCGGCCGCAGCGGCGGGCTGACCCTGTACACCGGGTCGTAGCCGGCGACGAGCTCGTCGGTGAGCGCCAGGTGGTGCGGCGCCACCTCGGCGGTGACCGGGAGGCCCTCGGCCTTGGCCCGGCGCACGAGCTCGGCCGAGCCGGCCGTCGAGAGGTGCAGCAGATGGAGCCGGCCCCCGGTGAGCCGGACGAGGGCGATGTCCCGGGCCGCCATGACCTCCTCGGCCGCCGAGGGCGTGCCCGGGAGCCCGAGCCGGCTCGACCAGACCCCTTCGTGCATGACCCCGCCGGCTGCGAGGTCGTCGTCCTCGCAGTGCTCGGCGAGGGTCACGCCGAGGTCGCGGGCGTAGTCGAGGGCCCGGCGGAAGAGGCCGCCGTCCTGGACGCCGGCCCCGTCGTCGGTGAAGAGCCGCACGCCGAGCGCGGCGAGCTCCCCCATGGGGGCGAGCCGCTCCCCCGACCGCCCCACGGTGACCGCGCCGGCCACCGCCACCTCGCTGAGGGCATGCCGGCCGAGCTCGAGCACCTCGCGGGCCGTGCCGGCGTCGTCGATGGCCGGCTCGGTGTTGGGCATCGCCACCACCGCGGTGTAGCCGCCGAGGGCCGCGGCCCGGGTGCCCGTCTCGACGGTCTCGGCCTCCTCCCGCCCCGGCTGGCGCAGGTGGGCGTGCAGGTCGACGAAGCCGGGCGTCACCCAACAGCCGCCGGCGTCGAGCACCGTCGCCCCCGACGGCACCGCCAGCCCCTCCTCGACGGCCACCACCTTGCCGTCGGCCACCGCCACGTCGGCCACCTTCGTGCCCGTGCCGTCGATGAGCCGTCCGCCCCGGATGACGAGGGTGGGGGGGCGCTTGCTGGCGCCCCGGGTCGCGTCAGCCACGCTCGGCCCCCGCGGCCTCGTCCGTCACGAGCTCGACCGGCGCCGTCCCGAGGAGGAGGAAGAGGACGGCCATGCGCACTGCCACCCCGTTCTGCACCTGGCGGGTCACCACGGCGTTCGGCAGCTCGGCCACGTCGCTCCCGATCTCGACGCCCCGCACCATGGGGCCGGGGTGGGTGACGATGGCCTCCTTCCCGAGGAGGGCCGCCCGCCGGGCCGTGAGGCCGAAGCGGGCCGTGTACTCCCGGAGGGAGGGCACGAACTGGCCGCTGCCCCGCTCCGCCTGGAGGCGCAGGAGCGCCACCACGTCGGCCTCGGGCAGCGCCGCGTCGAGGTCGCCCACCACCTCGACCGGCCAGCCCTCGAGGGAAGGCGGGAGGAGGCTGCCCGGCGCACAGAGTCGGACCCGCGCCCCGAGGGCCGCGTAGGCGAGGATCGAGGAGCGGGCGACCCGGCTGTGGCGGATGTCGCCCACCACGAGCACCGAGAGCCCCTCGAAGCACGACGTCCCGAGCGACGAAGGGGTCACACCGTCCCGCTCGGCCAGGACCTGGCGGACGGTGAAGCAGTCGACGAGGGCCTGGGTGGGGTGCTCGTGCCAGCCGTCGCCGGCGTTCACGACGTGGGCCCGCTCGACCCAGCCGGCCACCCGGTGCGCCGCGCCGGCCGCGCTGTGCCGGACAATCAGGGCGTCGATGCCCATGGCCTCGATGGTCTCGACGGTGTCGCGCAGCGACTCACCCTTCTTCACCGACGAGGTGGCCACGGCGAGCGAGAGCACGTCGGCCGAGAGGCGCTTGGCCGCCGTCTCGAACGAGAGCCTCGTCCTCGTCGACTCCTCGAAGAAGAGCGTGGCCACCACCCGGCCGCGCAGCGTCGGCACCTTCGGGATCGTCCGCCGCTCGACCTCGGCGAAGGCCTCGGCCACCGCGAGCACCTCGCCGATGCCGTCCCGGCCGAGGTCGGCCACCGAGAGGAGATGGGGCCCGAGCAGACGGTCGCTCACTGCTTCTCCAGGGTCCCGATGCTGACCCCGTCCTCGCTCACGTCGACCATCTCGTCGCGCCGGGTCGGCAGGTTCTTGCCCACGTAGTCCGGGCGGATCGGCAGCTCCCGGTGCCCCCGGTCCACCATCACCGCCAGCTGGACCACCCGGGCCCGGCCGTAGTCCGAGAGGGCGTTCAGGGCGGCCCGGACGGTCCGCCCGGTGAAGAGGACGTCGTCGACGAGGACGACCACCTTGCCGGCGAGGTCGCCCGGGATGTCGGTGACCGCCTCGGGCAGCACCGGGCGGAGCCCGATGTCGTCGCGGTAGAAGGCCACGTCGAGGGAGCCGACGGGCACCGCCGTGCCCTCCACCGACTGGAGCAGCTCGGCCATCCTCTCGGCCAGGGGGACCCCGCCGGTCTGCAGGCCGACCAGGACGACGTCGTCGAGACCGCCGTTGCGCTCGGCCACCTCGTGGGCCATGCGGGTGAGCGCCCGCTGGACGTCGGCCGAGGTGAGGACCTGGGCGTGGGGGACGAAGACACCACCGAGGGGCCGCGTATGACTGCGCTCGCGTTCGGCCACTCTGCCTCCTACCGTACGGGCCTCACCGGACCCGCTTCACGGTCGGAGGCGACGATAGCAGCGGCGGCCGTGGCACGATGACCGGCGTGCCGGCGTCCCCCGTCCGTCTGGCCGAGGGCCTCTACCGGATCCCCACCCTCGGGAAGAACGCCATCAACTCGTTCGCCTTCGTGGAGGACGGCGGCACGGTGACCCTCGTCGACGCCGGCCTGAAGGGGGCGCCGAAGCGGCTGGCCACCGCGCTCTCCGAGATCGGCCGGCGCCCGACCGACGTGACGAAGATCCTCCTCACCCACGCCCACTTCGACCACGTGGGCGGGGCGGCCGGCCTGCGCACCCGCACCGGGGCCCCGGTCCACATCCACGACGACGACGCCGGGTTCCTGCGCGCCGGCCGGCGGCCGCCGCTCGACCCCACCCGCCCGCTCGCCAAGGTGGCCGCGCTCATGGGCTCGAAGCTCCCCTCGTGCCCGGTCGACGAGACCTTCGTCGAAGGCGACCTCATCGCCGTCGGCGGGGGCCTGCGGGTGCTCCACACGCCGGGTCACACCCCCGGGCACTGCTCGTTCCTCCACGAGCGCAGCGGGGTGCTCATCACCGGCGACTCGATCTTCAACTTCCGCAACAAGATGGCCTGGTCCTTCGCCACGTTCTGCTCGAACTTCCAGCTCTCGAAGGACACGGCCGAGCGCCTAGGCGAGGTGGACTACGAGACCGCGGCCTTCACCCACGGCCCCGAGATCCGGGGCGACGCCCGGGCGGCGGTGCGGGCCTTCCTGCGGGCCCGCCGGGACCGCTGAGCCGCCTGCTCAGCCCCGGGTCCGTTCGGCCACGGTCGAGAGCACGCCGTTCACGAAGCGGCCCGAGTCGTCGGTGGAGTAGGTCTTGGCGAGCTGGACGGCCTCGTCGATCACGACGGCCACCGGGACCTCGTCGCCCGAGAGGAGCTCGGTGACGGCCAGCCGGAGGACGAGGCGGTCGACCACGGCCATCCGTTCGAGCGACCAGCCCTCGGAGGCCTCGGCCACGAGCTCGTCCGCCTCGCGGCCACGCGCGTCGACCGCGGTCACGAGGGCCACGCAGAAGGGGTCCGGGGCGACGGGCAGGGCCGCCAGCACCGCGGTCGGCGTCTCCCCCTTCATCTCGGCCTCGTAGAGGAGCCCGAGGGCCCGCTCCCTCGACTGGTGGCGGGTGGCCCCGTCGCTCCCGGCCACGGGAGCCTCAGGCCCGGGTCAGGTACTCACCCGTGCGGGTGTCGACCTTGATGGCGTCGCCCGGGTTGACGAACAGGGGCACCTGCACGACGAGGCCCGTCTCGAGCGTGGCCGGCTTGCGGGCGCCCGAGACCCGGTCGCCCTTCTCCCCCGGCTCGGTCTCGGACACGGCCAGCTCGACCGCGGCGGGAAGGTCGATGCCCACGATCTCGTCCCGGTAGAGCTGGAGGACCACCTGGTTGCCCTCCTTCAGGTAGTGGGCGGCGTCGCCCAGGGAGGACGCCGGCACCTGCAGCTGCTCGTAGGAGGCGGTGTCCATGAACACGTCGTCGCCACCGTCGCGGTAGAGGAACTGCATCTCGCGCTTGTCGATGATGGCCTGTTCGAGCTTCTCGTCGGCCCGGTAGGTGCGCTCGAGGACGGCGCCGCTGCGGACGTTCTTCAACTTGGTCCGCACGAACGCGCCGCCCTTGCCCGGCTTCACGTGCTGGAACTCGACCACGTTGAACAGCCCCTCGGGCAGGTCCAGGGTCATGCCGTTCTTGAGATCGTTGGTGGAAACGGCCATCAGGCAGCGACGTCCTTCGTGAAATGAGTCAGGGGCTGGCTGCCGTCCTCGGTCACGACGAGCGTGTCCTCGATGCGCACCCCGCCCACGCCCGGGAGGTAGATACCGGGCTCGACGGTCACGACGACGCCGGGAGCCAGGATAGCGGTGCCGAGCGGGCTCACCGTCGGGGCCTCGTGGATGTCGAGCCCGACCCCGTGGCCGGTGCCGTGCTCGAAACGGTCGCCCCAACCGGCCTCGGTGATCACCTGGCGGCAGACGTCGTCGACCTCCTTGGCCGTGGCCCCCGCCCGCACGGCGGCGACGCCGGCCCGCTGGGAGGACCCG
This sequence comes from Acidimicrobiales bacterium, assembly GCA_035297265.1. Classification (GTDB taxonomy): domain Bacteria; phylum Actinomycetota; class Acidimicrobiia; order Acidimicrobiales; family RAAP-2; genus DATGZH01. Next base: position 7,589 of record DATGZH010000055.1, on the reverse strand, counting down.
ACCACCTCGAACACCCGGGCCAGCTCGCCCGTCGGCTCCCCGCCGATGCAGAAGGTGCGGGTCATGTCGGAGCGGTAGCCCTCGAAGATGGCGCCGAAGTCGACGACCACGGGGTCGCCCCGCTGGAACACCCGGTCGGTCGGGTGGTGGTGGGGCTTGGCCGAGTTGGGGCCGGTGGCCACGATCGTGTCGAAGGCCGTGCCCTCGGCCCCGAGGCGGCGCATCGCCGTGTCGAGGGCGAGGGCGAACTCCTCTTCTGTGAGCCCGGTCGAGTCGGCCTCACCGAGGAGCGGCAGCACCTCGCCGAGGGCGGCGTCGGCGATGGCCGCGGCCCGCCGCATGCGGTCGAGCTCCCCATCGTCTTTCACCTCGCGGAGGGCCTCGACCACGCCGCTCGTCGGCACCAGCTCGCGTTCGAGCACGTCGGCCCAGCGGTTGCTCGCCGACCAGCTCACGTCGTCGGCCTCGAGGCCCACCCGTCCGACGCCGGACAGGAAGGCCTTGGCCGCGTCGCGCTGGACGGACGCCGCGCCGATCTCGATGGCCACCCGGTCGGCCACCCCGACCCGGGCCACCTGCTCGGCCGACTGGGTCCGGTAGCGGCCGTCGGTCGTGAGGAGGGCCTGCCCGTCGCTCACGACGAGCACGCCGGCCGACCCGGTGAACCCGCTGAGGTAGCGCACGTTGGCGAGCGTCGTCACGACGAGCGCGTCCACCTCGGCCTCCTCCAGCCGCTCGGCCAGTCCCGGCAGCCGCCGGGCCACCTCCAGGGGGGCGAGCGTCGAGTCGTCGGTCATCTAGGTCCTTCCCTTCTCGTCGAGGAGGCGGTGGACCGCCTCGACGGCAAGTTCGTAGCCGAGACCGCCGAAGCCGGCCACCAGGCCGTCGGTCACCGGGGCGAGCACGGACTGGTGCCGCCAGGGCTCGCGGGCCGCCGGGTTCGAGAGGTGCAGCTCGACCACGACGCCGTCGAACGCGGCCAGCGCGTCGTGGAGCGACCAGGAGGTGTGCGACAGGGCGCCGGCGTTCACGACGACCGCCGCCGCGTCCTCCCTCGCCTCGTGCACCGCCTCGATGAGCACACCCTCGTGGTTGGACTGGACGTGCTCGACCCGCAGGCCGAGCCGCTCGGCCGTCGTGCGGGCCCGACGCACGTGGTCCTCGAGCGTGGCCGTGCCGTAGACCTCGGGCTCGCGCGAGCCGAGGAGGTCGAGGTTGGGTCCCGACAAGAGGAGCACCACCGGCTCGCTCACGCTCCGCTCCTGGCTGCGGCCATGTCCGCCAGGGTAGCCAGCACGTCGCCGCTCCCTACGCCGCGGACCGGTTCGACCCCGTCGGGGCCGTCGAGCACGAAGGTGAGGTCGTGGCGCGCCTTTTTGTCCCGGGCCATGAAGCCCACGAGCACCTCGGGGTCGCTCCCGTCCGGGAGGTCCACCGGGAGGTCGAAGCCGGCCACCACCCGCCGGTGGAGGGCCACCCGCTCGTCGTCGATGCGCCCCAACCGCCGGGCGAGCATCGCCGCGAACACGAGGCCCATGGCCACCGCCTCGCCGTGGCGGAGGTCGCCGTCGGCGAAGGCCGCCGCCTCGAGGGCGTGGCCCAGCGTGTGCCCGTAGTTGAGGACCACCCGGCGGCCCGCCTCGGTCTCGTCCTCGGCCACGACCGCCGCCTTCAAGGTGGCGCAGAAGGCCACCTGCTCGGGGAGCGCCATCTCGAGGAGGCCGGTGTCGGGGGCCTTCCCCGTCAAGAAGGCGTACTTGGCCATCTCGCCCCGGCCCGACGCCCACTCCCGCGGCGGCAGCGTCGACAGCACCTCGGTGTCGCAGAGCACGGCCGTCGGCTGCCAGATGGCGCCGAGCAGGTTCTTCCCCTCCGGGATGTTCACGCCGGTCTTCCCGCCGATCGCTGCGTCCACCTGGGCGAGGAGCGAGGTGGCCACGTTCACGTAGGCCGTGCCCCGGTGGTAGAGGGCGGCGGCGAGGCCGGCGGTATCGGTGACGACGCCGCCGCCCACCGCCACCACCACGTCGGAACGGGCGAGACCGGAGCGGGCAAAGGCCCGACACAGCTCGCTCACCGTCTCGGTGGACTTGGCCTCCTCACCGTCGTCGATCGTGTGGACCTCGAACGGCACGCCGGGGTCGAGGTCGGCCAGCCAGGGGGCCAGGTTGGCCTGGGTGACGACGGCCGCCTGGCGGGCACCGGCGGGCAGCACCCGGGCCAGGTGGTGCCGCACCCCTTCCCCCACCATCACCTGGTAGCGCCGAGGGCCGAGCTCGACCGGCACGGTGATCACGCCGGCCCTCCCCCGGCCCCCAGGTGCCCGAGCACCTGCTCGGCCACGGTCTCGGCCGCCATGTCGTCCACGTCGATGACCTCGTCGGCCAGCTCGGCGTAGAGGGGGCGGCGCACCGCGTCGAGGCGGACGAGGGCGTCCGCCGGGTCGTCGCCGAGCAGCGGTCGCCCTTCGCCCGATCCCACCCGCCCGACCAGCGTGGCCGGCCGGGCCCGCAGCCACACCACCCGGCCGGACCGGGCGATCAAGTCCCGGTTGGCCGGGTCGAGCACCGCCCCGCCGGCCACCGCCACGACGGAGGGCCCGTCGGCCACGCCGTCCTGGAGCGCCTCGGTCTCGGCCGCCCGGAACGCCGCCTCGCCCCGCTCCTCGAAGATCTCGGGCACGCTCTTGCCCGTCGCCGCCTCCACCTCGGCGTCGGAGTCGAAGAAGGGCCAACCGAGCCGGTCGGCGAGGAGGCGACCCACGGTGGTCTTGCCCGACCCCATCATCCCGACGAGGAGGAGGTGGCCCCCCTCCCCCGCGCCGCTCACGGGTTGGCGGCCGAGGCGCTCGAGCCGAGCCCGGCCACGAAACCGTCCCGGTTGCGCAGGAGCTCCTCGAGCGAGTCGCCGCCGAACTTGCGCAGGGCCTCGCCGGCGAGCACGAGGGCCGCCATGGTCTCGGCCACGACCCCCATGGCGGGCACCGCGGTGACGTCGGTGCGCTCGCGGAAGCTGACCGTCGTCTCCTTCGTGGCGACGTCGACGGTCTCGAGGACGGGGCGGTTGAGCGTGGCCAACGGCTTCATGGCCGCTCGCACGACGACGAGCCCACCGATCGACATGCCGCCCTCGATGCCGCCGGCCCGGGTGGTCTCGCGCCGGTAGCCCCCCGACGCGCCCTCGTGGGCCGGGTCCCAGCGGATGGCGTCGTGGCCGACCGAGCCCCGCCGGGAAGCCAGGTCGAAACCGTCGCCGACCTCGACGGCCTTCACGGCCTGGATGCTCATGAGCGCCTGGGCCAGCAGGCCGTCGAGCCGGCGGTCCCAGTGCACATGGCTCCCGAGACCCACGGGCACGCCATAGGCGAGCACCTCGACCACGCCGCCGAGCGAGTCGCCGTCTTTGGCCGCGGCCTTGACCGCGGCCACCATGGCCGCCTCGCCGTCCTCGTCGAAGCAGCGCACCGGGGACTCGTCGATCCGATCGAGATCGGCCGGGACCGGGCGAGCGGTCTCGTCCGCCCGGGCCGGGCCGAGCTGGACGACGTGGGAGAGGATCGAGACCCCGAGGTGCGAGAGCAGAACCTTGGCCAGGGCTCCGGCGGCCACCCGGGCGGCCGTCTCGCGGGCCGAGGCCCGCTCGAGCACGTCACGGGCGTCGTCGAAACCGTATTTCTGCATGCCGGCCAGGTCGGCGTGTCCCGGGCGGGGCTGAGTGAGCACCTTGCTCGGCGCCCCCGGCGCCGGCGACATCTCCTCGATCCACTTGGGCCACTCGCTGTTGGCGATCTCGATGGCCACGGGCGAGCCGAGGGTCCGGCCGTGGCGGATGCCGCCGAGCAGCGTGATCTCGTCGGCCTCGAAGCGCATGCGCGGCCCGCGCCCGAAGCCGAGCCGGCGCCGGGCGAGCTCGCTCGCCACGTCCTCGGCCACGACGGGCAGCCCCGCCGGGAGGCCCTCCATGATGACGACGAGGCCCTTCCCGTGCGACTCGCCGGCCGTGAGGAAGCGGAGCACGCAACTCAACCTACCTCCCGTCGGAAAGGCCACCGTGCCTGGGCGTTTCAGCTCCCGTCCGGCCATCCGCCGCGGTGGGTGACCGCCGGCTGGTGCGCCAGATGTTCGCTCGGCCGCTCGAGGATGGCCATGGTCCGCCGCCTTTCCAGGGCCACGGCGTCAGGTGCCGTGGTGCAGCCAGAGGTTGGCCAACCACGGGCCCCACAGGACCCCGACCACCGCCCCGAAGGCCAGCCCGGTCCCGAAGGGCAGCTTGGTCTTGCGGCCCGTCCGCCGCCGGACCATGAGGACGATGCCGAGGACCGAGCCAAAGAGGAACGCGGCCAGGAAGCCGAGATAGGCGACGCCGAACCCGAGCCAACCGAGCCCGGCCCCCACCATCCCGGCCATGCGGACGTCGCCGAAGCCCATGGCCCGGGGCAAGAACCACCAGAGGGCGAAGAAGGCCGCCAAGGCCACCACGCCGGCGATGGCCCCGTGGACGACGGCCGTCCAGTTGTCGTCGACGGCCGAGGCGGCGAGCAGCCCGACGGCGGTGAGGGCGAACGTCGGATAGAGGATCTTCCTCGGCACGAGCCAGATCCGGACGTCGACGACGGCGAGGGCGATCGACCCGGCGATGAAGACGCAATAGGCCGCCAGCTCGGGCACGGCGCCGAGGCGGGCGGCGGCGAGGCCGAGGGCCAGGCCCGTGAGGACGGCGACGACGACCCGCTCGAAACGCCACGGCGGGAGGGGGTCGGCGACCGCGTCGGGGTCGTCGCGCCGAGGCGGCGGCGGGACGGACACCACCACCGAGTCGAGGAGGGCGCCAACGACGACGCCGGCTGCTGCGCATCCGGCGACGAGCGCGCCGTTCACGCGCTCAGATCACGGCCGGGTTGTGGGGAGCCGATCAGTAGTAGGGGTTCTCTCCGAGAGCGTGGTCGGTCACGTCGACCACGCCGACCAATTCGGGGATCTCCTCGTGGAGGGACGTCTCGATGCCCTGGGTGAGCGTCATGCGCGACATCGCACAGCCCTGGCAGCCACCGGACAGGCGCAGGTAGGCCACCTTGCCCTCTTCGTCCATGGCCACCAGGTCCGACCGGCCACCGTGGGCGGCGATCGAAGGGTTGACCATCTGGTCGAGGACGGCCTTCACCCGCTGGCCCAACGGTCCGTCGGTTCCCGCGGCGAGCACCTCTTCTGAGACTCCCGGCGAGGCCTCGGCGGGGCTGGGGGCGTTCGGGTTGACGAGCACGAGACCGCCCTCGCCCTCGCCCGACCAGTCGAGGCGGGCCCCCACCAGCCGGTCGATGCTGCGCTCCGGCACCACCACCGCCACATCGCCGTCGACGAAGAAGGCGTCGCCGTCGCCCACGTCGCTCCGGGCCTGGAACCAGAGGTCGTAGGCGAAGTTCCCGCCCTCGACGCCGCGCACCTCCAGCCAGAGGGCCTGGGGTCCGGCGTCGCCCTCCTCCTCGGTGGCCTCCATGGCCTGGCGCACAACGGCGCGAGCCTCGTCGGAGAGAGTGATGACCGGCGACGTCGTCACGTCGAGGTCACCCCGGAGGTCGGCGGTGCTGTGAGCCATGCACGCGATCATAGGAGATAGCCTCCTCCGTCATGACCCAGGGGCTCCCACCGAAGGACGCCCGCGAGTGGGTGAGCTTCGAGGACCCCGCCGAAGAGCGCACCTGGATCTTCGACGTCACCTTCCTCACGAGCGCTTGGACGTGCATCTACGGACGGGGCTGCCCGGGCGTGCTCACCGAGGCCGCCCCCGAGCTCGAGCACGGCTGCTGCTCCTACGGCGCCCATTTCACCGACAAGAAGGATCTCCGCCGGGTGGAAAAGGTGGCCCGGACCCTCACGCCCGACGAGTGGCAGTTCCACAAGCGGGGCCAACAGGGCATCGCCAAGACGAACAAAGACGGCGCCTCGGTGAGCCGGCTGGTCGACGGGGCCTGCATCTTCCTCAACCGTCCGGGCTTCGCCGCCGGCGCCGGCTGCGCCCTCCACCAGGTGGCGGTCAAACGGGGCAAGAACCCGCTCGAGCTGAAACCCGACGTGTGTTGGCAACTGCCGCTCCGCCGTGAGGACACGGTCGGCGACGACGGCCACGTGACGTCGACGGTCCGGCAGTGGGAGCGGCGGGACTGGGGCGAGGGCGGTCACGAGTTCCACTGGTGGTGCACCGAGTCGTCCGAGGCCTTCGTAGGCGACCGGCCGGTCTACGCGGCGCTCGAACCCGAGCTGATCGCCTTGTGCGGCAAGAAGCCCTACAAGCTCTTGACCGCCTATCTCGCCGAGCGGGATCAGCGCCTCCCGGTCGGTGTGCCGCTGCCGCATCCCGCGGTGCGCCGCCGGGCGTAGCGCTCAGTCGTCGAGGGGGTCGTGCTCCTCGTCGCCGTTCGGAGAGGGCAGGTCGCCCAGGATCTGCTCGTACTGGTCCTCTTCGGCGAGGCACCACGAGGCGTGGACGTCCTCGGGCTCCGCCCCGCACTCCGGGCACCGCTGAACGGCGGTGGCCACGGATCGTTTGAGGCTCCGAGCCTCCTCGAAGCGGCGATGGCGACCCTTCTTCACGACAACTCCTTGCTGCCCTCCGGCCCGTCGAGCCCGGCTGCAACCCCACCGAAGCCGCCTCGTCGGCCCGGGGAGCGGAACAACAACGGCCCGCGTCACGAGTCGGAGCCCGTGCGCGTTGCCCCCGGTCGTGCCATCGAGTGTAGTGCCTCGCTCACCGGGCCACGGCGGCGGACCGGCCCCAGGCGAGGAGGAACGGGCGGGCACCGCCGACGGCTCGGCCCGCTCCCGGCCTGCTCAGGGCACCTGTCGGACTCCGGCCGCTAACCTCGACCCGGCGAGGAGGAGTGATGGACACCTTCGATCCCGAAGCCCTAGTGGCCCGCTTCCGGGAGCGGGCCGAAGCCGTACGCCGGCGCGGCCTCCCGCCGGTCGAGGGTCCCGAACGCCAGCGCTTCAAGGAACAGGCGCAGCTCGACTTCATGGACTTCGCCATCATCGGCGACGCCGAGGCCCGGGTCGAAGACGGCGTCCTCACCCTCCGGGTCGACCTGCGCAAGCAGGAGTGACGCCGCGCCACCGGCGCGCGGCTCAACCGCCGTAGTTCATCCTCGTGTCCTCCATCCGCAGAAGCGGGCGCTCGGGATCGCCGCCGGCGGCCACCACCTCACCCACGAAGAGCACGTGGCTCCCGAGCTCGAGCTGCTGGCGCACCTCGCAGTCCAGCCAACAGGCAGCCGAGGCGAGGATCGGCGCGCCGGTGGCAGCCACGACCACGGTGACGCCGGCCATCCTGACCGGTCGCCCGTCGTCGTCGGTCTCGACATCGGCCACGGGCTTGCCGAACTTGCGCACGACGGCCCGGTCCTCCCGGTCGAGCAGGCTCACGCTGAAGACGCCGCCCCGTCCCACGAGGTCGCACGTGACCGCGGTGGCGTCGATCGACGCGGCGACGAGCTTCGGACGCACCGCCACCTGCTGCACCCAGTCGGCCGTCATGAGGTTGTGGCGGGCGACGCCGTCGGTCTCGGCCACGCTGCCGAGGACGTAGAGGCCGGCCGG
>DATGZH010000054.1:0-32969 GCA_035297265.1 Acidimicrobiales bacterium | reverse complement strand
GCGCCCATGTTGCCCATCTGCAGGTCGGCGATGACGAGGTCGGGCTCCTTCTCCCAGACGGCGTCGGCGACCTCGGGCCCCGAGGCGACCTCGAAGACCTCGAGGTCGGGGCCTTCCAGGGTGGCGGCCACCTTACGGCGGAGGCTCGGGGTGTCGCTCGCCACGAGCACGCTCGCCATCTCGCCGACGTTACCCGACCCCACCCTGAGCGGGTGGCGGCCCCGCGGGCGCCTCGCCGAAGAGCTGGTCGGCCACGAGGCCGAGGCCCTCCACGTCGTGGACGTCGGATCCGAGGAGGGGCACCCGGCCGACCGGGGCGGGCGCGACCCGGGCGACCAGCTGGGCGAAGGTGGCCTCCTCGCGGGCGGCCATGCCGTCGAGCTGGCGGAGGTTGTCCTCGAGGGCCCCGAGCTCGCTGCCCTCCGGGGCCGGCGGGAGCTCGCCCACGGTGCCGAAGCGGGGATGGACCCGGTTCACCACGAGGCCGGCGGGGGAGATGCCCCTCCCGACGAGCTTGTCGGCGAAGAACTCGGCTTCCTCCACCGAGTCGGGTCGGGGCGAGGTGACGAGGACGTAGGCCGTCGACGGGTCGGCGAGGAGGGCCCGCACGGCCGCCGCCCGGCTGCGGAAGCCCTCCTCCATGCCCTGGAAGGCCTGGAAGAACGTCACCGCGTCGTCGACGATCTCGGTGCCCGCGACCTTCGAGATCGTGCGGAGGAGTGCCCGGGTCGCCACGCTCACTGCCTTGAGGTAGGCGCGGGTGGGAAGGAGCAGGGCCCGGAAGAAGCGGTTCTCGAGGAAGTTCGTCAGGCGTCGCGGCGCGTCGAGCAGGTCGAGGGCGTTCCTCGTGGGTGGGGTGTCGACGACCACGGTGTCGTAGGTGCCCGACCCGGTCAGCTCGTAGAGCTTCTCCATGGCCATGTACTCCTGGGTCCCCGAGAGGGCTCCCGCCAGGTTCTGGTAGATGCGGTTGTTGCGGATGGACTCGACCTGCTCGGGCGACTTGGCGTACTGGCGCACGAGGTCGTCGAAGGTGCCCTTCGTGTCGAGCATCAGCGCGTCGAGCCGGCCCGGCCAGTCGCCGGGCACCTCGGTCGGGGTGTTGGGCAGCGATTCGACCCCGAGGGCGTCGGCCAGGCGTCGGGCGGGATCCACCGTGATGACACAGGCCCGGCGCCCCGCCCGGGCCGCCTGGAGGGCGAAGGTGGCCGAGATCGTCGTCTTCCCGACGCCACCCGGGCCGCAGCAGACCACGACCGGACGGCCCGGGACGAGCTCGCCGAGGGCGTAGTCGGGGCTCATCGAGACGGGGTCATGGTGACGGGTTCATGCGGCGGAGGTGAGCTCGTTGACGCCCTCGGCCAGCGCCGCGGCCAGCTCGGCCAGCTCGGGCGGGCCGACGGTCTCACCGGCGAGGGGCGGGGTGAACAGCTGGGGCAGGGGCAGCTCCCGGGCGAGCCGCCCGATCTGTTCGGCCGCCAGGTCGTGGCGGTGCAGTCGGAAGGTCCGGGCCTCCTCCAACGCGGCGAGCTGGCCGGCGTCGAGGATCACGCCGGCGGCGGCCGCGGCCTTCTCGGCCGAGGTGCCGAGGGCTGCCGGCACCGCGTCGTAGGCGTTCACCACGACCGGCCCGAGCTTCACACCGGCCCGGTCCTCGAGGACGTAGGCCGCCTCGACGGTCTCGCTCACCGGCATCTCCTCGGGCAGCGTGACGAGGAGCACCCGGCAACGGCTCGGGTCGGTCAGGAGCTCGACCACGTCGGCCGCCTGAGCCCGGACGGGGCCGCCGCGGGCCGCGTCCAGGAGGCCGCTCGCCGAGGTGAGGAACGTGACGGCGTGCCCGGTGGCGGGGGCGTCCACCACGATGAGGTCGGCCACCCGCTCCCGCTCGAGCTGCTTCACCTTGCCCAGCACGAGCACGTCGCGGATGCCCGGGATGGCCGTCGAGACCACGTCGAGGAGCCCCGAGGAGAGGAGGCGTTTGGAGACCCGTTCGAGCCCGTGGTCGGCCAGGTACTCGAGGAGGGCGTCGTCGGGGGTGAGCCAGCGGCCCCGCACCGTCCCGGTGTGCCCCCTGCCGTCGGGCGAGACCCCGGCCCCCGACAAGAGGACGGTGTCCTCGTAGGCCAGGGGACCGGCCCCACCGAAGGCGGTGCTGAGCCCGGCGCGCCCCTCGAGTTCGACGACGAGGACCGAGAGGCCGGCGTCGGCGGCCATCCGGGCGAGGGCGGCGGCGATGGTGGTCTTGCCCACGCCGCCCTTGCCCGCCACCACCAGCACACGGCTCTCGGTGCAGAAGGTGGCCACGTCCATGTAGGCCGAAGCGTAGCGCCGGGTCCTTTCGACGAGGGCCCGCTCACGACGAAGTTCCTGGTCAGAGGCCTTGTCTGTCTTCGGAGGCCGGGGCTAGCGTGATTCTGCGGTAGCGCCTGAGGTGGGGGGTGTCACGTGGCAGTTCGCCATGCAGACGACATGTGGCAAGCGAAGGCAGCGTGCCGAGGGCCGCAGGCGGCGGCCTTCTTCCCGCCCTCGCACGCCGAACGCAAGGACGAGAAGCTCGCCCGGGAGGCCCGCGCCAAATCGATCTGCGCGGAGTGCCACGTGCGTGAGGCGTGTCTCGACTACGCCATCCGGATCCGGGAGCCCCACGGGATCTGGGGTGGTCTGAACGAGGTCGAGCGCAAGCAACTGCTCGACCGGCGCATCCTCTGAGCTGGCCCTCTTCGGCCTGAGGTCCTCAGGCCCCCTCGGTGGCCCCGTCGGCCCCCCAGCCGAGCATGCTCGGGACGGTCGTGAGCACGAGCACGAACAGGATGAACGTGACCACGTGCACCGACGTGCACCAGATGCAGATGTTCCCGATGATGACGAGCTCGGCCGCCACGAGGTAGAGGGCGAAGGCCATCCCGACCACCGCCACCGCCAGGCGGGCCAGGTGCACCCGCCGGTCGGCCGCCCGCCAGGCCCATGGTGAGTTGAGGGCGGAGAACACGAGGTAGTAGGCGGCGCCGAGCACCGACACCGGCATCCCGAGGAAGTACGACTGGGCGCTCGTCGTCACCTTCTCGCAGTTGATGATGGACCCGGCCCCCGGGCAGCTGAGCGACTGCACCCCGGCGAAGTGGACGTAGGTCAGGTAGGCCGAGATGGCCAACCCGCCGAGCGAAAGGACGAAGGTCGCGACGACCTTCCAGGTGGGGGCCTCGTGGACCAGGCCCTCGCCGGGCTCCGCCAGGCTCCTCATGAGGACGTCAGGACTTGATGCCCATCGACTTCTCCGCGGCCTGCACGCCCTTGGTCGCGCAGACCGAGGCCGGCTGGCCGCCGGTGCCCTGGCAGATCGCCGCGGTCAGGTAGTTGGCCGCCGAGATGATGGCTTGGGTCACCGGGCTGGTCGGGTCGTTGAGCTGGGAGGCGATCTGGTCCTGGGTGAGACCCGTGAGGACCGACGGCGAGTAGCTGGCGCCCGAGACGAACCACTTGTTGGCGAAGTCGATGAACGGGATGCTGCCCGAGGTCGACGTGGTGGAGTTCGAGTAGTACTTCGAGTTGTCGTACTTGTTGATGAGGTTGACCTCCTCCTGCGTCACCGGCTGGAGGACCCCGTAGTTGCCGTTCACGAGCGTGTCGCTGTAGTGCTCGACGGCTTTGAGCGAGATGTAGGGGCTCGTGTAGTCGGCCTTCGAGAAGGTGAAGGTGTGGGTGTTCGGGAACACGTCGTTGGCGCTCGACTGCATCAGCCCGAGGTTGTTGATCTTGCCGAACCTCGACAGCGCGATCACGAACGGCCACCGCTCGGCGGCGCAGTAGGGGCAGTACTCGGCGCCGAGGTAGAAGACGCCGGGGAGCCCGGTGCTGCTCGTCGTGCCGGCGCCCTCGCCCTGCCCCGTCGTGGTGGCGTTGCTGGCCGGGAACGTCAGGGGCGGCTGGCCCTTGATCTCGGTCGGCGGACTGACCGGGAACTGCGTTGAGCCCACGCCCACCTTGTTGAACACCGACAGCGGGACGTTCTCGACGCTGTTCATGATCGACGCGGGCACCGGCTGGAAGGTGGTCTGGCCCGACGTGGTGTTGTTGTTCCCGGTCACCTTCACGACGACGAGCACCACGACGATGACGAGGACGAGCGCCACCGCGCCCCAGGTGAGGAGGGTCGTCGTGGAGCGCCGGGCGGGGGCCCGCCGGGCCTGGGACCGGCCGGTCGTGACGGGCCGGTTCCCCGACTTCTTGGGCCGCTGCTGGTTGGACCCTTGGGGACGCTGGCCCGCGGTGCTCCGTTGCCCACCCTGCTTGGTGGTCGTGTTCTTGGTGGTCGCGTTCCGGTTCCCCGAGCCCTGGCTGGAGCCGGAGGGGCCGTTCCCCGAGGACCGCTGGGCGTTGCCGCCCTTGGCCCCGGTGGAGCCGCCGCCCTGCGTCGAGGTGGTGCCCTTGCCGGTCACCGGGCGGCTCTGCTGACGGGACCGTTCCTTGTCGGCCGCCGACCGGGAGGTGGCGGGCTGGGCGTCGTCGTCTGGCATCGACATCCTCGGAGCGTCTGGAGGGGCTGGCTGGAGGAGGCCGCTGCCCGGCCGCCCCCGCCGGGAGGGTCTGCAGGGCAGCGTAGACCAGGGTGGAAACGACGCGTCGTCGGGCCTCCGCGCCAGCGACGGGCCCCGAGGGCGCCGGGTCCTCCCAGGTAGCCTCGGTCCGTGGTCGACCCGCCTCCCCCGGTGCAGGTGCGCCAGGCGGCCACGCTGATGCTCGTGCGCGACGGGCGCCCCGGGGTCGGGCCGCTCGAGGTGCTCATGGTCCGACGGAACCTGAACGCCGACTTCGTGGGCGGCGCCTACGTCTTCCCGGGCGGGGCCGTCGACCCGGCCGACGGGGGGGCCGAGGCCGAGGCCATCTGCCGGGGTCGCAGCGACGCCGAGGCGAGCGCGGTGCTGGAGGTGGCCGAAGGCGGCCTCGCCTACTGGGTGGCGGTGCTCCGGGAGTGCTTCGAAGAGGCCGGCGTGCTGTTGGCCGACCGGGCCGACGGCCCGCCCCTCTCCTTCGCCGCCCCCGACCTCGAGGCCCGCTTCGCCGCCCACCGCCGGGACGTGAACGGCGGCCGACGGCGCTTCCTCGACGTCTGCGCCGAGGAGTCGCTCGTCCTCGCGGTCGACCGGGTCCATTACTTCGCCCACTGGATCACACCGCTCGGCGCCCCCCGGCGCTACGACACCCGCTTCTTCGTGGCCGCCGCGCCGACCGACCAGACCCCGGCCCACGACGCCGGTGAGCTCATCGCCGACCTGTGGATCGAGCCGGCCGAGGCGCTCGCCCGCGGCCGGGCCGGCGAGTTCGAGCTCATCTTCCCAACGATCCGCAACCTCCAGGCCATCAGCCGGTTCGCCACCGCCGACGAGCTGCTCGCCGCGGCGGCCGACTCGGCCCAGGTGCCCCTCATCGAACCCCGGGTGGTGGCCGACGCCCACGGCTGGCGGATCCTCCTCCCCGGCGACCCGGGTTATGCCGAGGCGGCCGACGAGCGGGCCCGGGCGGCCGACTTCAACGAGCTCGTACGGCGGGCCTCGGCCGCGGCCAACGAGGCTCCCGAGCCGCCTCGCTGAGGTGAGCCCGGCCCCCCTGGCCGTGCCCGACCACGGTGTCGGGCCGGCACCGCGGCCGGGCCGGCTCGACGAGCTGGCGCCGGGGCTGTGGCGCCTCACGGCCCGCAACCCCGGCCTCATGACCGGCCCGGGCACGAACACCTACCTCGTGGGCCACGGCCGGCTGGCGGTGATCGACCCCGGCCCCGACGACCCGGCCCACCGGGCGGCGCTCGTGGCCGCGGTGGCCGGCCTCGGGGCCGAGGTCGGCTGGGTGCTCGTGACCCACACCCATCCCGACCACGCGCCGGGCGCGGCGGCGCTCGCCGCGGCCACCGGGGCCGAGACCCTCGGGTACGGGCCGGCCGACGGCTTCACGCCCGACCGGGTCGTGGGCGAGGGCTTCGTGCTCGACGGCCCGGGCGTGCCGCTCCGGGCGCTGCACACGCCGGGCCACGCCTCGAACCACCTCTGCTTCCTGGCCGACGGCCTCTTCGAGGAGGGGCCGGTCCTCTGCTCCGGCGACCACGTGATGCACGGGTCGACCGTCGTCATCCGCCCGCCCGACGGCGACCTCGCGGCCGACCGGGCCAGCCTCGAGCGCCTGCTCGCGCTGGAGCCGCCGCTCGGCGCGGTGGCCCCGGGCCACGGGCGGCTCATCACCGACCCGGCGCCCGTGATCCGGGCCACGCTGGCCCACCGGGCGGAGCGCTCGGCTGCGGTGGCCGCGGCGCTCGCCGCGGCGAAGGAGGCCACGGTCGAGGAGCTCGTGGCGGTGGTCTACGACGACGTGAGCGAGGAGCGCCAGGTCGTGGCGCAGAGCTCGCTGTGGGCGTGCCTTCGCGACCTGGCCGCCGCCGGCCGGGCCGAGCCGCCGGCCCCGGTCAGCGCGGCGGGGAAGGACCGCGACGGGCCGTGGCGGGCCACGGCCACGACCGCTGCTTAGCCGGTCTGGTCGGCCGCGGCGACCGCCGCTTCGACGTGGGCCAGCATCCGGCCCGTGCAGCCGGACGCCTCGATGATCGGGGCCACGTCGACGGCCAGCACCCGGGCCAGCTCGGCGAACACCTCGGCCAGCTCGCCCTCGCCGCCGGCGACGGGCCGGCCGGCGTCACCGCCCGCCGCCATGTCGGGGTGGAGGGGGATGCTGCCGACGAGGGGGACGCCGAGCTCCGTGGCCAGCCGGCCCCCGCCGCCCGAGCCGAAGAGGGCGTAGGTGGTGCCGTGCTCGCAGGTGAAGTCGCTCATGTTCTCGATGACGCCGGCCACCCGGAGGTAGCCCCGCCGGGCCATGTCGGCCGCCCGCATGGCCACCTTCTGTGCGGCCACCGGCGGGGTGGTGACCACGAGCAGCTCGGTGCGCGGCAGCATCCGGGCCAGCCCCATCTGCACGTCGCCGGTGCCCGGCGGGAGGTCGATCAGGAGGTAGTCGAGCTCGCCCCAGTGGGCGTCCTGGAGGAACTGCTGGACGGCCCGGTTGAGGACGAGGCCCCGCCACATGATCGCCCGTTCCTCGTCGGCGAGGAAGCCCATGGAGAGCACGCGGAGGAGCCCGTCACCGACCGGGAGCTCGAGGGGGACCATCTTCCCCTCGCGAGCCTCGACGTCGCCCTCCATGCCGAGGAGCCGCGGCACCGAGAAGCCCCAGATGTCGGCGTCGAGCACGCCGATCACGAGCCCCCGCCGGGCGAGGGCCACGGCCAGGTTGACGGTCACCGAGGATTTGCCGACGCCGCCCTTGCCCGAGGCCACGGCCAGCACCCGGGCGCCATCGGGCACCGCGGTGGACGGCGCGCTCTCCCGGGCCTTCCAGCGGGCCCGGGCCATGACCGCCTCGCGCGCCGTGGCGTCCATCACTCCCGTGCGGACCTCCACCGAGTGCACGCCGGGGAGCCCGGCGAGGCGCCGCCGTACGTCGTCCTCGAGCTGGGAGCGCAGCGGGCAGGAAGCCACCGTGAGGGCCACCTCCGCCACGGCGTGGCCGTCCCGGTCGAGCTCGACCGAGCGGACCATGCCGAGGTCGACCACGTTGTCGCCGAGCTCGGGGTCGATGACGGCCCGCAGGGCGTCGACGAGGTCCGGGCGACCCGTCGGTGCCGGGACCACCCCCTCGGGCGCCGGGTCCGACGCGCCGCCGTCGAAGGAGGCGTCGGTCACTGTCCCGATCCTACCGGTCGGCCCTGCTCAGGCAGCCCACGGGCCGTGGCCCGGCGCCGGACCGGGGGTGTGCCGGGAGGGGCGGGCCACCGGTAAGATCCTCTGGGCAAGTCAGCGCGAGGAGGCGACCGTGACGAGCATGGCCACGACCGTGAGCATCGGCAAGAAGCCGGACCCCGTGAGCCTCACCGACGCCGCCACGGCCAAGGTGACCACCCTCCTCGCCGAGGAGTCGGACGAGGGCCTGGCCCTGCGGGTGGCCGTGCGGCCCGGCGGCTGCTCGGGCTACAGCTACGAGATGTACTTCGACACCGAGGTGGCCGACGACGACGTCGTCCGGGAGTTCGGCGACGTGAAGGTCGTGGTGGACGGGGCCAGCGCCGAACTGCTCACCGGCTCGACCCTCGACTACAGCGACGGGCTGCAGGGCGCGGGGTTCCACATCGAGAACCCCAACGCCAGCCGGACCTGCGGCTGCGGCTCGTCCTTCAGCTGATCACCCCTCCTCCCCGGAGCTGACCGCGCCGGGCCACCCGATCACCTTTTTCCTCGACGGTGTCGAGGTCAGAGCGACCGACGACGGCGCCACCCTGCTCGACGTGCTGCGCGAGCAATTTGCTCGGCGCTCGCCGAAGGACGGCTGCAGCCCCCAGGGTCAGTGCGGCTGCTGCACGGTGTGGGTCGACGGCGCGGCCCGCGTGGCCTGCGTCACGCCGGTCCGGCGGGTCGAGGGCCGGGCGGTGACGACGCTCGAGGGACTGGCCGACGAGGACCGGCGCAGCTGGGGGGAGGCCTTCGCCGCCGCTGGGGCCAGCCAGTGCGGCTTCTGCACCCCGGGCATCATCATGCGCCTCGCCGCCCTCGGTGGGCGGGGCCGGCCGGTCGACGACCGGGCGGTGCGCTCGGCGCTCCTCGCGCACCTCTGTCGCTGCACCGGCTGGCAGTCGGTGGTCGAGGCGGCCGACGCGGTGCTCGGCGGCGGACGGCCGCCGGTCGGCGAGACCCGCGACCCGCTGCTCGCCGCCTGGCGGGCTCAGCTCGAGGGCCCGGCCTTCCAGACCTCGGGCCCCGAGGTGGCCCTCGGCGGGGGCGGCTTCGCCGAGGACACCGCGCCGGCCGACGCCCTCGTGGCCGTGCCGGCCGGCGACGGCTTCGTCCTCGACGAGACCCTCCCTTCCGCCCGCGGTCGGGCCGGCAAGGTCCAGGGCCGCCGCAGCACGGTCCCGCTCCGGGCGCCGGTCGGGGTGCCGGCCGGCGAGTGGGTCCTCACGCTCCAGACCACCTGGGTGGAGCCCGCCTACCTCGAGCCCGACGCCTCGTGGTGCGTGCCGGGTGGCCGACCGGCCTCGCCGCTGGCCAACGGGGGCGCCTTCGGGGGGAAGCGCCACTCGCCGCTCCCGGCCGTGGCCCAGCGGCTGGCCGGGGAGACCGGCCGCCCGGTGCGGGCCGTCTGGTCCCGGGAGGACGTCGTGCGCGGCGGCCCGAAGCGCCCGCCGGTGGCCGTCGGCGTCGACCGGAACGGGAACGGCGTGCTCCGCGCCGGGCGCAGCGCCGGCGACGGACCGCTCGCCGGCTACGCCGACGCGGTGGCCGCGGGCCTGCCCGGGCTCGCCGTCGAGTACGTCGACGTCGCCGGACCCCCCACGTCCGTCGATCTCCGAGGCGCCGGCTGGGCCGAGGCGGCGGTCGTGGCGGGGGCACTCCCGTTCGCCCTCTCCGGGACGACCGGGCCGGGGCTCCCGGTCGAGGTGGTCGGACGGCGCGGGGGCCGGGCGAGGGTGACCATCGGGGCCGATGGCTCGGTCGAGGTGGCGGTGTGGGCCGGCGAGGTGCTCGACCGGGTGACGCTGCGCTCCTACTGTCTCGGCGCGGTGCACCAGGCGCTCGGCTGGGTGCGCCACGAGGCCGTCGCCGTCGACCGCCACGGCGAGGTGCACGACCTCACGATCCGCTCGTTCGGCATCCTCCCGGCGCGCGACACTCCCCACGTGCACGTGACGATCCATCCCGACGACGGCCTGCCGGTCAACGGCTCCGACGCCGTCTTCGCCGCCACGGCCGCCGCCGCCTGGTTGGCCGACGGCCTGCCGGCCCGCTGGCCCACCCGGCGCTCGGGATGGGACGACGAGGCGCCCGGCGCGGGCGGGGAGGTGGTGCCATGAGCCGACCGGTCGGGCCGTACTCGCCGGTGCTGCGGGCCGGTGACTTCGTCGTGGCCTCGGGCCAGGTGGGCCTGGCCCCGGGCGAGAGCCCGCCCCGGCTCGTCGACGGCGGCACGGCGGCCGAGCTCCGCCAGGCGCTCGCCAACCTGGCCGGCGTGCTCGAGTCCGAGGGGGCCACGCTCGACGACGTCGTGAAGACCACACTCTTCCTCGCCGACATGGCCGACTACCCGGCGGCCAACGAGGTGTGGACCGAGGTGTTCAGCGAGCACCGCCCGACCCGCTCGACGGTGGCGGTGGCCGCCCTCCCGCTCGGCGCCCGGGCCGAGGTGGAGGCCTGGGCCTACGCGCCGAGAGGCTGAGCGGCCCTCAACCGGCGGCCGGGATCCAGCCCAGCTGGCCGAAGCGGTAGCCGACGGAGCGCACGGTCTGGATCAGGTGGGCGTGCTCCTCGCCGAGCTTGGCCCGCAGACGTCGGATGTGGACGTCCACCGTGCGGGCCCCGCCGTAGTACTCGTAGCCCCAGACCCGTGAGAGGAGCGTCTCTCTCGTGAAGACCTTGGCCGGGTGGGCGGCGAGGAAGCGGAGCAGCTCGTACTCCATGTAGGTGAGGTCGAGCACCCGCCCGGCCACCGCCGCCTGGTAGGTCTCGAGGTTCACCTGCAGGGGGCCGTACTCCAAGATGTCGGGCCGCAGGCCCCGGCCGGCCCGCCAGAAGAGGTGCTCCAGGCGGGGCACGATCTCGGCCGGGGCGTTCGGCTGGGCGCAGAAGTCGTCGAAGAGGTCGTCTCGGAGCTGCAGGTCGGGGATCTGCGCCGGGGCCACCACGATGAGGAGCGGGGAGAGCGGCACCTCGCGCTTGCGGACGTGGCGGCAGAAGGCGAGGGCCCCGGTCAGGTCGTCGAGGGCGGAGACCACCGCCCCGGACCAGAAGTCGGCGGCCTCCTCGAGCTCCTGGCTGGCCACGAGGTCCGGTCGGTCCACGCACCGGCAGTCGTAGCCGCCGCGGCTGAGGGCGAGGGCCAGCTCGGGCGGGAGCGGGTCCGGGTAGCAGAGGAGCGGGTCCACGACCGCGGTCCGTTCAGGTCCCGTCGGGACCGGGTCCGGCGGCGGGGCGGCTGGTGGCGGTCTCGGATCGGCTCACAACAGCGGGAAGTAGCGGTCCAGCTCGAACTGGGTGACGTTGGACTGGTACGCGGCCCACTCGGCCCGCTTGTTCCGGATGAACCACTCGAAGACGTGGTCGCCGAGGGTGTCGTGGAGGAGCTCGGACCGCTCCATCTCGTCGACCGCCTCGTCCAGGCTGGTGGGCAGCAACGCGATGTCCTTGGCCTGGAGCTCGCGGGCCGAGAGGGCGAAGAGGTTGTCGTCGGCCTCGGGTGCCAGCTCGTAGCCCTTCTCGATCCCCTGCAGGCCGGCCGCCAGGACCACGGCGAAGGCGAGGTAGGGGTTGCAGGCGCTGTCCGGGGCCCGGTACTCGAGGCGGGTCGACTCGATCTTGCCCCGCTTCACGATCGGCACCCGGACGAGGGCCGAGCGGTTGTTGCGGGCCCACGAGACCGTGATCGGGGCCTCGTAGCCCCGGACGAGGCGCTTGTAGGAGTTGACCCACTGGTTGGTGACCGCGGTCAGCTCCCGGGCGTGGTGGAGGAGGCCGGCGATGAACTGCCGGGCGACGTCGGAGAGCCCGTAGGGGTCGTCCGTGTCGACGAAGGCGTTGCGCTCGCCCTCGAAGAGCGAGACGTGGGTGTGCATGCCCGAGCCCTGCATGCCGGCGAGGGGCTTGGGCATGAAGCTGGCGTGCACGCCCTCCTGGCGGGCGAGCTCCTTCACGACGAGGCGGGCGGTCATGACCGTGTCGGCCATGGTGAGGGCGTCGGTGTAGCGCAGGTCGATCTCGTGCTGACTGTGGGCGTCCTCGTGCTGCGCGTGCTCGACCGGAATGCCCATCTCCTCGAGCGTGAGCACGGAGCGCCGGCGGAGGTCGCTCGCCAGGTCGGCCACCGTGAGGTCGAAGTAGGAGCCCGAGTCGAGGCCGAGCGGCCCGTGCAACGGGTCGGCGTCGGCGAAGTAGAAGTACTCGAGCTCGGGGGCGGCGAAGAAGGTGTAGCCCTTGTCGTGGGCCCGCTCCAGGGTGCGGCGGAGGGCGTGGCGGGGGCAGCCCTCGAAGGGGGTCCCGTCGAGGTTGGATACGTCGCAGAAGACCCGGGCCACCACCGAGTCGTGGGCCTGCCAGGGCAGGACCTGGAAGGTCTCGGGGTCCGGGCGGGCGAGGACGTCGGCCTCCTGGACCCGGCTGAAGCCGTCGATGGCCGAGCCGTCGAAGGTCATCCCCTCCTCGAGGGCGTTCTCCAGCTCGGCCGGGGTGATGCTGAAGCCCTTCGGCGTGCCGAGCACGTCGGTGAACCACAGCTGGACGAAGCGGATGCCCCGCTCCTCGACCGTCCGCATGACGTAGGCGTGCTGGCTCTGCACGGGGCAAGTCTGGCAGGTCCGGCCGGCGGGCCGGCCCGGGGTGCACCGGGCCGCGGGGGGCGCGAACCGGACGCCCGGGCGTTACCCACCGATTTCGCGTATGTGAACGCGGCATGAACAGTGCCCGGTCAGGGCCGTAGGAACTTGTGCCGGACCCGGCGAGCCAGCAGAGTAGGCGCACCTGCGGTGCTGACCGCGGGTTCTCCTGCGGAGGGATGCATCCATGGCAGAACGCACGCCGGCGGAGGTGCTCCGGCTCGTGAGCGACGAGGGGATCGAGATCGTCGATCTCCGGTTCAACGACCTGCCGGGCCTGACGCAGCACTTCTCGGTGCCCGCCCACGAGCTCACCGAGGCCAGCTTCACCGAGGGCTTCGGGTTCGACGGGTCCTCGATCCGGGGCTTCCAGCAGATCCACGAGTCCGACATGCTCCTCATGCCGGACCCGAACGCCGCGGTCATCGACCCGTTCCGGCAGCACAAGACGCTCAACATCACCTGCTTCGTGAACGAGCCGATCACCTTCGAGCCCTACTCCCGCGACCCCCGGCACATTGCCCGCAAGGCCGAGGAGTACCTCCGCTCGACGGGCATCGCCGACGTCGCCTACTTCGGGCCCGAGGCCGAGTTCTTCATCTTCGACGACGTCCAGTTCGGCGGCGGCACGAACTACGCCGGCTACAAGGTCGACTCGATCGAGGGCCACTGGAACACCGACACCGAGGAGCTGCCCAACCAGAGCTACAAGCTCCGGCCGAAGCAGGGCTACTTCCCGGTGCCCCCCGCCGACCACTTCCAGGACCTGCGCTCGGAGATGATCCTCATCCTGGAGAAGATGGGCGTGCCCATCGAGGTCCAGCACCACGAGGTGGCCACCGCCGGCCAGGCCGAGATCGACATGGTGTTCGACTCGCTGCTCAGCATGGCCGACAAGCTCATGCTCTACAAATACGTGGTGAAGAACGTGGCCTACGCCGCCGGCTACACCGCCACGTTCATGCCGAAGCCCCTCTTCGAGGACAACGGCTCGGGGATGCACGTCCACCAGTCCCTCTGGAAGGACGGCGAGCCCCTCTTCGCCGGCGACGGCTATGGCGGGTTCTCCGACATCGGGCGCTGGTACGTGGGCGGGCTCCTCGCCCACGCCCGGGCCATCATGGCCTTCGCCGCCCCGACGACGAACTCCTACAAGCGTCTCGTGCCGGGCTTCGAGGCGCCGGTCAACCTCGTGTACTCGCAGCGCAACCGCTCGGCCGCCTGCCGGATCCCGCTGTACAGCCTGAGCCCGAAGGCCAAGCGCATCGAGTTCCGCTGCCCGGACCCGGCCTGCAACCCCTACCTGGCCTTCCCGGCGATGCTCCTGGCCGGCCTCGACGGGGTGCAGAACAAGATCGAGCCGCCGGCGCCGGTCGACGCCGACCTGTTCGAGATGCCGGCCGAGGAGCTGGCCCAGATGGCCCACACCCCGGGGTCGCTCGAGGAGGCCCTCGAGGCCCTCGAGGCCGACCACGAGTTCCTCGGGGCCGGCGGGGTCTTCACCGACGACGTCATCGAGACCTGGGTCGACTACAAGCGGTCCGAGGAGATCGACCCGGTGCGGCTCCGCCCGCACCCCCACGAGTTCTACCTCTACTACGACGCTTGAGCGCCGCCGCCCGGGTCGGCGGTCAGGTGAGCGGCGGGCCCGAGCCGCAGCACCACCGTCGGCTGGCGCGTCCCGACGGGTCCGGGCCGCCGCACCGGGTGCCACCCCTTAGGCTGACGGGATGGCTGACCTGCGCCTGGCGCTCGCGCAGCTGGACACGGTGGTCGGTGACCTCGAGGGCAACATCGCCCGCATCCAGCGCGCCATCGCCCAGGCGGACGAGGCCGGAGCCGACCTGTGCGTCCTGCCCGAACTGGCGGTCACCGGCTACCCGCCCGAGGACCTCTTGCTCAAGCCGGGCTTCGTGGCCGACAACGTGGCCGCCCTCCACGAGGTGGCGAGGACGACCGGTGACGTCGCGGCCGTGGTCGGCTACGTGGAGCCGGACCACGGCGGAGCGCGCCCGACGCTGCACAACGCCGCCGCGGTGCTCGCCGGCGGTCGGGTGGTCGGCGTCTACCGCAAGTGCCTCCTCCCCAACTACGGGGTCTTCGACGAGGAGCGCTGGTTCGAGCCCGGCGACGAGCCCCTCCGCCTCTACCGGGTGGCCGGGCTGGCGGTCGGCATCTCGATCTGCGAGGACGTCTGGTTCGGCGGCGGCCCGGCGGCCGCGGCCGGCCGGGGCGGGGCCGCGCTCGTCGTCAACCTGAACGCCTCGCCCTACTCGCGGGGGCGACGGGTCGAGCGCCTGGCCATCCTGGCCGAGCGGGTGGCCGAGGCGGGCTGCGCCATCGGCTACGTCAACCAGGTGGGGGGCCAGGACGAGCTCGTCTTCGACGGGGCGAGCCTCGTGGTCGACGCGGCCGGCCGCCTCGTCGCCGCCGGACCCCAGTTCGCCGAGGATCTCCTCGTCGTCGACCTCGACCTCCCCGAGCCGTCGGCCCCGCCGACCCTCGAGGTGGTGGACCTCAGCGCGACCACGAGGGGGCGACCGCCCCGCCGGGAGCCGCCGCCCCCCGACCCGCTCGGGCCCGAGGCCGAGGTCTACGAGGCCCTCGTCCTCGGCACCCGCGACTACCTCGGCAAGAACGGGTTCACCGACGCGGTGATCGGGCTGTCGGGGGGGATCGACTCCTCGCTCGTGGCCACCGTGGCCGCCGACGCCCTCGGGCCCGGGCACGTCCACGCCCTGTCGATGCCGTCGCGCTACTCGAGCGAGGGCTCCCTGACCGACGCCGAGACGCTGGCCCTCCGGCTCGGCATCGACCTCCACGTCGTGCCGATCGAGGCGGCCCACGTCGCCCTCGCCGACCTCCTCGGCCTGGCCCTCGACCACCCGGCGGCCGGGCTCACAGACGAGAACCTCCAGTCGCGCATCAGGGGCGTCCTCCTCATGGGCGTCTCCAACGCCACCGGCTGGATCGTGCTCACGACCGGCAACAAGAGCGAGCTCGCCACCGGCTACTCCACCCTGTACGGCGACTCGGCCGGGGGCTTCGCCGTCATCAAGGACGTCCCGAAGACCCTCGTCTACGAGCTCTGCCGCTACCGCAACGAGCGGGCCACCGAGCGGGGCGAGGTGGCCCCGATCCCCGGGGCGGTGCTCGTGAAGCCCCCCTCGGCCGAGCTGCGGCCCGACCAGCGCGACGACCAGTCCCTCCCGCCCTACGACCTGCTCGACCCGGTGCTCGAGGCCTACGTCGAGCGGGACCGCACCGCGGCCGACCTCGTGGCCGACGGCTTCGACCCGGTGCTCGTGGAGCTCGTGGTGCGCCTCGTCGACGGGGCCGAGTACAAGCGCCGCCAGATGCCCCCCGGCGTGCGGATCACGACGAAGGCCTTCGGCAAGGACCGCCGCATGCCGATCACCAACCGCTACCGCTCGTCCCGGCCCGTGGGCGAGCCGGCGGGCGACGGCCGGGTGGCCGTGGCCCGACCACCGGCCGAGGTCAAAGGTGGCTGAGGTGGCGGGCGGCCCGGGCCTCACACTCGGCCAGGCCGCCCTCCTGGCCGGCGCCTACCGCTGGATCGAGCTGCGGCTCTTCGAGCTCACCGGGTCCTGGGCCGTCGAGGTGCCGGTCCCCGAGGTGCAGGTCCATCTGGACCAGGTCAGCCAGCAGCACGCCTGGCACGCCGAGTTGTGGGAGGAGCGCCTCCCCGTGCTCTCGGGGGTGGACCCCGCTTCGTTCGTCCGGCCCCTCGGGCCGGCCGTCGAGCCGCTCTTCGCCGAGCTGGCCGAGGGCGCCGTCCCCGACGAGGACGTCGACGAGCTGGCCGGCGGCCGCGGGGTGGTCCAGCGGCTGGCCGGCCTCTACCGGGTGGCCACCCCCCGGCTCCTCGCCAGCTACGACCGGCACCTCGCCCGGGCCACCCCGGTGGCCGACGGCCCGACCATCCGGGCCCTGCGCCTGGTCGTGGCGGACGAGCTGGCCGCCTGGCAGCAGGGGGAATGCCTGCTCCAGGGCCTGCTGCGGCGGCCCCACGACGCCGCGGCGGCCGCCGCGGCCTGCGAGCGCCTCGAGTCCCTGGTGGTGGCCTCGGGGGCGGGGCCCGGCCTCGTGCCCTGGCCCGACGGGGAGGGCCCGGGCGCCTGAGCGGCCCGCCCGAGGCGCGGCACACCGTTCGGAACGGTCGGCCCGGGAGCATCGCTTGACGCGCCCGTTAGAATGACCGAAACCACCTGCGTCCGTGTCCGGCTGAAGATGCCCGGGGGCCGCAGCGGAGGCAGTTGGACGGAGACCGGCGGCACCCCGTCGGGGCCCGGCCTCATCTCACGGAGGGTTCGGACACCTTGGCGAAGGAACGCATCGAACGCGACGACGAGGACCTCGTTCGGCTCTACCTCACCGACATCGGGCAGTACCCGCTCCTCACGAAGGACGACGAGGTCCGCCTGGCCCAGGCCATCGAGGCCGGTCGGGAGGCCGAGGAGGAGCTCGAGCGGGCGCCCAAGGGCCTCACGGCGGCCAAGAAGCGCGAGCTCCGGCGGGCCCGCCTCGAGGGGGAGTACGCCCAGCAGACCTTCGTCCAGTCCAACCTGCGGCTGGTCGTTTCCATCGCCAAGAAGTACCAGGCCTCGGGCCTCCCCCTCCTGGACCTCATCCAGGAGGGCAACCTCGGCCTCATGCACGCCGTCGAGAAGTTCGACTGGCGCAAGGGCTTCAAGTTCTCGACCTACGCCACCTGGTGGATCCGCCAGGCCATCACCCGGGGCATCGCCAACACCGGCCGGACCATCCGGCTCCCGGTGCACGCCGGCGACACCCTCGCCCGGGTGCAGAAGGCCCAGGCCCGCCTGGAGCTGAAGCTCGGCCGCCCGGCCACGCTGGCCGAGCTCGGCATCGAGGTGGAGATGCCCGAGGACAAGCTGGTCGAGGCCCTGCGGTTCCGGGCCGAGCCCCTCTCCCTCTCCGAGCCGCTCCGCGAGGACGGCGACGCCGAACTGGGCGACGTGGTCGAGGACCGTTCGGCCGAGTCCCCGTTCGAGGTGGCCGCGGTGTCCCTCCTCCCCGAGGAGATCGGCCGGCTCCTCTCCCCGCTCGACGAGCGGGAGCGGGAGATCCTGCGCCTGCGCTTCGGGCTGGACCGGGGGGAACCCCGGACGCTCGAGGAGGTGGGCGAGCACTTCAACCTGACCAGGGAGCGCATCCGCCAGATCGAGGCCCGGGCCATGTCCAAGCTGCGGCACCCCTCCTCGGACACCGGCGCCCGTGACCTGCTCACGGTCTGAGCATTAGCATCAGCCCCATGAAGAAGCTCATCTTCCTCGCGCTGCTCATCACGCTCGGCATCCTGGCCGCCAAGCGGCTCCGCGCCGCCGACTGACAGCCTCAGCTCCCAGCCGAACCGACCCCACCCGGAGCCAGTCCTCGTAGCGCCTTCGGCGCGCTCAGGTCCTGGCGACGACGGGGGTGGCCACGCCGGTCCGCCGGCCCCGCCGGCCGTAGCGCCACACCATGTAGGCCCCGGCGGCCACGGCGAGCGTGGTCGTCACGACCGGTGTGCGGACGGTCAGCCGGTCGCGGAGGCGCACCGGCTTGGTGAACACCCGCAGCTCCCAGTCGCGCTCGCGCGCCACCTTGGCGAGGGCCCGGTCTGGGTTGACCACGACGGGGTGGCCGACCGCTTCGAGCATGGGGAGGTCGGTGGCCGAGTCCGAGTAGGCGGTCGACTCGTCGAGGTCGATGCCGACGCGCTCGGCGAGCTCCCGCATGGCGTCGGCCTTGCCCTCCCCGTGGGCCGAGAAGGCCATGGCCCCGGTGTAGCGGCCCTCCTCGTCGAGCTCGGCCCGCGAGGCGATGGCCCCGTCCACCCCGAGCAGCTCGGCCAGGGGGAGGACCACCTCTTCGGGGGAGGCCGACACGAGGTAGACCCGGTCGCCGGCGAGGCGGTGCGCCTCGATCAGCTCGAGGGCCTCGGCGTAGATGATGGGCTCGACCGTCTCGAGGAGCGCCTCTCGGACGATCTCGAGCACCCGGTCGCGCTCCCAGCCCTTGGTGAGGGCGAGCATCGTCTCGCGCACCCGGGCGAGTCGCTCCTCGTCCGCGCCGAAGTGGAGATAGACGAGCTGTGACGTGACGGCGCGGGCCACGACACGTCGGGTGACGAGACCGCCGCGGCGGAAGGGCCGGCCGAACGCGGCGATCGAGGCTTTGGCGATGACCGTCTTGTCGAGATCGAAGAACGCCGCCCTCACGCCGACAATGCTAGGTGGGGGTCGGCCGGAATTAGTTCCAGCCCATTTGTGTCACGCCCGGCGCATCTGTGTCATGAGCCGACGAGCACGGCGCGGACGTCCTGTTCGGCGTCCATCGTGACGAGCACGAGCACCTCGTCGCCCGTCTGGAGCACCGTGTCACCCCTGGGCACGACGAGTCGGTCGTCGCGCACCACGGCCACCACGCTGGCGTCGCGGGGGACGCCGAGGTCAGCGATGGCCGAACCAGCGGCCGGCGAGTCCTCGGCCAGGGTCACCTCGACCAGGTGGGCCGAGCCCCCCTCGAACTGGAGAAGGCGGACGAGGGAACCGACCGAGACGGCCTCTTCGACGAGGGCGGTGAGCAGCTGGGGCGTCGAGACCGAGACGTCGACGCCCCAGCTCTCGTTGAACAGCCACTGGTTCTTCGAATTGTTGACGCGGGCCACCACCCGGGGCACGGCGAACTCCTGCTTGGCGAGGAGCGAGATGACGAGATTGTCCTCGTCGTCGCCCGTGGCCGCCACCACCACGTCGACGGTGCCGAGTCCCGCCGCGTCGAGCGAGGACACCTCGCAGGCGTCGGCGGCCACCCAGGTCACGTCGAGCTCGGCCTTGCGCACCTCGACGAGGTCGGGGTCGGCCTCGATGACGAGCACGTCGTGGCCGGAGGCGTAGAGGTCCCGGGCGATGGCCGTCCCCACGCTCCCCGCCCCGGCGATCGCCACCTTCACGGCCGCCCCCTCAAGCCCGCTCGGCCGCCGGCGCCGGCCGGGTGCCGTCGGGGGCGGCGGCGAGGCGCTCGTCGAACTCGTGACGGGCGTCTTTCAGCACGGCCACGTGGAGCACGTCGCCTTCCTGCCCGACGAGGTGGTGGGCCTCGAGGCGGGGCACCCCGGCCCGCGTCACTGCGACGAGGTTGACCTGGCCGGGCACCTCGAGTTCGGCCAGCGGGTGGCCGGCCCAGGACTCGGGCAGGTCCCGGTCGACGAGGAGCAGGCGGCCGCTGGCGTCGGCCCACTCCTCGTCCTCTTCGAGGAGGAGGCGCCGCCTGACCTGGGCGATGGTCCAGGTCACGGTGGCCACGGTCGGGATGCCGAGGCGCTGGTAGATCTCGGCCCGCCGGGGGTCGTAGATGCGGGCCACCACGTGGGGGATCCCGTAGGTCTCCCGGGCGATGCGCACCGTGAGGATGTTCGTGTTGTCGCCGCTCGTCACGGCGGCCAGGGCGTCGGCCCCGACGGCCCCGGCCTTCTCGAGGTGGTCGCGGTCGAAGCCCGAGCCCACCACGCGCTGGCCCGGCCAGTCGGCCGGCAGCCGGCGGAAGGCCCGGGCGTTCTTGTCCATGATGGCCACCGAGTGGCCTTCCGCCGTGAGGCTGATGGCCAGGCCCGACCCGACCCGCCCGCAGCCGACCACGATGGTGTGCACGAAAGAGTGCTACACGGGCCCGCGGGTCGGAGCAAGCCGCCGCTGGCGAGGGGCTGGTGTCCCGTGATCGTTTACGTTGGGGCGGCGTGGAGCGGGCGAGCGGTTCGACCGGGGGGGAGACGGAGGCTGGCCTGCCGCCGCTCCCGAAGCTCCGGCCCGACCAGGTCGTCGACCCGCCGGCCCGCGGCGTCCACCCCCCCATTACCGCCGCCCGGCACCCCGAGGCGATGGCCTTCGACGGGGCGGCCAAGTTCCCCGAGACGCTCCGCTACCGGCTGAAGAACCGCCTCCTCGGGCCGCCGCTCGTCACCGAGCAGCTGACGAGCGAGCGCCTGGGCCGTCCCACGGCCCTCGCCGTCCTCTCCTCCGACGTCATCTCGTCCTCGGCCTACGCCACCGAGCAGGCCCTGATCCCGCTCGTGAAGGCCGTCGGCGTGGCCGCCTTCTCGCTCCTCATGCCGGTCACGGTGGCGGTGATCGTGGTGCTCGTCTTCGTCACTCTCTCCTACCTCGAGGTGGTGAAGGTGTACACGAAGGCCGGCGGGGCCTACGTGGTGGCCCGGGAGAACTTCGGCCCGAACGTGGCCCAGGTGGCCGCGGTCTCGCTCCTCATCGACTACACGCTGACCGTCGCCGTCTCGGTGGCCGCCGGGGTGGCCGCGCTCACCTCCGCCTTCCCCGTGCTCCGCCCGGGCACGGCCGCCATCGCCATCGCCCTCGTGATCGGCATCGCCTACGCCAACCTGCGCGGCGTACGCGAGGCCGGCCGGGTCTTCGCCTTCCCCACCTACTTCTTCATCCTCAACATGGGGATCCTCCTCCTCGTCGGGGCGACCAAGGCAGCGGCGGGCCAGCTCCACTACCACTCGATTCACCAGGCCGGGGCCTTCCCGGCGGGCACGCCGGGGAGCGGCCTTCTCTACGGGGCCACGGTCTTCGTGCTGCTGCGCTCCTTCGCCTCGGGCGGCTCGGCGCTGACCGGGACCGAGGCCATCTCGAACGGCGTGAGCGTCTTCCGGCGCCCCGAGGCGAGGAACGCCCGCATCACGATGGTCTGGATGAGCATCATCCTGGGGACGCTCGTCCTCGGGGTGAGCGCCCTCTCCGTCCTGACCCACCCGGTGCCCTACGTGTCGGGTACCCCCACCGTCCTCTACCAGGTGGGCCAGTACGTCTACGGCCTCGCGCCGATCGGCAAGGCGCTGGTCTACGTGCTGCAGGCGGCCACGATGCTCATCTTGGTGCTCGCGGCCAACACGAGCTTCACCGGCTTCCCCTACCTGGCCAGCTTCGCCGCCGAGGACTCCTACCTGCCGCGCCAGCTGACCAAGCGCGGCCACCGGCTCGTGTTCTCGACCGGGATCATCGTGCTCACCGTCGTCTCGGTGGCCCTGCTGGCGATCACGAACGCCCAGGTGGACAAGCTCATCCCGCTCTATGCCATCGGCGTGTTCACCGGGTTCACGATGGCCGGGGCGGGGATGGTGAAGTACCACCGCACCCACCGGGAGGACCACTGGCGGCGGCGGGCCGCCATCAACGGCACCGCGGCGGTGCTCTCCTTCGTGGTCGACATCGTCATCATCGTGACCAAGTTCACCGAGGGCGCCTGGACGATCGTCATCATCCTCCCGCTCGGCGTGTTCGCCCTCATCCGCCTGCACAGCCAGTACGCGTTGGAGGAGCACGAGCTCGAGGCGGGGGCGGTCCAGGCCTGCGAGGCGCCGATCCTCCGGCACCACGTCGTCGTGGTGCTCGTCGACCGCTTGGACATGGCCACGGCCCGGGCCGTGCAGTACGCGAGGACCCTCACGCCCGACGACCTGCGGGCCGTGCACTTCGACATCGACAACCGGGCAGCCCGCCAGCTCGAGGAGGAGTGGAGCCGCCTCGGCCTCACCCGCCTGCCCCTCGACGTGATCGAGTGCCCCGACCGGCGACTCGGCCGGGCGGCCGTCGAGCTCGTGGCCGACGCCGTCGTCGACGGGGACACGGAGTGCACGCTCCTCCTGCCCCGCCGGGGCTACGTCAACCGTTGGCAGCGCCTCCTCCACGACCGCACGGCCGACCGCATCGCCGCGGTGGTGAGCGTCGTCCCGCACGTGGCGGCCACGATCGTGCCCTACAACCTCTCGGGACGCCGCCGCCGCTGGTACCGCTTCGCCGACTCGGCCCTGGCGCAGCGCCGGCCGCTGGCCGACGGCGGGGCGGCCGAGCTCCCCGGGCCCGGCGACTTCGAGCCCCCGCCCGAGGCCCCGGCCAAGGGCGGGCGGGGCGCCCGGCGCAAGGCCGAGGAGGGGTCCGAGGCCGACAAGGCCCTGGCCCGGCGCTCGGCGGGGACCGAGCCCATCGGCGGCGTCCAGTGGCGCCGGCGGGTGCGGGTGGCCGGGCGGGTCCGCTCCGTGCGGGTCCAGCCCCGGGCCGGCACCTCCAACCTGGAGTGCGTGCTCTCCGACGGGACGGGGGGCCTCCTCCTCGTCTTCCAGGGCCGACCCCGCATCCCGGGCATCGAGCCGGGGGCCCGCCTCGTAGCTGAGGGCATGGTCGGCTCCTGGGGCCGGCGCCTCGCCATCTTGAACCCCGACTACGAGCTGGTGGCCGGGGCCGAGGTCCCGACCGACGAGGACGGCCGCTGATGGTTTCCTTGCCGGGGGGCGGGGCCAGTCGCTATCGTCGCCCGGGCTCATCGGGGCAGATGGCGCCCTCCCCGGCCCGGAGCGACCCTCCGTCGGGCCCGTCGACACCCGTCCGGCGACCCCGGGTGAACGCGCTGCCGCCCCGGTCGCGGGGCGAGGACGAACGAGGAAGGGACCAGCAGGGATGATCGCAGCAGAAGGCGGCTACCAGGCCTTCCACCTCACCGGGGCCGACTGGGTTTGGCTCTTCGTGGCCGTGGCGGCGGCCCTCGTCGGGATCCTGGCCGGGTTCGTCCTCATGCGCGGCGTGCTGGCCGCCGACCAGGGCACCGTGAAGATGAAAGAGATCGCCCTGGCCATCCAGGAGGGGGCGAGCGCCTTCTTGAAGCGCCAGTTTCGGGTCATCGCCTTCCTCATCATCCCGCTCGCCGTCCTCATCTTCTTCACCGCCACCAAGGTGGTGAAGCCCAACGGGGAGATCGCCCTCACGTTCGGCCAGGTCGGCCTCTATCGGGCCCTCTGCTTCCTGGCCGGGGCGACCTGCTCGGGCCTCACCGGCTTCATCGGCATGAGCCTGGCTGTGCGGGGCAACGTCCGCACCGCGGCGGCGGCCCGGGACGGCTCGATGAAGGGGGCCCTCCGGGTGGCCTTCCGCACCGGGGCCATCACCGGGATGCTGTGCGTGGGCCTCGGCCTCCTCGGCACCACGGTGATCGTGATGATCTTCCAGAACTCGGCCACCGCCGTGCTCATCGGCTTCGCCTTCGGGGCCTCGCTCATCGCCCTCTTCATGCGGGTCGGCGGAGGCATCTTCACCAAGGCCGCCGACGTCGGGGCCGACCTCGTGGGCAAGGTCGAGGTGGGCATCCCCGAGGACGAC
The DNA here is from genome assembly GCA_035297265.1 of Acidimicrobiales bacterium. Lineage (GTDB taxonomy): Bacteria > Actinomycetota > Acidimicrobiia > Acidimicrobiales > RAAP-2 > DATGZH01. Next base: position 9,377 of record DATGZH010000054.1, on the reverse strand, counting down.
CCTCGCAACGCGGCGACGATCGCCGACAACGTGGGCGACAACGTCGGCGACTGCGCCGGGATGGCGGCCGACCTCTTCGAGTCCTACGTCATCACGATCATCTCGTCGGTCATCCTCGGCTACGCCGCCTTCCGCTCCATCCACCAGAACCCCACGCCGGCCGTCCTCTTCCCGCTCATCGTGCCGGCCATCGGGATCTTCTCCTCGGTGATCGGCGTCTACGTCGTCCGGGCCCGCGACCGCGACCGCAACGCCATGGCCCCCATCAACCGGGGCTTCTGGACGGCCGCCGGGCTCACCGTCATCGGCGCCCTCCTCGTGGCCCACTTCTACGTCCACGACTGGAAGGTCTTCTGGGCGGTGCTGACCGGCGTGGTCCTCGCCCTCGCCCTCAGTCAGATCACCGAGCAGTTCACCTCGACCGAGCGAAGCCCCGTCAAAGAGATCGCCGAGGCCGCCCGTACCGGGCCGGCCACGACGGTCCTCGCTGGGTTCGCCAGCGGCCTCGAGTCCTCGGTGTGGGCCATCCTCGCGATCGCCGCCGCCATCGGCGTGGCCATCGGCCTCGGCGGCGGGAACATCGAGTACACCTTCTACCTCGTCGCCCTGATCGGCATCGGGCTCCTCGCCACGGCCGGCATGGTCGTCTCCGAGGACAGCTTCGGCCCGGTCTCGGACAACGCGGCCGGCGTGGCCGAGATGTCGGGCGAGTTCACCGGTGAGGCCGAGCGGGTCATGGTGAGCCTCGACGCGGTGGGCAACACCACCAAGGCCATCACGAAGGGGGTGGCCATCGGCTCGGCGGTCATCGCCTCGGTGGCCCTCTTCTCGTCGTTCATCGAGACGATCGGGTCCCAGCTGGGCCTCCACGTGAACGGGCCCAAGCTCTTCCAGAACCTGGCCACCCAGATCAACGTGGCCAACCCGACCACGTTCATCGGCCTCCTCATCGGCGGCTCGGTGGCCTTCTTGTTCTCGTCGCTCGCCATCCGGGCCGTCGGGCGCTCGGCCGGCACCGTCGTCCAGGAGGTGCGCCGCCAGTTCCGCGAGCACCCCGGGATCATGGACTACACCGAGAAGCCCGAGTACGGGCGGGTCATCTCGATCTGCACCGCCGCCGCCCAGCGGGAGCTGGCCACCCCCGCCCTCCTCGCCATCCTCACGCCGATCATCGTGGGCTTCGGCATCAACTACCGGGCCCTCGGGGCCTTCCTGGCCGCGGCCATCCTCACCGGCCAGCTCATGGCCAACACCCTGTCCAACTCCGGCGGGGCCTGGGACAACGCCAAGAAGTACATCGAGGACGGCCACGAGGGGGGCAAGGGCTCCGAGTCCCACAAGGCCGCGGTCATCGGCGACACCGTGGGCGACCCCTTCAAGGACACCGCTGGCCCGGCCCTGAACCCGCTCATCAAGGTGATGAACCTGGTGTCGCTCCTGGTCCTGCCGGCCGTGATCACGCTGCGCAACAACGACGTCCGCTTCGTGATCGTGGGGGTCGCGCTGGTGGTCCTGCTCGGGTCGATAGCCTTTTCCAAGCGCAAGACCGAGGGGCTGTCGGCCGGCGACGGCGCCGCCCCGGCCCAGCCGGTGGCGGCCCCCGCCGAACCGGCGGAACCGGCGACGGTGGCCAGCGCCGACTGACGGCCGGGCCGCCCGCCGAAAAGCCCAGCTCAGGCCGCCCTGCTCTTGACAGGTTGCGGGCCGGCCGTGAGCCTGTCGGCACACGTCGGGGGCCAAGGACACCGTCCGGACCGACCGAAGAGGCCGAGGTACCCGTGAACACGAGAGGGAGCGAGGGGGAGCGAGCAGCCGGGAGCCGGCCGCGCCGCGCCGGGGCGGCCCGCTGCCGCGAGGTGGTGGGGCGCCGTGGGTAAGGCCCTCGTCATCGTGGAGTCCCCGGCCAAGGCCCGCACCATCAGCTCGATGCTCGGGCCCGACTTCGTGGTCGAGTCCTCCGTCGGCCACATCCGGGACCTCCCCCGCGGCGCCGACGAGGTGCCGGCCGCCTACAAGGGCGAGGGGTGGGCCCGCCTCGGGGTCGACGTGGACAACGGCTTCAAGCCGCTCTACGTCGTCTCGCCGGACAAGAAGTCGGTGGTGGCCAACCTCAAGCGTCAGCTGAAGGACGCCGACGAGCTCTACCTGGCGACGGACGAGGACCGGGAGGGCGAGTCGATCGCCTGGCACCTCTCCGAGGTGCTCGCCCCGCAGGTACCGGTGAAGCGCATGGTGTTCCACGAGATCACCCCGGCCGCCATCCAGCGAGCGGTGGAGGAGTGGCGCGAGCTCGACCGCCGCCTCGTCGACGCCCAGGAGGCGAGGCGCATCCTCGACCGTCTCTACGGCTACGAGGTCTCGCCGGTCCTCTGGAAGAAGGTCATGCCCCGGCTCTCCGCCGGCCGGGTGCAGAGCGTGGCCACCCGCATGGTGGTCGAGCGGGAGCGGGCGAGGATGCGCTTCCGGGCGGCCACCTGGTGGGGCGTCGAGGCCACCCTCGGCGCGCCGGCCCGCGACGAGCCGACCGGCGGCCCCGACAGCTTCGGGGCCACGCTCGTGGCGGTCGACGGGACCTCCCTCGCCACCGGGCGCGACTTCGACAGCACCGGTGAGCTCACCGCCGGCCCCAACCGGGTGCTCGGGGAGGCCGAGGCGCAGGCGCTGGCCGAGGGCCTCGCCGGCCGGACGTTCACGGTGCGCTCGGTCACCGAGAAGCCGTTCAAGCGCTCGCCGGCCGCGCCGTTCATGACCTCCACCCTCCAGCAGGAGGCCGGGCGCAAGCTCCGCTTCAGCGCCCAGCGGGCCATGCAGGTGGCCCAGCGCCTCTACGAGCAGGGCTGGATCACCTACATGCGCACGGACTCGACTGCCCTCTCCGACGAGGCCCTCCAAGCGGCGCGCTCCCAGGCGGCCGCGCTCTACGGCCCCGAGTACGTGACCGACCAGCCGCGGCGCTACGAGCGCAAGGTGAAGAACGCCCAGGAGGCCCACGAGGCCATCCGCCCCGCCGGCGAGGTCTTCCGCGCGCCCGACCAGGCCCGCCAGGGGTTGTCGGGCGACGAGCTCCGGCTCTACGAGCTCATCTGGATGCGCACGCTCGCCTCACAGATGCCCGACGCCCGCGGCACGAGCGCCCAGGTGCGGCTGGTCGGGACGATGCCCGAGGGCGCCACGGTCCTCGGCGGCGCCGAGGCGGAGTTCGTGGCCAACGGCCGGGTGATCAGCTTCCCCGGGTTCCTCCGGGCCTACGTGGAGGGCGAGGACGACCCCGAGGCCGAGCTGGCCGAGCGCGAGGTCGTGCTGCCGGCCCTCGTCGAGGGCGACGTGGTCCCGGCCCTCGGCCTGGAGCCCGGCTCGCACAGCACCCAGCCGCCGGCCCGCTACACCGAGGCCTCGCTCGTGAAGGCCATGGAGGAGCTGGGCGTCGGGCGGCCGTCGACGTACGCGAGCGTCATCGCCACGATCCTCGACCGGGGCTACGTGTGGAAGAAGGGCACGGCCCTCGTGCCGAGCTGGACGGCCTTCGCCGTCGTCACGCTGCTCGAGCGGTACTTCGGCGACCTCGTCGACTACGGCTTCACGGCGGCGATGGAGGACGACCTCGACGAGATCGCCAGCGGCCGGGAGGAGGCCCTCCCCTGGCTGACCCGCTTCTACTTCGGCGAGGGTGCGGTGCCCGGCGGGAGTACGGCCGACGGGCACGACGACGCCGGAGCGAACGGCCGCGGCAACGGCAACGGTGCGGCGAAGGGCAACGGCAACGGCGCCTCGGCGGTGGCCGGCGAGACCGGTCGGATCGGCCTGAAGGGCGCCGTGGCCCTGCACCTCGGCGAGATCGACGCCCGGGAGATCAACTCGATCCCGCTCGGGCCGGACCGCGAAGGGCGCGACATCGTCGTGCGGGTGGGCAAGTACGGCCCCTACCTCCAGCGGGGCGAGGAGCGGGCCTCCCTCCCCGAGGACCTGGCGCCCGACGAGCTCACGATCGAGCGGGCCGACGAGCTGCTCACCGCGCCGTCGGGCGACCGGGTGCTCGGCCAGGACCCCGAGACCGGCCTGGCCGTCCTCGTCCGCTCGGGCCGCTTCGGCCCCTACGTCCAGCTCGGCGAGAGCAGCGAGGGGAGTGGCAAGCCCAAGACGTCCTCGCTCTTCGCCACGATGTCGCTCGAGACGCTCACGCTCGACCAGGCGCTCGAGCTGCTCACGATCCCCCGCAGCCTCGGCCAGGACCCCGAGACCGGGGAGGAGGTCGTGGCCCTGAACGGGAAGTTCGGCCCCTACCTGAAGCGGGGCACCGACACCCGGAGCATCACCGGCGAGGAACAGCTCCTCACGATCACCCTGGACGAGGCCCGCGAGGTGTTCACCCAGCCGAAGACCCGGCGCGGCCGGGCCCCGGCCGGTCCGCTCCGCGAGCTCGGGGCCGACCCCGACACCGGGCTGGCCATGGTGGTGCGCGACGGCCGCTACGGCCCCTACGTGACCGACGGCACGACCAACGCCTCGCTCCGGCAGGGCGACGACACCTGGACGATCACGGCCGAGCGGGCCGCCGAGCTCCTGGCCGAGCGGCGGGCCGCCGGTCCGTCGACCCGGCGCCGACCGGCGAAGAAGAAGGCGGCGGCCAAGAAGGCGCCGGCCAAGAAGAAGGCCGCGACGAAGAAGACCGCCACCGCGAGGACCGGGGCCAAGAAGGCGAGCGCGCCGAGGAAGGCCGCGACGGCGACGGTCGCCGCCGAGGTGGCGGCGACGTCCCCGAGCGACGGCGAGGGCGACGGGGACGAGTGACCCCGGTCGCCGCCCCCCGACCCGCCCGGTCGTGACCGGGCCCCGGCCGGGCCGGCTGATCGCCCTCGAAGGCGTCGACGGCTCGGGCAAGACCACCCAGGCCCGCCGACTGGCCCAGCGGCTCGGCGCGCTCTTGACGTTCGAACCCGGCGCCACCGAGCTCGGCCGGTCCCTCCGGGCCCTCCTCCTCGACCCCGACGGCGGCGGACCCTCGCCGCGGGCCGAGGCGCTCCTCATGGCGGCCGACCGGGCCCAGCACGTCGACGAGGTGGTCGGTCCGGCCCTCGCCGAGGGTCGCTGGGTGGTGACCGACCGGTTCTCGGGCTCGACGCTCGCCTACCAGGGCTGGGGTCGGCAGCTCGGGGCCGACGTCCTCCGGCCGCTCGTCGGGTGGGCGGCCGGTGGCCGGTGGCCCGACCTCTCTGTCCTCGTGGACCTGCCGGTCGACGAAGCCGTCCAGCGCCTCGGGACGGGCCGGCCCGACCGGCTGGAGCGGCTCGACCCGGCGTTCTTCGAGCGGGTGCGCAAGGGCTTCCTCGCCGAGGCCGACGCCGACCGCTGGGTCGTCGTCGACGGCCGCCCCGACGAGGAGACCGTCGCCGCGGCGATCGAGCGAGCCGTGCGCGACCGACTCGGTTGGCCATCGACGCCTCGTAGGGTGGACCGGTGACCCTCCGGGCCGAGGCCGAGCGCGACCGCGCCGTCTCCGACGGCGCCCTCCCCGACGACGCCCCTCCGGTGGCCGCGCTCTTCGCCGACGTGGTCGGCCAGCCGGCCGCGGTGGCCGCCCTCCGGGCGGCGGCCCGTCACCCGGTGCACGCCTACCTCTTCCTCGGCGCGCCGGGCTCGGGGGCCCGGGCGGCCACCCGGGGCTTCGCCGCCGCGCTCCTCTGCCCGGCCGGTGGATGTGGGACCTGCTCGACCTGCCAGCGGGCCCTCGCCGGCACGCACCCCGACTGCGTGCTCGTCGAGCGCACCGGGGCCCAGCTCGGGGTGGACGAGGCCCGGCGCCTGGTGGGCCTGGCCCAGCGGCGGCCCTTCGAGGCGGCCCGCCAGGTCCTCGTCGTGACCGACGTCCACCTGGCCGTGCGCTCGGCGCCGGCCCTGCTCAAGACGGTGGAGGAGCCCCCGCCCTCCACGGTCTTCGTGCTCCTGGCCGACGACCTGCCCCCCGAGCTCGTCACGGTGGCCAGCCGCTGCGTCGAGGTGGCCTTCCCGCCGGTGCCCCAGGCCGCCCTCGTGGACTGGCTCGTGGCCCGGGGGCTCGAGCCGTCGCGCGCCGCGCTCGTGGCCGAGGGGGCCGGTGGCGACCTCGACCGGGCCCGCCTCCTGGCCGAGGACGCCTCCTACGTCGCCCGCCTCGAGCTGTGGCGGTCGGTCCCCGCCCGCCTCGACGGCACGGGCGCGGTGGCGGGCGAGCTGGCCCGGGCCCTCCTCCAGTCCATCGACGGCGCGCTCGAGCCGCTGCGGGGTGAGCACGCCGACGAGCTGGCCCGCCTCGCCGACGAGGCCGAGTCGCTCGGCAACAAGACCATCCCCGGCAAGCGGGAGATCACCGACCACCAGCACCGCGAGGAGCGCCGGTGGCGCACCGACGAGCTGCGGGCCGGGCTGGGCGTGCTGGCCCGCGCCTATCGCGACCGCATGACCGACGCCCTGCGGGCCGGCAACGGCCAGAGCCCGTTCGAGGCCCGCGGCTACGAGGCGGCCATCGGGTTGCTCACGGAGGCCGCGGCGTCGCTCGAGCACAACCCGAACGAGACCCTCCTCCTCGAGGCGCTCCTCGTCCGGCTCTCTGCTCTCGGCGTCTGAGCACCGGGCGCTCGCCCGTCGCACGGCCTGGCGGCGTCTGCCCGACAGGTCAGAGGGCGAAGACCACGAAGTTCACGGCCAGCGCGAACGTGCCGAACCTGGCTCCGGCGGGGACGACGTAGCAGTCCCCAGCGGCCGCGCCCGGCGCGCCCGAGACCACGAGCACGTCCGACGAGCAGAAGACCGCCGACTCCCGGACGGACACGTGGGTCCCGTCGTGCGGGACAGGACCTTGGGGCGGGCGAGCCGACACTCCCGGGGTGGTCGGGTTCACTCGATCCCATGCTCGAGGGCGTAGCGGATCAGCTCGTTCTTCCGGCTGAGGTGGAGCTTGCCCAAGATGTTGCGGACGTGGTTCTCGACGGTCTTCTCCGAGATGAAGAGCTGCTCGCCGATCTCCTTGTAGGTGTGACCCCGGGCCACCAGCTGCAGCACCTCCCGCTCCCGCTCGGTCAGGCCCTGGACGTCGCCGGACGAGCGCGAGAGGCGTCGGAACTCACCGAGCACGAGCCCGGCCAGCGCGGGGGAGAAGACCGGTTCGCCGCCGCCGGCCCGCAGGAGCGCAACGCGCAGCTCGTCCGGGGGGGTGGACTTCACGAGGTAGCCCACGGCGCCGGCGGCCACCGCGTCGAGGAGGTCACGCTCGGCCTCCGAGACGGTGAGCATCACGATCCGGGTCTCTCCGCTGCATGCCCGCACGACGGCCAGCCCGCCGCCGCCCGGCATGTGCAGGTCGCAGACGACGAGGTCCGGCCGCTCCGCCTTCACGAGGGCCACCGCCTCGTCGACGTCCCCGGCCTCCCCGACCACGTCGAAGTCGTCGCCGAGATCGGTGCGCACGCCGGTCCGCCAGATGGGGTGGTCGTCGGCGAGGACCACGCGGATCACACCCACAGCCGCACCTCCGTGCCGGCGCCCTCCCGGGCCACGAGCTCGACCCGTCCCCCGACTTCCTCGATGCGGCCGCGCACCGAGCGGGAGAGCCCCATCCCCTCGGCCACCGCGGCCGGGTCGAAGCCGCGCCCGTCGTCCTTCACCGAGCAGAAGACGTGACCGGCCCGCCGACCGGGGCGGCGCGGGCGCTCGTGCCCGTCGGGCTCTACGAACACGGTGACCCGGTCGGCGCCCCCGTGCTTGCCGGCGTTGGTGAGGGCCTCGCTCACCGCTCCGGCGAGGGCCCGGGCCACCGCGGGGTCGAGGGCCGGGAGGTCGTCGGCGAGGACGAGGTCCACCCGGCCCCCGTAGGCCCGCTCGTAGGTGGCGCCGGCCGAGCGCAGCTGGGACAGGAGGTCCCCCGGCGCCCCCCGGCCGTTCACCGGCTGGGCGGCGCCGCGCCGCGTCCCGGCGGGCGGGCCGGCGAGGAAGGCCCGGAGGTCGAGCTCCTGCTCCCGGGCCAACCGGGCCAGGTCGGGATCGTCGGTGCGCCGTTCGACGAGGGCCAGGGTCTGGAGGACCCCGTCGTGGAGGGTCCGGGCCACCTCCTCACGGGCCTTGGCCGCGGCGACGTCGGACTCGGCCCGCCGGAGGAGGCGGGCGAGGTAGCCGAGGGTGCCGCCGGCGATGGCGAAGATGACGAGCGGCGTGAGGAGGGCCACGGCGTCGTGGCTGTCGAAGGCGAGGGCCACCCCGTTCAGCACCGCCCCCCCGACGCGGGCGAGTCCGACGAGCACGCCGCTCAGGAGCCCTGCGAGCGGTCCCCAGGCGACCGCGGCAGTGAGGACCGAGGCCACCGGCCAGGCCACGCCGAGCGACTGGGAGCTGGCGAAGCCCCCGCCCGACTCGTAGGCCAGGCCGCCCAGCACGAACACGGCGCAGGCCACGACCAGCTCGCCCACGACGGCCGGGGGCTGCAGCAGCTTCGCCGCATCGGCGCGGAGCTCGACGGTGAGGACCACCGTCACCACCAGGGCGAGGGCCACCAACCCGTAGGCCAGCCACGGCCGGACGAGAAGGTGACGGTCCACCACGAGGACCATCGCCATCCACACCCAGCAAGCCAGCGGAAGGCTGATATGCCCGCCAGGACGCTCCGCTCCACTGGCCAAAGGTTACGGCCCAGGCTGCAACGCCAGCGGGCAGCCCGCCCGCCGGGCGTCCGGCACGACCTGGTGGCCATGCCCATCACGATGAACCACGAGCGGTCGGACGCCTACCCGGCCTTCCCCCTATTACGGCCTGGGGGATGGCCCGACACCCATCGCGGGTGCACGGCAACGGAGCGGGTCCGGCATCCGGGGGCGATCCGGAGGGCCGGTAGGCTCGTCGGCCGAGCGTGGCTTTGCCTGCCGCGATCGCCTGGGTAGCTCAGTCGGTAGAGCAGCGCACTCGTAATGCGCAGGTCAGGAGTTCAAATCTCCTCCCAGGCTCCAGTTCAGAGCGTATTTCTGCAGATGGCCCTCTCATGTAAGCCATATCTCAAGCCATATTTGGTACGATCACGATCGTGAAGGGCTCTCGGCGCAAGCTGCGAGGACGGGGCACGGCGACGGTCTGGCAGCTGAGGATCTACGCCGGCCGTTCGCCCGCCTCGGGCAAGCCGGTCTATGTCTCTCGGAACTTCACCGGGGATGCGAAGGCGGCGGACGATCAGCTGTCCAAGCTCGTGGCCGAGGTCTCAGCAGTCGACCACTCGAGCCCTTCAGCCACCCTTGGCTCCCTCCTCGACCGATGGCTGGAGAAGGCCACGGTTCTGAAGGGCCTGTCGCCGACCACGCTGCGCGAGCACCGCCGGACGATCGAAAAGATCGTCAAGCCGACGTTGGGCGAAGTTCCGCTCC